>NZ_MUNW01000045.1 GCF_002002725.1 Sinorhizobium sp. A49 | reverse complement strand
TCTACGACCTGCAGATCCACACCATCGGCGGCATCATCGCGCCGGGCGCCACCGCCATGTCGATCGTGCCCGAGGGCGAGGACCTGACGGTCGAGATCCGCATCCCGCCTGTCGACATCGACCGCATCGCGCCCGGCCAGAAGAGCCGCATGCGCTTTACCGTCTTCAACCAGCGCACCACACCCGAACTCGACGGCCGCATCGACGTCATCGCCGCCGCCACCACCCTCGACCGCAACACCGGACAGCCCTTCTATCTCGCAACCGTCGAAATCACCGAGCCGCTCGAAAAGCTCGGCGGCCGCAAGCTCATGCCCGGAATGCCCGTCGAAGTGTTTGTCCAGACCGACGAGAGAACCGCAATCTCATACCTCACAAAACCATTCACCGACCAGATGCTCAGAGCATTCCGCGAGGAGTGAGGGGGCAAAGACTGCCGGCCATGAGCCAACCGCAGGGATGAAGCCGATAGTACGGCTTCATCCCTGTTCTTTGATGCGCTGTTGGTTTGGAGGAGAGCCGAAGGCGCTTTGTGCCTTCAGACGCCCTTGCGGATCAGGAAGCGGTGACCGCCTTCAGCGGGGCAAGCCGCCTCGAGGCTATGGCCGTCTTCGCGGCAGAAATGCGGGATATCGATCACTGCCATCGGATCGGTCGTCTCGATCTCGAGCAGCGCGCCTGCGGCCATGGAGGCGATGCGCTTGCGGGCCTTCAAAACGGGAAGGGGGCACTTAAGCCCCCTGAGGTCGTAGACCGTCTTTCCTTCGTCAGGCATCAATTGCCCCAGATCTTCCAGAAGGGCTGCTTCTTCGGCGGTTCTTCCACAGCAACGGGTGCTTCGGTCGTTGGCGCGACGGCGGCTTCGGCATTTGCCGCGGCGACGGCGGTGTTTTCAGGCTGAGCCTTCTGTGGGGCTCCGGCCGACCGCGTCTGCTTTGCCGCGGCACCTGCCGGCTGAACCTGCGGCTGCACGGCTGCCTGCTGCTCGGGGGCTTGCGCGACCGGTGCAGGCGCCTGTTCTGCGGGTTCGCTCTTGGAGAACAGGCCCCAGAAGGACATCTTGGCCGGCTGTTCGACGGCTGCCTGCAGCACTGGCTGAGGGACAGGATTGGCGGCAGGAACCGGCACATGGGTGCCGCCCTTGGTTGCCTTTTCGAGTTCCTTCTTCTGGATCTCGACAGCCACCTTGGTTTCTTCGGCTTCCTTTTGTTCGGCCAGCTTCTTTTCGAGGTCGCTTGCCTTCATCAGCTTGCCGGCGTCGATCGAGTTGCCGGTCGGTGCGTAGGCAAGCTCACGGCCGGCGCGCTGCTTGGCGACGATCGCCTTGCGCTCCGCCTCGCTCGGCTCATACCAGACCATGCCGTCGTACTTCTTCATGGCCTTCTCGTAGTCGAGCTTGTAGCCCTTCTCGAAGGTGGACATGGCCATCTGCAGCGCGGGCGGGGTGGACATCGCCGGGCAAGTGCCGCCCGGATTGAACGCGCCGCTGCCTTGCTGGTTGAAGACGTACTTCTTCTCGCAGACATTGATCTCCGGCGGCCGCTTGGTGACTTCGAACTGATCGTAGCCGACCTTCAGCATGTTCCAGAATTCGATGTTCGGATTGTTGCGATGACGCGCCATGTTCTCGGCGGTCATGCGGAAGGGAAATGCCTGCAGCTGGACGCTCTGCTGTCCGCCCTTGAAGGCGTCGCGCGCCATGGCGAAAATCTCGATCATCTGCTCGTCGGTCATAGAGTAGCAGCCCGACGAGGAACAGGCGCCGTGGATCATCAGATGCGTACCCTGACGACCGTTGGCGCGGTCATAGGTGTTGGGGTAGCCGGTGTTGATCGCCAGATAATATTTCGAATTGGGGTTCAACTGCTGCGGGAACAGCGGATAGAAGCCTTCCGGGGCCTGACGATCGCCTTCCTTCACCTTCGGGCCGAGCTTGCCCGACCAGGCGCAGATCTTATAGCTTTTCAGGAGCTGGAAGCGGTTGGAGGTATTGGCCTTCCAGACCTCGAGCGTGCCTTCTTCCTTGAAGATGCGCAGCGCGATCGGGGATGTCTTTTGCATCCCGAGCTCGCTCATCTTGGCGGCCATCTTGCTGGAAAGCTGGTACTCGGTCTTGTTCTTGACGGTCGAAAGATCGACCGTCGCCGTATCCAGGGCATCGTTGGTGCAGCCGGCAAGCACAGCGGCGACAGCGGCGGTGGCTACAAGGTTTCTCAAGCGCATCAGCGAAAGCCCGTTCAAACCAAAACTCGTCAGTGCGAGCCGCGTCCGACGGGGAGGGCTCTTAGGGAATCAGTAAGCCATTATACTTCACGAATTCTTAACCCTGCAGGGCGCCCTGCACACACCGTTGTTCATGACGCCACGAATATGGCCAAGATTTGGCCACGGTCCGATTTGTGGTTGCGAATTCTCTAGCGAACAATCGCCTGTAATCAGAGGTTCCGGCCGATATTGAGGTACTTTTGTCGGCGGTCTGTGCGCAATTCGTCGCCATTGCGTCCGGACAGCTCCTTCAGCGCATCGGCGATCACCGTTCCGGTGCGGGCGATGACCGACTGCGGATCGCGGTGTGCGCCGCCGACGGGCTCGGGAATGATGCCGTCGATCACGCCCAGCGCCTTCAGATCCTCAGAGGTGATCTTCATGTTGCTGGCCGCTTCCTTGGCGCGGGTCGAATCGCGCCAGAGGATCGAGGCTGCCCCTTCCGGCGAGATGACGCTGTAGATGGCATGCTCCAGCATGTAGACGCGGTTGCCGGTGGCGATCGCGATCGCGCCGCCCGAGCCGCCTTCGCCGATGACGACCGTGACGATCGGCACGCGCACGTTCAGGCACATTTCCGTTGAGCGGGCGATGGCTTCCGCCTGGCCGCGTTCTTCGGCGCCAACGCCGGGATAGGCGCCGGCGGTGTCGATCAACGTGATCAGCGGCAGGCCGAAGCGGTCGGCCATTTCCATGACGCGGATCGCCTTGCGATAGCCTTCAGGGCGCGGGCTGCCGAAATTGTGTTTGATGCGCGACTTGGTATCGCTGCCCTTTTCCTGGCCCAGTACGGCGACCGGCATGCCGCGAAAGCGCGCGAGCCCGGCCTGGATGGCCTCGTCGTTGCCATAGTTGCGGTCGCCGGCAAGCGGTGTGAACTCGGTGAAGAGTTCTGCCGAATAATCGAGGAAATGCGGGCGCGAGGGGTGGCGGGCGACCTGGGTCTTCTGCCACGGCGTCAGCTTCGAATAGATCTCGGCCATCGCATCGCGGACGCGTGTCTCCAGCCGTTCGACCTCATCCGAAGTGTTCACACTCTCGTCTTCGCCGGCGAGCTTCTTCAGTTCGAGAATCTTGCCTTCGAGGTCGGAGATTGGTTTTTCGAAATCGAGATAGTTGTGCATGAGATGCGTTTCCGATCGTTTTGCGACAAGGATCTGCCGGCCGAAACCAGCCTGCCCGGCGGTCCTAATCCTGTTTTTTCGCCTGTTTGGCAAGAGGGTGATGGTTTTGCACGAGGTCGTGCAGCCGTTCTTCCAGAACATGTGTATAGATTTGTGTCGTGGAAATGTCCGAGTGACCCAACAGTTCCTGCACGGCGCGAAGGTCGGCTCCGTTGGCAAGCAGGTGGCTGGCGAAGGCATGGCGCAGCACATGCGGCGAGATCGCCGCGACCCGGATGCCGGCGCGCGCCGCCAACGATTTCAGTTCCCGGGCAAAGACCTGGCGGGGCAGAAACCCCGCCTTTGCCGAAGACGGAAACAGCCACGAGCTTTCGCGCTCGCCCTTGTCCGCCTTCGCAAACTCTTCTGTTAGAGCCGTGCCGTAAGCGCGCATCGCGCGGATCGCTGCCTGCGACAAGGGCACCAGCCGCTCCTTGTTGCCCTTGCCGCGGACGACGAGAAAACGCCCGTCCTGGGCGAGGACGCTTGCCGGCAGCGACACCAGTTCGCTGACGCGCATGCCGGTCGCATAGAGAAGCTCCATCAAGGCATGCATGCGCAGCTTGGAAAGCCGCTCGGGTCCGCCTGCCGTTGCCGCGGCCTCGGTTTCCGCCTGGCCGATCAGCCGCGAGACGTCGTCGATGCTCAGCGTCTTCGGCAGGCTTCTGCCCTTCTTCGGTGCATCGAGGATACCTGTGGGGTCGTCGCCGCGCAGGCCTTCGGCATAGAGGAATTTGTAGAATTGCCTAAGCGCCGACAGTCGACGGGCCTGCGAAGAGGGCTTGAAACCCTGGCCGGCGAGATGGGCGAGATAATGCCGGAGATCGTCGGTCGCTGCTGCCGTCAGCCCGGTTCCTCGGCTGCGCATGTGGGACAAGGCGTCTTCCAGATCGCGCTCGTAGGATTGCAGCGTGTTGACGGCGGCGCCGCGTTCGGCGCTCATCATTTCGAGGAAGGCCTCGACATGTGCCGCGGAAAGATCGCTCATTGTGTCTTGTTCACCCGCTCCGAGGGGATCTTCACGGTCACATTCCGCTCGACCGGCTCGACGAAGGTGACGAGCGCGATCATCGTACCGTAGACCAGCCCGGCGATGACACCGCAGAAGAACAGGAACCGGAAGAGGGTGGGCATTTCAGTCTCCTCTGCATGGTTGCTTAAACCGGAGCGAATCCAGGTATAAAATCATGCAGCCGTTGAATGTGCTGCGGCAGCCTATTGCGCGTCTGGATGGACACGTGGCCCGTTGGCCGATGCCCAATCTATATGAACGCCCCTTTCGCCAAGTTCAAGAAGCTTGCACGGAGGGCTGCGACGGCTTGACGCTCCACCCCGATTTGTCGATACCGGAAGGGAATGGGGAATAAGGGGAATAAGAAGTCCAATGAACGACGTGATCGAACCGGTTTCCGCGACGCTTGCCGAACGGGCGAAGCTTGCGCTCGGTAAGCGCAATCTCGTTTTCATCGGCCTGATGGGCGCCGGTAAATCGGCGATCGGTCGGCTGACGGCGCAGTCGCTCGGCATACCCTTCGTCGATTCCGACCACGAGATCGAGCGTGTTTCGCGCATGACGATCAGCGATCTCTTTGCCCGCTACGGCGAGGACGAGTTTCGGGCGCTGGAGACGCGCGTTTTGAAGCGCCTGCTGCGCACCGGTCCCCGCGTCGTTTCGACCGGCGGCGGCGCCTATATCAACGAGCGATCACGGCGCCAGATCAAGCGCGGTGGCCTGACGATCTGGCTCAACGCGGAACTCGACGTGCTCTGGGAGCGGGTCAACAAGCGCGACACGCGTCCGCTCTTAAAGACCGAAAATCCCAAGCAGACGCTCGAAAACCTGATGCGCGCCCGCTACCCGATCTATGCCGAAGCCGATCTGACGGTGATGTCGCGCGACGTGAACAAGGAGACGATGGTGGAGGACGTTCTCACCGCCGTCATAGATTTCCGGAAAGTGCCAAGTGATGAATAACCATGTGATGCCAGCTGCCGAGCGCAAGGTACGTGTCGATCTCGGCGATCGTTCCTATGACATCCTGATCGGCCCGGGGCTGATCGCTCAGGCCGGCAACGAGATCGCGTCGCGCCTTAAGGGGCGCAAGGTCGCCGTCATTACCGACGAGAATGTCGGTCCGCGCTATCTCGAACCGCTGCTGGCGAGCCTCAAGCAGAGAGATGTCGAGGCCGTGTCGCTGGTGTTGCCCGCCGGCGAAAAGACCAAGAGCTTCGAGCATCTCATCCCCGCCTGCGAAGCCATCCTCGGTGCCAGGATCGAGCGCAACGACGCGGTGATCGCGCTTGGTGGTGGCGTCATCGGTGACCTGACCGGCTTTGCGGCCGGCATCGTGCGTCGCGGCTCGCGTTTCATCCAGATCCCGACATCGCTTCTGGCCCAGGTCGATTCCTCGGTCGGCGGCAAGACAGGCATCAATTCGCCGCACGGCAAGAACCTGATCGGCGTCTTCCATCAGCCGGATCTGGTGCTGGCCGACACGGATGTGCTCGACACGCTGAGCCCGCGCGAGTTTCGTGCCGGCTATGCCGAAGTTGCGAAATACGGACTGATCGACAAGCCGGACTTCTTCGCCTGGCTGGAAAAGAACTGGCAGGCGGTGTTTTCAGGCGGGGCTGCGCGCATCGAGGCAATTGCCGTGAGCTGCCAGGCCAAGGCCGATGTGGTGGCGGCAGACGAACGCGAGAATGGCCTGCGTGCGCTGCTCAATCTCGGTCACACCTTCGGCCACGCGCTGGAGGCGGCCACCGAATACGACAGCGCCAGGCTGGTGCACGGGGAGGGCGTGGCGATCGGCATGGTGCTGGCGCATCAGTTCTCGACGCGCATGAACCTTGCGAGCGCCGACGATGCGACCCGGGTTGAAGCGCACCTGCGCGCCGTCGGCCTGCCGACGCGCATGGACGAAATTCCGGGCAGCCTGCCGCCGGCCGAAAAGCTGATGGATGCGATTGCCCAGGACAAGAAGGTCAAGGGCGGCAAGCTCACCTTCATCCTGACCCGCGGCATCGGTCAGTCCTTCGTCGCCGATGACGTGCCGGCGTCCGAGGTCCTGAGCTTCCTCAGGGAAAAGCACCCGCAATGACCGTCGAAGCCTTCCTGGCGTTTCTTGGCGAATACTGGCTGTCGATTGTCGCAGTCTTCGGCCTGCTGTTGTTTTCGGCCTTCTTCTCGGGCTCCGAAACGGCCCTGACCGCGGCATCGCGCTCGCGCATGCATTCGCTCGAGAACAATGGCGACGAGCGGGCCGGCATCGTCAACCGCCTGATCGAGCGCCGCGACAGGCTGATCGGCGCGCTTTTGATCGGCAACAATCTCGTCAACATTCTGGCTTCGTCCCTGACGACGAGCCTGTTGATTGGCCTCTTCGGCAATTCCGGCGTGGCGATTGCGACGGTCGCCATGACGATCCTGCTGGTCATCTTCTCCGAAGTGCTGCCCAAGAGCTGGGCGATTGCGTCGCCGGATCGGTTTGCGCTAGCGGTTGCACCGCTGGTGCGTCTCTTCGTTGCCGTTGCCGGACCGCTGTCGAGCATGGTCAATGGTATCGTGCGACGTATCCTTTCGCTCTTCGGCGTCAATCTCTCCTCCGAGATGTCGATGCTTTCGGCGCATGACGAATTGCGCGGCGCGGTGGACCTGCTGCACCGCGAAGGCTCAGTGATCAAGGCCGATCGGGATCGCCTTGGCGGCGTGCTCGATCTCGGCGAACTCGAAATCTCCGACATCATGATCCACCGCACCAACATGCGGGCGATCAATGCCGACGATCCGCCGCAGATCTGCGTGCGCGAGATCCTGCAAAGCCCGTTCACGCGGCTGCCGCTGTGGCGCGGTGCTGCCGACAACATCATCGGGGTGGTGCATTCCAAGGATCTGCTGCGCGCGCTTGCCGAACCGGATGTCGAGCCGGAAAACCTCGATATCGTCAAGATTGCGCAAAAACCCTGGTTCGTTCCCGACACGACCAATTTGAAGGACCAGCTCAACGCCTTCCTGCGTCGCAAGCTTCACCTGGCCATCGTCGTCGACGAATACGGTCAGGTGCAGGGGCTGGTAACGCTCGAGGACATTCTGGAGGAGATCGTCGGCGATATCGCCGACGAGCACGACCTCGATATCCAGGGTGTTCGCCAGGAGGCGGATGGCTCGATCGTGGTCGACGGCTCGGTGCCGATCCGCGATCTCAACCGCGCGCTCGACTGGTCGCTGCCGGACGAGGAGGCGACGACGGTCGCGGGTCTGGTGATCCACGAATCGAAGAGCATCCCCGAGGAGCGCCAAGCCTTCACCTTCCACGGCAAGCGCTTCATCGTGATGAAGCGCGTGAAGAACCGGATCACGAAACTCAGGATCCGCCCGGCCGAGGACCAGACGCCGATCGGTTGATGGCTACCAGCGCGTCGGTTCGCCTGGGGCTGCAGGTTCAACGGCCAGCGCGTGCAGGCCGGCGTCGAGTTCGGGCTTCAGGAGGTCGTTGATGGCGCGATGGCGCGCAACGCGGCTCATGCCGGCAAAGGCGTCGGCAACGATGCGCACGCGCATATGAGTTTCGCTGCCGCCGTCGAAATCCGGTTGATGGCCCGCATGCAGGTGGCTCTCGTTGATCACGGCCAACCGTTCGGGATGGAAAGCTTCCGTCAGTTTCCGTTCGATCGTGTCCCTGAGCGACATTCTTCCGTCCCATTTCCTTGGTTGCTGGATGCCCTTGTTCTGGTCGGGTCCGGCGATGCTGCCTTGGCGGCGCAAAATGCCCGCACAAAGCCAGTAACATTCCGCTTTGTCAATTCTTGTTGTGGCCTCGGCCAACCCCCATAATGAGCGCCATGAGACTCGATTCAAAATACTTCGATCGCATTCGGACACGGCGCAAAGTCGAGCCGCGCGCTGAACCGTCCGCTCCCACCTGTCAGTGGGACGGCTGCGACAAGAAGGGCGTTCATCGCGCACCCGTCGGCCGCAACGCCGAGGGGCAATACTTCATGTTCTGCTTCGAGCATGTGAAGGAATACAACAAGGGCTACAACTTTTTCTCGGGCCTCTCCGACAGCGAAGTCGCCCGCTACCAGAAGGAAGCGATAACGGGACATCGCCCGACCTGGACCGTCGGCGTCAACAAGAACGCCAAGAATGGTCCGACCCAATCGCAGACCCGTTCGGGCTCCGCCGGAGCGCAGGCACGCATGCGCGATCCCTTCGGCTTCGTCAGTGAGGCAAAGGCGCGCGCCGGTCGTCCAGAGCCGCGCCAGCGCAAGCTGAAGACGCTCGAGGCCAAGGCCTACGAGACGCTCGGCCTCGGCGCTTCGGCGACCGCCAGCGATATCAAGACGGCGTACAAGGAACTGGTCAAGAAGCACCACCCCGATGCCAATGGCGGAGACAGGGGATCGGAGGAGCGTTTTCGTGCAGTAATTCAGGCCTACCAATTGTTAAAACAGGCTGGTTTCTGCTAACAACGCGGATTATTACAGAAGCACTTTTGCAGGCGAATGCGCGGGTGCCGCCGGTGGCCGCTCTGGAGACATGATGAGCAAGATTGACCTCGACATTTCCAACCTCCCCGACACGACCGTCTCGGTTCGGGAGGTTTTTGGCATTGATACGGATTTGCGCGTTCCCGCCTATTCGAAGGCCGACGCCTACGTGCCGGACCTCGATCCGGACTACCTCTTCGACCGCGAAACCACGCTCGCCATTCTCGCAGGCTTTGCCCATAACCGACGCGTGATGGTCTCGGGCTATCATGGTACCGGTAAGTCCACCCACATCGAGCAGGTCGCAGCGCGCCTCAATTGGCCGTGCGTGCGCGTCAACCTCGACAGCCATGTCAGCCGTATCGATCTCGTCGGCAAGGATGCGATCGTCGTCAAGGACGGCATGCAGGTCACCGAGTTCAAGGACGGCATTCTGCCCTGGGCCTACCAGCACAATGTCGCGCTCGTCTTCGACGAGTACGATGCCGGCCGCCCGGATGTGATGTTCGTCATCCAGCGCGTGCTGGAATCCTCCGGCCGCCTGACGCTGCTCGACCAGAGCCGCGTCATTCGCCCGCACCCGGCCTTCCGTCTGTTTGCGACCGCCAACACGGTCGGCCTCGGCGACACCACCGGCCTTTACCACGGCACGCAGCAGATCAACCAGGCGCAGATGGACCGCTGGTCGATCGTAACGACGCTCAACTACCTGCCGCACGACAAGGAAGTCGACATCGTCGCTGCCAAGGTCAAGGGCTTTACCGCCGACAAGGGCCGAGAGACCGTCTCCAAGATGGTGCGCGTTGCGGATCTCACCCGTGCCGCCTTTATCAACGGCGACCTGTCGACGGTGATGAGCCCGCGTACGGTCATCACCTGGGCAGAGAACGCCTACATCTTCGGCGATATCGCCTTCGCCTTCCGCGTGACCTTCCTCAACAAGTGCGACGAGTTGGAGCGGGCGCTGGTCGCCGAGCATTACCAGCGCGCCTTCGGCGTTGAGCTGAAGGAAAGCGCTGCCAACATCGTGCTTGAAGCCACTGCCTGATCCATGGTCCGTCTTTCTCCTTGAAGGACGGACTGTGTCTCTGTGGCAAACTCGATGATGTCCGGCCCGGACATCATCGCATCTGGCTGAAGAAGGAACTGTCGTGAGCTCGAACTCCAAGGCAAAGCCGACCACGCGCGAAAATGCAGCCGAACCGTTCAAGCGGGCGCTCTCCGGCTGCATCCGATCGATTGCGGGTGATGCCGAGGTGGAGGTGGCCTTCGCCAACGAGCGGCCGGGCATCACCGGCGAGCGCATCCGTCTGCCTGAAATATCGAAGCGCCCGACGCGGCAGGAACTAGCCGTAACGCGCGGTCTCGGCGACAGCATGGCGCTGCGCAAGGCCTGTCACGACGCCCGTATCCACGCGACGATGTCGCCGCAGGGGTCCGATGCGCGGGTGATTTTCGATGCCGTCGAGCAGGCTCGGGTCGAGGCGATCGGCTCGCTGCGCATGGAAGGCGTTGCCAAGAACCTGAGCTCGATGCTCGAGGAGAAATATTCCAAGGCCAATTTCGGCGCGATCAGCAAACAGGCCGACGCGCCGCTCGGCGAGGCCGTTGCGCTTCTGGTGCGCGAAAAGCTGACTGGCGAGAAGCCGCCGGCATCCGCCGGCAAGGTGCTCGATCTCTGGCGCGACTTCATCGAGGAGAAGGCCGCCGGCGACATCAAGAACTTGTCGTCGACGCTCAACGACCAGCAGGCTTTCGCCCGGGTGGTGCGCGACATGCTGACATCGATGGACGTTGCCGAAAAATATGGTGACGACGACATCGAGCCGGACGAGCAGGAAAGCGAGACCGACGAGGATCAGCCGCGCAGCCAGGAGCAGGACGAGAACGCCAGCGACGAGGAGGCCGGTGACGACGCCGCCCCCGCCGACGAAAACCAGGCTGCCGAAGAGCAGATGGAAGAAGGCGAGATGGACGGCGCGGAGATTTCCGACGACGACCTGCAGGACGAGGGCGACGAGGACAGCGAGACACCCGGCGAGGTCAAGCGTCCGAACCAGCCCTTTGCCGATTTCAACGAAAAGGTCGATTACACCGTCTTCACCCGCGAGTTCGACGAGACCATCGCTTCGGAAGAACTGTGCGATGAGGCCGAACTCGACCGGCTGCGCGCCTTCCTCGACAAGCAGCTCTCGCACCTCCAGGGCGCGGTCGGACGGCTTGCGAACCGCCTGCAGCGGCGCCTGATGGCGCAGCAGAACCGGTCCTGGGAGTTCGACCTGGAAGAGGGCTATCTCGACAGCGCACGCCTGCAGCGCATCGTCATCGACCCGATGCAGCCGCTGTCGTTCAAGCGCGAGAAGGATACCAATTTCCGCGATACGGTCGTGACCCTCCTGATCGACAATTCGGGATCCATGCGCGGCCGGCCGATCACGGTTGCGGCGACCTGTGCCGACATTCTGGCGCGCACGCTTGAGCGTTGCGGCGTCAAGGTCGAGATCCTCGGCTTTACCACCAAGGCGTGGAAGGGTGGGCAATCGCGCGAGAAGTGGCTGGCTGGCGGCAAGCCGCAATCGCCGGGCCGCCTCAACGACCTGCGCCACATCATCTACAAGTCGGCAGATGCGCCGTGGCGGCGTGCGCGCCGCAATCTCGGGCTGATGATGCGCGAGGGACTGCTTAAGGAAAACATCGACGGCGAGGCGCTGATCTGGGCGCATGAGCGGCTGATGGCGCGTCGCGAGCAGCGCCGCATCCTGATGATGATTTCGGATGGCGCGCCGGTCGACGATTCGACGCTGTCGGTCAATCCGGGCAACTATCTCGAACGGCATCTGCGCGCCGTGATCGAGCAGATCGAGACGCGCTCGCCTGTCGAGCTTTTGGCAATCGGCATTGGTCACGACGTGACGCGCTACTACCGCCGCGCCGTGACGATCGTCGATGCGGACGAACTGGCCGGCGCGATGACCGAGCAACTTGCCGATCTGTTCGAAGACGAAAGCATGCGCCGCCGTCCCGGGCGTATGCGCCGCGCAGGGTAATCTTTCGCGAAGCCGGGGCGACCTTCCGTCGCCCCGTTCATCCCAAAGCGGTGCCGCGGTCGCCGTCTTCCCCTCCTTGCCTCTCCTGCCCGACCGAAGGAACTCCTTGATGCTTGGCCGCGGTCTCCTCGTTGTTTTTCTGCTGGCCTCGACCGGTGTGGCGTGGGCGGCCGGTGGCAGTGAGACGCTGCCCATTCGCAGCCGGCAGATAGACGCTTTCAAGGTCGGTTCCAGCCAGACGCGGTTCGGTCAGCTGGAATTCATCGGCGGCCTGGAGATGACGTCGCCCAACGCCTTGTTCGGCGCGGTTTCGGCCATCCGTTTCCGGCCGGATGGGGTTTCGTTCGTTGCCGTCATGGATACCGGCCACTGGCTCGAAGGGGCCGTGACCCGCGATGCGGACGGCAGGCTTTCCGGCCTCACTGACCTGACGGCAACGCCGATGGCCGACAGGAGCGGTGCGGTCGGGCTCGAGAAGTGGAAAGTGGATTCGGAAGGGTTGGCGCTGCGCGAGGGTGAGGTGATCGTCAGCTATGAGCAGGCCCATCGTATCGATATCTACCCCGACCCGGGCTTTTCCGGTGCGAGGCCCGTCGGCAGCCTCCCGCTGCCGTTCCCAAAAACCGAGCTTCGCAGCAACGGCGGGCTTGAGACCGTCGCCATTTCGCCGAAGGACGGCCCGCTCGGCGGGGCTGTCGTCACCGTGTCCGAACGCAGCGTCGACAAGGCGGACAACCTTCTCGCAGGCATTCTCGATGGCCCGATGAAGGGCACGTTCGCAGTTGTTCGCACAGAGCCCTACGCCGTCACCGACGGCGCTTTCCTGCCCGATGGCGATCTCCTGCTCCTGGAGCGGCGATTCAACTTCGCCTCCGGTCTCGGCATGCGCATCCGCCGCATTCCCGGCGCCACCATCCGGCCAGGCGCCGTGGTCGACGGCGCCGTCATTCTCGAAGCCGACATGGGCTATCAGATCGACAATATGGAGGGCCTCGACGTCGTCGCTGGCCCGGACGGCGATATCAGCGTCATCGTCGTCTCCGACGACAACCACTCGATCCTCGAGCGCAATCTCATGCTGGAATTCCGGCTGATCAAATGAAAACGGGGCCATTCGGCCCCGTCGTCAATTCACTTGCCTCAGATGGGATCAGGCTGCAGCCTTGCCCGAAGGCATGGGCTTGATCACGCTCATCAGCGCGCCATAGGGCATCAACATAACGATGCCGCAGAGGATCTTCACAGAGAGGTCGCCAAGCGCCCAGGAGATCCAGCGCGGGGCTTCTGTCGCGAGGATGCCGAGCAGTGGTGCCGTCTCCAGAGCAAAGCTGTCATTCGGTCCGAAGAACACGAAGAACGGCGCAAAAGCGAAGGAGAAGAACATCGCCGTGTCGAGGGCCGAGCCGATCAGCGAACCTGCCAGCGGCGCCTGCCACCAGCTCTGGCGGCGGAGCCTGTTGAACACCGAGATATCGAGCAACTGGCCGAACAGGAAGGCGGAGCCAGAGGCGATCGCGATGCGCGGCGTGGCGGCGAAGAAGGAGAGGACGATCGCTACGAGGAAGCCGACGACGACGACACGACGCGCAATGCGCGGGCCGAAATGGCGGTTGGTCAGGTCGGTGACGAGGAAGGCGAAGGGATAGCTGAAGGCGCCCCAGGTCAGGAGATCGCCGAGCTGCATGCCGGCGATCGAGCCTGGCAGCGGGTACTGAACGAGGAAGTTCGAGGCCACGACCACCAGGGTCATGAGTGCGACATAGATGAAGAACGTACGGTTGATCAGCATTTTTTTATCCTGGGAGATGCCACCAGTTGAGCGGAAGCCAGGCTTTAACGCCGGGCCGATGAAAATCTGCAAATTGCACACGAGAAAAAGGCTTGCCGGATAAACCCGCAAGCCTTTTTAAAGTCGTGTCGAAGACAGACGCTGGCGCCGATTAAGCGGCAGCGGCTTCAGCGTTCTTCTTGACGATCTGACGGCGCAGCAGGCGAGCGCGCATGCTCAGTTCGTTCTCGTCAGCCTTCACGAGGAAAGCGTCGAGGCCGCCGCGGTGTTCAACCGAACGGAGAGCTGCTGCGGAAACGCGCAGACGGAAGCGCTGGCCGAGAGCATCGGAAATCAGCGTGACGTTGCACAGGTTCGGGAAGAACTTGCGCTTGGTCTTGTTGTTGGCGTGGCTGACATTGTTGCCCGACTGGACGCCCTTGCCGGTCAATTCGCAACTACGGGACATGGTACACCTATTCTCTTTATCGCCGCCGGACGATGCGGTAGCGGGCCCAGAGCCCAGGCCGCGTTCCTGTTGGCCATTATTGGAAAGTTGCGGTTCTATAGTCAGAGACTGCCCGCACGTCAAGCCAAACCTCTTGCATTCTCGGAAAACCGCCGTTTCTTGCGGCCGTTTCTGCATCGGGCAAGCTTGATTGCGCCCACACTAATGCTTCGCGACAGCCATTCCAAGCCCATTCATCATGCGCTATCTGTTGTCCTGTGGATGCAGGAGAGGTCCATGGCACGGCTTTGGGTCCCGCGGCCGGATCTCCCGGAAAAGGCCTAGAAAAGCCGCAAACGACCTGCATTCCAAGGCATTGCGACGACATTCGAGTGATGGATCTCTTAGGGCATGAAGTTGCGCATCGGTTCTCGCGCGGTAGCGCTTTTGTCAGCGGCATTGTTTTCCACAGCATCGCTTGCTGCCGATATCGAGCATCAGACGGATTACAGCATTTCGCTCGCCGGATTGCCGCTTGCGAGAGCGTCATTCCATACGGCCCTTGAAAAGAATCGCTACACGATATCCGGAACGCTGCATTCAGCCGGCCTCGTCGACATCTTCAGCCGGACATCGGGCCAGACCCGTGTTTCGGGCGTTATCGGCCGCGACCATCTGCGCGCAAACGAATATTCGATGTCCTATCGCAGCGGCAAGAAGGGCCGAGCGATCAATGTCACCTACGCCAACGGCAACGTCGTGCATGCCAGCATGACACCGAAGCGCACGCCGCTGCCGAAGAACTGGGTGCCGTTGACCTCGCGCGACATGCGCAACGTACTCGATCCGCTATCCGGCCTGATCATTCCGGGCAATGCCCGCGTCTGCCCCAATACACTGCCGATCTTCGACGGCGAATCGCGTCTCGACATCAAGCTGTCGGCGAAGGGAACCAGGCCCTTCAAGACCAAGGGGTTCGACGGAGAGGCGATCGTCTGCGGTATTCGCTTCGTTCCGAGGGCAGGCTACAAGAAGGGCCGCGAAGATGTCGAGTATCTCAAGCGTCTGCAGACCATGGAAATCTGGTTCGCCAAATCCGATGCTGTCGATGTCTATGCGCCGGTCTATGTGCGCATCCCGACCAAACTAGGTCCCGTGACGGTTTCGGCGACGCGTTTCGGCGGTTGAACCTCCCGTTGGTGGAGATTATCACTAACATTCGACGCCGAGTCATGATTTTATCCGCGCCGGTTTCTCCTACAGCGCCGTGGCAGTTGGAGGCCGCACGAGGGGATAAGATATGAAATTCAAGGCAACGTTGATCGGTGCGACCGCGATTCTGATGTGGTCGCTTCTGGCGCTGTTTACCGCTGCATCCGGCAAGATGCCGCCGTTCCAGCTGTCGGCGATCTGTTTCCTCATCGGCAGCATTCCCGGGCTGGTCGTTCTTGCACTCAAGCCAGAGCGGTTGGCGCTTTTGAAGCAGCCGGCCACGGTCTGGATCACCGGAATTGCCGGCCTTTTCGGCTATCACTTTTTCTATTTTACCGCGCTTCGCAGCGCGCCGCCTGTCGAGGCGGGCCTCATTGCCTATCTCTGGCCGCTGCTGATCGTCGTCGGCTCCGCCCTTCTGCCGGGCGAACGGCTGCGCTGGTATCACGTTGCCGGCGCGCTTTCAGGCCTGATGGGCACGATCATGATCATCGCCCGCAACGGTATCGCCTTTGACGACGCCTATCTCATGGGCTACGGCGCCGCTTTGCTCTGCGCCTTCACCTGGTCCGGCTATTCGCTTTTGACGCGCCGTTTCGAGGCGGTCTCGACCGATGTCGTCACCGGCTTCTGCCTGGCGACATCGCTGCTCTCGTTCCTCTGCCATCTCGGCCTGGAAACCACCGTCTGGCCGGAAACGACATTCGAGTGGCTGGCCGTCGTGGGCCTCGGCCTGCTGCCGGTGGGGGCTGCCTTCTACGCCTGGGACTTTGGCGTGAAGAACGGCAATATCCAGCTGCTTGGCGTTGCCAGCTACGCCGCACCGGTGCTGTCGACGCTGATCCTGATCCTGTTCGGTTTTGCCGAGCCGTCATGGCGCATCGCCGCCGCATGCCTCTTCGTTACCGGCGGAGCGGTACTCGCGGCCAAGGACATGATCTTTCGCAAGGCGCGCGCTGCGCAACCCGCGGAGTAAAACGGGGTCTCGTCGGATTACGTCTCAGGCGGCGCCCAACCGGGAGCCGCCATCTCGAAGACCGAGAAATCGAAGCCGGGCGCCACCGTGCAGCCGACCAGCGTCCACTCGCCGAGCGAGACGGCCGATTGCCACCAGTTGGGCGGCACCAGCCCTTGCGGGCGCTCGCCGTCCAGAATGCCGGGACCGAGACGCAGCACCGTTGCCGGCGCGCCGTCGGCGGCGATGCTGAGCTCCAGCGGCGCACCGGCATAGTGATGCCAGATCTCCGCGGCATCGTGCACCCGATGCCAGTGCGAGCGCTCTCCGCGCTCCAGCAGGTAGTAGATCGCCGTCGAGTGGCCACGCGGCCCGCCGTTGCCGTCACGGAAGGTCTGGACGTACCACCCGCCCTCCGGATGGCGCGTCAGTCCAAGCACGTCGATGATGGCGGCAGGGGTCAGTTGCTGGTCCAACGCCATCAGAAATTATCCTTGCGCTTGCGGATTTCGGCAAAGACAGCGGAATCGGCAGCGCCTTCCAAGCCGAGATGCGCACGGATCTTCGGGTCTGCGGCGCGCAGGAACGGGTTGGTGCGCTTTTCAAGGCCGATGGTCGTCGGCGCGGTAAAGCCACCATCGCAACGCGTTTCCTCGATTTCGGCGGCACGCGTCTTCAGCTCGGCATTGTCGGGATCGATGGTCACGGCGAAATGTGCGTTCGACAACGTGTATTCGTGGCCGAAATAGACGGTTGTGTCATCGGGCAGGGCGATAAGGCGGCTGAGCGATTGCCACATCGTCTCCGGCGTTCCCTCGAACAGACGGCCGCAACCGAGTGCAAACAGCGTATCGGCGGCAAAGAGCAGCTTGTCCTCGGGGAGATGGAAACAGATATGGCCGGCGGTGTGGCCGGGCGTTTCGATGACGTCGACCGGGTGGCCGGCAAAGTCGAAGCGCTCGCCGTGGCGCACGCTTTTATCGATGCCGGGGATACTGGCCGCTTCTGCCGCGGGCCCGATGATGGTGGCGCCGAAGCGCTCCTTGAGCGCGACATTGGCCGCCACGTGGTCGCCATGGTGGTGCGTGGTGAGGATGTGGGTGAGCGTCCAGCCGCGCCGCTCCAGGGCTTCCAGGATCGGTTGTTCCTCGGGCGCGTCGATCGAGGCGGTGGCGCCGCTTGCGAGGTCATGCACCAGCACGCCGAAATTGTCGGTACGGCAAAGAAAAAGGTCGAGTTCGAGTGCGGCCATGGCAAATTTTCCGATCGGGTTTCCGCCGGATGATGTTCGGTCGGATAGACGAAAATCATCCGGCGCGTTTAACGCGGCTGCGCGCTTTGACGCTCTCAAGAGCGCGGCGCGGCTGGGACTGCCGTCGAATGTAGCGAGGCTTGCCTTGAAGTCTACCGCTTCAAGGCTAACATGTTGCGCATGCACACCGATATCGTCGACCTCCGAGAATTCTACCACTCCGAACTGGGCCGCATGGCGGAACAGTCCGTGACCATGGCGCTGTCGTCCGTCTGGGCACGCCTGCCGGAGGAGCGGCTCGTGGGGCTCGGCTATGCCGTGCCCTATCTCGAGCGCTTCCGCAAGGACACGGAGCGAACCTTCGCCTTCATGCCGGCGGGGCAGGGGGCGGTGAACTGGCCGGTCGCCGAGCTGTCGTCGACGGCGCTGGTGTTCGACGAGGAATTGCCGTTGCCTGATTCTTCTATCGATCGGGTGCTGATGGTGCATTCGCTGGAATTTGCCGAAAGTCCGCGCGAGACGATGAAGGAGATCTGGCGGGTGCTGGCCCCGGGTGGGCGGCTCGTGATCGTCGTGCCCAACCGTCGCGGCGTCTGGGCGCGCATGGAGCATACGCCGTTTGGCTCCGGCCGGCCCTATTCGCGCAGCCAGCTGACGGCGCTCCTGCGCGAGACGAACTTTACCCCCGGCGCCTCGGCCGAAGCGTTGTTCTTCCCGCCATCGAAGCTGAAGATGATCCTGCGCCTGCGCCGCGGCTTTGAGCGGCTCGGACGGTCGCTCTGGCCTGTCTTCTCAGGGGTGATCGTTGTGGAGGCTCAGAAGCGGCTTTACCAGGGCCTGCCGGTCGCCGCGCGCGCCTCACGCCGTGTGTTCGTGCCGGTGCTGGCGCCGCAGGGTATTCCAAGCACCCGGGACCGGCCGCGCGCTCAGTCGTGATCGCCGCCCTCACAGGGCCTGCCGACCCTCGACAAATCCCGATTGCGCCGGTATTGGCTTGGCCTTCTTTCCTGCCTTGAAAGCTGATCCGATGAGCCTTGCCTCCAAGAGCCCGCAGCCGCGCCCCGGCATTCTGGACATTGCCGCCTATGTGCCCGGCAAGGAGCATGCTCCCGGTGTCGCCAAGGTTCACAAGCTTTCCTCCAACGAGACGCCGCTCGGCGCCAGCCCCAGGGCGATCGAGGCCTTCCAGGCAGCGGCCTTCAATCTGGAGCGCTACCCCGACGGTCAGGCGCGGGCGCTGCGCGAGGCGATCGGCGCGGTGCACGGGCTCAACCCGGCGAACATTTTGTGCGGCAACGGCTCGGACGAATTGCTCGGCCTCATCTGCCACACCTATCTGGCGCCCGGCGATGAAGGCATCATCACCGAGCACGGGTTCCTGGTCTACAAGATCCAGATCATGGCCGCCGGCGGTACGCCTGTTACGGTCAAGGAACAGAATGCGACCGTCGATGTCGATGCGATCCTTGCCGCAGTGACCGAGCGCACGAAGCTCGTCTTTCTTGCCAATCCGGCAAACCCGACCGGTACCTATATTCCTGCTGACGAGGTTCGCCGCCTGCATGCTGCTCTTCCGGAGGGCGTGCTTCTGGTACTCGATGCGGCTTACGCCGAATATGTTCGCCGCAACGATTATGCGGCCGGGCTCGAACTGGTTTCGGCCAGCCGCAACGTCGTCATGACCCGGACCTTTTCCAAGATCTACGGTCTCGCGGGCTTGCGCATCGGCTGGATGTACGCGCCGCCGGAAGTGATCGATGCGGTCGATCGCGTGCGCGGGCCGTTCAACCTCAGTGCGGTATCGATTGCAGCCGGGGCCGCGGCCGTGCGCGATCAGGCTTTCGTCGCCGTCGCCGTCGATCACAATCTGACCTGGCTGGAACGCGTCGGCCGTGCGCTGGAGGCGCTCGGCCTCACGCTGACGCCATCGGTGACCAACTTCGTGCTCATCCACTTTCCGGACGAGGACGGCAAGCGCGCGATCGACGCGGACACGTTCCTCACTGCTCGCGGCTACATCCTGCGCGCGGTTGCGGCCTACGGTTTCCCCAACGCCCTGCGCATGACCATCGGCTCGCAGGAGGCCAATGAGGGCGTGATCGCGGCACTGACAGACTTCATGGGACGGAAATGATGACACAGCAGTTTGAAACGATCGCGCTTATCGGCATCGGCCTCATCGGCTCATCGATTGCCCGGGAAATCCGCGAGAAGCAACTCGCCGGGACCCTGGTGATTTCAACCCGCAGCGAAGCGACGCTTGCGCGTGCCGAAGAGCTTGGCCTTGGTGACCGCTATACGCTGTCGGCTGCCGATGCGGTGCGCGGCGCCGATCTCGTCATCGTCTCGGTGCCGGTCGGCGCTTCGGGTGCAGTCGCTGCCGAAATTGCCGCCCATCTGAAGCCGGGCGCGATCGTCACCGATGTCGGCTCGACGAAGGGCTCCGTCATCGCCCAGATGGCGCCGCATCTGCCCGACACCGTGCATTTCGTGCCGGGCCATCCGATTGCCGGTACCGAGCATTCCGGCCCGGACGCGGGCTTCGTCGGCCTCTTCCGCGGCCGCTGGTGCATCCTGACGCCGCCCGCCGGCCAGGACGAAGAAGCAGTCGCACGGCTGCGGCGGTTCTGGGAAACGCTCGGCTCGATGGTCGAGGAAATGGATGCCGAGCATCACGACAAGGTGCTGGCGATCGTCTCGCACCTGCCGCACATCATCGCCTACAACATCGTCGGCACGGCGGACGATCTGGAAGCGGTGACCGAATCCGAAGTCATCAAGTATTCTGCGTCCGGCTTCCGCGACTTCACCCGACTTGCCGCATCCGACCCGACCATGTGGCGCGACGTCTGCCTGCACAACAAGGACGCGATCCTGGAAATGCTGTCGCGGTTTTCCGAAGACCTCGCCTATCTGCAGCGGGCTATCCGCTGGGGCGACGGCGACAAGCTGTTCGATCTCTTCACCCGCACCCGCGCGATCCGCCGCTCGATCATTCAGGCCGGCCAGGATACGGCGATGCCCGACTTCGGCCGCCACGCGATGGATCAGAAATAGTCATTACGCCACAAGAAAGCCCGGGTTGTGGACTGATCCACGACCCGGGCTTTTTCTATTCCAGCTTCTCCTGCGAATGCCGCAGACAGCGCATTTTCGATTAGAGCGTCGGCAGCACGCCGATCGGGATGAAGGCGAGGAAGGCGGTGCCGTCGCGCACGTTGAGCTTCACTGTCGCCTCGTTCTTGCCGTTGGCGAGCGCCTTCAGCATGTTGGCGGTGTTGTTGACGAGGTTGGCGTCGTCAGGGATGAGCGTGACGAGGTTCTGCCGCCAGGCATCGATGTTGGTCATCGTCAGCGAAAGTTCACCGGAGATCAGCCCCTGGTCGTTGACCGAGAAGGGACCTGACAGCTTGGCGTTCATGCCGGAGCCGAGGTCGAGCGTCATCTGACGAAGCTCCCCCTTGCTGCCGCGCAGCATGGCCGGCGTCGGGATGCCCGAGCCCAACCAGCTTGCCTTGTCGACGAAGGTAAGGTCGGCGGCGATGTTGGCGGGCGGCGCGAAACTCGCGCCGCTTTCCGGGCGAAGATCGAGCTTGTCGACGCTCAGGGCCGCATCGAGATCGTTGCCGTTTCGCCGCAGATGCATTTCGCCATGGCTTGCTCCGAAACCGAAGCTTTCGCCGGTCACGGGAAGGCGCACGGTGCCGGTCAGGTTGTCATAGGTGAGCGAGCTGCGGTCGAGCCCCGAGAGCGTCGCGCGGACGCTGGCATGCAGCAGCGTCCAGTCAGCCGACACTTTGAGGTCGGGTGACACGCGCAGTTCAGCCGGGCCGTCGAGTTCGATGATCGCGTGTCCAGGCTGGTAGACCTGGGCTGCGGTTCGAAGCGCCCCGAAGGAGGCGGAGGCACCGCGGCGAGTGTCGTCGAGATTGACCTTGTCGCAGAAGAGGCCGATGCGGAAGGGGAAGCCGCGCACATCCATGTTGGTGCATTCACCACCCAGCCCGTTTGCCCGGCCGTCTGCCAGGTGTGCCGTCAGGCGCTTTTCGACCTGGTCGGCCACGACGAACCAGCCGGCGGAATAGGCGGCACAGACGATTACGATGCCGGCGATCAGCCAGCGGAACTTGCGGGCGACCGGCGAGGGATTGGCGACTGCGGTTGCGGTCATGATAGCGCGTACTCCACAAAACTTAAGACCGCGGCCGCCTTTCGGGTGGCGCCGCCGGTCCTGCTTATTATCTTTCATTCTATGCACGGGGACGACTTGTCTCTTCCGTGCCGGGATGCTGTGCCGTAGAAAAAACCGACATGGCTGACCACCGATGAGCCGACGATTCGACGACGAGCAGACAGCGCGGATTGAATGACAGTGGATATGGACGAATTTTGGGTCTTTGGCTACGGGTCGCTGATGTGGAACCCGGGCTTCCGGTTCGAGGAAAGATCGACGGCGCGGGCGTTTGGCTATCGCCGGTCGCTCTGCGTGCGCTCGTGGGTCCACCGCGGCACCCAGCAGCGGCCTGGCCTGGTGCTCGGGCTCGACCATGGCGGCTCCTGCATCGGCACGGCCTTTCGCGTCGACGGCAGCGAGAAGGCTGCCGTGGTTGATTATCTGCGCGAGCGCGAGCTGGTCACCCATGTCTACAAGGAAAAGACGATGCCGGTGCAGCTTGCCGACGGGCGGCGCGTCCCGGCGCTGACCTACGTGATCGATCGCGCCCATGTGCAATATGCCGGCGCGCTCAGCGCGCCTGAGGCTGCGGCGATCGTCGCCGTCTCGTCGGGAAAGTCGGGCCCGAACAGCGAATATGTGTTCAACACGCTTGCCCACCTCAAGGAGATGGGCATTCGCGATCATTGGCTCGAAGAAGTCGTGGCGACCCTCAAGATTTAGATCGCCGGGGCGATCGACACGCGGGCGGGATTAGCCGCGGCCCATCGCCTTCAGCTCGGCGAGGCGCTGCTTTGCCGTCGGCGGCAGCGGCAGATGCGGGTTGTTGCGGACGGTCTCGATCAGAAGCTCGTCGCTTGCCGTCTCCGTCACCTCGATCAGCCGGGCGAGGAATGCGTCCGGGTCGAGGCCGGCTTCGATCGGTGGCAGCACGCGCACCTTGAAATGACCGGGGAAGCGCAGGAACTTGCGGCGCGGCCAGAACAGGCCGGGATGCATGGCGACCGGCACGACGGGCACATTCAGGTCGCGATAGAGCCGGGCGATGCCATACTTGTAGTGCGGCGGTGCGCCCGGTGGCCGGCGGGTGCCTTCGGGATAGATGATCAGTTCGCGACCGGAGGCCATTTCCTGCTTTGCACGATCCATGACCTCGGTCATGGCGCGGCCGCGGGCGGCCCGGTTCACCGGCACCATGCGCTGCTTGCGGATGTACCAGCCAAAGAGCGGGATCCAGGTCAGCTCGCGCTTGAGAATGAAGAAGGGATCGTTGAGCCACGGCAGGAGCGCATAAACATCCCAGAACGACTGGTGCTTGGGTGCGAAGATGTAGCCGCTCTCGGGGATGTTTTCCAAACCCTCGATCTCGAAGGTCGTGCCGACCATCTTTTCAAGCAGCCAGTGATTGCTGCGCGCCCAGTTCTTCGGAACGAACCAGGCCGTCTTTCGCGACACCAGAAAATAGGCAGGGGTAAAGACGACCATCTGCAGGATCAGATTGACGTAGAAGACCAGATTGAAAAGGACCGAACGCAGGACGATCATCAGCAGGCTCTCGAGAGGCGAGTTCAGTTATATCCAGCCCGTGGGCCGATGGATCGCTGCGTACACGAATAAAGGCCGCAGGAAAACCGCCCGCCCTCACTTTGCTGATGGAAGCGTGCCGGCGATTATTCTTCGGCGGGCGTCGCCCGCGAGGGAACGGTGCGCAAACCGCTCGCCGGCCGGGCACCGGCCATATCGCGCACGGAGGCGACGGTATACTTGCCGAATTCCAGCAGGATCGATTTCAGCACCATCGGATTGCGCAGCCAGTTCGTCGTCTTGAGATCGGAATTGACGACGGGATAGGCGATGAATTCGGTCTCCGGGCGGGCACGGCGCAGTTCGAGCAGGCTGCGCGGCATATGGTAATTGTTGGTCACGACGAGCACGCGCTTGTAGCCGCGGTCGCTGATCCACTGGCTCGCCTCGGTGGCATTGCCGATCGTATCGATCGCCTCGTGGCCGATGTCGACACAGCATTTGAAGAGATCGGCCGAGCTTTGCGTGTTGCGCCGGATCTGGCTGCCGGTGGTCGCCGGATGGACGCCCGAAATCAAGAGCCTTTTGCCGGCCCCGGACTTCAACAGATCGACCGCCTGGTCGATGCGCTGGAAGCCGCCGGTCAAGACGACGATGGCTTCCGCCTTCGGGTCTTCGGGCGGCTGAAGCGAGGCGACGGTGTCGGCGAAATTAAGGAAGGCTGCGACGACGATCGCCAACGGCACAAGCAGAATGAAGAACGTCCGGCGGAGAATTTTGCGCAAGGGACCACGGCGTGGGCGTTCCTGCTCGGCTCCGCCCTGCCATTTTCCACCTCCGGCCATCCCGCTCCCGCGAAGTCCTTGCGCCATCATGATTCTCTTCAGATAGCGCCAGATTGCGGCAAGGAATGGATAGAATAAAGGCGAAACATCTGGGCGTCAGCTTTGGTAGGTATCCGTACGCCCGGGGTCGGAGCGGATCAGGTCGATCTCGTAGATCGTGCGGGTTACCGTGAGCCGCGCCGTCAGCGTCGTCAACACCGCAATCACGATCATGATGGCAAGAATGCCGAGATAGCCACCGTAACCGATGGTGAACGTGCCGAAGAGGGCAGTCGCCTGATCGGTTTCCGGCGTCGCCAGAGTGCGGGATTGCCAATAGCCCGCAAGCGCGAAGAACAGTGCCGCCAGCAGCCCGCCGGCGCCGGCGCCCTTGAGGCTGATCCTCAGGAAATGCTTCTGGAATTCCGACGCGACGAACCCGGCCTCGGCGCCGACGAAATGCAGCACTTCGACGATATGGCGGTTTCCGGATAGAGCCCCGCGGGTCGCGAAGATGACGGTCAACACCATGGTGGAGAACACGAGGACAAGAACCCCCGTGCCGATCATCGCCGTCGTATTGGCCATTGCCACCAGGCGGTCGACCCAGGTGCGGTGATCGTCGAGAAAGGCTTGGGGGATGATCTCAGTCAGCGCCTTGCGCATGGCGGCGAAATCGGGCGGGTTGTTTTCATCGATGGTGATGATGACGAGGCGGGGAACCGGCAATTCGTCGAGATCGAGGCCTTCGCCAAGCCAGGGTTCGAGCAGGCGTGCGGTGGCTGCCCGGTCGACGATGTTTCCGCCAGTCGCGCCGCTGAAGGTCAGGGCGAGGTCGCGTGCGTCGGCGAGCGCCTTTTCCATGTCGAGATTGTCGTCCGGCTTGATCTGGATGGTGATCTCGCGGGAAATCTGGCTCTGCCAACTTTGTGCCGTGGCCCGCACCATGCTGACGCCACCGAGCGTCAGACAGGCGAGGAACGACATGATGGCGATGACGCACATCAGCGCGTGGCCGGAGACGTTCGTCGACGGCACGATCGGTCCCATGGGGCGCACGCGCATCTCGGTGCGGCGCGGCTGCTGCTGCGGTTCCGGCGGCTCTTGCGGCACCTCGTGGGTGCGTTTGGTGCGGCTCTCACTCATAGATATCGAGCCGCCCCTGCGAAAGGATCATGCGTCGGGCCTCGACCTGATCCATCAGCGACAGATCGTGGGTGGCGATGACGACGGCTGTTCCGAGCCGGTTGAGCTCGAGGAAGAGGTTGAGGAGCCGGCGGGCCATCGGCGGGTCGACGTTGCCGGTCGGCTCGTCGGCAAGCAGGATTTCCGGGCGGTCGATCAGAGCCCGGGCGATCGCGGCGCGCTGCTTCTCACCGCCTGACAGAACCGGCGGCAGCACGTTGATGCGCTCGCCAAGTCCGACCCATTTCAACAGTTCCAGCACGTCGGCGCGGTAGCTCGATTCGTCCTTGCCGCGCACGCGCAAGGGCAGGGCGACATTCTCATAGGTCGTCAGATGGTCGAGCAGGCGAAAATCCTGGAAAACGATGCCGACGCGCCGGCGCAGCATCGGGAATTCTTCGCGCGGGATCGACGAAATGTTGCGGTCGAACATTCGGATCAGGCCGCGCGTCGGCTGCAACGAGAGGAAGAGCAAGCGTAGCAGCGTCGTCTTGCCGGCCCCCGATGGGCCGGTCAGGAACTGGAACGACCGACGCGGAATGTCGAAGGTCAGGTCCCGAAGAATTTCCGGTCCCATACCATAACGCAGTCCGACGTTTTCAAAATGAATCAAAGGGTAGCCCAGTCTCTCTCACGACCCATGCAGTTTTGCCGAAGGCCGGTCATCTGCGCATAGGACGACAAGCAACGAAAGGCAAAACCGCCAGCGGAACCATGGTTAAGCAGCGGTTAATTTTTCATGAAAAGGCGCCGGTTTCGCGACCTCTTTCCGAAGCATTAACCATTTTGGTTTACGTGTCGGAAAGATTTGATGCAATGCCCAGATTCTTGCACCGCGCGGGATCGGCGCATTGCCCGATGGTTTCGCTTGGACGACACACCCGTCCGCGATCCAGGAGGAAAAGCGATGCAGGCATTCCGCACGAAAACGGCTGGCGCCACGGCCTATGCTGATCTGCTTCCGCCGGACCGCGCCCGGCGAGAGCCCGCAACCGCCGCGCGCCGCACCGACTACATCGAGGCCGAGTTCGAGACGGTTTCAACGACCACCCGTCGCAATCCCTATCCGGTTTTCAACGACAGCAAGCAGACCCGACGCCATGCCCCGATCCTGACGGTCGTTCGCGACGAGCAGACCGCGGCAAGGCGCCTGCTGTCCTTCGCCGAGGCGCGGCTGCGCGAGATGCCGGCCCGCCAGTTTGCCGGGCTCGTCGCCGGTTTCGCGCTTGCGGCATTTGCGGGGATTATCGCTCTTTCGACCGGTGACGGTATTGCGCGCGATCCGTTGGCAATCACCGACGTCACCGCCTCGATCGATTATTCCGGCGGCATGCGGGTGCTTTCGGTCTACGGCTCGATCGACAATTCCTCCTCCGCCCTGCAGCGCCTGCCGCTGGTCGTGGTAGATGTTATGAGCAATGGCCGCAAGGTCACGGCAACGCGATTGATGCCGGAGGGCGCTGCCATTGCGCCCGGCGAGAGCCGCCGCTTCGTGACCCGGCTTCCATATGCAGGTGGAAAAATGCCGGAAGTGAAGGTTTCCTTCGCCGAAAACGGTGTCTCCGTGCGCTGATTGTGCTAAGCGGGCGCGAAAGGGAAGGCGTCAGTCTTCCGGATGAAACGCTGGAGAAGCCGCATGCCCGTCGTTCGCGGAAAGAATATCGAGCCCCTTTACACGGCAGAAACGATCGCCGCACGCAACACCGAGCTTGCCGACATGATCGTCGAAGGTCCCCACAAGGATCTGCTGGTGATTGCGGTGCTGAAGGGCTCGTTCATCTTTGCAGCGGACCTGATCCGCGCCATGCACAACACCGGGCTTGCACCTGAGGTCGAGTTCATCACGCTGTCGAGCTACGGGCTCGGCACGGTCTCCCAGGGCGTGAAGATCATCAAGGACATCGACAGCGACGTGCATGGCCGCGACGTGCTCCTGATCGACGATATCCTCGAATCCGGGCGCACCCTGCGTTTCGCCAAGGAACTGATGTACGAGCGCGGCGCACGCAACGTCACGATCGCGGTGCTGCTCGACAAGCGCGTCAAGCGCAAGGTCGAGCTTGAGGCTGACTATGTCGGCTTCGAATGCCCTGACCATTTCGTCGTCGGCTACGGTATGGACGTGGCCTATGCATTCCGCGAATTGCCGTTCGTCGGTGTTGTCACCGGCGACGCCGAGTAAAAGGCGACAGTAGGCAGCGCTGCGGCATCTGAGATCGTAGCGCTGCAGCAACCTCCGGGATCGTCCGGAACCGGTCCTGACAATCCGACATTCCGAAATCCAGCCGCCCGGCGTTTACCGAACACAAAGAAAAAGCTGGTTGTTTGGGGGCGTGTCGCGCTTCGTCCCCTCAAAGGTTTTGCGCGCCGCTGCGGCCTGCCGTCACATTTCTCGTGAGCGTTGCCGTATCCATTGGAATGGGCCGGTCTCTGCGCGATAGAGCCGTGCCGTCGCAGCGAACGCGGGAGGCCATGATGGCGAAGATCCTGATTACCGAGGACGAGGATGCATTGCGCTCGTTCGTCGCGCGGGCCCTGAGGCTCGATGGGCATGAGACCGTGGAGGCCGGAGACGGCGCAGACGGACTTGCCTGCCTGCAGACCGAGAATTTCGATCTGCTTCTGTCGGACATCCGCATGCCCGTGATGGATGGTATCGAGTTGACCCACCAGGCATCCGCCGCCTTTCCGGCGATGAAGATCCTGCTGATGACCGGTTACGCCGAGCAACGTGAACGGGCCGACGATCTCGCTGACAAGATCGTCGACGTCATCTCCAAACCCTTTTCCCTGCCGGATATCCGCAAGGCCGTGGCACTGGCGCTTGCTGCCTGACGACCTTCCTTAAATCCTATCCGGTTTAAGGATAAAAACATGCAGCAATTCAAAGTGCTGCAGCGACCTTTGCGCGTCTGATAAGACGCGGGCGCTGCAGCGATCTGACAAATTGAAGACGCCCTTGGCGCGCTTCCGCGCCAAGGGCGTTGTCGTTTCCGGCTCTTTTGCTGAGCGACGGTCAGCGCATGTCGAGCAATCGCTCGAGATACTGCCGCTCGGCTTCCGGCGACAGGGTGTTGCCGAGCCGGCGGCGGATCTCGTCGAGAATCTCGCGCGCCCGCTGGGTATCGATTTCATCCGGCACCTTGACCTGGTCGCCGAAATCAGGGCCGGCATTCTGCTGGCGTCGACCGAGCGGATCGCGGCCGTTCTGGCCATATTGCGGCACGCCTTGACCGGGACCCTGTCCCTGGGCCTGCATCTGGTTCATCATGTCCTGGGCGCCTTCGCGCAACGCCTGCAGTGCGCGGCCCTGGCTGCCGACGGCCGGTTCGCCCTGGCCCTTGCCAAGCGACCCGGATGCGCCGTCCATCTCCCGCTTGGCGTCGCCGAAACCCTTGCCGGGCTTGATGCCGAGGCTCTCCAGCCCCTTCTGCAGTTCGCCGAGTTGTTTGCCCAATGCGTCCTGCTGCTGCTTCAGCTGCTTCAGCGCCTCCTTCAGCTGCTCGGCCGTCATGTCGTCAAGCGGGTTTGGCTCGCCGTTTTCGTCACCGCGCTGGCCCGGATCCTGTGGCATCTCCTGACCGTAAAGCTCGTTGTCTTCGCCCTGCAGCGGGTCGCCGCGCTGCATGCGGTCGCGCTGCGCCTGGTCGAGCTTGAACGTCTCGTCCATCAGCCGTTGCTGCTCCTGCATCAGCTGGCCGAGCTTGTCCATCTGCTGGCGCATGGCGCTGTTCTGTTCGCCCTGCTGCTGCTGGCCGCGGCCGGCCTGCAGGTTGTTCATCATCCGCTGAAGCTCGGACAGCATCTGGCGGGCCTGATCGCGTGCGCCCGAGCGTGCCAGGTTCTCGATCTGGTTCATCATCTTTTCCAGATCCTGCTGACGCAGAACATTGTTCTGATCCGGATTGGCGGCCATGCGCGGGTTTTTCGCCGCCTCCTTGGCAAGCGCCTGCATGTATTCCTGCATCGCTTCGCGCAGTTCCTTCATCAGCTTGGCGATTTCCTCGTCGGGCGCGTTGCGCTCGAGTGCGTCCGAGAGCGCCTGCTGTGCATCGCGCAGGCGACGGTCGGCAAGCGACAGATCGCCGTCTTCGATGCCAAGCGCGATTTCCCAAAGATGCTTGGCGGCGTCGCGCAGCATGTCGTCGTTGTGCGCGAGCGCCATGCGCGAGCGGGCCGATTTCAACAGCAGGAAATGGGTGAGATTGGGGATCGCTTCCTCGGCGAAACTGGCGATCGCGTCATTGAGATCGATGGCGCGCGGCAGATCGTTGGCGTTGAGCGCGAAGACCTGGCGCTGTTCGGCGACGGAACCTGCCAAGGGGTTGAAGAATTGCCGTGCCGGCATGATCATGTCCTGTGGCACGCTGCGCCCTTCCTGTCCGGCGGCATCGCGGGCAACGAGCGTGATGCGAACGCGCTTGCCGGCGAGCGGATGTTCACTGAGGTTGCGGCTGGTCGTGCCCTTGGCCTCGCGGGCATTGCGACGTGGCAGATCGAGCCGGTATTCGGGAAGCGGATAAAGCGGCCGTGCGTCCTTCACAGGCTCGTCCAGCGGTTTGATCTCGGCCCAGGCCTGCGCAATGCCGTAGTCGTCGGATGCGAGGAAGGTGATGTCGAGCGACGCGTTGGGCGTGGGCTTCGGCAGGCCGTCAAAGGCGATCTGCGGCACGCTGTCGGGCGTGATCTTGAACGTCCACTTCTGACCACCGACCGAGAGTTCGCCGTCCTTGACGATCTTGTAGAGATGGTTGCGCACCGCATTGCTGTCGGGTGCCTTCTGGGCGGCCGACTCCGCTGCCGCGACCTTTTCGTCGGGCTTTTCGCTGGCCGTCGGGATGATGATCGGCTCTGCAGCTCCGTCTTCCGAATAACGGACAGTCTCTTCCGTGCCGGCGCCGGTGACGCGCACGGTCAGGTCGCTGAACTGTGGAACGGTGATTGCAGCCGCTTCGTCGGCCGGGGAAGCGACGCCCTGGCGGCCGGTGAGGAAGACGGGCGCCCGCCCGGTATAGGCGGGCGGCGTCACCCAGGCGTCGACCCGGATGTCAGCGACTTCGCTTGTTGCCTGGGGCAAGTGGAAGGCGTCCGAGAGCAACCCTGCCCGGTTGGAATAGGAATAGGCGAAGGCGACGCAGGCGATCAGGACCGGCAGTGCGCGCAGCGCGAAAGGGTCGTGACGGGCAATGTCGGGGCGCGGCAGCCCCGTGTCGAGCGCCCGGATCATGCCCGCCATGCGCGTCTGGTGTTCGCGCCACAGCGCCTCGCCGAAGGCGCCGCCGGTTGCCGGCATGTCGTCCTGGACGCGGATTGCCTGGTGCGGCAGGTCGTTGCGCTCCTCCAGCATGCGGTCGGCATCGACATTGCCAGGCAATCTCAACCGGGTCAGTGGAGTGAGAGAAGCGATGAAGGCGACGAGAAAGCCCAGGAGCAGGGCCACATGCAGCCAAAGTGGGGCAATGCGGAAGAGGCCGAGCCAGGCGGTGGATAGAAACAGCAACGCGATCGACGCGGGAACGAGGGCGCGCGGCAAAACCTGCTCGGCGGTCAGGACCGCCCGTGCGACACATCTCTTCAGTGCCAGCGTTCTGGCAAACGACTTCGGTTGTGGCGTTTCATCCTGCCGGAATTGCGTCATCCGCCCAAGTTCCCTTTCGGCCGCTCATGACCGCTCGTGACCGACCTATTGAGTGATCAGGATAACATCGTTTGTGGCGAAGACGAGGGCGACAACAAAATCGTGATCGCCCGCGCGGGCGATCCACAGATCATCGTCCGATGCGAAACGTTGCTCAGTCGAGCCAGTCCGGGACGGAATCGAGCCCGATCAGGTCGTCGTAGCTCTGGCGCGGCCGGATCACGTGGAAACGATCGCCCTTGACCAGCACTTCCGGGATCAGCAGCCGGCTGTTGTAGGTGCTGGCCTGGACTGCGCCATAGGCGCCGGCCGAGCTGATGGCGAAGAGATCGCCCGGCTTCGGCATGGCCATCTCGCGGTCGAGCGCCAGGTAATCGCCCGTCTCGCACACCGGGCCGACGACGTCGGCCTTGATGCGGGGAGCATTGGCAGCCGAGATACGGACCGGCCTGATCTCGTGGTAGGCTTCATAGAGCGTCGGGCGGATAAGGTCGTTCATGGCGCCATCAACGATGACGAAGGTCTTGTCGCCGCCGTCCTTGACGTAGATGACCTCGGTCACGAGGATGCCGGCATTGCCGACGATCAGGCGGCCCGGCTCCGTGACGATCTTGCAGCCGAGCGATTGCAGCTGGTTCTTGACGATGTCGGCATAGGCGTCGGGCAGTGGCGGCGGATTGTTGTCTTCCTTGTAGGGAATGCCGAGACCACCGCCGATGTCGACGTGATCGATCGCATGGCCGTCGCTGCGCAGGGTGTCGACCAGCTCGCGCAAGAGCTTGAAGGCGTCGTCGAAGGGCTGCAGTTCGGTGATCTGGCTGCCGATATGCATGTCGATACCGGTGACCTGAATGCCCGGCAGCGTTGCGGCATGGGCGTAGACGGCGCGGGCGCGCTCCCACGAAATGCCGAACTTGTTTTCCTTCTTGCCGGTCGAGATCTTCGAATGGGTGCGCGCGTCGACATCCGGATTGATGCGGAAGGACACGTGCGCACGCTTGCCGGCGCGAACGGCGCGCTGGTTCAGGACCTCGAGTTCCGGTTCGGACTCGACGTTGAAGCAGTAGATGCCCGCTTCGAGCGCCAGATCCATTTCGTTCGGGGTCTTGCCGACGCCCGAAAACATGATGCGGCTTGCCGGAATGCCGGCGGCCAGCGCGCGGCGCAGTTCACCGCCGGACACGACGTCGACGCCGGCGCCGAGGCGCGCGAGCGTCTTCAGCACCGCCTGGTTCGAATTGGCCTTCATGGCGTAGCAGACCATCGCATCGACGTCGGCAAAGGCCTTGGAGAAGACCTTGTAGTGCCGCTCGAGCGTTGCGGTCGAATAACAGTAGAAGGGCGTTCCGACGGCACGGGCGATGTCGGTCACCGGCACGTCTTCGGCGTAGAGGATTCCGTCGCGGTATTCGAAATGATTCACGGGGCTTGGCTCGGCTTAGAGCATTTCCAGGAAAAGTGCGAAGCGGTTTTCCGTCCGGAAATGCGTTGAAACAAAGAGATAGAGCGTTTCTACACTCCGTTTGAACCGGAAGGCTCTAGAGGAGGGGATCAAGCAGGAAACGGCGGTCGTCCGCCTGTTCTTTCTTTTCGACGGTTCCGGCAGGGGTCAAGGTGTTGATCGGTGCCGTCGAGCCGGGTCGGTCGAGGTCGCCCTTGCGTCCACAACCGGCAAGAACCAGCCCGGGGATCGCCAGAAGAAGCGCAAACCGGGCCGCCTTCGTGAATGTCATCGTGATTTTCCTTCGCGGAGACTGATGCTGGTGCGATGTCTTATCGATTTTTCCGGCGCTTGTGCACCCTGATTCTGCGACGTCTTTCAGGCGCTTGCGCTGCCGGCGGTCGTTATCCCGAAACCGCCGCGCAGTTTCGGGAGACAAGCATCAGTTGCGGGCGCGCCACCAGGCGATCTGCTTGCGAACCTCGTTCGGAGCCGTGCCGCCGAAGGAGGTGCGGCTGGCAACCGAGGCCTCGACGGTCAGTACATCGAACACCTTTGCGGTGATCTGGGGATGGATCGACTGCAGGTCTTCGAGCGAGAGGTCGGCGAGGTCGCAGGTCTTCTGCTCGGCAAGTGCGACGGCACGCCCGGTGACGTGGTGTGCGTCGCGGAAGGGTAGGCCCGCTTCGCGCACCAGCCAGTCGGCAAGGTCGGTCGCGGTGGAGTAACCGGAGCCGGCAGCCGCCTTCATCCGGTCGGCCCGGATGGCCATGTCGCGCACCATGCCGGTCATGGCGGCAACGGCGAGTTCGAGGCTCTCGGCGGCGTCGAAGACCTGCTCCTTGTCTTCCTGCATGTCCTTGGAATAGGCGAGCGGCAGGCCCTTCATGACGGTGAGGAGCGCGATCAGCGAACCGTTGATGCGGCCGGTCTTGGCGCGCACCAGTTCGGCGGCATCCGGGTTCTTCTTCTGCGGCATGATCGACGAGCCGGTCGAAAACGCGTCGGAGAGGCGGATGAAGCCGAACTGCGGCGTCGACCAGATGACGATCTCTTCGGCGAGGCGCGACAGGTGCGTGGCGGCGATCGCGGCGATCGACAGGAATTCGAGCGCGAAATCGCGGTCGGAAACGGTATCGATCGAGTTGCGGGTGGGGCCGGCAAAGCCGAGTGCGCTTGCCGTCATGTGACGGTCGATCGGGAACCCGGTGCCGGCAAGGGCGGCCGCACCAATCGGGCTTTCGTCCATGTGCTCGATGGCGTGGCGCACGCGCGAGCGGTCGCGGCCGATCATTTCGACATAGGCCATGCAGTGATGGCCGAAGGTGACGGGCTGGGCCGTCTGTAGATGGGTGAAGCCGGGCATGACGGTCTCGGCGTGTTCCTCGGCGCGATCGAGGAAGGCGGCGATCAGGCCGGTCAGCGCCTTCTCGGTCCGCTGCAGTTCTTCCTTGACCCAGAGGCGGAAGTCGAGCGCCACCTGGTCGTTGCGCGAACGGGCCGTGTGCAGCCGGCCGGCGGCAGGCCCGATCAGGGTCGCAAGCCGCGCCTCGATGTTCATATGGATGTCTTCGAGGCGGCGCGAGAACTCGAACTGGCCGCTTTCGATCTCTGACAGGATCGTGTTGAGACCGTGAACGATCTTGTCTTTGTCCTCAGCCGAAATGATGCCTTGATGCGCAAGCATGGTCGCATGCGCTATTGAGCCGCGGATGTCTTGGCCATAGAGCTTCTTGTCGAAGCCGATCGAGGCATTTATCTCCTCCATGATCGCGTCTGGGCCCGAGGCGAAGCGACCGCCCCACATCTGGTTGGAGGATTTCGTCTCGGAATTGCCGTCAGCCATGAAGAATGCCCGCCTTGGAGAATGAAATGCCCGACCAGAAGAAATCCCCCCCGGCCGTGAAATTGTTCGCGCTCGCCGCCGTGTTCGGCGTGATCGTCGGTGCGGCTGCGGTATACGTGAAGGAGACGGGGTCTGGCAATGCCGAGACGACCGAAACGGCGGCTGCCGTCTGCCCGTTGACCGGCGAAAAGGTAACCTCGCTGACACCGTTCATGAAGGGTCAGGTGGCGGCGATGTCGCCGGCCGCGTCGCCGCGCCCGATCGCGCTCGATTTCAACGATCCGCAGGGCAAGCCGACGACGGTTTCAGCCTTTGCCGGCAAGACCCTGCTCGTCAATCTCTGGGCCACCTGGTGCGGCCCCTGCCGCGAGGAGATGCCAGCCCTTAACGCCCTGCAGAAGTCTCTCGGCAGCGACAGATTCGAGGTGGTCGCAATCAACATCGACGTCGGCGATGACGAAAAGCCGAGGGCCTTTCTCGACGAGACCGCGGTCCACGATCTTCGCTACTACCGCGATGCGTCGATGGGCGTCTTCAACAATCTGAAGAAGGAAGGTCTTGCCTTTGGCCTGCCGGCAACTTTGCTGCTCGACGACAAGGGATGCCTGATCGGCTCGATGAATGGCCCAGCCGCCTGGGACAGCGACGATGCAAAGGCATTGATCCGCGCGGCAATCGCGCCTGTTGCCGGCAGCTGAGCGACTCGACGTCACCGTCTTAAAACAGAAAGACCCGGCATTTCGCCGGGCTTTGAATTTCGGAGATGGGTCGATTAGCGGGTCGGCACCGGTACTTCGCCGCGGTAGTCGTAGAAGCCGCGTCCGGACTTGCGGCCGAGCCAGCCGGCTTCGACGTATTTTACCAAGAGCGGGCAGGGGCGATACTTCGAGTCCGCCAGGCCGTCGTGCAGGACCTGCATGATCGACAGGCAGGTGTCGAGGCCGATGAAGTCGGCAAGCTGCAACGGACCCATCGGGTGATTGGCGCCGAGCCTCATGGCGGTGTCGATCGCCTCGACCGTGCCGACGCCCTCATAGAGCGTGTAGATCGCTTCGTTGATCATCGGCAGCAGGATGCGGTTGACGATGAAGGCCGGGAAGTCTTCGGCGACGGTCACGGTCTTGTCGAGCGTGCCGACGAACTCCTTGGCGGCCTTGAACGTGCCTTCGTCGGTGGCGATGCCGCGCACCAGCTCGACCAGCTTCATGACCGGAACAGGGTTCATGAAGTGGATGCCCATGAACTTTTCCGGGCGGTCGGTTGCCGATGCCAGGCGGGTGATCGACAGCGACGACGTGTTGGTCGCCAGCAGCGCTTCCGGCTTCATCACAGGACATACCTGGCCATAGATCTTGCGCTTGATGGTTTCGTCTTCGGTGACCGCCTCGATGACGAGGTCCACCTGCGACAGGTCGTTGATGTCGGAGGAGCCCTTGATCAGCGCCAGCGCGCTTTTGCGGGCCTCGTCGGTCATCTTGCCGGAGGACACCTGACGGGCCAGGTTGCCGTTGACGGTGGCCAAGCCTGCCTCGATGCGATCAGCGGCAAGATCGTAGATCTGCACCTTGTATCCGGCCATGGCCGAAACATGCGCAATGCCGCAGCCCATTTGCCCGGCACCAATAACTCCGACCGTCTTGATCATCGCGGCGAACATCCATCTTCAAGAATTTTGGCGGCTTTGCCACCTTCACGTACGAAAATACCGGGCCGGTCTGACCGGCCCGGTAGATTGTTAATGCCAAGTCCGCGCTTTTGCCAGCCCTTTTCCTAGGGGTCTGGCAGTGCGTTTGGCGAATGGTTACAGCGCCTTTTCGAGCTCCGGCAGGGCTTCGAACAGGTCGGCGACGAGACCGTAGTCGGCGACCTGGAAAATCGGTGCCTCCTCGTCCTTGTTGATGGCGACGATGACCTTACTGTCCTTCATGCCGGCCAGATGCTGGATCGCACCGGAGATGCCGCAGGCGATGTAGAGATCGGGGGCGACCACCTTGCCGGTCTGGCCGACCTGCCAGTCGTTCGGTGCGTAGCCGGCATCGACCGCCGCGCGCGATGCACCGACGGCAGCACCGAGCTTGTCGGCAACCGGAAGGATGACTTCCTTGAACTTCTCCGCCGAGCCGAGTGCGCGCCCGCCCGAGATGATGATCTTGGCCGACGTCAGTTCCGGACGATCCGACGACGACAGCGCATCGGCAACGAAGCTCGAAAGACCGGGGTTGGCTGCAGCCGCGATCGTCTCGACCGAGGCAGAGCCACCTTCGGAGGCTGAGGCGAACGAGGCGGTGCGCACGGTGATCACCTTCTTCGCCTCTGTCGTCTGCACCGTCTGGATGGCATTGCCGGCATAGATCGGACGCTTGAAGGTGTCGGAAGAGACAACTTCGGTGATTTCCGAGACCTGGACAACGTCGAGAAGGGCAGCCACCCGCGGCAGCACGTTCTTGCCGACCGAGGTGGCGGCGGCAAGGATGGTGTCGTAATTGCCGGCAAGCGAGACGATCAACGCTGCCAGCGGTTCGGCCAGATTGTTGGCAAGGCTTGCGTCCTCGGCCACCAGCACCTTGGATACGCCCGAAAGCTTGGCTGCCTGGTCGGCGGCCGTCTTGGCGCCAGCACCGGCCACCAGCACATGCACGTCGCCGCCGATTTTGCTCGCTGCCGTCAGCGTCTTTGCGGTCTGGTCGGAAAGGTGGCTGCCGTCGTGATCAGCCAGAAGCAGAATAGCCATGGTTTTGTTCTCCCTTTCCTGAACTTACAATACGCCGGCTTCGGTTTTGAGCTTTTCGACGAGCTCGGCCACCGACTTGACCTTGATGCCGGCCTTGCGGCCTTCCGGCTCCTCGGTCTTCAGCACCTTCAGCCGCGCCGTGGTGTCGACACCGAAATCGGCAGGCGTGTGTCTGTCGAGCGGCTTCTTCTTCGCCTTCATGATGTTGGGAAGCGAGGCGTAGCGCGGCTCGTTCAGGCGCAGGTCGGTGGTGACCACTGCCGGCAACTTAATGTCGATTGTCTGAAGACCACCGTCGACTTCACGGGTTACCGTTGCCTTGCCATCGCCGATCTCGACCTTGGAGGCGAAGGTGCCCTGAGCCCAGCCGAGCAATGCCGACAGCATCTGGCCGGTCTGGTTCGAGTCGTCATCGATCGCCTGCTTGCCGACGATGATCAGGCTCGGCTGTTCGGCTTCTGCAACACCCTTGACGATCTTGGCGACAGCGAGCGGCTCGACCTGGTCGTCGGTTTCGACCAGGATCGCCCGGTCGGCGCCCATGGCAAGTGCCGTGCGCAACGTCTCTTCGGCCTTGGCCGGACCCACCGATACCACCACGACCTCGTCGGCCTTGCCGGCTTCCTTCAGCCGCAGCGCCTCTTCCACCGAGATCTCGTCGAACGGGTTCATCGACATCTTCACATTCGCCAGTTCGACGCCCGAACCGTCCGCCTTCACCCGGATCTTGACGTTGTAGTCAACCACCCGCTTAACCGTCACAAGTATTTTCATGGATTCTTCCCTCCAAGAGCTTTCGCAGGAAAATGCGCCTTAACGGAGCCGCCTGATTGTCGGTTGGCGACATCGATACGCGTTTTTTCTCCAATTACAATCACTGTGCATGGCGCTAAATCGATATAACCCCGAGAATTGGAATAACGTTTACGTACACGTAAGAAAGTGACGTGGCAAGACCTCTTCGCAGATGCGGGATCCGAGCCCTTTCTCATTTGTCGGTTGGCGATCAAGCCTTTGAAATGATGATGAAACCTGACCGAAGGAAATGCCCGGCCTGCGGTTTTAAACCGTTGGTCGACCCCACGGCGTCGGCGGTTTGTGCGTTTCGGGCACGGGTTGTGGCAAGACGACGGCGGACGCAACCTTGTGTTCGACGGCGCGCGGCGTGACGATCGTGCGGTCGAACAGGGGCACGCCGCGGCGTCGCAAAACGACCACCAGCACGAGCCCGGCGACGATGCCGCCGACATGGGCGCTCCAGGAGACGCCGCTGCCCGGATCGACCACCAGCATGAAGAATTGCTGGCCGATCCAGAAGGCGAGTGGAATGGCCGCCGGCAGAGGCAAGGGAATGCGGAAAAACACCAGAACCCAGACGCGCACCTTCGGATGCAACAGGAAATAGGCGGCGACCACGCCGGAGATCGCGCCAGAGGCGCCGATCAGCGGCGCTTCCGATGCCGGGTCGAGCAGGCCGTGCGCCAGGGCTCCGGCAGCGGCACAGGCGAAATAGAACATCAGAAAGCGAAAGTGCCCGAGCGCATCCTCGACATTGTCACCGAACACCCAGAGAAACAGCATGTTCATCGCCAGATGCATGAAGTCGCCATGCAGGAAGGAGTAGGTGATGAAGGTGAAGCCGTCGGGTACGACGATCAGCGACGGGTCGAGCTGGGCATAATCGAAGACGAGTGCCGGGATGTAGCCGAAACCCAAGAGCGTCGCATTGGCGAACTCTTCGGTGGCGATCGGGCCGGTTATCAGCCAGACGGCGATGTTGATGACGATCAGGCTGATCGTCACATACTGAACCTTGATGTACTTCAGGGTGTTCTTATCGTGAAGCGGTATGAACATGCGGTCTCCCGAAGCGTGATTCCCTGGACGTTATCTGTTTTTACCGGGAATCCATAGGACGTCGGCACGGCCCCTGTCGTTGGTCCAGCGGGCGGCCACGAACAGGAAATCCGACAGCCGATTGATATAGGCGATCGCCTCGCGGCTGACGATTTCGGCCTCGATCTGCGCCAGCGCTACCATCTGCCGCTCGGCGCGGCGGGCAACGGTGCGTGCTACATGGAGTGCTGCGGATGCGGCGCTGCCGGCCGGCAGAACGAAGGAGCGCAGGGGCTCGAGGTCGGCGTTCAGCCGGTCGATTTCGGTTTCGAGCCAGGTAACCTGGGTGGCGACGATGCGGAGCGGCTCGTATTCCGGCTTCTCGCCGGTGTCGGGGGTCGCGAGATCGGCGCCGAGGTCGAAGAGATCGTTCTGGATCCGCACCAATGTGGCATCGAGATCGGCGATACCGGTGGTGTGCTGGCGGGCAAGGCCGACAAAGGCATTGGTTTCGTCGACGGCGCCATAGGCATCGACCCTGAGGTCGCTTTTCAGGCGGCGCGGACCGGCGACGAGCCCGGTGGTGCCGTTGTCGCCCGTCCGGGTGTAGATCTTGTTGAGCTTGACCATGGTGTCGTCAGGTTCCTTATGACGGGCGGCCGCCGCCGGTCAGCCACAGCGTCAGCATGATCAGCGCGATTGCGACTGCCTGCAACAGGACGCGGGCCTGCATCAGCTTGTTGGAGGTGTTGCCGCTGCCGCCCTTGGCCATGTTCACGAGGCCGCGGATCAAAACGATGACGACCAGGCCCATGACGAGCAGGGTCAGGCCGGTGAAGAAACTGGACATGGAATGCTTCCTTGCGTTTACAGTCAGCCTAGGCGGCCGATTATGCGGTAAAACAATGCTGCCGGCAGGAGCTTCTTCAGGAGCGCACCCTGCTTGGCGGGCCTTGTTACAATATAGTGCGGCTTCGGTCTCTTTGCCGTCAGCGCGTGCTTGAGCACGGCATAAACCGCCTCCGGTCCGAGCTTGCCGGCCGCCGGCTTGCTTTCGCCTTTCAGCCGCCGCAACTGCCGTTCGTATTCGACCCGGTGCACGGAATTTTTCAGGTCGATGAAGCGCTCGATGTAGGTCACGGCATTGGCGGTGAACCTGGAGGCGATCGGCCCCGGCTCGATCAGGCTGACCTCGATGCCGCTGCCGGCGAGTTCCATTTTCAAGGTCAGCGACAACCCTTCGATCGCGAACTTCGAGGCGTTGTAGGCGCCGCGCCAGCGATAGGGCACGATGCCGAGAATGGAGGAGCATTGCACGATGCGGCCGCGCCCACGAGCCCGCATGGAAGGGATCACTCGGCGCGTCAGGTCGTGCCAGCCGATGACGTTGGTTTCCAGTTGCAGGCGAAGTGCCTCGGTCGGCAGGTCCTCGACCGCACCGGCCTGGCCGTAGGCGCCGTTGTTGAACAAGGCATCGATGCGGCCGCCCGAACGCGCCATCACCGCCTCGACCAGGGCCGCGATCGTTTCCGGCTGGGTGTAGTCCATCAGGAAGGTTTCGATGCCCTCGTTTTCGAGGGCGCTTCGGTGCTCTTCACGGCGCACGGTCGCAAACACCCGCCAGCCGTCGGCTTGCAGCGCACGGGCGCAATGGGCGCCGATACCGGATGAGCATCCGGTGACAATGATTGTGGGGCGATCGGACATCCTGTCGATTCCTGTAGAAATCCTGCCCCCGTTTCCCATATTCATCGGCGGGATACAATTGAATTGCGCGAGCCCAAACCCGTGTACGTTGTCGCGGTTGGATGAGCGCCAAAGCCATGGAACGGCGTCGGAGGCCCCGCATGCGAATGCAGGTGACCCTGGTGCTACTCGGCCGGAGTGGAAATGCCATCGTTTATACGCATCACCTGGAAAGTCGTGTTCGATGCGCTGTGGCACTTCAGTCTGGACGATGGCTGGGCCATGGCGAGCCATGTTGCGCTTTCGTCTCTGCTTGCCGTCTTCCCGTTCCTGATTTTCGGCACGGCGCTCGGCAGCTTCCTCGGTGCCGATCAGTTTGCCGAGACCGCCGTCCATCTCATTTTCGACGCCTGGCCGGAATCGATCGCGACCCCGATCGCCAACGAGATCGTCCAGGTGCTGACCATTCCACGTGGCGGCCTGTTGACCGTTTCGGTGCTCGCGGCTGCCTATTTCGCCTCGAATGGCGTCGAAGCGCTGCGGGTGTCGCTCAACCGCGCCTATAGGGTGACGGAAAGCCGCTACTGGTACGTGACGCGCCTCGCCAGCCTCGGCTTCGTGATTGCCGGGGTGCTGATCCTCGCAGCGCTGAGCATCCTTCTCGTCGCCGTGCCCTTGGCACTTCGCTATGCCGGCGAATGGCTGCCCTGGCTCGACGGGGTGCTGGCGACGGTCGACAACTGGAGCCTGCCGCTGGCGCTGGTCGTGGTGACGGGTGGGCTTCTGGTGTCGCATCTGTGGTTGCCGGACGGTCACCGCAAGGTGGTCGACGTGTTGCCGGGAATCTTCCTGACGCTGCTCTGCTGGACGATCGGCGGCTACACCTTCGCCTACTATCTCTCGACCTTTGCGACCTACGTCTCGACCTATGCCGGCCTCGCCTCGATCATGATCGTGCTCGTGTTCCTCTATATGGTCGCGGCGATCTTCATCATCGGCGCCGAGATCAACGCGGCCATCCTCAAATATCGGGTGAAGCGCATGGTGCGGCGCAGCTTCCAGGGACAGCGTGTGACCGGGGACTGAGCGCTTTCAGAGGATCAATGCGCGGATGTCGGCAGGCGTCCTGCCAGCCTCGCGGAAGGCCTGGATTCCGGTGTCGCGATTGCTCTTGGAGAGTTTACGGCCGTCCGCGCCGAGCAACAGGCGGTGGTGATGGTAGACCGGCTCCGGTAGATCGAGCAGCCGCTGCAGCAGGCTATGCACCGCGGTTGCGTGATAGAGGTCACGGCCACGCACCACATGGGTGATGCCTTGCAGCGCGTCGTCGACGACGACGGAAAGGTGGTAGCTCGACGGCGTATCGGAGCGCGACAGGATGACGTCGCCCCAGGCCGCCGGATCGGCCGCTATGATGCCTGTCTCTCCCTCCGGCCCGTTGCCCGTCTCCTGCCAGGTCAGGGGCGCTGCGCCGGCCGAAAGTGCCGCCTTTGCCATGTCCAGCCGCCAAGCGTGAGGCTTGCCGCTGGCGATAACCGCATTGCGGGCTTCGGAACCCAGGTTTCGCTCACTCCCTGGGTAGAGTGGCGCGCCATCCGGATCGCGCGGCCAAGTGCGGCCTTTAGTTTCGGCCTCGGCAACCGCCGCTTTGATCTCGCCGCGCGACATCACCGAGGGGTAGACGAGGCCCATATCGTCAAGCCGCTTCAGGGCGGATGCGTAAGCGTCGAGGTGGTCCGATTGCCGACGTGCCGGCTGCTCCCATTCAAGCCCGAGCCAGGCGAGGTCGTCGAAGATTGCAGTTTCGAACTCGGGGCGGCAGCGCGTCCGGTCGATATCCTCGATGCGCAACAGGAACCGTCCGTTCGACGCTTGCGCCATGTCGTGGTTGAGCATCGCCGACAGCGCGTGGCCGAGATGCAAAAGTCCGTTCGGGCTCGGTGCAAAACGGAAAACGGGTTGTGCGGATGACGTGTCTGCCATCGTTTCCCTTTGACATGGAAGCGGTATAAAAATCATCCGCTTTTTGGAGGCGCCATGCGGATCATTCGGACACATGAGGACATTGAGGCGGGCCTTGCCGGCCTGGTGATGCTCGACGCCCGTCTCGAACATGTGGTGGCCAAGGCCGGCCCCGTGCCGCTCAGGCGAACCGACCCCGGTTATCGCGGGCTTGCCAGTATCATCGTATCGCAAATGGTGTCGAAGGCGAGCGCCGCTGCGATCTGGAAGCGCATGGAGGCCTCGCTCGGCGAGATCACCGCACCCGCCGCCCTCTCGCTCAGCGACGAGGATTGCCGCGCCATCGGGCTTTCCCGTGCCAAGGCCGATGCGCTGCGGCGGGTGGCGCAGGTCGTCGTTGCCGGCGACATCGACCTCGACGCGATCTGTAATGTCGAAGCGCCGGAGGCGATCCGGGAACTGACGACCATCAAGGGCGTCGGGCGCTGGACGGCGGAGGTCTATCTCTTGTTTTGCGCCGGGCATCCGGATGTCTTTCCATCCGGCGACGTCGCGCTGCAGAACGCCATCGGCCACGGGCTTGGCCTGGAGCTTCGCCCGACCGCTCGCGAGATTGATTCACTGGCCGCGTCCTGGGCGCCGTGGCGCAGCGTCGCGGCGCGTCTGTTCTGGGCCTATTACGCGCAGGAAATGCGCCGGGATGCTGTTCCTGTGACACCTTGAAGGAAAAAGCGAATCCAAGGTTCGCTTTTTTCTTTCCTGCTTCACAATCCTGTTGCAACGGGCCTAATATAGAAGGTGCAGATGCCGAATCGATCAGGAGAATACGCTTGACGATTGCAGTCTCACCGCAGGCCTTACCGGCGCTCGTCTTGAACGCTGACTATCGGCCGCTGAGTTATTACCCCTTGTCGCTCTGGTCCTGGCAGGACGCGATCAAGGCGGTTTTCCTTGACCGTGTGATTATCCTTGCGGAATACGAGCACTCGGTCTCCTCACCCAGCTTCTCGATGCGGTTGCCGAGCGTGGTTTGCCTGAAAAGCTACGTACAGCCGTCGCGTCACCCGGCGTTTACCCGGTTCAACGTCTTCCTGCGCGACAAGTTCGAATGCCAGTATTGCGGCACACCCGACGATCTGACCTTCGATCATGTGGTGCCGCGCGCCCATGGTGGTCAGACGACCTGGGACAATGTCGTTGCGGCCTGCTCGCCCTGCAATCTGCGAAAGGGCAGCAAGCTGCCGAAGCAGGCGGGCATGTTCCCACACCAGAAGCCCTACCAGCCGACGGTGCAGGACCTGCACAACAATGGCCGGCTGTTCCCGCCGAACCACCTGCACGAAAGCTGGATGGACTATCTCTACTGGGATGTCGAACTGCAGCCCTGAGGCGTCTCGGCTATTGTTTTCCGGACGAAAGCGGCCTGAGGCCAGGACGCATAAGACAGGCCGCGTGAACCGTCGTCACGCGGTGTTCTCTTTTGACGCGGTGTTTCCCGGTGAGATCAGGCCTTGGCAGCACCGCGCAAGGCGATCGCTGCAAAGATCAGGCTGGCAATGACGTTCCAACCGGCAAAGGAGAGGCCGAGCACCCGAAGGGCTGCTTCCGTGCAGGACGGGCCGTGCTTGGAATCAAGGTCGCCCAGCAGATCGCCGACATTGGAGGATACACCTTGCGCCGTGGTGGCGCAGGTCGACGGACCTTCCCAGAAGCCCCATTCGGCGCCCGAGTGGTAGACGCCCATGCCGGCACCCACGAGCATCAGGATGCCGATCGCCAGAAGCAGGGTGCGCGTCGTCCAGGCCGGCAGCCTCAAGGCGCTGGTGATAACGGCCAGAATGCCCAGCGGAATGCCGTAGTAATAGGGGTCGCGCTGCAAGAGGCAAAGCGCGCAGGGGATGTAGCCGCCGATATGCTCGAAGCCGAGTGCGCCGCCAACGGTCGCCGCCATGCCGAGCGTCACGAGAACGGCGATGAACAGGTGGTAGCGGGAAGCGGTGGAAGCGTCGATCATGCGTACCTCACGCGGGAAAGCATCGGGATTGGTGTCCGGCATATGCTGCATTGCAACTGAATAAGGCCTTCTTAGGTGCGGCGACACCCGCTGTAAATCGCCTCCCATGCGTCATGTCTGCACGCTTTCGTGATTGTTGCCGCGCCAGGCCGCGTCGCGATCTCCAGGGATCGCTTGCCGCACCTCGTGTTCTCGTTTTCGTGCATGCCGTTGTCGGAAAATCACGGCACAGTTTTGCGCAACATGCTTTCGTTGAAAATGATGGTTGACCGCGGCAAAAACCTTCGTGTAAATCCACGCCGCTGATATCTTATATCCCTGAGCCCCATTGGCGGAATTGGTAGACGCGCTCGACTCAAAATCGAGTTCCGAAAGGAGTGCTGGTTCGACCCCGGCATGGGGCACCACCACTTAAGCTTTTCCCACATGACGCCCCAGCGTGCCTTCCTGTCTTCGATGGCACGCCGATCATGCGCTTCGTGCGCAGTCTCATCTCATCGCTCACGTCGCCCAAGTCGCTGCCGATTTGTCGCAGTGACTTCTGATTCGATTTCGGCAACAAACAGAATGATCTTTCTGTTTTGGATTTGACGATGCTCGATCTGATTTTTCCCTATTATCTCTGGGTCAAGGCGGCGCATGTCGTCTCGGTGGTCGTCTGGCTCGGCGGCCAGTGTCTGCTGGTCGTTCAACTTGCCAGTCATCGGCAGGTGCTGGCTGAGCAGGGCAACGCCGATCTGCTCAGCGCCGTGGAGCAGCGCTGCCTGCGGCTGGTGGTCAATCCGGCGATGCTGGCGACGCTTCTGCTGGGCGCGACGCTGTTCTTCCTGCGCGGACCCGAGTTGCTCGGCGAGGGCTGGTTTCAGGTCAAGATTGCCTGCGTCCTTGCGATGATGGCGCTGCACGGCGCCATAGCCGCAACGGTCGCTTCTCTGCGCCGAGAAACCGTCTCCGCCGCCCGCATCCGTGTGCTGCAGCTCGCAGGCCTGATGCTCACCGCCACCATCGTTTCCGTTGCCGTCATCAAATAGGAATGGCCATGTCAGAACACCAAACCAACCGACAGATCTCCCGCCTGCTGCGCATCTCCGCCGTTGCCGAGGGGACGACCTTGCTGCTCCTCGTCTTTGTCGGCGTGCCGCTGAAGCACGGCCTGGGCTTTAGCGAAGTGACCCGCTTCCTCGGCCCGGTGCATGGCCTTGCTTTCCTCACCTATATCTGGGCCGTCATCAACGAACTGTCCTTAAGCGATCAGCCGCGCGGCTGGGCCTTCAAGGCGATGCTGTTCAGCTTCGTGCCCGGCGGCACCTTCTGGTTCTTCCGGCGATCGATCGCCTCTGCGAGGTAGGTCATCATGGGCTATGCCAAGGGGCTGCAAACGCGCGAAGAAATCCTCGATGCCGCTGGGCGGCTGATTTTCGTTCGTGGCTATGCCGCATCCTCCTTCTCCGAGATCACCGCGGCACTCGGGATCTCGCTCGGCAAGATCACCCATCACTTCCCCAGCAAGGCCGCGTTGTTCGAGGCGCTGTTCGAGCAAGCGGTGGCGCATTTCCGCAGGGAGACGCTGCCGATCTTCGAAGCGCCCGAACTGACGCCGCTGCAGCGGATCGAGCGGGTGTTTTTCCGGATCGAGACGTTCTACGCCGCGCAAGGGGAAATCATCGGCTGCCCGGTGGGTCAGACGATGGTCGATCCCATGGCGACAACCGTGGCGATGCGCGGCCTGGCGACGAGTTTGCTTGGCGATATCGAAAGATTGCTGGCGCGCAACCTCATCGAAATGGGGTGGTCGCCGGCGCAGGCGGCGTCACGGGCAGCGATCGTGACCGCTGCGTGGCAAGGTGCGGTGCTGATCGCCCGGGGTGGGGGCGGGGTCGATGGCTTCAGGCGCATTCTCGGTCACGTCAGAACGCTTCTCGCCGAAGAGCCACCGCGCTGATGTGAGGAGCGAGTGGAAGCGAGGAACGAGGCAAGATCGAGCCTGTCAGTGGATAGCCGGTGTCGCGCTGGCGATTGAACTGGGGCCGACGAAGATGTTAGGTGCAGTGCAGCAGAAGTCTGTTGCGGCGGGGCCATGTTACCGACAATCGAGAATTACGACGAACTCTACGGCGCTTTCGAGTGGCAGATCCCTGAGAAGTTCAACATCGGCGTGGCGGTCAGCGATGCCTGGGCCGCGAAAGAGCCGGAGCGCATCTGTCTTCAGCATTTCAGCCCGGATGGCGATCATCGCACACTGACCTACGGTGCGTTCTCGCGGCAATCCTCCGCATTTGCGCGGGGACTCGAGCGCCAAGGGATCAAACCGGGGGACCGGGTGGCGATCCTGCTGCCGCAGGGGTTCGAGGCTGCCATTGCGCATGCCGCCATTTACAAGCTCGGCGCGATCGCCTTGCCGCTCGCCCTTTTGTTCGGGGTTGAGGCGCTCGAGTACCGTCTGCACGACGCCGGTGTCGCGGCGATCGTCACCAATGCCTTCGGCCACGAGCGCGTCGCCGCCATCCGCGGGCGGCTGCCGGATCTGCGGCTGGTGGTGCTGACCGGAGGCGAAAGTGTTGCAGGCACGCTCGATTTCGCCGAGCTTGCCTCAGGCGATGCCGAGGGTTTTGTCGCCGCCGACACCATGCCCGACGATGCAGCACTGATGATCTACACTTCGGGAACGACAGGGCCGCCGAAGGGCGCGCTGCATGGCCACCGGGTGCTGCTCGGCCATCTTCCGGGGTTCCAGTTTCACCACCATTTCCTGCCGCAGCCGGGTGATCGGATGTGGACGCCCGCCGACTGGGCTTGGGCCGGTGGCTTGCTGAACGCGCTCCTGCCTTCGCTGCTGCTCGGCGTTCCCGTGGTTTCGTCGCCGGCCCAGAAGTTCGACCCGCACACCGCCTTTCGGATCCTTGAAGAGATGGACGTGCGCAACGCCTTCATTCCGCCGACGGCACTGCGGCTGATGAAGGCGGTCGACCGGCCGCGGGAGCGATACCGTCTCAATCTCAGAACCATCGGTTCGGCCGGCGAGGCGCTCGGGCGCGAAACCTTCGAATGGGCGAGGGCCGCACTCGGCCTTGAGGTCAGCGAGTTCTACGGCCAGACGGAGTGCAACATCGTCATTTCGTCTGCCGCCGATCTCGGCGTGGTCAAGCCGGGCTCGATGGGCAAGGCGGCGCCGGGGCACCGGGTGGCGATCATCGACGGTGACGGCCGGGAACTGTCGGCCGGAACTGTCGGCCAGGTGGCGATCCGCAGACCGGATCCTGTGATGTTTCTCGGCTACTGGAACAATGACAAGGCGACGGAGGCAAAGTTTATCGGCGACTGGATGACGACCGGCGATCAGGGGGTGATGGATGTCGAAGGCTACTTCACTTTCTTCGGGCGCGATGACGACGTGATCACGTCATCAGGCTATCGCATCGGCCCTGGAGAAATCGAGGACTGCCTTGGCGGACATCCGGACGTGCAGCTTGCCGCGGCGGTCGGAAAGCCCGACGCGTTGCGCACGGAAATCGTCAAGGCCTATGTCGTCCTGAGGCCCGGCGTGGATGGCGACGAAAAAACCGCCCAATCGATCCGCGACTGGGTGAAGACACGTCTGTCGATGCATGAATATCCGCGGGAAATCGCGTTTGTCGACAGCCTGCCGCTGACGACATCGGGCAAGGTCATTCGCCGGTTCCTGCGTGAACAGGCGGCGGCAGAGCCGCCGCACGCGCCCGCCTGAGGAAGCCGGTCAACGACCGGCGAGCGCCTTGATCTTTTCCCGCAGCATTCGCGCCATGTTGCGGGTGTTGCGGTAGAGGTGCAACTGGGCTGCTACCTGGCGAACGTCGCGGTCGCGCGTCTGCTGCAGGCCGATGACCAGCGTGCCCATTTCTTCGCGCTGCTGCCAGAACCGGCTCATGATCGGGTGGTCGGGAACGGCGCAGGAATCCGAGCGGGCGATGTTGGCGTCGTCGAGGTGCCATTCGGTCAGTTCCGCCAAAAGCAGCTTGCCCGGCGAGAACCTCGCATAGTGCTCGTTGTAGGCCGTCTTCCACGTGTAGGCTTCGCCCGACATCAGGAAAACGACCATGGAGGCGATGGCTTTGCCGTCGAGGTCGAGCGTGTGGATCCGAACGCTGTCGGCTTCGGAAAGGTTGGTGATCGCCTCGCGAGCGAAGGCCGCGCGGAAGCGGTCGAGCACCATGGCGCTGCGTTCGCGGCCCTTCCAGCCGGACGCTTCCAGCGCAAGGAACTCTTCCATGCGAATGCGGACCTCGCTCGGCTGGCGCGCGACGGAATAGGCAAGCTTCCCAAGCTTTTCCAGCTGGTTCCATTGGCGCCGCAATTCGCGGAAATGCGCCGGGCTGATTGCCTTCTTCAGATAGGTCGGGCCATCGAACAGGCTTTCGAGCATCGGCCGGCTGAACGTGTCAGTCACTGTCAGCGGCAGGTTTCGGCCGATGGCGACGGCACGCGCCAGTTGCGCGAACTTGCCCTTGAGGCGCACATCCGGCAGCACCAGAACCGGGGGAAGGCTTGCCGACGGATTGGTCAGGGCTTCAAACAGGTTGTCGATCGTTTCGGCCGCATCCTCGGCATCGAGCAGCGGCACGCCAAGCGGGCCGAAGGGATTGGACCAGGCGCGGATAATCGGTGCGCCGATCGAAAAGCCGGGCTTCTCGATCGAAAATGGCATCAGGAAGCGCATGCGGCTGCGGCGCTCGTTGTTGTCCCTGATGATGGCGAGCCGGATCACGCGCTCCTCGAGCCTGGGCATCGCCGGTGCCAGGAACCGGCCGGTGAAGAATACGTTCGGCTCAAGCGCCCGGTTCGACAGGAAGTCGAGTTCGCCCTGCAATTCATAGCCGGCCTTGGCCGGGTAGATGGAGAGATGCCGTCCGGGGCGTCCGACCGCAAGCATGTGCTCTGCCTGGGGATGGGAATGCCCCATCGGTGCCAGCCCGCCAAGGATGCGAGCAGCTCTATCGTCTGCGTCACCGGGAACATTGGTATTGCCGATCATGGATGGATCGCCCCGTTGTTGTCATGGTCCGAACGCCCGCTTGCGAAAGCGGACAGCGCGAAGCCGAAGGTGCGCCTTACGGCGAAATGAAGCAGCATTGCCTCGACGAACATAGCGCCGGCGGTTGCAAATGCAGCACCAATCAATCCGAAAAGAGGAATGAGGCTCAAGTTAAGCGCGAGGTTTGCCACCAGAGCGCCAGCGTACAGGATCACGCACAGCGTCTGCTGGCCTGCCATCGTCAGCAAGATTTCGGCGGGCCCGATGAAGGCCTTGGCCATGATGCCGGCAAACAGGATGGCCATCAAAGGCCAGCCGCCGACGAAGGCCGGACCGAACAGCGAGAGCAGGATCGGGCCGGCCGCCAAAACGATTGCCCCGAGCATCAGCGACGGCCAGAACGCCCAGCGGGCGCTTTCGATGGCGATCTCGGCCAATTGCCTGCGGTCGTTTGCGGCCATGGCTCCGGCAATCCGCGGACCTGCCGCCGCCTTGACGGAGAACATGACGAAGTGAACCAGCGCCATCGTCTTGGCGGCGGCGAAGTAGACGGCGACATCCTCCGGCTTCAGGTAGCAGCCGACAATGACGACGTCGGAATTGGTCAGCAGGAATCCGAAGCCGTCGATCAGGAAGATCGGCACCGCGACCGTGAGCCAGCGTCCCATTTCGATGCGCAGCGGTCCTCGGACGTAGCGCGAGCGCAACCGCCAGGTGAGTACGAGGAACTGGCTGATGGTCGTCGCATAGACCGCGGCAATGGCTGCGGCCATGGCCGTGCGCGCCGTGTGCGGCGCGCCCATCGTCGTTGCCAGAACCATGAAGGCGAGCACCAGCAGAGGGCGGATGATGAAGGTCGGGCTCATGGCCGAAAGCGGCCAACCATGGGCGCGGGCGGTGCCGTCCATCACATCGCCGAGCGCGATCATCGGCAGGATGAACAGGCCGAGATAAAGCGGCACGAGGTAGTAACCCTCGATCCGTTCGGCAAACAGCCACAGGCCCAGAAACCCGACGAGTGCGAGCGTGCTTGCCGACACGAGGGCAAAGATGCGCGCGGTGGTCGTCAGGCCGCGAATTTCGTCCAGCGCCGCTGCGACCTGGTATTCCGGCAGGAAACGGATCACGGCCGAATGGAAGCCGACGCAGGACAGGTTACCGAACAGGATCACCAGCACCCAGACGAAGACGAAGATGCCGTACTCGAACTCGCCCATCAGGCGCGCGAGAATGATCTGGGACAGGAAGGCGATTGCGGCGCTGAGGATGCGGATGGCGAAGGCGACCAGTGCCATCCGGCGTGCCGTGTTTTTCGGGTCGTGTTCGGTCAGGGCGGCGACCAGCATGCCCACCAGCGGAGACAAGCGGTGTCGAAGCGCTGACGGCAGCATTCGTCCGGCTGTTTGACACACCGCCATGAACACGAGAACACCCTGAGATTACGCAATACAGGGTTTGGTTGTGCCAGATCACCGTTAACAAACGGTTCAGTTGGCGGGTTTGCCTTGGGGGGGGGAGCCGAGCGGATGGACCCCGTCCAGTGCCGAAAAGACGCGCGCCGGATCGCAACCGGCCGACGCCAGGTCATGCGGCCACGCCACTGGACATCGGGAGACGAGGCGGCCTTCGCCTTTCCCGCCTCGCAAACAAAAATGCCGCCCGGAGGCGGCATTTTCAGATTAGGCTTCGTAAATTCCGTGGCAGTGCTTGTACTTCTTGCCGGAGCCGCATGGGCAGGCCTCGTTGCGCGAGACCTTGCCCCAGGTCGACGGATCGGCCGGGTTGCGGTTTTCCGGAGCGACAGCCAGGAGCGAGCCGGAGCCACCGCCGAAATCGTCTTCGCCGGTCAAGGGATCGATATGGTGGCCTTCCATCAGTGGCGGCACGGGCTGCGGCGCTTCGGCCGCTTCGCGCACCAGTTCGACGCGCATCAGCTGGGCTGTTACGGCCTGGCGAAGGTTGCCGAGCAGGGCCTGGAACAGCTCGAAGGCTTCGGACTTGTATTCCTGCAGCGGGTCGCGCTGGGCATAACCGCGGAAGCCGACGACCGAACGCAGATGGTCGAGATTGACGATATGTTCGCGCCAGAGATGGTCGAGCGTCTGCAGGATCACCGAGCGTTCGACATATTGCATGATTTCAGGCCCGAAACGCTCGGCGCGCTCGGCAACGGCCTGGTCGGTGGCCGCCGTGACGCGCTCCAGGATATCGGCCTCGTCGATGCCTTCTTCAGCCGCCCATTCGACGATCGGCAGGTCGAGGTTGAGGTACTGCTGTACGTCGGCCTTCAGGCCTTCGACGTCCCACTTTTCGGCATAGGCGCGCTCGGGGATACGCTTGGAAACGATGTCCTCGATGACTTCGTTGCGCATGTCGGTCACGGTTTCGGTGACGCTGACGGCATCCATCAGCTCGATGCGTTGTTCGAAGATCACCTTGCGCTGGTCGTTGAGCACGTCGTCGTATTTCAGAAGGTTTTTACGGATGTCGAAGTTGCGAGCTTCAACCTTCTTCTGTGCACGCTCGAGCGCCTTGTTGATCCAGGGGTGGATGATCGACTCGCCTTCCTTAAGGCCGAGTTTCTGCAGCATGCCGTCCATGCGGTCGGAGCCGAAGATGCGCATCAGGTCGTCCTGAAGCGACAGGTAGAACTTGGACCGGCCCGGATCGCCCTGACGGCCGGAACGGCCGCGCAGCTGGTTGTCGATGCGGCGGCTTTCGTGGCGTTCGGTGGCCAGAACGTAAAGTCCGCCGGCCGCCAGCGCCTTCTCCTTCAGTTGCTGCACCTCGGCACGGATCGCCTGTTCGCGTTGGTCGCGCTCAGGGCCGGGCTCGACTTCCGAGAGTTCCTGCTGGATGCGCATGTCGACGTTGCCGCCGAGCTGGATGTCGGTACCGCGGCCGGCCATATTGGTGGCGATCGTGACGGCACCCGGAACGCCGGCCTGCGCAACAATGAAGGCTTCCTGCTCGTGGTAACGCGCGTTCAGCACCTGGAAGTTGTCGAAGCCCGATTTCTTCAGGAGATCGGCAAGCTGTTCGGACTTTTCGATCGACGTCGTGCCGACCAGCATCGGCTGGCCACGCTCGTGTGCCGACTTGATCTCGTCGATGATCGCCTTCAGCTTTTCGCCCTGCGTACGATAGACCTCGTCGTCCTCGTCGATACGCTTGATCGGCAGGTTGGTCGGAACCTCGATGACTTCCAGGCCGTAGATGTTGCCGAATTCTTCCGCTTCGGTGGAGGCCGTGCCGGTCATGCCGCCGAGCTTGGAATACATGCGGAAATAGTTCTGGAAGGTGATCGAGGCGAGCGTCTGGTTCTCGGGCTGGATCTGCACCTTTTCCTTGGCTTCGAGCGCTTGGTGCTGGCCTTCGGAATAACGACGGCCCGGCATCATGCGGCCGGTGAACTCGTCGATGATGACGATCTCGTCGTTGCGGACGATGTAGTCCTTGTCGCGCTGGAACAGCTTGTGGGCCTTGAGCGCGTTGTTGACGTGGTGGACGATCGCGACGTTTTCGATGTCGTAGAGCGATTCACCCTTGAGCAGGCCTGCCTCGCGCAAAAGATTTTCCAGCTTCTCGGTGCCGTCTTCGGAGAAGTTGGCCGAGCGCTGCTTTTCGTCGATCTCGTAGTCCTCCGGCGAAAGCATCGGAATGAACTCGTTGATCGTGTTGTAGAGATCCGAGCGGTCGTCGAGCGGGCCGGAGATGATCAGCGGCGTGCGCGCTTCGTCGACGAGGATCGAGTCCACTTCGTCGACGATGGCGAAGAAGTGGCCGCGCTGAACCATCTGGGCGCGCTCATACTTCATGTTGTCGCGCAGATAGTCGAAGCCGAGTTCGTTGTTGGTCGCGTAGGTGATGTCGCAGCCATAGGCAGCCTTGCGCTGGTCGTCCGTCAGGCCATGAACGATGACGCCGGTCGACAGCCCGAGGAAGCTGTAGATGCGGTTCATGGTGGCGGCGTCGCGCTGGGCCAGGTAGTCGTTGACGGTGACGACGTGGACGCCCTTGCTGGCAAGCGCGTTGAGATAGACCGGCAGGGTCGCGACCAGCGTCTTGCCTTCACCGGTCTTCATTTCGGCGATGGCGCGCTCATGCAGGATCATGCCACCGATAAGCTGGACATCGAACGGACGCAGGCCAAGCACGCGGCGGGCGGCCTCGCGGGCGACAGCGAAAGCCGGGACCAGGAGATCGTCCAGCGTCTTGCCATCGGCGAACTCCTTGCGGAATTCCACGGTCTTGGCGGCGAGTGCCTCATCCGACAAAGCCTTCATATCGGCTTCAAGAGCGTTGATGGCATCCACCCTGACCTTGTATCCACGCACACGGCGATCGTTGGAGGAGCCAAACAACTTGCGGGCTAGGCCGCCGAGACTGACCATATGAATGGTCCTTTCTTTTTTGTTGCCTTGGGTTCCACTGGCCGCACCGTCCAAAACCGCGCAATGCCGTGAAACGCCCGGAAACTGTTCTGGACGCGAGGTTGCGTGACAGATAAGAGGGGGGTCGAATTATGTCAACGCACTTGCGTGGCCGGGCGGCTACAGAACCGCCACATTCTGGTGGTGTTCAGCCGCCACGAGGCCGATGCAATCGCGTTGACGGCCAAAGGTGAAAGGTTACGAGCATGTCGAAGTTTAAGACCCTGGCCGCCGCGGCCCTGGTTGCGGCGATCGCCGTTCATGGTGTCGCGCGCGCCGAAGATGCGGACCCGGTCATCGCCACGGTCGGTGGCGAAGAAGTGCGCCAGTCCGAGCTCAATCTCGCCCTTGGCGGTCTCGATCCGCAGCTCCAGCAGATGCCGGAAGAGCAGAAGCGCGCCGCAGCGCTTTCGGCCGTCATCGACGTCAAGCTCCTGTCGAAGACTGCCGAGAAGGAAGGCCTTCAGGACGATGCGACCTTCAAGCAGCGTCTCGCCTACCTGACCGAGCGCGAACTGCACAATGCCTTCTTCAAGAAGCACGTGGTCGACGCCATCACCAAGGAAGAGGTGAAGGCGCGCTACGACAAGGAAATCGCCGCCGTTCCGGTGCAGGAAGAGGTCAAGGCGCGCCATATCCTCGTCAAGACCGAGGATGAGGCCAAGGAAATCATCAAGGAACTTGACGCCGGCAAGAGCTTCGTCGAGTTGGCCAAGGCCAAGTCCTCCGACCCGAACAAGGACGACGGCGGCGACCTCGGCTACTTCACCAAGGGCCGCATGGTTCCGGAATTCGAAGCCGTCGTGTTCACGCTCGACAAGGGCGCCTACACCAAGACGCCGGTGAAGACGCAGTTCGGTTTCCACGTCATCCTGGTCGAAGACAAGCGTCCGCAGGCCCCGCCGGCGCTGGAGCAGGTCGAGCCGCAGGTTCGTCAGCTCGTCATGCGCGACAAATACGTTGAGCTGCTTGCTGCTGCCAAGAAGGATGCCGGTGTCGAGATTTCCGATCCGGCTCTGAAGAAGGCCTATGACGAGGCCAACAAGGCGCAGGAAGCCAAGTAATTTTTCGACAGACGGGCCCCGTCCAAGGGCAGGGCTCGTCGATCAACGTTTCTTGTGGATGCCCGACGGCTGAAAGCCGTTCGGGCATTTGTCGCAACTTCCCCTTGATCCCACGTTCTTCAGGCAGGTTTCCCATGTCCGGTTCCGTCTCTCCGCTCGCTCCAAAAACCTTTGTCGAAATGCCCGCTTTGCGCGGCGTTCGCATGGCAACGGCCGCGGCCGGCATCAAGTACAAGAACCGTACCGACGTGTTGATGATGGTTTTCGACAAGCCTGCTGCTGTTGCCGGCGTGTTCACGCGCTCCAAGTGCCCGTCGGCGCCGGTCGATTTCTGCCGTCAGAACCTCAGCGGCGGCGTTGCACGCGCGGTGGTCGTCAATTCCGGCAACGCCAATGCCTTCACGGGCAAGAAGGGCCGCGAAGCGACGGAACTGACGGCAAAATCGGCAGCGAAAGCCGTCGGTTGCGCCGAGGGCGAGGTGTTCCTGGCTTCGACCGGCGTGATCGGTGAACCGCTGGACGCGACGAAGTTTGCAGGCGTGCTCGACGACCTCGCCGCTGCCGGCACGGAAGCTTTCTGGTTTGAGGCCGCCAAGGCGATCATGACGACGGACACCTATCCGAAGGTCGCCACGCGCGTGGCCGAGATCGATGGCGTCAAGGTCACGATCAACGGTATCGCCAAGGGTGCCGGCATGATCGCGCCTGACATGGCGACCATGCTCTCCTTCGTCGTCACCGACGCCGATATCGCGCCGGCGGCGCTGCAGGCGTTGCTTTCGGCCGGCGTCGGCCCGACGTTCAATTCGGTGACCGTCGATAGCGACACTTCGACGTCCGATACGCTGATGCTGTTTGCGACCGGGGCTGCCGCTGCCGACGGCCAGCAGAAGGTGACGGACGCGTCCGACGCGAAGCTCGACGCCTTCCGCGCGGCGCTCAACGACCTGCTGCGCGATCTGGCACTCCAGGTCGTTCGCGACGGCGAGGGCGCGCGCAAGATGGTTGCCGTTACGGTGGAAGGTGCCGAAAACGATGCGGCTGCCAAGCGCATTGCGCTTTCGATCGCCAATTCGCCGCTGGTCAAGACGGCGGTCGCCGGCGAGGACGCCAATTGGGGACGCGTGGTCATGGCCGTCGGCAAGGCTGGCGAGATGGCCGAACGCGACCGGCTGGCGATCTGGTTCGGCGATGTGCGCGTCGCCGTCGACGGCGAGCGCGATCCGACCTATTCGGAAGCGGCGGCCACGGCGGTGATGAAGGCGCAGGATATCCCGATCCGCGTCGAAATCGGGCTTGGTGCCGGGCGTGCGACGGTCTTTACCTGCGACCTCACCAAGGAATATGTCGAGATCAACGGCGACTACAGAAGCTGACGTCCTCGCGAGCAGCTTTTCCCGGGGCCGTTTGCGGCACTCGAAGCTGCTCGCAGTGCCGGTACCTGGGTTTGGCCTGTTGGGGGTAAGCAGATGACATCGAACGAGACACAGCCCGGTGCAGGCGATGCCGCGGCTGGAGGCAAGGACAAGCGGATGGTTGATCTTCCGAGCGTGCGGCGGCTTGAGGCCGTCGGCTTTCGCGCCTGGCCGGCAGCGTCGGTCCACTATGACGGCAGTTGGCTGATCCGGCTGAATGCCGGCCACGATTCCAAGCGTCTCAATTCGGTCAACCCGCTCGATCCCTCGGACTACCGCGACATCCCGGTCCGGCTGGAAAAGGCCGCCAGACGTTTTGCCGACTACGGGCGGCCGCTGACCGTGCGCCAGACGCCGTTGACGCCACCGCAACTGATCGCCCACATGGACGGCGAAGGCTGGACCGCCTTTTCCCACAGCACCGTGATGATGGCTGAAATTGCCGAGCGTGACTTCGGCGAAGGTATCGACCATCTGCCCATCAAGGATGTCGGCCGCTTCGTCGATGCGCGCATCCGCATCGGCAAGGACGACCCGAAAACCAAGGCCGCACTTGCCGAGATCATCAACTCGATCAAGCCGGAAAGCGGACTCTTCCTGTTCGAGGATGTGGAAAGCGGCCCCACGGCGGTATCGCTGGTCGTCCAGGACAATGATCTTGCCGGCATCATGCTGTTTGCCGTCGACGAGCACTTCCGCCGGCAGGGGCTGGGCAAGGCCATGCTCGACGTGTCGCTGCGTTGGGCCCGCCTGCGCGGCGCCAAGAAGGCCTGGCTGCAGGTCGAGGCAGACAACGAGGCAGCGCTGGCGCTTTATCGCAGTGCGGGCTTTTCGGACGTCTACAATTATCTCTACCGTACGCCGAAGGCCTGACGCATGGATGCCACCGGAAAGAAGATCGTTCTCGTCGCCGCCTGTGCATTGGTCGATTCCGACGGTCGCATCCTGCTGGCGCAGCGCCCAGAAGGCAAGTCGCTGGCCGGCCTGTGGGAGTTTCCCGGCGGCAAGGTCGAGCCCGGCGAGACGCCGGAGGAAACGCTGATCCGTGAACTGGATGAAGAGCTCGGCATCCAGACCAAGGTCGCCTGCCTGGCACCGCTGACCTTTGCCAGCCACACCTATGACGATTTCCACCTGCTGATGCCACTCTACGTTTGCCGCCGCTATGAAGGTTTGGCGATCGGGCGGGAAGGCCAGGCGATCAAATGGGTGCGTTCCAAGGCCCTGCGCGACTATCCGATGCCTCCTGCAGACGAGCCGCTCATCCCATTTCTGATGGATTTGCTCTGAACCTACCCAAAAACCGACCGATTATTAATCGATCGTTTATCTCCCTCCCGCAAAGATAGCTGCAATTCAGTTTCGGTACGTGGCGTTCAGCGAACGGCGTATCGGTTTTGGGCAATGTGGCAGGACGAAGCTTGGGAAGGATGCTCCCGTTCGCCGCACCTTATGCGTTTGTGAGGCTGGGATGGTTGACGACGATTTCTGGAGGACGGTTCAGGAGAAGGACATGGTGACGAGCCAGTCCCGCCGGACAGGTGTGCTCAATCTGTCGCTGCTGTTTGGAACAGCCGTGATTGCGCTAACCCTTATCCTGACACCGATGCTGTCTTCGAAGGCGGACAAGCGCATGCTCGCGAACACGCCGATGGACTACGACAATATTTCGACCGGCTCTATTCCCTCGAACGGCACCACCAAGCGCTATACCGTGCGCCGCAGCGTGCTGCAGGAAATGCCGGGGGCTGTCTGCATCATCGATGCCGACGGCAGCAAGAGTGGCTGCTGATCTGGGCGGCGCGTCGGACTGGTTCCTTGCGTGTCTGCCGGTCGGGAGGCAAGTTCCAACCGGGCTGGGTACCTATGAACACGTTGAAGCGCCTTATTCGCGATAAAAGTGCGGCCACCGCGGTTGAGTATGGGCTGATCGCTGGCCTGATTTGCCTCAGCCTGATTCTTGGCCTGGAGCAGCTCAGAGACGCGCTCCTGTCTCTTTTCAATCTGCTGACAACGACGTTCCTGGATTCTCGAAACTGACGACCTGCTGGTCTAAAGTACAGCGGCCTTTGCGCGTAACTTTTGACGCGCGGCGCTGTAAACATCTGGTTTTCAGACCGGTCGTTCCTTTGTCCCCAACGCTTCCGACAACCGCTGTTTCGCAGAGCCCGGTTTCAGCGGTTTCTGCTGGCTTTCGTGCGGCGCCCAGCCGGAGAGATAGACGACCGAGAAGGTCGCACGGATGCGGCCGTCCGGGTCGGAAAAGCGCTCCGCGTAGATTTCCGCGGCCCTCAGGAAAAAGCGCCGGGAGACAGGTGTCTGGCTGCGCGCTCTAAGCGGGCTGGTCATGCCCATCGCCCGCAAGTCTCTTATGAGCGCGAAGAGAGAATCATAACGAACCGTATAGGTTTCCGCGTCCGCCACCGGCAGGGCAAAGCCCGCCCGCTGCAGCAACGCGCCCATGTCGCGAACATCGGCAAAGGGAATGACGCGTGGACTTGCGCCACCGGTCAGCTCGGCTTCTGCCGCAAGCAGCGCCTCGCGCAACTCGTTCAGCGTTCCATTGCCGGGTATCGCCGCCAGGAACAGTCCGTCGGGTTTCAACGCACGGCGCGCCTGGATGAAGGCGCCCGGCGTGTCGTTGGTCAGGTGAAGAGAAAGCGGAGAGACGAGAAGATTGAGCGTCTCGGGCTCTGCGGGGACGCGCTCGAGCGGCGCGACCGAAACCGGCATGGCGATGGTGCCGAAACCGGGGTCCGTTTCCACCCGCTCGACCGTTCCGACTTTGCCGGTTTCCAGAAGACGGAGTGCGGTTGCGCCGGTGTAGCCGTGCAATTCCATCGCCTTGTCGAACTGGCGCTCGACCACGCTGACGCGGTCGGCCAGTTCCTGTGCGACGATATCGAGGAGAAAGGCTGCCTTTGGGTCGGCATTGTTGAGTGCCCGGCGGCGGTGCGCCTCGACGAGGCTCTGGTCAAAGATGATTTCCACGGTACTCTGCTCCGGCAGCATGATGGCCTCCCCGGATCGGAACCGATTCAAAAGAGACATCATGCCGAAATTCAAAGTGCTTCGGCGACATCAGCGCATCCGAAATGGCGCGCAGCGCTGCAGCGTATTCCAGCGTCCTGCAAAGAAACCCACACGACGGCAAAGTCAACCTTATGAACCGGAATGAGCGGCAATTTGGACTGGCCGATGGCCTCGCCTTTCTGCGACGGATCAGCAATGATCTCGTCGACGTCGTCTATCCTCCCGCCTGTTGCAGCTGTGGGCGGCTGATGGGCCGTCACCGGGCCGTCTGCGCACCCTGCTGGTCGACACTTCAACTGATCGAGCGGCCCTATTGCGAAATCCTTGGCCTGCCGTTCGCCCATGATCATGGGGAGGGGACGGTCTCGCCCGAGGCGATTGCCAATCCGCCGGTTTTCGACCGTCTGCGCTCGGTTGCCGTTCACGACGGCATCGCTCGCGATCTCGTGCATGGATTGAAGTATCGCGACCGTACCGATCTCGCGCCAATGATGGCGGAATGGATGGTCCGGGCGAGCGACGGCGCGGTCGCTTCCGCCGATGCCGTCATCCCGGTGCCGCTGCATGCCTTCCGACTCTGGGGGCGTAAGTACAACCAGGCGGCGGAGCTTGCCCGCGCCGTGGCAGCGCTGTCAGGCCGCCCCTATCTGCCGTCAACGCTTCGCCGTATCAGGCGCACGACCAAGCAGGTCGGGCTTGGCGCCAAGGCACGCGAGGACAATGTTCGCGGCGCCTTTGCCGTTGCCGAAAGCGGCAAGCAAGGTCTCATCGGAAAACGCATCGTCCTCGTCGACGACGTATATACGACTGGCGCCACCGTTTCGGCCGCGGCCCGCGCGCTGAAGCGGGCGGGCGCCGGACACGTCACGGTTTTAACCTTTGCAAGAGCCATGTCCGGTCTTATATGACAAATGAAAGTCCGGCATCGTTGCCGGTGAAGGAGCGGTTAGGAAACATGGCTTCGGTCGTTATTTATACGCGTCAGTTCTGCGGCTATTGCTCGGCTGCCAAAAAGCTTCTGGAGACCAAGGGCGTCTCGTTCCTCGAACACGATGCGACTTACGATCCGCAGGTGCGCCAGAAGATGATCGACAAATCGCATGGCGGCACCACATTCCCGCAGATCTTCATCAACGACATCCATGTCGGTGGTTGCGACGATCTGCACGCGCTGGAGCGGGCCGGAAAGCTCGATGAGATGCTGGCCGCCTAGACCCTTTCCGCCTTGGGTGGAGCGACAGAAACGCTCCATTGCCGTATCTTCAAGAATTCCCTGATGGAAAGCCGGTTCGGACTTTCCCAGGAATGCTCGCAGGAGCCCGACTGCAATGACCTTCAAGGCTGCCGCCATCCAGATGTGTTCCGGCGTCGATCCGGCGAGAAATGCCGAGACGATGGCGCGGCTGGTGCGCGAGGCGGCAAGTCATGGCGCAACCTATGTCCAGACGCCGGAGATGACCGGAGCGCTGCAGCGCGATCGCGCCGGCTTGCGGGCGGTGCTCAGGGACGAGGCGAACGACATCATCGTGCGCGAGGCGGCAAAACTTGCGGGCGAACTCGGCATTCATCTGCATGTCGGATCGACCGCCATTGCGCTAGCCGACGGCAAGATCGCCAATCGCGGTTTCCTGTTCGGTCCGGACGGGGTCAAGATCTGCGACTACGACAAGATCCATATGTTTGACGTCGATCTCGACAATGGCGAGAGCTGGCGCGAGAGTTCCGCCTACACGCCCGGCGCCACCGCGCGGCTGGCGGATCTCGATTTCGGCAAGCTCGGCTTTGCCATCTGCTACGACGTCCGCTTCCCCGAACTGTTCCGCCAGCAGGCGGTTGCAGGCGCCGAAGTCATGTCCGTGCCGGCGGCCTTCACCCGGCAGACGGGCGAGGCGCATTGGGAGATCCTGCTGCGTGCCCGCGCCATCGAGAACGGCTTTTTCGTCATCGCGGCAGCCCAGGGCGGCGTGCATGAGGACGGACGCGAGACTTTCGGCCATTCGATGATCGTCGACCCTTGGGGCAAGGTGCTTGCCGCGGCCGGTGCTACCGGCGAAGGGATCGTTCTGGCGGATATCGACGTGGCAGCCGTGCATGCGGCCCGCGCCAAGATCCCGAACCTCAGGAATGCCCGCAGCTTTGCGCTGGATCAGGTCCTGCCCGCCGGCAAGGGAGGCGTTGCCGCTTGATCCGCTACACGCTTTCCTGCGATCAGGGCCACGCTTTCGAGGGCTGGTTCTCGTCGAGTGACGACTTCGATGGCCAGATGGAGCGCAAGCTGATTTCCTGCCCCACCTGCAATTCGACGTCGGTTGCCAAGCAACTGATGGCACCGTCCGTCGCGACCGCCCGCAAGAAGGAAGCGACGCGGGCGCTGGTCATGGACCAGGCGCAGAAGGAAACCGTGGCCAAGATCCGCGAACTCGTCAAAGCGGTGCGCGAAAACGCCGAGGACGTCGGCGACCGCTTTCCCGAAGAGGCGCGCAAGATCCATTATGGTGAGGCGGACGAACGCGGTCTGATCGGCCAGGCGACCGTGGAAGAGGCCGTGGCGCTTCTCGAAGAAGGCATCGCGATCGCGCCGCTGCCGGTGTTGCCCGACGAGGTCAACTGATCGTCACGCCGTGGCTCCTCGCGCCAGCCGGATTGATCCTCTCCCCATAAAATCCGGGAAAGACCCTTTAAAAACAGGTCTTTGGTTCCCATTTCCGGATCTTTGCAATCCAGGATTTTATGAGCAATGGACCTTTGCGACATTCGCCTTACCACCGATCGCCTGACGATCCGGCATTTTGCACCTGAGGATTTCGAAGGGTTCCATGCCTATCACCGGCTGCCGGAAGTCTACCGCTATCTCTATGCTGATCCGCTCGACGAGCACGCGGCCCGCGAAAAATTCGCCAAGGCGAGCAATCCTCGTCTCGATGAGGACGGCGATACCGCGGTTTTTGCCGTCGAACGACGGGAAGATGGTGCGCTTGTCGGTGAGGTCCTGTTGAAGCTCGCCAGCAAAGCAGCGCGGCAGGCGGAAACCGGCTACATCTTCAACCCGGTATTTGCCGGCAAGGGCTATGCGACCGAGGCGATGCGTGCGGCGCTCGATGTCGGTTTTTCGCAGCTGAATTTCCACCGGATTTTTGCCCGCCTCGATCCGCTCAATGCGGGCTCGGTCGGCGTCGTCGAGCGCCTCGGCATGCGCCGTGAGGCGCATCTCATCCAGAACGACCTGTTCAACGGGCAATGGGGCGACGAATACATTTACGCCCTGCTGCAGCACGAATGGCAGGCACGGCCGAAGGCCGCCTGAGGCAACTCCCGGACAAATGCAAAACCCTCCGGTGAAAGGCATCGCCGGAGGGTTTTATTTTTCAGTCCAGACTTCTGAAGCTCGACGACCTAGCCGTCAAAGCGGGCGCTTGGCGACAATCATGTAGTTGACGTCCATGTCCTTCGACAGGTTCCACTGGTTGGAGAGCGGGTTGAAGAACACGCCGGTGCGCTCGGTGACCTCCAGTCCGCTTGCGACAAGCGGCTTTTCCAGTTCCTCGGGGCGCACCAGCTTTTCATACTGGTGGGTGCCGCGCGGCAGCCAGCGCAGGACGTTTTCGGCGGCGAAGATCGCAAGTGCCGCGGCCTTCATCGTGCGGTTGATGGTGGCGACGAACATCAGGCCGCCGGGGCGGACCATATGGGCGCAGGTGGTCATGAAGAAGTCGACATCGGCGACGTGCTCGACCACTTCCATGTTGAGGACGATGTCGAAGCTTTCGCCCGCTTCTGCAAGAGCTTCCGCCGTCACGGCGCGATAGTCGACGGTAACGCCACTGCCGGCGGCGTGGGTCTTGGCAATGCCGATGTTCTTTTCCGAGGCATCGGCTCCGACGACGTCAGCGCCCATGCGGGCCATCGGTTCCGACAGCAGCCCACCGCCGCAGCCGATATCGAGCAGGCGAAGCCCCTTCAGCGGCTGCGGGCTCTTCGGATCACGGCCGAAATGCTCGGCAACCCGATCGCGGATGTAGGCGAGGCGCACGGGGTTGAACTTGTGCAGCGGCCGGAACTTTCCCGTCGGGTCCCACCACTCGGCGGCCATGGCCGAAAAGCGGTCTACCTCGCTCTGGTCGATCGTCGTGCGCGCTTGCTCGCTCATGCTGCCGTCTCCTTCATTCTGCCTGATGAAGTCGGACGATCGGACAGGGATGTCAAGAGGCGGGCCATGGCCACAACAGCGCATCTGACGTGGCCAGAGCACCCGCCGCGACATCGGCAGCGCCCGATCAGGCATCCGGCTGCGGCTGGTAGTGGAGGATGACGACGCCCGATTTGAGCGGCCTTGTGTGGGTGAGCTTGAGGGTGGTGCGCTTCGGCACGGATTTGAAGAGCGGAACGCCCTTGCCGAGCAGCACCGGGTTGATGCCGAGGCGATATTCGTCGACCAGGCCCTTTTCCACCAGCCCTGCGGCAAAATCTGCGCTGCCGAAGATGAAGATGGTCCCGCCGTCCAGTGCCTTCAGGCGTTCGATTTCGGCCACGGCATCGCCGGCAACGAGGGTTGTGTTGTGCCAATCAGCACTCGTCAATGAACGGGAGAAGACGTATTTCTCTGCGCCGTTCATATAGGTGGCGATATCGCCCTCGGCCTCTGGCCAGTAGGACGCCATCATCTCATAGGTCACCCGGCCGAAGAGCAGCGTATCGCCTTCACGCTGGGTCTCGCCGATATAGCCCGCAAGTTCGTCCTCGAAGACGAACCAGCTGATGTCATGGCCGGGCGCTTCGAAGAAGCCGTCGACACTGACCATGTCCCACATGATGACCTTGCGCATTATTGTTCTCCCATTTTTGCTGGCCGGCCGGTCGCGACCTTCCGCACTGACGGAAAGATGATCTCGAAACTGATTGCGAAATGCAAGTAGTTTTATCTTGATGGCGAATGTGATGCCGGTCTACATGGCTGCGCTTGGCCTGTGCCGGTCCGCCAGGGATGCGGCCAACAATGGGGTCAGGAAAAAATGATCGCCATCGCGAATCCGTTCGCTGTGTCGCCGCCTCTTATCTGCGCAGGCAAATCGAGAGACTTGAAAGGACAACGGAATGGCATTCTATCGCAAGAATATCGGTACAGCCCAGGGCATCGGCAGGCTTGCCCTTGGGATACTGGCGGCAGCCGCCTCGATTCAATTGCTGGATACGGGGTTAGCAATAGCGGCAGCGGCGTTGGGCGTGGGTTTTGCGCTCACTGGTATTGTCGGCTATTGCCCAATGTGCGCAATGGCAGGCATTGGCAAGAAACGCGGCGGATAAAGTGGCAGGCAAAGGACTATCGCAGACGGTTTTCGAAGAGGCGCGGCTCGGCAACCGTCAAGCGATCATTCGGCTGATCGAGGCGACACAACCGGATGTTCGTCGTTATGCCCGATCGCGCTGCCGCGCCAGCGACGAGGACGATGCAACGCAGGAGGTGCTGTGGCAGCTCTTTCGTCGTGTCGGTGCGATCCGCTCACTGGCCGCCTTGCCCAGCTGGCTCTTCACGGTCGCCATGCGGGAATGCCTCCGGCTCGCGCGCAAGGGCCGCTCGTCGATTTCAGTCCCGGTCGAGGACGAGGAGGCCCAGGCCGCGCTTGTAGCGCGACCCGAGTTGGACGTGCGCCTCGATCTGGCGGCGGCGATCGAGGCACTCCCTGGTCACTACCGCGATGTCGTGCTGTTGCGCGATATGCAGGAGCTGACTGTTGGCGAGATCGCGCTCCGTCTTGGGGTGACCCAGCAGGCGGTCAAGGCGCGGCTTCACCGGGCACGCGCGCTCATGCGGAAACAGCTGTCAGGCTGATGCTTGTCGCGGGCGTGCTCTTCGCTGCGCACAGACCGAGCAACCTATCGTTGTGCGTCTACGATCAGGATCATCGGCCGTTCCATCTCTTCGGCAAGATCCGGATTGGCATCGATCTGTGCCGGTGTCGGGTACCACTCCTCGACGTGACGGATGGCGAAGCCTGCACGCATCAAGGCGTTGAGCGTGGTGCCGATGGTGCGATGATACTTGACGACGCCCTTGGCCAGCCAGTCCGTCGTGCGCCGGCCCTCGACGGAGTAGTGGTCCACCGGCCAGCGCTTCCGGCCGTCTTCGCCGACCTGCCAGCCCGGAGTGAGCGAGGCCATGTAGATCGGGTGCTCGACGGTGAAGACCAGGTGCGCGCCCGGCACCAGCGCATCGTGGATCGCCCGGACCACCCGGTCGAAGTCCTCGACATAATGAAATGCGAGCGAACTGTAGGCGACGTCGAAGGCGCCGGCTTCAAGCGCAAGGTGATCGAGATCGGCGATGCCGTATTCGATCGCAGGATCGGCCGTATCGCGACGAGCGCGGGCAATCATGTTTTCCGATAGGTCGAGCCCGAGCACGCGGGCTGCACCCTGCTCGCGGGCGAAGCGCGAGAACCAGCCGAAGCCGCAGCCGAGGTCGACCACGCGCTTGCCCTTCAGATCCGGCAGGGCGGCGCGTATCGCCGGCCACTCTGCCGCACCGTCTAGACCGTGCACGGATCGCCCGAGCTGGCTATAGCCTTTGAAAAATTCCGGTTTGTCGTAGATATTCTGTGCCATTTCATTCTCCATCAAAAATGCCGATGGACGGCGCACCCGTCAAAAGAAGAACCCCGTCCGTTTCCGGCGAGGCTGCAGGTGCGCGAACGCTCTTTCGTCAGCGTGCTCTATCGCCCCGCATCCCGCCTGTTGGGATGCCGGCCGAACGCGCAACGATATGGACGTCATGTTCGCACATGGGTCCGATATCGCCCGATCGCATCCTCCAGTCAAGTTCGTTGCTGAGGAAGCCATTGGCCCGGTCGATCAGAAAAAAAATAGGGGTGCACGGCATCAACCGTGCACCTCTCGTTCGTCATGCCCCGTCGCCCTTTGCTGCCGCGGCGAAGAAATCCTCAGGGTCTTCCACCTCGACCAGACGCCGCTTTTCGATCAGCCAGAAGCGATTGCCGATGTTGCGCACGAAGCTGCGGTCGTGGGATACCAGCAGGCAACTGACCTCGTTTTTCATCAGCTCGTCTTCCAGCGCTTCCTGGCCATCGATGTCGAGATGGTTGGTCGGTTCGTCGAGCAGATAGAAGTTGGGCTCACGCAGGCGAAGCACCAGCATCGCCAGGCGCGCCTTCTGGCCGCCCGAAAGCCTGCCGACCGGCTTGTCCTGCATGTCGATGCCGACGCCGGCGCCGGCGAGCAGTGAGCGCACTTTCGGGTCGCTCAGCGAAAACCGGCGGGAAAGTGCGGCAAGCGGCGTCTCCTTGTCCGAAAGCCCCGCAAGCGCCTGGTCGCTGTAGCCGAGCACCAGGGAGGGCGTGGCTTTCAGCGCTTCCGGCGCACGGGCAGGCTCTTCGATCGCGGTGCGGATGAAGTTGACCAGCCGCGTCTTGCCGGCGCCGTTCTCGCCGAGCAGGACGATTCGGTCGCCCTGGCAGATCCAGCGTTTCCCGGTGCGGAAAAGCGGGGTGCCATCCGGGGTTTCCACTTGGACATCGTCGAGCGTCACCAGGATTTTCGCGTGCGTCCCGCGATTGGTGAGCCGGATTGATCCGGCCGAACGCTCCTGATGGGCGGGCTTGGCGGCGTCTTCCAGCCGGTCGGCCCGCTGGCGCAACTGCTTGGTCTTCACCGTCAAAAGATCGCTGCCGGAGTTGATGCCGATATTGTTGAGCTTGGCCGCCTGGCGCCGCAATTGCTGCGCCACCTTCATGTCGCGCTGATACCGCCGCTCTTCCGAAGCGTCGAGTTCATCGATGGCAGCCCGCGCCTGCGAATAGGGCAGGGCAAAGACAGGCGATTGGTCCGGGCGCAGGAACAGCGTGCGGTTGGTGGTGGCGTCCAGGAAGGCGCGGTCGTGGCTGGCGATCAGCACCGGCACGTCGCGCGGCAGCGCGTTTAGCCAGGATTCGAGCCTCGCGATCTTGGCAAGATCGAGATGGTTGGTCGGCTCGTCGAGAAGCAGCGCGTCGGGATCGGTTACCCAGACGCGCGCCAGCAGCGCCAGCCGCTGCCAGCCGCCGCTCAACTCGGCCACAGTGCGCTGGCGAAGCGCTTCGGGCACGTCGAGCTGTTCGAGCACGATATCGACGCGCCAGCTTTCGCTGTCTGCCTGCTCGGCCGACAGAGCTGACAGCACCGCTTCGTGGAACGAAAGCTGCAGCAGCTCTGCCGGCACGTTCTGCTCGACATGGCCGACGGTCAGTCCACGCGAGCGGGTGATTTCGCCCGTCGTCGGTTCGAAGCTGCCGCCGATCGACCGGAGCAGGGTGGATTTGCCGCGCCCGTTGGCTGCGACGATGCCCAGCCGATCGCCGGCAGCGATCGAAAGGTTGAGGTTGGAGAAAAGCGACGTGCTGAGGGTGACGCCGAGGTTGCGGATATTGATCAAGGCCATGTTCGTTCTCTGGACTGCGCGAGCGACGGCAGACATCCACGGGCGGCAAAACATCTGCCGGGTTGGGCGGAATGTCGGACCCGAAGCACGATATCGTGCAGGTATCGGGCCACGTCGGCTCGGTATGGAAAACGGCGCGGGCATTCAAACCGAAACGGTTTTCAGCCGCACCACACTGGGGCAGACCAGGGATAAGGTTCGCGATTACGCGAAGCGATTGTACCGGTCAGCCCTGCAAACGCATCTGCAGGGCGTTGACGGGGCCACGCTGGCGGTGGTGCCGGAAAAATGTCATCACAACGCAGCCCTCCTTTCACAATCGAGTTGCGTCGCCTCATTACCATCGCCGCGAACAATTTTCAACGGGGTGCCGACGGTTGTGTGCCACTGCTGATGGCTGATGCCACATCTGAAAAGCCGCAAAGGTGTCTGGCAGAGCATTTGTTGCTACCAATGGCGACGATTGGAAATATTGTTGCTCGGCGTGCGGTCGCGTCGTGGGCAAGCGAGCCTTATTCCTGCCTTCTTGCCATTGCGCCCCGCCCCCCGATCCGCTAAGAGACGCCGCGACTTTCCGCTCCCCGAAGCGGTGATTGGCCGATGTCCGAGAAGTCTCCCAAGCTTTTTTGATCGTCGGGCGCCGACGGGGGCGCATTCCTGTCACGCGCGCTCGCGCGCAAACATCGGTACCGGTAGAGGCGAAATGGCACGCATCGTGATGAAATTCGGCGGAACTTCCGTCGCTGATTTGGACCGCATTCACAACGTTGCCCGCCATGTGAAACGTGAAGTCGACGCCGGCCACGAGGTCGCGGTCGTCGTTTCCGCCATGTCCGGCAAGACCAACGAACTGGTCGGCTGGGTGCAGAACATGCCCAAGGTCGCCGGCAGCAACGCGCCGTTCTACGATGCGCGCGAATATGACGCCATCGTTGCCTCGGGCGAGCAGGTGACCTCGGGGCTGCTGGCGATCGCGCTGCAGTCGATGGGCATCAATGCGCGCTCCTGGCAGGGCTGGCAGATCCCGATCCGCACTGACAACGCTCATGGCGCTGCGCGCATCCTTGACATCGAGGGCGCCGAAATCATCCGTCGCATGGGCGAGGGCCAGGTGGCCGTTGTCGCCGGCTTCCAGGGGCTTGGCCCGGACAACCGGCTGGCGACGCTCGGCCGCGGTGGCTCCGATACGTCGGCCGTTGCGATTGCCGCAGCCGTCAAGGCCGACCGTTGCGACATCTACACCGACGTCGACGGCGTCTACACCACCGACCCGCGCATCGAGCCGAAGGCGCGGCGTCTGAAAAAGATCGCGTTCGAGGAAATGCTGGAAATGGCATCGCTCGGCGCCAAGGTGCTGCAGGTGCGCTCGGTCGAGCTTGCCATGGTGCACAAGGTCCGTACCTTCGTGCGCTCGTCTTTTGAGGATCCCGATGCGCCGGGCATGGGTGACCTTCTCAATCCGCCCGGCACGCTGATTTGTGATGAGGAAGAAATCGTGGAACAGGAAGTCGTAACCGGCATTGCCTATGCCAAGGATGAAGCCCAGATTTCGCTGCGTCGTCTTTCCGACCGGCCGGGCGTTTCCGCGGCGATCTTCGGGCCGCTGGCTGAAGCCCATATCAATGTCGACATGATCGTCCAGAACATCTCTGAAGATGGTTCGAAGACCGACATGACCTTCACCGTTCCGTCCGGCGATGTCGACAAGGCGCTCCGCGTGCTCGGCGACAACAAGGAAAAGATCGGCTACGACGTGATCCAGTCGGAAGCCGGCCTCGTCAAGGTCTCGGTCATCGGCATCGGCATGCGTAGCCACGCCGGCGTTGCCGCATCGGCGTTCCGTGCGCTCGCCGACAAGGGCATCAACATCAAGGCGATCACCACCTCCGAAATCAAGATCTCGATCCTGATCGACGGACCCTATGCCGAATTGGCAGTTCGCACTTTGCATTCCGCCTACGGTCTCGATAAGAGTTAATCCAGAGGTGACTGATTTGGGATTCGCAGCGGTTTCGGCTGCGAATTCTTCCGCCGCCGTCGTCTACTCTTTTTCGGGGGACCCCACGCGATGAGAGACCTTTCCGCAGGTCCGCGCGTTCTCCTCAAGCGGTTGCGCGAACTGATGGCGGAACCGCTCGAGCCACAGGAGCGCCTTGACCGGATCGTGCGCCAGATCGCACAAAACATGGTCGCGGAAGTGTGTTCGGTCTATGTGCTGCGTTCCGACGGGGTGCTCGAACTCTACGCGACCGAAGGTCTGAACAAGACCGCCGTCCACTTGGCGCAATTGAAGATGGGGCAGGGCCTCGTCGGCACCATTGCCGCCTCCGCGCGTCCGCTCAATCTGTCCGACGCCCAGGCGCATCCCGCCTTCACCTACCTGCCGGAGACCGGCGAAGAAATCTATCACTCGTTCCTCGGTGTGCCGATCCTGCGCACCGGCCGTGCGCTCGGCGTTCTCGTCGTTCAGAACAAGGCGATGCGCAACTATCGCGAAGACGAGGTCGAGGCTCTCGAAACGACCGCCATGGTTCTGGCCGAAATGGTCGCGACCGGCGAGTTGAAGAAGATCACCAAGCCCGGCCTCGAGCTAGATCTGTCCCGCCCGGTCTCGATCGACGGCAACAGCTATGGCGAAGGCATCGGACTTGGCTATGTCGTGCTGCACGAGCCGAGGATCGTCGTCACCAACCTTCTGAACGAGGATACGGACCAGGAGTTGCAGCGGCTTGCCGAAGCGCTGGGGTCGCTGCGGATCTCGATCGACGACATGTTGTCGCGGCGCGAAGTGTCGATGGAGGGCGAGCACCGCGCGGTGCTCGAGACCTATCGCATGTTTGCCCATGACCGCGGCTGGGTGCGGAAGCTGGAAGAGGCGATCCGCAACGGCCTGACGGCCGAAGCCGCCGTCGAGCGGGTGCAGAGCGAGACCAAGGCGCGCATGATCCGGCTGACGGATCCCTATCTGCGCGAGCGCATGCACGATTTCGACGACCTCGCCAACCGGCTGTTGCGCCAGCTTTCCGGCTATGGCGCCAAGCTTTCGGCAAGCGATTTTCCGACCGATGCGGTGGTCGTCGCCCGAGCGATGGGCGCTGCCGAGCTTCTCGACTATCCGCGCGAAAACGTTCGCGGTCTGGTGCTTGAAGAAGGCGCCGTCACCAGCCACGTGGTCATCGTTGCCCGTGCCATGGGTATTCCGGTGGTCGGTCAGGCGGCGGGTGCCGTCGCCCTTGCGGAAAATCGCGACGCCGTCATCATCGATGGCGACGATGCCAAGGTGCATCTGCGGCCGCTGGCCGATCTGCAGCGCGCCTACGAGGAAAAAGTGCGTTTCCGGGCTCGCCGCCAGGCGCAGTTCCGCGCGCTTCGGGATGTCGAGCCGCTGACCAAGGACGGCAAGCGCATCACGCTTCAAATGAATGCCGGCCTTCTGGTCGACCTGCCGCATCTGAACGAAGCGGGTGCCGAGGGCATCGGCCTCTTCCGCACCGAGCTGCAGTTCATGATCGCCTCGACCATGCCGAAGGCGGAAGAGCAGGAAGCCTTCTATCGTAGCGTGCTGAAGCAGACCGGCGGCAAGCCGGTGACCTTCCGCACGCTCGATATCGGCGGCGACAAGGTCGTTCCCTATTTCCGCGCGGCGGAAGAGGAGAATCCGGCGCTCGGCTGGCGGGCGATCCGTCTTTCGCTCGACCGACCCGGGCTCTTGCGCACCCAGCTTCGCGCCATGCTGCGCGCGGCGGCTGGTCTAGAGCTGAAGCTGATGCTGCCGATGGTGACCGAGGTCTCGGAGCTGAAGGAAGCCCGCGAGCTCCTGCAAAAGGAAATCGAGCGCCAGTCGAAGCTTGGCGAACAGCTACCGCGCAAGCTCCAGTTCGGCGCCATGCTGGAAGTGCCGGCGCTCTTATGGCAGCTCGACGAACTGATGAGCGAGGTCGATTTCGTCTCGGTCGGCTCCAACGATCTGTTCCAGTTCGCCATGGCGGTCGATCGCGGCAACGCCCGTGTTTCCGACAGGTTCGACGTGCTCGGTCGGCCTTTCCTGAGGATCCTGCGCGATATCGTGCGCGGTGGCGAGCGCCATCAGACGCCAGTGACGCTGTGCGGCGAGATGGCGAGCAAGCCCCTGTCTGCAATGGCGCTGCTCGGTCTTGGCTACCGTTCGGTGTCGATGTCGCCGACGGCGGTCGGTCCGATCAAGGCGATGCTTCTGGCTTTGGATGCTACCAAGCTCGGCGAGGTGCTGAACGCGGCGCTCGACGATACGCGCGACCAGACGCCGGTTCGCCAGATCCTCATCGATTTCGCTGCGGCGAACGGCATCCCGGTTTAGATAGATTTGAAGCGCTTTTATCCTCGTCCAGACTATGATCCGGGCGAGGCGAAGCGCATTTGGAGTGACACTTGGCAAAGCTTCCCATTGAAAAAATGCGCGAACTGGAACGACGGTTCAGCGAGATCGAGGCCCGCATGTCGGCGGGGCCTGCGGCCGACGTCTATGTGAAGCTCGCGTCGGAATATTCCGAACTGCAGCCGGTGGTGACGAAGATCCGTGCCTATGAGAAGGCGACCGCCGAGCTTGCCGATATCAATGCCATGTTGGCCGACAGAACGACCGACAAGGACATGCGTGACCTCGCCGAGATGGAAAAGCCTGACGTCGTCGAGGCGATCGAGCAGTTGGAGCAGGAGATCCAGATCCTGCTGCTGCCGAAGGACGCGGCCGACGAAAAGAGCGCGATCCTCGAAATTCGTGCCGGAACCGGTGGTTCCGAGGCGGCGCTGTTTGCCGGCGACCTCTACCGGATGTACGAGCGCTATGCGGCGGGCAAGGGATGGAAGGTCGAAGTGCTTTCGTCCAGCGAAGGCGAAGCCGGCGGTTTCAAGGAAATCATCGCGACTGTTTCCGGCCGCGGCGTGTTTGCACGGTTGAAGTTCGAATCCGGCGTGCATCGTGTTCAGAGGGTACCGGAGACCGAGGCGAGCGGCCGCATTCACACCTCGGCCGCAACCGTCGCTGTGTTGCCGGAAGCCGAAGAGATCGACATCGAGGTTCGCCCCGAAGACATCCGCATCGACACCATGCGCTCGTCGGGCGCGGGTGGGCAGCACGTCAACACGACGGACTCCGCGGTGCGCATCACCCATCTGCCGACCGGCCTTGTCGTGACCAGTTCGGAAAAGTCGCAGCACCAGAACCGCGCCAAGGCGATGCAGGTCCTGCGGTCCCGGCTCTACGACATGGAGCGCCAGCGCGCCGACAGCGAGCGTTCGGCAGACCGCAAGAGCCAGGTGGGTTCCGGCGACCGCTCCGAGCGCATTCGCACCTACAACTTTCCGCAGGGGCGCATCACCGATCACCGTATCAACCTGACGCTCTACAAGCTTGACCGCATGATGATGGGCGAGATCGACGAGGTCGTCGATGCACTGCTGGCCGACTACCAGGCGAGCCAGTTGGCGCTTCTCGGCGAGCAGCGGGGCTGATCGCGATGACGGCAACGCTCGCGCGCCTCGTTTCGGAAAGCCGGGACCGCCTGACGGCGGCCGGTATCGAACATGCGGCGCTTGACGCGCGCCACCTGGTTTCGGGCCTGCTCGGGCTTTCACTGACAGATGTCGTGACCCGCGGCCGCGATACGGTTTCGGAGGCCGATACCGTCAGGGTTCGGGCGGCCGTGGAGCGACGGGTGGCCCGCGAACCGGTCTACCGCATTCTCGGTGAGCGGGAGTTCTTCGGGTTGCCGCTCAAATTGTCGCGGGAAACACTGGAGCCGAGGCCGGATACGGAAACGCTCGTCGATCGCATGATCCCCTATCTGCGCCAAGCCGTTGCGGCGAAGGGGAGCTGTCGGCTCCTCGATCTCGGCACGGGCACCGGGGCGATATGCCTGGCCTTGCTATCCAGCGTCCTTGAAGCGCGAGGCACGGCCACCGATATATCGCAGGACGCATTGGCAACGGCGAGCGCAAATGCCGAGGCGCTTGGGCTATCGGATCGCTTCGAGGCCCTGCGCAGCAACTGGTTTGAGTGTGTGGAGGGCCGGTTCGACGCCATCGTCTCAAATCCGCCTTATATACGGTCCAGTGTGGTCGCAGAGCTTGAGCCGGAAGTGCGATTGCACGATCCAGCCGTAGCGCTCGATGGCGGAGACGACGGGCTTGATGCCTATCGTGCCATCGCCCTTCAGGCCGGTCATCATCTTGAGACAAACGGCGTGATAGGCTTGGAAATCGGTTTCGATCAGAAAGAGGCGGTTACGGCATTGTTTAATGCCGCGAACTTCCGTTTGCGCGAAGAAGCCAAGGATCTGGGCGGCAACGACCGGGTTCTGATCTTCGAGCGTAGCTTCGACCGTTGAAAAAATGCTGCACTTGCGCATCTTCTTTCTTGCAGACGCAAAGAAAGGGCTTGGAATCCCAGAGGAAGCGGGCTAGTTTGCCCGCGCACTGGGCAGATGGTCATGGACCTAAGATTCGTTCCGGTATGACCTGGCCACGGGGATTGCTCTCAAGAAAGAGTTGCTAGGGTTCAACAGTGCCTTGTGCAGGTACCTGTTAATTTGACGCCAGTCGGCGCCGAAGCCGCCAATGTGCGGGCTCACCGGCGCGCGCTCTGTCGGGCGCGGACTTATCCGGCCGGAAGACGAAACCACATGATCATCATTATCAAGAGAATTCGGGTGAATGTACTATGAGGCCAGGACAGCAAAACAAGCGCGGCCGCGGGCGGAATAACAACAATAATAATAACAACAATAACAACAACGGAAATAACAACAATCATAACCGTAAGGGATCCAATCCCCTGACACGGACCTATGATAGTTCAGGTCCGGACGTGAAAATTCGCGGTACCGCGCAGCACATCGCCGAGAAATATTCGGCACTTGCCCGCGACGCGCAGAGCTCCGGCGACCGCGTCATCGCTGAAAACTATCTTCAGCATGCAGAGCATTACAACCGCATCATTGCAGCCGCACAGGCGCAGATGCAGGATCGCTTCCAGCGCGAAGAGCGCCAGGACTTCCGCGGCCAGGATGGCAACGACCAGGACCAGGATCAGGATCAGGACGATCTCGATCAGGGCTACGCCGACGAAGCGCCGGCCCATCAGCCTGCAGCCGCTCCTGCTCCGGTGGTCATCGAGCAGCAGCCGGTGATCGACGGTTCCGGTCCGCAGCCCGTCATCGAAGGCACGCCGGCCGAAGTCGCCATGGAAGAAGAAACGCCAGCAGCTTCCGGCCGTGCCGCTTCGCGCCGCCGCAGCGCGCCGCGCCCGCGCCGTCCGCGCCGCACTGCAGCCGATGACGCTGCCGGCGAAGGCGAAGCTTCAGGCGAAGCGCCTCCGGAAGCTCCGGCACTGGCCGCGTCCGAGTAAGTCTTCCAAGGGCCGCGCAGGCGGCCACGCAGAAACAGACACCAAAAGCCCGGTCCGCTTTGCGGCCGGGTTTTTTGTTGCCTGGGTTATCGGGCGGTGGCTGCAGCCTGCTGGAGGATCCAGCTTTCAGGTGGCATCACTGAAGGCGGAGAGGATGCTTTGGAAAGAGAGTGCGAGAGCGACCTTTGGGCGCTCTTCCGAACGCCCGGCGCGCTCGCATCAGGCACCCTCGTGATCGCTCAAGCGCCGCTTCAGGGGCCGTCATCAGGCGCCGATCCCGTTGACGATCAAGGCTGCGAGATTGGCGGCCGCATTTTCCTCGGTCGCTCGACCACGCACAAACTCGCGGGCGATCGTTTCCGCAGCACCGGCCAAGCCGGCGCAGCGCAGGCGCAGATCACCCTTGGAAAGATTGGAGAAGGGGCCGACGGCGGCGGCGATGAGCGCGACATAGTCGTCGGCGAGTTCCTGCTGAACGCGGTCCATTTCGGCATTGCCACGCAGCGCACCTGCCATTGCCTGCCATTCCAAGCCGTTCTCGGTGGCGCATTCGATGTAGACAGCACTGATGGTGTCGGCCACCGACGACAGATCGTCTGGCGCATTGCCGAGCGCTCTCTTCAACTTGTCGGTATGGCGGGTCTCTATCTCGCGCGAAAGCGCGATCAGTAGCCCCTCGCGGGTGCCGAAGTGCTCGTAGGCGATCGGTTTGCTGACGCCGGCGCGTTCGGCGAGGTGGCCAAGGGTGAGGGCGTCCGCGCCGCACTCCCGCAGGATCTGCTTGGACGTTTCGAGGAGCTGGGCACGCCGCTCGGGCTTGGCAAGTTTCCTGATCGCCGTCTTCGGCATCGGCCATACTCCTCGGGTCGTCTACGCTGCTGCGTGTTTCCCTTAATCCTATTCGATCCAAGGACAAAAACATGCGCAATCCAAAGTGTTACAGCGGCCTTTGGGCGTCTGAAAAAAATACGCGGCGCTGTAGGCAAAAAAATATCCAGGTCCCTTGACGCGGTGCATTCGCTACTTATCTACTAATAGTAACTTACTAATAGTAGGTTGGCAAAAATGCCGACCTCCTTCCCGTCTAGGAGATATGAACATGTCGAGCAAGTTCTCACCCGTGCTGATCATTGGCGGTTCGGGTGTCGTCGGGTCACAGGCGGCCACGGCAATCCGCAGGCTGTACCCTGATCTGCCGCTGGCGATCGGCGGCCGGGATCTGGTCCGTGCGCAGTCCGTCGCCAGTGAGATCGGCAAGGCAACAGGAGTGCGGATCAATCTCGACCGCGACGATCTTGGTCTCGCCAACGATACCCGGTTCAGCGCCGTGGTCATCTTCGTCAAGGACGAGAGATTGACCTCGATGCGCTATGCGCAGAACAAGGGAATCCCCTATGTCAGTGTCTCCAGCGGAACGTTCGAGATCGGGCCTGAAGTTGCGCAATACATCCACGCGCCGGACAAGGCGCCGATCCTGCTTGCCAGCCATTGGCTTGCCGGAGCCGCGATCTTCCCCGTGCTCGACGCGCTTTCGTCCTATGAGACGGTCGACGCGATCCGCATCGGCGTGCTGCTTGACGAGGAGGATATGGGAGGTCCGGCGGCTCTTGCCGATTACAATCGCATCACCGGAACCGCGCCTGCTTCGCTCACGGTCAAGGACGGCAAGCTGCATTGGGTGAGCGGCCAGGAGGCGAGTGCACGTTACACCAGCGTCGATGGCGTCGAGCTCGATGCTACCGCCTATTCGCCCTTTGACGTCATGGCCTTGGCCGCCAGAACCGGTGCCAAGGAGATCCGTCTGGATCTCGCCTACAGCGTTTCCGCCAGCCGGAGGCGCGGTGAGCCGTTCTCGACGGAGATCACGCTTGAAATCGAGGGGCAGTCGAAAGATGGAGTGCGCCTCGCGCGCAAACATGAGATCGTACATCCGCAGGGACAGGCGCCGCTGACGGCGCTTGGCGTCGCACTTGCGGTGGAGCGCATGCTCGGCCTTGCCGGCGGCGAGGCGCCCAAGGCGGGGCTCTACCTGCCGGAGGTGTTGATCGAGCCGGCCTACTATGTCTCGCGCATGAAGGAGTTCGGCACGTCCTTCGTCGATAACTGATCTATCGTTGCCGACGAGGCGACACGCCAATCCTCGGCACCCCGCCTGCAGTGACCACGCATCGCAAAGATGCGTGGTCGTTTTCATAGCTGACAAGATTTCCTATTTGCGACATGCAATCAGCCCTTTAATTTCCAAAACCTCTGCCCCATATTCGCTTCGGATGTGTTGATCCCACGCAAGGTGTGGATCGATGCCCAATGATAGGTTCGCCGAATGCGGGAGCCTGATCCTGAAACACCAGCGGGTGCCGCGTGACGGGCCCGGTGGGCTATGGAGGTAAGACATGAATATCGAGAAATATTCCGAACGCGTGCGCGGTTTTCTGCAATCGGCGCAGACCTATGCGCTGGCGCAGGGACACCAGCAGTTCACGCCCGAGCATGTGCTCAAAGTCCTGCTCGACGACGACCAGGGCATGGCCGCCTCGCTGATCGAACGGGCGGGTGGCGATGTACGCGAAGCGCGCGCCGGCAATGACGCAGCCCTTGCAAAACTGCCGAAGGTTTCCGGTGGCAACGGTTCCGTCTATCTGTCGCAGCCGCTCGCACGCGTTTTTTCGAGCGCGGAAGAGGCAGCCAAGAAGGCCGGCGACAGCTTCGTGACCGTCGAACGCCTGCTCTTGGCATTGGCGATCGAAAGCACGGCCGCCACCGCCGACATCCTGAAGAAGGCCGGCGTGACGCCGACCAAGCTCAACCAAGTCATCAACGACATTCGCAAGGGCCGTACGGCCGACAGCGCCAATGCCGAGCAAGGCTTCGACAGCCTGAAGAAATATGCCCGTGACCTGACGGCCGATGCGCGCGATGGCAAGCTCGACCCGGTCATCGGCCGTGACGACGAAATCCGCCGCACGATCCAGGTTCTGTCGCGCCGGACCAAGAACAACCCGGTGCTGATCGGTGAGCCCGGCGTCGGCAAGACGGCGATCGCCGAGGGCCTGGCGCTGCGCATCGTCAATGGCGACGTGCCTGAAAGCCTCAAGGACAAGCAATTGATGGCGCTCGACATGGGCGCGCTGATTGCCGGTGCGAAGTTCCGCGGCGAATTCGAGGAGCGGCTGAAAGCGGTGCTCAACGAAGTTCAGGCGGAAAACGGCGAGATCATCCTGTTCATCGACGAAATGCACACGCTGGTCGGGGCCGGCAAGGCGGAAGGGGCGATGGACGCCTCCAACCTCCTGAAGCCGGCTTTGGCACGCGGTGAACTGCATTGCGTCGGCGCAACCACGCTCGACGAATACCGCAAGCACGTCGAAAAGGACGCTGCCCTTGCCCGGCGCTTCCAGCCTGTCATGGTCGAGGAGCCGACGGTCGAGGACACGATCTCGATCCTGCGCGGCCTCAAGGAAAAGTATGAGCAGCATCACAAGGTGCGGATCTCCGATTCCGCGCTGGTGGCCGCCGCCACGCTTTCCAACCGCTACATCACCGACCGGTTCCTGCCGGACAAGGCGATCGACCTGATGGACGAGGCTGCCTCGCGCCTTCGCATGCAGGTGGATTCCAAACCGGAAGAGCTCGACGAACTCGACCGGCGCATCATGCAGCTGAAGATCGAGCGGGAAGCGCTGAAGAAGGAAACCGACACGTCGTCGAAGGACCGGTTGGAGAAGCTCGAGCTCGACGTGGTCTCGCTCGAAGAGCAGGCATCGGCGCTGACGGCCCGGTGGCAGTCGGAGAAGCAGAAGCTCGGTCGTGCCGCAGACCTCAAGAAGCAGCTCGAAGAGGCCCGCAACGAACTGGCGATCGTCCAGCGCAAGGGTGAGTTCCAGCGCGCCGGCGAGTTGACTTACGGTGTCATTCCGAAGCTTGAGAGGGAGCTTGCCGACGCCGAAAGCCAGGAAAACGCCAACGCCAATCCGATGGTGCAGGAGGTCGTGACCCCTGACAACATCGCGCATATCGTGTCGCGCTGGACCGGTATTCCCGTTGACAAGATGCTGGAAGGCGAGCGCGACAAGTTGCTTCGGATGGAAGACGAACTGGCGAAATGGGTCGTTGGCCAGGGGGACGCCGTTCAGGCCGTATCGCGTGCCGTTCGCCGCGCCCGCGCCGGTCTTCAGGATCCCAACCGGCCGATCGGCTCGTTCATCTTCCTCGGCCCGACAGGAGTGGGCAAGACCGAGCTGACCAAGGCACTCGCCCGCTTCCTGTTCGACGACGAGACAGCGCTTCTGCGCGTCGACATGTCGGAATACATGGAGAAGCACTCCGTTGCCCGGCTGATCGGCGCCCCTCCGGGCTATGTCGGATACGAGGAAGGCGGAGCGCTAACCGAATCCGTCCGCCGCCGGCCCTATCAGGTCGTGCTGTTCGACGAAATCGAGAAGGCGCACCCGGATGTCTTCAACGTGCTCTTGCAGGTGCTCGATGACGGCCGCCTGACCGATGGTCAGGGCCGCACCGTCGACTTCCGCAACACGATGATCATCATGACCTCGAACCTCGGCGCCGAGTATCTGGTCGGGCTCGGCGAAAACGAAGACAGCGATGTGGTTCGCGACCAGGTGATGGATGTCGTCAAGTCGGCCTTCCGGCCGGAGTTCCTGAACCGCGTCGACGAGATCATCCTGTTCCACAGGCTGCGTCGCTCTGAAATGGGCGCGATCGTCGATATCCAGCTGGGACGGCTGCTCAAGCTGCTCTCCGAGCGCAAGATCACGCTGGAACTGGAGGACGATGCAAGGACGTTCCTGGCCGAAAAGGGCTACGATCCGGCCTATGGCGCCCGGCCGTTGAAGCGCGCGATCCAGAAGTATCTTCAGGATCCGCTCGCCGAGAAGATCCTGCAGGGCGAGTTCCCGGACGGCTCCACCATCAAGGTTCTGGCCGGCTCCGACCGGCTGAACTTCAAGGGCGGGACGCGTTCGGAAAAAGAAGCCGCCTAACCGCAGGAACTGGAAAAGGCCGCCTTTCGGGGCGGCCTTTTGCGTTCATGCATCGCAAATGGAAGCATCAGCCACCAACCGGCAGAAGCCACTGCCAAATTGTGCGGGCTACTTGCTGGCGACTTCGCTGCCGTTGCCGTCCTTGTTCAGCAACTCGTCGATGCGGTCGCGTTCCTTCTCGAACTTCGCCATGGCGTCGCCGCCAAGCGATTTGCCGCCCGGCAGGCGGATGCGAAGCGGGTCGACCTTGTTGCCGTTGACGATGAGCTCGTAATGCAGATGCGGACCGGTCGAAAGGCCTGTCGTGCCGACCCAGCCGATCACCTGGCCCTGGACGACCTTTGCGCCGGCCTTGACGGTCTTGGCAATGGCGCTCTGGTGGTTATAGGAGGAGACATAGCCGTTGGCATGGCGGATCAGCGTCTGGTTGCCGTATCCGCCGGAATCCCAGCCGGCCTTCTCCACCGTGCCGTTACCGGCTGCGATGATCGGCGTGCCGCGGGGGGCGGCCCAGTCGACGCCGGTGTGCATGCGCGAGAAGCCGAGGATCGGGTGGCGGCGCATGCCGAAGCCGGAGCGGAAATGGCCGTTCGGCACGGGGTTGCGCAGCAGGAACTGGCGGATGCTCTTGCCTTCGCTGTTGAAGTAGTCGATCGAATTGTTGTCTGGATCCTGGAAGCGGTAGAAAGTCGTCTCGGCGTCGCCGAACTTCGCCCTGACATAAAGCAGTTCGGAATCCGCTGTCGCCATGCCGCGATCGTCGGTGACCGAGAAGAAGGCTTCCAGTGAATCCGTCGGTTTCAGTTGCGCCTGAAAATCGACATTGCTGGCGAGCAGCTTGACGACGAGGCCGACCATGTCGGCGTTCATGCCGTAGGACAGAGCGGCGCGGTAGATGCCGTCATAGACGCGCGGCAGATCGTGGGTGCTGGTGATTGTCGGCGTGCCGTTATCGTCGAAGGCGGTTGCGACCGCATCGAGTTTGGCCGGTTCGGCGCCGGGCACGAAGCGGCCGCCGTCATCGACGGCCATCGTCAGCACATGGCGGTTGCGCGAATAGATGGTGGCGCGAACGATGCGCGCTTCTTCGCCCTTCTGGATGATGCCGATGCGCAGCACGTCGCCGTCATTCAGTTCCTTGGCGCCGAGCGCATCGCCGATATAGGAGGCGGCGTCGTCGGCCTGCGCCTTGGCATAGCCGGCATTGACCATGGCGGTCGCGATGCCGGTCTTGCGGCGCACGGGGATAATGTCGTCGGCGTATTCGGTGCTTTGTTCGTTGATGCTCTCGTAGGCAGCATCACTCTTGTTCTGTTCGACGATGCGGGCAGTCAGGCCCTGCAGAAGGTCGAGGCCATCACTATCGGAAGCGAAACGCTGCGGGTCGACATAGAAGAGCGAAGCAACCTGGGTACTGCCTTCGGTCAAGACGGAACCATTGGTTCGCACATTCTCCTCGACCTCATCGAGCGACATCGAACTGTCGAAGGTGAGGCTCGAGCCGTTGATCGGGAAATCGACCGTCTTCAGCGCCACCTCGGAATCGACGTTCGATCCGTAGAGCGTTCCGGTGCGTGCGACCTGCGGTTCAGCATCGGCGTCGTCGGTGGAGAAGATCGCCAGCGGATCGAAGTCCGGATAGCTGTCGGAAACCTGGTGGTTGGCGGCAAGCGCCATCTTGACGTGAACGAAGGGCTGCTTGCGCACCACTTCCTTCTCGCCGTCATGGATCATCGTCGAGACTTCCATGACGGTCTTGTCGGCCGGTTTGGCGACGATGTTGGGAGAAAGGATACGGTCGCCGCGTTTGGCAGTGACGGGGGCGTTGCCGCCATTAGATGCGTCAAGGGCCGCATAGGCTTCCGCCGGGATTGCCAGCTGTTGGCGACCGTCGAGTGCTGCGAAAAGGGCGACCCCCATGAGAAGGCTGGAGGTAATGCCGGTCAGGAAGGTGCCGGAAAGCCAGCGCAGCGAGATCTCGCGCCTGTCCGGCGCGCGCCGGCCGTCCGCAAGGATCGGCGGTTGGTCGCCGAGCGACCGGACCATTTTCTTGTCGGTGATCATTCCGAGCTGGGGGCCCCTGATTTCTCTTGCCGTATTCTTGCAGGCGATACGTTGCGCGAAGATGTGCATCTTTCGCACACGGGAGTCAAATCCATGGGGAGGATAGGGGAGGGGAGTGCACACGGATATATGCGTGCCCCCGCGTACCCCGTGCGCCCCCCGCGTGACGCACCGATAATCTCGCTTAGAGCGACGGATTGTGAAGAAGTGAGGGCCAAAATGTGTCTCCACAGGCCGATCGGGCGCGGTCGAAAGTTTTTTCGGGATAAAAAGCCCGCATTTGCGGGGTTTGTCAGAAAACTGTCATCTTTTTTGAAATTGTCTGTTGACGTATCTGAGGTGCGGGGTCTATAAGCCCGATCACTGAACGAGGGCGGCGGCGCCGCTGGCGACGATGTCCTTCGTTCTAAAGGTTTCCTTGATTGGCGGATGCTG
>NZ_MUNW01000083.1 GCF_002002725.1 Sinorhizobium sp. A49 | reverse complement strand
CGCCAAAGTCTCTTTCACAAAGAACCAGTTAAGGTTCCTCACGAGCTCCGCCGCCCACGTTTCTCTTTCTCTATATTCAAATGTCAAATAACAGACGGAAAAACCGTCAAAACTTCCCGCCGAAACTCGCGCCCCGACCAATCAGCATCCGCCAATCAAGGAAACCTTTAGAACGAAGGACATCGTCGCCAGCGGCGCCGCCGCCCTCGTTCAGTGATCGGGCTTATAGACCCCGCACCTCAGACACGTCAACAGACAATTTCAAAAAACTGACAAGAAACAACAAGTGACTGAAAAAACACAGGAAATTCACAAAGAAGTTATCAACAGGGCGGTGAAGGGCGCATGCGTTCGGCCGAAAAGGCGGAGCGTCAGGGATTTGGCTGCAACCGGAGCGAAATCGCCCCCCACTCATACAACGCCAGTGGCATCAGCGCCCGAGACGAACACGCTCGCGGTTGCCAGCGCGCGCGCCGGCGACCGCCGCCAGGGCGCAAATACGACGTGAAATGCGGTAGTGTCTGCAATCTTGGCCGATACTGTTCGATGACAGCGATCCCGGCATGCGTCTGGATACAAGTCACCGGCCAACACGTCATCAACGATTCACATCGCCACGCGCTGAAAGGGTTCGAAGATGACGAAGGGTTCCGACCGACTATTCCGAAAACATGCGCGTCCTCGGTGATGAACTGTGGAGGCGCTCCTAGGCCAGCTATCTCCTAGTAGGGCCAGCAGGAGACGGCACCATCAGCTTTATCGGCGCGGCCGGTGGGCGAGGATCACTGTGCGCAAGGTCGCAAGGTCGCCGCTCCCCAACGACCCTGATGTCGCCAATCAAGGCGACGCCATGGCCGCAGTTGCCAACGGGCCTTGCGCTGCCATCTTTTGGACTTATATTGCACTGCACTCAGCGCCTCCTTTCTGGGCCGAGTTTTCATGGCTGCATGCCGCCTTCACGCGAAGAGCCTCTCTTCGCGCAAAACCGAAGGACCACTTCATGACTGTTTCGATAAACAATTTTGATGCCTCTACCGTGGGCGCTTCGGCCCATGTCGATATCGGCGATGCCGTCAGACGCTCCCGTCAGGCCATCGGCTATAGTGTCGACGACCTTGCGCTTACCTGCGGGCTGACCGACGTCGAAATTACCAACATCGAGGCTGGCGCCGACGCCGATCCGGGCAAGCTTCGGCGGATCGCCGCCGCGCTTCAGTTGCCCGTAACCGCCTTCCTGCTCAGCTAGCGTTTCCGGGCTTGGGCAGGGTCGATCATGACGCATTTCCTACCGACCCACTTCACACTTCTCCCGGACATGTTCTAGGCCCAATGGGCATCGCGTTCACACACGACGCGATGCCCGCTTACAGGCAGTTCCCGTCGCAGAGCCGACGTCCCTTCCCGAAACGACCGTCCCTCAACCGGTAAACCCCTGTGATAAAATCTGCGTCAACAGTGCCAGCGGCGTTGGCCGGCTTGGCACGCTTTGATGCAGGAAGACGATCCTGCGTTCATAGGCGGCGGCATCGGGCACCTCGGTCAGGTGAAAGCCATTCCGCTGCAGCCCTTGCCAGGCCGGGACCACCGAGTTTCCCATTCCATTGGCAACGAGCATGGCGATGGTTTCCAGAGCGTCCATGTCGCAACGGATGTCCGGATCCAGCCCGGCGTCGGCGAGATATTGCGACGACAATCGTCCGCCCCACGATCCCGGATCGTAGCGGATGAACGGTGCCTGCCGGATCTGCTCGGCAATATCGGCAGGTCCAGCCCCATCCCTGCAGATGAAAACAAGCGGTTCGCGGCGGATGACACGGGCGGTCAACCCTTTGGGCAATGCGAAGGGAGGCTCGACCAGCACGGCGGCATCCAGCTCGCCAGAGAGAAGTTGTTCGTAGAGCTGCGACGACGAACCGGGGCGCAGCATCAACTTCAACCTCGGCGCTTGACGCGAGAGTTCGTCCAGAACCTCGGGGAAGATGCCCGTCAGCGCCGTCGAGATCGCCCCGATCTTCACCTCGGCGGCAAGTCCGCCACCCGCAGCGTCATATCTGAGGTTTTCTGCTTCCCGTATCAGCAAGCGCGCCCGCGGCAACAGCGAGAGACAGGCCTCCGTGGGTTGGGCGGAATGGGCGCCGCGGGCGAGCAAGAGACATCCGAGCGCACGTTCCAGCGATTGAATGCGCTGGCTGACAGCGGCGGGCGTCAACTTCTCGCGCCGCGCAGCCGCTGCAATGGAGCCTGTTTCCACCGTGGCGACAAGGCTTTGCAGGAAACGAATATCCAATGGGATCCCTTATTCTCAGAGAAAGTATTACATAGTTTTTCTTAGCCTCTCAAGGCGATATCCCTGTGTCAACTGGAGACACAGGAGTTACGGATGAAGTCGCTTTTCCATCTTGCCTACCACGTGAAAAATCTCGACGACGCCCGCAGGTTCTACGGCGACGTGCTCGGCTGCGAGGAAGGGCGCAGCACGGACACCTGGGTCGATTTCGATTTCTTCGGGCACCAGCTTTCGCTGCATCTCGGTGAGCCCTTTGCGGTCACGCGGACCGGCAAGGTTGGCAATCATCTCGTGCTGATGCCGCATATGGGCGTGGTGTTGCGTCTTGCGGATTGGTTCGCTCTGGCCGAACGTCTCGAACAAAAGGGCGTCAACTTCGATATTCCGCCGGTGGTGCGTTTCGAAGGCGAGCCCGGCGAACAGCGGACAATGTTTTTCCTCGATCCAAGCGGCAATCCGATCGAGGTCAAGGGGTTTGCCGATTTCGACAGCCTGTTTGCGCGCTGACGCTGGCGCCGGATGTGAAGAAGCGGGTCGCTCTGGCGACACTGCATCGACAATGCCGATGAGCGGAGCTGACATCCGGCTGGCCTGCTGCCGGAAAACGAGACGGTGTCCTTCCGGGATGGCCGCCGAACAGCACACCGCCATCGATATCAAGTGCGGGTGTTCGGCGGCATGGCGCACCGGTCCAGGTTAGCCACGCCGTAGCGCCTCCAGCCCTGCCTTCAGCACGCCGTCATCGTCATGCTTCAGGCCGAAAAGGACGTCCAGCAGCGGGAACGTGCTACGATAGAAGCGGATCCGATCCTGCATGGCGTCTATCCCAGGAAGAGACGGCCGCATGAGCGCGAGCAAATCGTCACCCAGGCCGGCCGAAAGGCTGGCAAGGTCATAGGCCGGATCGCCAATCGCGCATCCCGCAAAGTCGATGACGCCGGATACCTGTCCGTCTTCGACCAGAATGTTTCCCGCGCCGAAGTCACCGTGAATGATCGCCCGGGCGCGCGGATGGCCGTCGCCGACAAGAAACTGCTCGAACCGGCCTCGGATCGCGGCGGCGATGTCGATCGGCAGTAACGGCAGAACCTTTTCATCGACGTCGGCAAGAAGCTCGTGCCATTCCGCTTGGGGGTCCACCGCCGCGTCCGGCTCGCCGAGCGTATCGAGCGGCAGCGTATGCAGCACCCGCAGGAAGCCTGCGAGTGTGTCTGCCAGCTGTTGGCGACGGGTATCATCCATGCCTGCGAGGTCCAGCAGCGGTGTTCCCGGCAATTTCCGGTGCATGGCGACAGTGCCGGAGACAAGCGTGATGACGTTTACGCTTGGGATGGGCAATGGCAGCCTGCCTGCAAGGGCGGCAAGCACCTTCGTTTCCCGCTCGAGATCGAGACATGCGCCGTCGTGTCGGGGGATGCGAATGATCAGATCACCGGTGTCAAACACCAGATTGTTCTGTCCGGTATCGATGATCACCGCCGACAGGATTTCCGGGCGCCCGAGGGCGGAGGCGATTTCATCTAGGCTCGGACGCATCGCCTCCCCTTCGAAGTGGCGCGACCAACACGGCAGCATCTGCCTGTTTTCCCGCGTCGGCTGCTTCACGCCGCATAGCAGAAACGGCGCGCCTCGCCAAAGCCGTCGCGCGAACAGCACATGACCGTGCCGGACAAGGTTCGGCACGGCCGCTCTTAAATCGCCCACTCGATGAAAGATCAGAACTCGGCCTTCAACGAAGCGTAGAATGTGCGTCCAGGGCCTGGCTGCTGCACGAGGCTCAAGGGGTCGACATAATAGGCATCGGTGAGGTTCTCGATCCGCAAGGAGGCCGTCAGGCCGTCGTTGATCTTGTATTCGGCGAATGCATCCACCAGCGTATACGGCCTCCAGTCGATCAGCGAGATGAACTGCGAAGCGCCCTGCGCCGTCACGTCGCCATGGCCGATGGCGCGCGACCCCGTGCGCGAGACCCGTCCGCCGACCGTCAGCGCGTCGTCGAGGAAGGTCTGAGACAGCGTCAACGCGACTGTATACTCCGGCGGCACCTGGTTGGTCGCATAGTCGGCATAGAGCGACTTGTTTCCGCACGTGGTGGCCGTGCGGCAAAACTCGACATCGGTGTAGTAGTTGGCGGCGAGTTCAGCGGTAAAGCCGTTGCGCTCGTAGCGCCCCGAGAGTTCGATGCCCTGGAAATGGGCGCCGGCGATGTTATGGATCCGCATTCCGGAGAAGCCCCGCGGATCGGTGTACCATTCGCGCGCGATATAGTTGTCGACGTTCCAGTCGAAGAAGCCGAGCTTCATCATTGCCTGGTCGTCGGCGGCAAAGAGACCCTCGCGGCGCAGGTTCGTGCCCACTTCCCAGTTGCTGGAGCGTTCGGGCCGCAGGTTGGAATTGACGTTCATGGTGAAGGCAGAAACAGCTTCCATGATGCTCGGCGAGCGCAGGGCATTCGAGTAATTCACATAGAACTGCGTGCCTTCGAACGGCTCCACCGTGACGCCGAGCGAAGGGCTGAAGCCGCCGTCATTCAGCGATGTGTCGTAGATGTAATCCAGCCGGGGCTGTTCGGGCGCATTTCTATCCTTGGACCAATAGTGCTGATAGCGCAGCCCGCCGTTGACCGTCAGCCAGTCGGTTGGCTTCCAGGCCGCCTTGGCGAAACCTGCTGCCTCCTCCCGGCTGCCGTCACGAAGGTCGAGCCAGGTCTCGAGCTCCGGCGTAAAGGCGCTCGGCCTGGTGTCCTCGCTCTGGAACGACAGGCCATAGGTCAGGTCGAGCGCGCCATAGTCGGTGGTCAGCGCCGATGTATTGGAAACGTCCGCGCCCCACATGATCGTATCGGATCCGGTGCGGAAATTGGCCGGAAGGCCGAAGTCTTCAGGCCGGGGAAACGGCAGGCCGGTGCGCCGCGGATTGCGCAGCTCCAGCCGTGTCGCCCAAAGATTGGCCTTCAGGTCGATCAGTTCGTTATCATCGGGCTTCCAGCCATAACGCAGCGTGCCGGCGTCGACCTTCGTTCCGACCGTCTGTCCCTGCTGTATGGCCTGGCCGCGGTCCGATGTCAGGCGCGAGGCGAGCAGATCGCCTGCTTCACTGCGGAAACCGTTATAGCCGAACTGCAGGCTGTGACCGTTCTCGAGACGAACCGTGCCTTTGGCAAGAAAGGATTTCGTCTGGAGCTGGGTGTTGAGCACCTCCTCGCCGGCGCGATAGTTGGCGATACCGGCATTGTCGATGTAGTCCTTCCAGATCAGGCCCGGCGGGCAAATGCCGCTTGTATAGCAATAGGGCTGCGGCCCCTTGCTGACAGGTTTGGCTGCCGGGCCGTTGCTGCCGGCGTGATAGTTGCCCTGCCGGCGATAGGCGTAGCCGGCGATGAAGTCGACATTTTCTCCCTGCATCGCACCGACGATGCTCCCCGAACCACTCGTCGGATCGAAGAAGGACGGCCGATCCATACCATCGCTTTTTGCCGTGGCGACAGGCGGAGCCCAGGTGCCGCCCGGCCATGCATAGCCGGCCGTGGTTCCGGCCGGCGGCGGGCTCGACGTGTTGGTGCCGAAGCCGCCCTTGACCCGCAGACCGAAGGTACGCCCCACCTTCACGATGTCGCTGGCATTCAGCGTGCGCATCGCCACCGTGCCGGCAATGCCGTTCGAGGCCGCATCGGAGCCCTTGGTGATGTCCACGCCACCCAGAAAATCCGGATCGACGAAGGTGCGGTTGGAGATGCCCTGGTAGCCCTGGTAGACCGTCGCCGCGTTGCTTGCGCCATCGACGGTGACGGCAACGCGGCCCATGCCCTGCATACCGCGGATATTGACGTCGATGGCACCCGCCCCGTTGCGCGCCTCGCCGGACAGGACGCCGGGCGTGCCGCGGAAGATGTCCGCCGGGCTCGAACCGCGGAAGCGATCAATATTTTCCTCGGAGATGAATGCCGTCGGCGCGGCCGTTTCATAGGGCGCATCGGCCGGGTGGATACCCGCGCCGCGAATGGTGATCGGCTCGAGCATCGTTCCGCCGTCGCCTGGGTTGATCGCATGTGCGCCAGCGACGCGACCGGTAATCGCGACGGTACCGCCGTTCAGACTATAGGAAAGGCCGCTTCCCGACAGAAGTTGGGAAAGCGCCTGCGACGGCGAGATCGAACCGCTGACGGCAGGCGCGGGTTTGCCTGCGGTCAGCGACGCGGAATAGGCGAGTTTCAGGCCGGACTGACGCGCGAACGCCGTCAGCGCCGACGTCAGCGATTGTGCCGGAATGTTGAAAGCGACAACGCCGGTGCGCGCAGATGTTGCCTGCTGCGCCGAAACCGGCTTTGCCGCTTGAATTGATCCGACTGCCGTGGCTGCGACCACAAGTGCGTTGAGAAGACTGCTTCGCCCCGATTGACTGGACATATGACCCCTATTCCCATGCTATCGACGAGGGATCAGCGTTCCTGGTGGCAGGACACGTCCCTCATTAGCCGAGACGAGGCGTCGCCCAAAAATCCGCAATGAAGACCGAAAGAAAAATGACGGATCGCCTAAATGGCCGAAATCAAGGTCATGAAGCGCGTCATGCGGGTGACGCGGATCGGCAGTCCCGCTGCGAGTGCCGCGAGCGAAGCGTCGGGTGTACGGAGGTCCAGCACCGCACTGACCTGCCTGGATTTCAAACTGTCGTGGCTGAAGACGATCCAGCCCTGATGGTACCGGCCGAGAGCGGCCACGACTTCACCGAGCCTGCGGTTCTCCGCGACATACATGCCCGACTGCCACGCGAGCGCGACCGCCGGGTCCTCGGTCATTGGCGTACCGATGACGCCGTCGCGATCGATCGAAACACGCTGCCCCTCCGAGAGCGTGAGATCGGCGGGCAAGCCGCTCACCGAGGATCGGACCCGAACGGAATGACTGGTGACGGTGACCGCCAGCGAGCCGCCGGTCGCATTGGCATCGACATCGAATGCCGTTCCGAGCGCCGTCACTTCGGTATTGCCGACCGATACGATGAAGGGCCGCGCTTCTGCCGCAACGTCGAAGAACGCCTGTCCTTCCTTCAAAACCAGCCGTCGCGCCTCTCCATCAAAGTGAACATCCAGCGCCGAAAGAGCATTGAGCATGACGCGCGAGCCATCGGGCAGATTGATCGCGCGTGTTTCTGCCGTCGCAGTCGTATAATCCGAGCTCAGGGTGCGAAGGTAGGGGCGCGAGACGGCCAGCCCGCCGCCTGCAATACCGAGCCCGACGATGCCCGTGAGAAGCCGTCGGCGGGAAAGACCCTCCCTGTTCCTGCTCGGGTAGACGAGACCGGTTTGACCATCCTGGCGCAGATGCGCGGCATCTCTCCAGAGCGCCTCCGCTTCGGCGGCTGCCGCCTCGTGTTCGGCGCTTTGCGCGCGCCACTGGCCATACTCTCGCCGATCCTGACTGGACGCCTCGCCGGAATGAAGGCGCACAATCCAGGCCAATGCCTCGTCCGAAATATCCTTGGCGGGACAGTGCGATGGTGATGGTGTCTGTTTCAATGGAGCCTCAGCTTTGCGGCCGTCATGCGGCTCTATTCTCACAGGCGCTGCGCGGCCCGAAAATCCGCAAAAGGAAATCCGGAAACATCAGAGATAGTCGATTTCGCGCCTCACATCGCGGCAATGCGAGAAGGCGCGCAGGATATGCTTCTCGACCATGCTGATGGAGATGCCGAGTTTTTCGGCTATCTCCCGATGGGAATAGCCTTCCACCTTGTTCATGATGAAGGCCGTTCGGCACGCCTGCGGCAGTTCGTTCATGAGCACCGAAAGCGTGGCGACCTTGTCGCGGAACTCCAGCCTCTGTGAGAAATCCTCGGGCGATGACAGGCTGTCAGCCTGATCGAGTTCGACGCGACGGGACCATTCCCTCTCAAGCTTGATGCGAAAATCAATCGCCGCATTCCGTGCGGCCTTGAACAGGTAGGATCTCGGATGATCGACGGTCCGGCGGTCCACCCGCACCATGCGCAGGTAGGCATTCTGAACCACTTCTTCGCCATCGTCGCGGTTGCCGATCAGCCGCGCCGCATAGCGCACCACCTCTTTGTGATGACGCCTGAACAATGCGCCCAGCCAGTGATTGAGGGAGTTTGCCACCATGCAATCCTCTTCAGAGACCTGCAATACGGTGGCTATGGCCGTGCGTTTTCGGAGGCATACTGCATAACTTCGTGGAGTGCCGACCGGTCGGTCGATTGCCGTGCGTTAATACTTGTCTTTTATAATCAAGTTTAAGCGCACGGCAAGCGTGTTTCTGTGAAAGCATCGCGCACCCGACGCATCGACGTGCGGCGGCACCAATCCGCAGATCTCGAACAGGCCCTCCGCCCAAGAGTGAGGGGTGCTGACCCCACTTTGAATGCGGCGGTGCGAACCACGCTATTTTGCGTCGTGAAAGATGATGCCGGCGGTGTGGCGCAGGCCGGATCGAATACGGCTGACGCCGTGGCGAAGGTTGACGCGGTAGTTGCCTTTCGTGCCCTGCACCGGACGGTTATGAACCGCAAAGGCAACGGCATCGCCCTGGCGAAGGGGAACGACCTCGACCCGGCTTTGCATGCGCGGCCGCTGCTCCGTCAGCACGAATTCGCCGCCGGTAAAATCCTCCCCCGGCTCCGACAGCAGGATCGCCACCTGGATCGGAAAGGCAAGATCGCCGTAGAGATCCTGATGCAGACAATTGAAATCACCGGGGACATATTGCAGCAACAGCGGCGTCGGCCGCGTCTGGCCGGCGTCATGACACTGGCGGAGGAAGTCCGCGTGCTTAGCAGGGTATCGTTCTTCAATTCCCATGCGGCCGTTCCATTGATTGGCGACCTCGGCTAGACGCGGATAGAGTGCGGTGCGAAGACCGCTGAGCAGGTCCGGCAGTGGGTATTTGAAGTAGCGATATTCGCCTTTGCCGAAACCGTGCCGGGCCATGTGGATATGGCTGCGGAAGTGCTGTTCCTGGCTATAAAGCGCTGAAATCCGCCGGCACTCCTCCACGGACAGAAGCTTTTCCAGAACGCCGCAACCAAACCCGTCCAACTCGCTCGAAATCGCCTGCCAATCATAGGCTGCGACGCGTGCTTCCAAAGGATGCTCAGCCGCATCCGAAAGGACCGTCATGGCACGCGGGTTCATGGCGTCACCTCCTTCATGCCGATTGGCGCGGCGTGGCGTCCCACATCCCGGCAGTGTCCATTGATCACGTTCATCCGGCTAACTCCTTTGCTGGCCGGCCCAAGGAGGCGAGCGATCTCGCGCCCTGGCCGGGCTCTGGTTCTTGCATTCAATTCGACGGCGTTTTTCTTCAACAGAAGCATCATCATCCCGGCGGGGCGGGCCCGAGGATCCTCAAAGAGCGCGCCGGAAGGTCAGGTTGATGCGCATTCGCCCCAGGATCTCATGGTCGCCGTCCTTGAGCTCGGTGATCCCGTGATAGAACAGGCGCGACTGCCCGCCCCAGACCACTGCATCGCCGTGGCGCAGAGCGTATTTGCGAATAGGATCAATGCGGTTCGGCCCGCCGAACTGGAACGTGGCGGGAAGACCGAGCGACACCGAGACGATCGGGTGGGCGTAATCGCGCTCATCCTTGTCCTGATGGAGCGAAAGCTTTGCGCCCGGTTCGTACCGATTGATCAGGCAAACATCAGGCCGGAAATCGGCGTAGCCCGCCTCCTTCGCCGCAGCGATGGCAAGGTCGAGAAAGGACGACGGCAGGGCCGGCCAAGGCCTGGCGGTTTCCGGGTCGTGCCTGTCGTAGCGATATCCGCTTCGATCGGTGACCCAACCCGCGGCACCGCAATTGGTCATGGCGACTGACATCGTGTACCCGCCCGGTGTCACCATGTGCCGGAACGGCGCCTGCTCGATGACCGAACGCAGTGCCGGCAGAACCCGATCTTCGAAGGACAGCGCGAAGCCGCGGAGCAAGATCGCTCCTTCGGCCACGGCTTCGCGCGATGGATCGACAACGAGCCTTGTGAAAAGGTCGGTCATGATGGCGATCCGGAGAGAAATTTGGCGATATCGGGATGCAGGACCGGGCGATACCCGGCCCGAAGCGCACTGACGGTAGAGGGTGGCGTCAGCACGCCTTCGGCGACAATGTCTGGTTCCGGCTCGAGATAGCCGGTTTCGGTCCAACGGAAGTAGCGCCCGGAGGCGACCGTAAATGCGGCACCCGCTGCCACCGCCACCGTTCCGTCGGGCAGATCGGCGGCGGGCAGATCGGCGGCGGGCGACGGCAGAGGATGGACGCGTTTCTGTCCGCGAGACTGCCTCTCATCGTGCAGCACCGCATCGAGTTCTCCCGCCGATGGTACCGTCTTTGAGCCGCCGGCCCAGGCGGCCCGGAAGCCAAGGGCCGCCTCGCGCCTGCAGAAGAAGCAGGGACGATGGCCGGCCGCCAGCGCCACGGCCTCATCGAGAAAGAAGAGCTCGGTCCAGCTTCGCCCGGCCATGACATCTCGTCGGCGAACCCCATAGTCGCAGGCGCAGATCAGCCACGCCTTCGACGACCATCGTCGCCTCAACAGGGTCTTCGTCGCGGGGTCGTGGATGATACCTCGATTGCCGGTGAACAGGCCGCGCTGCGCCATGGCGACAATCTCGCCGAATGGTGTCACACGGTTCTGAAGCGGGCGATGATTGGTTTGCATGCCGGAAGAGTTCCCCGGATCGCGTCTGCGTCCGAAAGCGAGACCATGGTGCGGCCGGATCACGCAGAGCGCGACACGATCGCCGTGACGACCGCCGCTCTCACGAGTGGCGGCATCAGGTCAGCTTGAGCGAGAACCAGGAAATGCACCACCCGTTTCCTGCGCGTGGAGGAACGCACGGCCATCCTGGTCGCCGGCATGCACATGGTGCCGGGCAGAAAACGCACCGTAGACGGGGGTCTCAACACGAGCCTTCGACTGCGACTGATCGCCCCAAGCGCGTACACTTCCGGCTCGCCGTACTGGCACGGGTATGGGCCGCTTTCACCCCGGTGCGCAGCCCTTCGGTAAAAACCGGCTCAGGCGCGCGCGATCAGCCGAACGCTGTGATCCTCGCGCAGCGCAACCAGTTGCGAGGCAGGCGGCAGGCTGTAGACGTCGTGCTTCCCGAACTCTCTGGGATAATAGTCATAGCCGGCCGGCGGTTCCGGCGTCTCGCGCGTATCCACCGGGCTCTGGCCCGCCAATTCTGTGACGGGATCGAGAATGGCGCCGATCAGCCGGCGGGTATAGGGATGCTGAGGGTCGGTGAAGACCCGGTCCCAGCTGCCGGTCTCGACGATCTGGCCGAAATACATCACCGCCACGCGGTCGCTCATATGTTCGACGACGCTGAGGTCGTGGCTGATCATGATGTAGGACAGATCGAGCCGCTCCTTGAGTTCCAGCAGCAGGTTGATGATCTGGGCGCGGATCGAGACGTCGAGCGCCGACACCGGTTCGTCCAGCACCACAACCTTGGGGTTGAGGATCAGCGCGCGGGCAATGCCGATGCGCTGGCGCTGGCCGCCGGAAAATTCATGCGGGAAGCGCTTCGCCTGCTCCGGTTTCAATCCGACGAGTTGCATCATCGTCTCGATGCGCCGATTGATCTCCTTGCGATCCTTGATCCCGTGCAACTTCAGCGGCGCTGCCAGCGAGGTGTAGATCGTCTGGCGCGGATTGAGCGACGCGTAAGGGTCCTGAAACACCATCTGCGCCATGCCGGCGCGCTCGAGCCGGGACGGCTGCGCAATGCCGGTGATCGATCGTCCTTCGAAGAGGATCTCTCCCGCGGTCGGCTCCTGCAGCCCCAGGATCGAAAGCGCGAGCGTCGACTTGCCACAGCCGGACTCGCCGACGATCGACAGGCACTCGCCCTTGTTCAAGGTCAGGCTCAGGTCGTTGACCGCGCACAGGGTTCGCTTGGTGCGGCCGAAGATGCCGTTGCGCACCGGGAAGTGCACGCTCAGATTATCGACCCGGACCAATGGTTCGTTGTTATCGCTCATGGTTGAAACACTTCACGAAGCCATCATGGCTGAGGGCAGATGCAGATGGAATTTCGGCGGAACAGACAGACGTTGCCCTGTGGCAGCGCGGCTGAAAGCGACAGCCCAGAGGAAAGCTGGCAATCGAGGGAACAGTGCCTTCGATCTCCCGCAGGCGCTTTCGCCCTTCCAGCCGACGGGAACCGAGCTGTGGCAGCGATTTGAGCAGACCGTCGGTGTAGGGATGGGCCGGATGGAGAAACAGGTCCGCGACCGGCCGCTCTTCCACCAGGCGCCCGGCATACATGATGCCGACCCTGTTGCACATGTTGGCAATCACGCCCAGGTCATGGCTGATCATCAGGACGGATGTGCCACGCGCGGTGCAAAGTTCCTTCACCAGCTTGAGGATCTCGGCCTGGACCGTCACATCAAGCGCCGTCGTCGGTTCGTCGGCGATCAAAAGGTCCGGGTTGCAGGCAAGCGCAATGGCGATCATCACCCGCTGCCGCATGCCGCCGGACATCTGGTGCGGATAGGCCTTCACCCGCTCTTCCGGCGCCGGCACCTGGACGTTGCCGAGCGCCTCGATCGCCAGCTTTTCGGCTTCCTTCCAGGTTGCACCCTTGTGCAGCACGAACATCTCGGCGATCTGCCGGCCGACCGGCGACAGGGGGTTCAGTGCCGTCATCGGCTCCTGGAAGATCATGGCGATCTTCTCGCCGCGAAGCCGCCGCAGCTCGCGTTTCGAAAGCTCCCGCAGATCGCGGCCGTTGAACATCAACGCGCCGCCGGTCACGGCGAGCGGTTTGCGCAGGAGGCCGATGATAGAAAGCGCGGTGATGCTCTTGCCGCAACCCGATTCACCCACCAGCCCATAGGCTTCACCGCGTCCGATCGAGAACGACACATTGTCGACGACGTTGTGGCTGACTTTGCCCGACACGATATCGAGCCGCAGATCCCTGACTTCAAGCAAATTGTCCGTCATAGCTGGCGCGCCCTCATATGCGGGTCCAGCCAGTCGCGCAGGCCGTCGCCGAAAAGATTGAGCCCGAGGACGGTGACGAAGATCGCCAGCCCCGGAAAAATTGCTGCCCAGGGCGCGATCACGATGAGTTCGCGGGCGTCTGTCAACATGTTTCCCCAGCTCGGGAACGGCGGCTTGATGCCGAGACCGAGATAGGAAAGTGCTGCTTCCGCAAGGATCGCATCGCCCATGCCGAGCGTCCCGATCACCAGGATCGGGCCGATCATGTTGGGCAGGATCTGCGTGATCATGATGCGGATGTCGCCGTAACCGAGCGTCTTGGCCGCCTGGACATAGCCCTGCTTCTTCAAGGACAGCGCCGAGCTTCGCGCGATGCGACAGGTCCATGACCAGTTGGTAAGACCGAGCGCAATCAGCAGGCTGGAAAGGCCGGGACCGAGGATCGCCATGATGGCGAGCGCGAAGATCAGGCTGGGGATCGCCAGCATTAGGTTGGTCAACCCGGTGACGAAATCATCCCACCAGCCGCCGAAATAGCCGGCCGAAATGCCGAGCGCCAGACCGATTAGCGTGTTGATAACCTGCGAGCCGATGCCGACGGCAAGCGAGATGCGGGCGCCATAGAGAATGCGGCTGAGAACGTCACGGCCTTGCGCGTCGGTGCCGAACCAGAACTGCGCGTCCGGCGGCAGTTCTGCATTCATCAGGTCAGCGTCGAGCACGGGATCGGTCGGTGCGAGCCAAGGCGCCAACAGCGCCGCCGAGATGATGACGATGCAGAGGACGCCACCGATGAAGAGATTGAGCCTTAGTCTCATGGATCTATCCGTGGCTGATACGCGGATCGATGACCGCGTAAAGAATATCGACGATGGTGTTGATCAGCAGGAACCAGAGAACGATGACGAGGATCGCGCCCTGAACCACCGGGATGTCGCGCAGGCTGACGCTGTCGACCAGCAATGACCCCAGTCCCGGCCAGGAGAACAACTTCTCGACCACCACAGCCTGGCCCATCATCGAGCCGAACTGCAGGCCGATCGTGGTGATGATCAGCACGAGCACGTTGCGAACGACGTGCCAGGTGACGAGGCGAAAGCCGTTCATGCCCTTGGCACGGGCGGTCCGGATGAAGTCGGCGTTCATCACGTCGAGCACGGCGGCGCGCGTGGTACGCGCCAACAGTGCCATCGGCGCGACGCCGAGCGTCAACGCCGGCAGGATCAGGTTCGTCATGCCGCCATCACCGTAGCCGAAGCTCGGCAACCAGCCGAGCGTCAGCGCGAACAGATACATGCCGAGCAAACCCAGCCAGAACTGCGGCAACGACAGGCCCGAGATAGCCCCGATCATCGTCAGCGTGTCGATGACGCTGCCCGGCTTCAAGGCGGCGATGAAGCCGAGCGGCACGCCGACGAACATCGCGATCGCCATCGCCGCGAAGGCAAGCTTCAAGGTCGGCCACATACGCTCGCCGATCAGATGCGCGACCGGCTGGCGGCTGCGGAACGACGTCCCGAGGTCGAACCTCGCAAGATCGGACAGATACGAACCGAACCGCACGTAGAGCGGCTGGTCGAGACCGAATTCGCGCGTCATCTTCTCGACGATCTTCGGGTCGCCGCCGCCCTTGCCATTTGCCGTCAGACTGGTGGCGATGCTGCCCGGGACAACGCTGAAGATCACGAAGATCAACAGGGATACTGCGATGATGGTCGGGATCACCTGCAAGGTGCGGCGCACGACGAATTGAAGCATTCATTTCCCCCCTCGCCGCGCCCATCCACGGATGCGCGGGCGATAACTCTCCGGTGCGGCCGGTAGTGCCTTTCCCGCCAGCTTATCTCGGCCGGTCGAAACATCGTAAGTTTTTACTTACGCAAACGGCCGCAACATGTGCCAGATGCCAATGGAAAGAGCCCCGATACCGCAGACGGTATCGGGGCGTCTCCATCAACGTCCGGCTGGAACGGTTTCGTCCACCCAGAGCTTTTCATAGGACTGGATTGCCAGTTCGGCGGAGTTCGGCTGCAGACCGTGCAGCCAGGGTTGGTAGGCCATGACAGCCTTGTTGTAGTTGAAGAACCAGACCGGCGCTTCTTCCTGAACGAGGTTGTTGGCCTTGCGCAGCAGGTCGTTCTTTTCTTCCGGCGTCTTGGCGACCTTGGCGGCCTCGAACAGCTTGTCGAAGTCGGCGTTTGCGAACTTCTGGTAGTTGCACGCCGCCTGCGATGTCTTGGAATAGAAGCACTGCATCGCCGTCAAGGCATCAGGACCGCTTTCCGACGACCACATGAAGGACTGGAAATCACCAGCCGGCACGACTTCGGACAGCACCGAAGCTTCGACCGGCTTTGCTTTCACCCGGATACCGACTTTTTCCAGCATCGGGATGATCGCTTCGACGATCGTCAGACCCCAGCTTTCGTTCTGGGTCGCCGTCAGCTCGACATCGAAGCCATCGGCGTAGCCTGCCTCGGCGAGCAGCGCCTTGGCCTTCTCCGGATCGTAGGCATAGGGCTGGGCGTCCTTGTCATAGGCCGGCGACGAGGTCGGCAACCAGCCGCTTGCCCGATAGGCCTTGTCCTTGGCCAGCCGCTTGATGATCAGGTCGGCATTGATGGCATAGTTGAAGGCCTGGCGGACGCGCTTGTCCTTGAACGGTTCGAAATCGAGGTTGAAGCCGACATAGCGGGTGTAGACTTCGGCGACTTCAAGCAGGCCCTTCGACAGTTCCGGATCGGCCTGATAGGCGACGTATTGCGACGGCCCGAGGACGGAGACGTCGATCTCCTTGTTGCGGAAGGCAACGTCGCGCGCCGAAGCGTCGCCCATGATCAGGATGTTGATCTTGTCGGCGTAAGGCTTGTCCTTCTCGTAGTATTTCTCCCATTTCTCGACCGTCAGCCGGGAGCCGGGCACGTATTCGGCGAACTTGTAGGGCCCAAGACCGATCGGGTGGCTGGCGAAACCTTCCTTGTCGGCCTCGCCTGCCGGGTAGATTGCGGTGTTGTTGCGCATGAACAGGAAGGCCGGATCGACGGGATCGGTCAGCGTTACTTCCAGCGTGAAATCGTCGACCTTCTTTAGGCCGGAAATCGCCTCGGCCTTGCCGCCCATATAGTCGGCGCCGCCCTTGATGTTGGCGATGTAGCGCGAGGGCGGATAGGCCTTGGCCGGGTCGGCCATGCGAGTGAAACTCGCGATGATGTCATCCGCCGTCATCTGCTTGCCGTTGTGGAAGAAAGCGTCCTGGCGCAGCTTGTAGGTATAGACAAGCTTGTCGGCCGAGATGTCGACGTCGGTCGCAAGCGCCAGCACTGGCACGTTCTTGTCCGCGTCCCAATCGTAAAGCGTGCGATGGATCGCCTTGGCGTAGAATTCGTCCTGGGTCTGTGGCGACGCCTGGATGTCGAGCGTCGAGAAGCTATCGCCATAGGGCGCCACGAAGTTGACCGTTCCGCCGGCCCGCGGCGCGTCGGCCGCATGGACGGACGCCACGCCGGCCAGCAACGCCGCCGTCAGTGTCGAAAGCAATGCTATTTTCTTCATCATTCCCGTATTCCTCCCCATGTGTTGTTCTGCTCATGGATGAACAAGATCGCGATCTCACCCGACCTCCCGGATCGGCTGAGATGCATGGAGCCGCACACCGCGGCCCGGTCCGCCATTGTCAGGCGTTCAGTCGCTCGAAGACCACCTCGCCGCCCCGGATCGCCAGGGTGCAGCGCGTGTCGTTGAGGATGTCTTCGGGGCTCGCCGTCAGCATGTTCCTGGAGAACACCGCGATATCGGCAAGCTGTCCGGGCACGAGCCGTCCCTTGACCGTTTCGAGTTTCTGTGAGAACGCGCCAAATTCGGTGTAGACCTGCAGAGCCTCCTCGATGCTGACGCATTCGCGCGCATCCATCACCGTGCCCTTGGCAGTCTTGCGCGTCAGCATGCTGTAGATGTTGGGGAACGGATTGGGGTGACAGACCGGCGCATCGCTGCCGGTTGCAGGCTTCAAGCCCAGTTCCTTCCAGGTCTTCAAGGGATAGCTCGACAGCGCCCGCTCCTCGCCGAGCACGGAGACGTATGCGTCACCGAAGTCGTAGATGAACACCTGTTGCGGACAGGGATAGATGCCGGCCTCCACCATGCGGCGGTGCTGCGCGTCGCTGGAAAAGCCGCAATGCTCGATCCGGTGACGGCGATCGGCATCCGGGATCGCGTCGAGCGCCTTCTCGTAGGCCGTGATCAGCTGATCGATCGCTGCGTCGCCGATGGCATGGCAGGCCAGTTGGTAGCCCTTGGCGTGGGCGTCGAGCACCATCGCCTCGAGTTCCGCATCGGAAAGGATCTGGACGCCGGTGTTGTGGTCTTCGCCGAGATAAGGGCTGCTCATCCAGGCAGTGCGACCACCGGCCGAACCGTCGAGGAAAATCTTGACGGCGCCGACTTTCAGCATGTCGTCGCCAACACCGGAAACGAGACCGGCCTCGTAGCTCTGCGGCACGATCGAGACCTTGGGATCGCCGAGAAGCACCAGCCAGGTGCGCACCGGCAGCCTGTTGTGGAGCTTAGCCAGGTTGTAGGCCTTGATCTCGTCGAAGCCCGCGACCTGGCCGACGGCCGCATCCATGATGCTGGTGATGCCGTACGACAGAAGCAGATTGCCGCCGCTCTCGATCGCATCGATCATCTCGTCGGTCGAGGCTTTCGGGATCGCGGCGCGCACCAGCCCTTGCGCATTCTCCGCAACAAGACCGGTCAGTGCGCCGGCGACCTGTTCGATCAGGCCACCTTCCGGCACGGCCGTGGTCTCGTCGACGCCGGCAAGACGAAATGCTTCCGAATTGAAGATCGACACATGCCCGCAGGCGCGCACCACCATGACGGGATGGTTCGGCGCAACCGCATCGAGTTCGGCGCGACGCGGGTGGCGACCGGTGTCGAGCTTGGTCTGGTCGTAACCGCGTGCCCTGATCCAGGTGCCGGGTGGCGTGCTTTCGGCCTGCTGCTTGATTGCCGCCAGCAGGCTTTCGAGAGTGGGGGCAGCCTGCGGCGTCGCATCGACCCAGTTCAACGTCAGACCGACAGAAATCAGGTGCAGATGTGCGTCGTTGAGGCCCGGGGTCGCGAATTGCCCCTTAAGGTCGAGAAGCTCGGTCCGCTCGCCCCGATAGGCTTCCATTTCCTGTCTGGTGCCGGTTGCCAGGATCTTGCCCTGCCAGATCGCCAGGGCCTCGACGACGCCCTCGGCGAGGCCGCACCAGATCACACCATTGTGCACGATCCTGTCGGCATGAAAACTCTGTCCCGCTGGCATTAAAGGCTCCTCCCCTCGGCCGTCGCTGCAATGCAAAGCAAGGCCCATTGCAAACCTCGCTTTCGGCACAAACCCGTGTCTCCCGCCCGCACCAGGTGCGCGCCGAAACCGGATCTTCATCCATTCCGGTGCGCCGCTTTGATCGGCCACAAGTTGTGCAACTGGGGATGCTAGAGAAAAGGCAAGCGGCTCGCCAATGCATAGAATTTCAGGGGCTATGAAATAATTGCATAACGGCTTGAGGTCGATCTGTTGACCTTCACGGGGCTGCACCGCGTCGAGAAACGTATGCCTATGGAGACCTTGAGCGTCGGGGGCTACACGCAAACGGCGATGCCGGCGACCGGAACGACACAGGTGACACGCGGTCCGCGGCAACGGCACCAGCGGTAATGCCGCAAGAAAACGGCGCGCGCCAGGAATGACGCACGCCGTTGTTTCGTACCTCAGTCGCAATCAGGCGCGCTTTTGCACCGTTGCATAGACCACGTTGCGGTTCTCCCCGAACGTTACATGCGTTTCGAAGCTCGAGCCATCGACGCTTTCGTTGACGATGCGCCACATGTCGGATTGCGAACGAAGCAGCAGCGCCCAGTTCATGAATGTCTCCATGTAGCCGTCGACGCCGATATCCGTTGCGAAATTGGCGAAGAGAAAGACGCCGTTGGGCTTCAGCATCTGCAGGCAGCGGCGGGTGAGCTTCACCGCCACGTTGTGAGGCAGGTAATCATAAAGTCCGGCCGCATAGACGAAGTCGAATTTGCCGAGCTTATGCGCACGGGTGAGTATCCCGCGGACGGAGCCGTCGATTGCCTCGACCTTCGTTCCCCGGAAATCCCTGGTGATTGCTCCGACGCTGAGCGGATCCTGGTCGAGCGCGACCCAGCGCTTGATGCGCCCTTCCTTCAGGGCAACCGAACGGTTTGCCTCGCGCAGATGCCCGGCCGCAATCGTCAGGATCTCCGCCTCGCCACCATGTGTGGCAGCGATGTCATCGACGTGCTGCGTCAAGAGGTCCCGCCGCTCGCGCACTGCAACCGACGATGAGGCGTCGTTGGTGTAATCATAGAGCGCCTTGCCGACCGGTGATGCCTTGGCGATCTCACCGGCAACGCTCGGGTGAGCGTAGATAAAATCGAGCAATTGCGCGTCGCCGGAGTAACCCCGCGGCTTTTCGAAGGACCACCGGGTAAATGGGTCCTGGAGGAAGAATTCCGACACCGGATGATTCTGCGCGATCGGAATCAGTTCCTGCCAGACACTGGGATGAAACTTCGCGCGCGTCTCGTGAAGCGCACCCGCCAATCGATGTATTATTTTCTTCGGGTCCAGTTCCTGGGCAAATTGCTGCTGTGCAATTTGGAGAATCAGGGCGAGTTCGGCTTTTCCTGTTGCAAACTGCTCATCATAAAACTCACTTCTTGACGAAGTGAACTCGGTTGCGATTGACTGGGGAGTAATAAGACTTTCGCCATCGAATACGATTTGAAGCTGACTCACGCAAAACCCATCCGTTTAATGATCTGTTAACGTTATGGGTAACAATGCGCGAACTGCTTCTCGAATTGCAAGTTTTTGTAGAGTATATGGTAAATTCTGGCGGATCCGTATCCATTCGGATACACCCATGTGCCGGCCGTCAGTCTCGGCTAATTTATCAAAATTTAATGGGCGTCTTCTACGATGTCGGTGAGGCTTGCTCGTCCTTGTTGTGGTGCCATTCGGATGGCAAGCATAGAGTGTATAGAGCAACGCCAGAGTGGAAAAGCGAGAGCATGTTTCCGTTGAGCGCGACGTAACTCTCTGGACCGGTGCATGAAGCAAACCTTGGCCGACGTCGTTGAGATAGATTTGCATAAGCAGCCGCATAGGCCGCTGCCGGCGGAGCTACGCTCACTTTATCGCCAGGAAGGCGAAACGGCGCGCCGGGAAGCGACGAGAAAAGGCCTATGGATCGCCGTCGCGGTCTATCTCCTGTTTTCGATTACCGACTTTCTGCTCATCTCCGACGTCGCTCACTACACGATCGCCTCGCGCTTCGTGGTCGGCGCGGTCGCACTTGCCGTCCTGGAGGTTCAGATCCACTTCAGCGTCAAGACGGACTGGCTGGATAGAACATGCTCCGGCGCGCTTGTTTTCGGCTATCTCGGCTGGCTGATACCGGCAATGATGACGGCGTACACGCAGAACATGTCCTACTACATGATCTTCGGCGCCATCTTCATGATGGGCGCGAACCTGTTCTTCATCTTCCAGTTCCGCCTATCGGTGATCTCGTCGAGCATAATTCTGGGCGCGTTCTTTGTCGACCTCATCTACTTCTCGCCGCAGAACCCTTACTACCAGTTGGCCTTCGGGACCTTCTACGTCTCATGTTTCATGTTCACCTCCTACGTCAACTGGAAGCTCAACCGCGAGCGCTACAAGGTCTTCCTCAATGCCTTCGAGGCAAAGGTCCAGCAACGGGAGGCGGCCGAGCGCGGAAAGGCGCTGCTCAGGCTTTCCAACACCGACTCCCTGACCGGGCTCGACAATCGCCGGGCGGTCGATCAGAAACTGCGTGAATACTGGAGCGACTGGCAGAGGTTCAGTGACAGTTTCGCCGCGATCCTGATCGACGTCGACTTCTTCAAAAAATACAATGACTGCTACGGCCACCAGGAAGGCGACCGCTGCCTCATTCTCGTGGCCAACACATTGAAAGAATCGATCGGGCAGCTCGATGCATCCATCGGTCGTTATGGCGGCGAGGAATTCATCATCCTTGCGCGCGTGGATACGCGCGAAGAGGCAGCCGATCTCGCCGACGCCATCTGCCGCACGGTGCAGAGCCTGGGATTGGTGCACGGACAACGCCGGGACGGCACGTCCATAGTCACAGTGAGCGTCGGTGCCGCCTTCACCAGGCATCAGACGGGTTCAAAGCTCGAGCGGATCATCCACGAGGCCGATAGGGCGCTTTACGCCGCCAAGGCAAGCGGCCGCAACTGCGCCAAGGTCTTTGACCCGAACGACCCGCAAACCAGCGACGAGAGCGAGAACATTGCCGCGCTCTTGAAGATCGCAACCAATGAAGATCTCGTCTCCCTCGTCTACCAGCCGATCAAGAATGTCGCGACCGGTCGCATCGAGGCTGTCGAAGCGCTGATGCGGCTGAGGATGCTGGATGGGACCGCGGTTCCCCCGAGCCTTTTCATCCCCATTGCCGAGCGCACCGGCGCCATCATCGATCTCGGCCGCTGGGCGATCCGCACGGTCTGCCGCGAGCTTCTGGCGCACGACCACGTGCCCGTTGTCAGCGTCAATGTCTCGCCTATCCAGCTGAAGACGCCGGGTTTTGCCACATCCGTTGCCGCTATCCTTGGTGAAACGGGCGTTGCCGGCGGCCGGCTCGCCTTCGAAATCACCGAAGGTCTCGAGATGGAGATGCACTCGGACGTGCTGCGCTGCATCAGCGACCTCGAGACGCTCGGCATCCGCATCTGGCTCGACGATTTCGGTACCGGCTTTGCCGGTCTGTCCTGGCTCCGGCTGATCGATTTCGATACGGTCAAGATCGACCGGTCGTTCCTGCACGATTGCAGCACGCCAAAGGGCAAGGCGATGCTGAAGGATATCATCGGGTTGGTCAGGAATCGCGGCCACAAGATCCTGGTGGAAGGTGTCGAAACCGAGGAGCAAATGGCGCTGATGCGGGAATTCCGCATCGACCATGTCCAGGGCTTCCACGTCGGCCGTCCTGTGCCAGCAGAAAACTATCGCGTGACAGTTGATGTCGCGCAGCGCCCGGCCGGTCTGGGCGGCTTCTGATCTTTCGACGCGCATCTTTGCGCAGCATATTCCCGAAACAGTTGAAAGCGTCAGCCTTGGCTAACGAAACCCGATGGGCTGCTTACGTCTCCTGCATCGCTCGGCCCATCCGAGACAGCATCGAATGTCAGCGGCTCAGTTCAAGAAACGCGGCAACCCGCTCAGCACACAGGCACGTTCAATGTAAACCTGGTTTCCTCCGACGTTGAGGAAACGCTGATCCGCCCGCCATGAGCCTGTGCGATCTCGGCTGCGATGTAGAGCCCCAGGCCGAGGCCTTGCAGCTTTCCCTTTCCTTCGCGCCGCTTGAACGGCTGGAACAGTCGAGGCAGGTCTATCTCCGCGATCGGCTCGCCCGCATTGGCGATCCAAAGTTCCAGCATGCCGCCGCTTTGCGCGGCACCGATGCGGATCGGCTTGTCCGGGGCACCATGGGTCAAGGCATTGCTGAGCAGATTGGAAAAGAGCTGACCGATGCGCTGATGGTCCAGCGCCAGCGGCCCGTCGAGAGCCAGATCCGTATCGATCTGCCTGTCGGGATAAGTGCTTCTATGTTCCGCCAGAATCTGCAGGAGGATGGGAGTGAGCGGCCGGTTGGTGCGGTTGAGGCCGATGCCGCCGCCGAGCCTGCCCCGGGCGAAATCCATGACATTGTCGATCAGATTGGCCATCCGGTCGACACTCTCCTGCATCAGCGCGATCACCGCCTTCGACTTCGGTGCGTGCTCCTCACGGGCCAGGATGCGCGTGCCGGCCGAGATCGAAGCAAGCGGATTGCGCAGGTCATGCCCGAGGACCGCGATGAACTGGTCCCGGAGTTCGGAGGTCTCCAGTTCCCGATCAAGCTTCAGCCTGGCATCGGCGATATCGGCCCGTGCGTCGAGGTGTCGGGCAATCAGGTCGGCGAACAGCCGGAACATGCCGACCGTCACAGGACCGCCGAGCTTGGCCGGGTTTGGATCGATGGCGCAAAGCGTGCCGAAGAATACATTGCCGCGCAGATAGATCGGCACCGAAATGTAGCTCTTGAAGCCATATTGCAGCGGCGTGTGGTGGTTCGCATAGGCTTCGTTGGCCGAGACGTCGTCGATGACCACCAGCTCGCCACTCTGGCGGATTTCGTGACAGATGGTCGTCTCGACCTGCAATTCGCCGCCGGCGCCCAGTCCGAAGTCGATCATATCGAGCGTCTGGCACGCCACCCACCGATCTTCAGTCACCCGGGCAATCGCGACAAACCCCATGCCCGTCGATTGCTGAATCACGTCGAGAATCGTCGGGGCGACCGAGATGCTGGCAACGGCATCCAAGTCTGCCTGAAAATCATGCGCCACTGCCTGATGTCTCCCGAGGTCGCTTTTCGATCCCCTGTATAGGCGATCGACCGGGTTTGGCAAACCGCCGCGGTGACGTTGTCCGTGCGACGATGCGGCCGGTCCCCACAGCTACCGGGTCTTCGGCATCCCATCCCCAGCTGGCGCGCTTTGAGACGCGGCGGGCCAAGGCCGCCGCCCTACGCACGAGTGCATCTTCCGCCCGAAATGTTGCATGACGATTGCGCCATGCGGACCCACGCTTGTAGGCACTGCCATGCACAACAGCCGGTCGCGAAAGCGGCAGCCGGCAGCCGGGGTTAACGGGCAAAGGGGCTATGTGGGATCCTTCCGGATGGCCGCGGCTAAGCGCGCTGAGGCAACCCGCTCAAAACAACGATTGCTGGGCAGGCTCCGGCGGCCCGAGATGCACGCCTTCGAGTTCCAGCATGCGGATCTTCGATGTCGAACCGCCCGGAGCCGAGAAGCCGCCGACCTTGCCGCCTGCGGCCAGCACCCTATGGCAGGGAATGATCAGCGCCACCGGGTTCTTCGCCATCGCCTGGCCGACATCGCGCGCGGCTTCGGGGCCAACGCCGAGTTCCTTTGCCAGGGCGCCATAGGTGGTGGTCTCTCCCCACCCGAGCCTGCGTGCCGCTGCATAGATCCGCTGGAAGAACGGATCCTGCCCTTCGAGGTCGAGCTTGATATCTGAGAAATCGACCTCTTCGCCGTTGAAGTATCGTCGAACCGCGGCAACCGCCTCGGCAACTTCGAGCGTCGGCGTACCCGGTTCGCCGCCAGCAAGCCGGCGCAGCAGCAGCCGTTCGGTGTCTTCGGCCTTTTTGGTCGGCAGCTGGAAACGGGTGATGCCGACGGTGTTCCAGGCGATGCCGCAAAATCCGGCCTCGGTTTCGAAGATTAGATAGCTGTGAACTGCCTGCGCCATCGCACCGTCCTCACGTTTCATACCCAATGAAAATCGTGCGGACGGCCGGCGAATTCAACCCGATTCCTGCGTCCATGTGCCGTCGCCAACAGGCAACCTACCGAACTGCCCGGCAGAGCAGCGCCATCACGCTCCGATCGCGGACAGCCCAACACCGGAGCGACAGCGGGTACTACTTTGCTTCGATCATCTTCGCCCAGCCCGCGGCACGCTCGGCGGACTCGATCAGCACAGCCTTCGGCGCCTTGTACCATTCGTTTTCCGGTAGGCCGCGACGGTCGCGCACGAAGGCGATCGCCGCATCCAGCGTCGGGAACTCCGCCGGCAAGGTCAGGTGCAGGAACAGCGACACGACGATGACGGAACGCGACCGCCCGCCACGGCAGTTGATCAGGATGTTGCCCATCTCGCGGCGCGGATAGGACGGTTTTTCCGGCAGCACCTGCTCCAGCGCGGCGCGCAGGATGTAGTGGGCCGCCAGCATCTGCGTGTCGGGATTGCCGCCACCGTCGATCAGTCCGATCTTGTAGTAGCGGATTTCGCCCGGTCCGTAGACACTGCCCTCATGGTCCGACACCAGTTGCGCCTGCCGGACGAAATTGAAGTCAAGATTGACCGCGCAATTGACGACCGTGGTGATGCCGTTCTGCCTCAAGAGATCGAGATCACTCGTGCCCTCCTTGCCCGCAATATAGAAATCGACGCCATAGAGCGGATGCTTTTCATAGACGAGGCTGAGTTTGGCGAGTTCGGCCGACGCCGGCACCTTCGTCTCGGTCTCCTGGATCATGTCCAATATCTTCTCCTCGTGTCTTTTCAAAGCGCCGCTGCAGCAATGCGTTTGGCCGAGATCCCTCGCGCTACACGCTGCAATGTCGGATAATTGGCGCCGGCGCCGGTGGCGATATAGCCGGGACACATGAAGTCGGGCGCATCAGTCGGCACCTTGCCAAGCGTCAGCGGCTCGTACCGACCGCCGGCATTTTTCAGGATCAAGGTCGCGGCCGCCACATCCCAGGAGTTGACGCCGAAGCCGGTCGCCGCATCCGCCCATCCCGCCGCCACATGGGCGAGACTGAGGGCAGCACTCCCCGGCCGCCGAAGCGTTGAAAACGTCTCCACGAACTCCCCGAGATTAGCGAGCGCTGCGTCCCGGCCGTCGAGGCGAAAGTCCCGCGACACCGGATAGCCGGTGATCAGGGTTGCGCGGTTCTCGTCCTCGACCGCTTGCGAAGAGATAACCTCTTCATTGAGATAGCTGTGTTCGAGATCGGCGGAAAACATCAGGTCGGCGACCGGGTCATAGACCACGCCGGCAACGACCTCACCCTGTTCGACGGCAGCGATCGAGATGCACCAGAATGCCAGTCCGCTGGCGAAATTCGAGGTGCCATCGATCGGGTCGACATACCACTGGATGTCGCCGTCGCCCACTTGTCCGCCTTCTTCGCCGAGCATGGCGGAATTGGGCTCCTGCGCAAAAATGAAATCGCGAATGGTGGCTTCGGCGCGCTTGTCATGGATCGTCACGACATCATGCAGGTCACGCTTGTAGTCGATCACCATGTCGGAGCGGAACGCCTTCAACAGGGGATCACGCACTTCCTTCGCCGCCCCACGGGCAATCTCGACGAGGCGCTTCGACCGCTCCAGCCGTTGTTCGGTTTCGGCTAGCGGCGGCACCGCCGGGGAAAGGCGCTTTTCCATGTCGTTCCATTCCTTATCGAGAAAGTGCCGGCGCGCCATCCGATGGCGCGCCGGCCTTGTTTCACTTGGTGTAATTCACACGCCAGAAATCCTGCCACTCCTCGCGTCGGTCGAAATCGTCGAGACCGGTCGAGGAGTTGTAGCCGAACAGGCGATCGGCCACCGTCATAAGCCCCGAGGGCTCGTCGGCCGGCATCTTGATGTCGATGTTGGTCGGCAATTTGCCGTCCTTCATCTGGGGAGCGATGCCTTCCTCGGTCAGGATGTAGTGGATGAAGAGCTTTGCCGCGTTCGGGCTCTGCGTCTTCGTCGCGATCAGGCCGAGCTTGACGTAGCTCCAGCCGACCCAGGGATTGAGATCCTTGCAGATGCCGAGCTTGTAACCCTTGCCTTCGTTGTCGCGGAATTTCGCCGAGCTCAACAGCCCGAAGAAAGGCTCCTTCTGCCCTGCGGCCCCGACAGCTTCTGCCACCGGATCGTCACCGTCGGTGACCAGCGGCGCGTTCTGCGCCAGCGCCTTGATCCAGGCAGCCGAAGCGCTCTTCTCTTCGGTCGCAAGGTCCTTGCCGAAATGAGCCTTATAGGCACCAGCGACCTTGTCGTCGGCGTGTTTCTCCATCTGGTTGAACCAGTCGGTATAGGTGCCCTTGGTCAGGGGATCGACCAGCGCGACCTTGCCCTTCCACTTCGGCTCCGTCAGCTCCCAGATATTGGCGACCGGGCACTTGTCGTAGGCTTCGGTGTTGTAGGCCCAGACGTTGGCGTTGGTCGAAATCGCCAGCGGGTTCTGGAACTCCGCCGGGATTTTCTCGACCATGTCGGCCGGCAGGTAGCTTTCGACGAATTCCTGCGGCAGAAGCTGCGCGAGCGCCGCCGGCGCGTCGGTGATCAGCGCGACATCGCCCTGCACGTTGCCCGCCTGGCTCTCCCGGATGATCATTTCCAGCTGGCTGTTGGCCGACACTTTGACGCCCGTCGCCTTGACGCCATACTTCGCCGTAAAGCCCTCGGCCATTTCGACGATCTTGCCGGTGCTGTCATAGACGTTGATCGGCTTTTCCGTCTTTGCCGCCGCAATCAGCGCGTCCAGATCGAGGCCGTCAGCCGCGCGGGCCTGCGTCGAAAGCAGGCCGGCTGCGAGTGCCGCGGCCGTCATCGTCAGGTCACGCACTCTCTTCTTTTCCGTTGTCATCGCTTCCCCTCCCAAGGAAACAGCGCTCGGTGATCGGCACCGCCCGTCACGTCATTTTCGGTAGTTTATTCGCCAGAGGTCCTGCCAGGCTTCCCGTTTGTCGAGGTCGTCGCTGGCGGTGGCAGCATCGAATGCCATCAATTGATCGAGATACTTTGCGATGCCCGAGGGCTCATCGGCCGGCAGGCCGATGGTCGAATTGCCGGAAATCTTTCCGTCTTCCGTCTGGGGCGCGATGCCCTCTTGCGTCATCAGGTAGCGGACAAACAGCTTGGCGGCATTGGGGCTCTTGGTCTGGCCAGCGATCAGGCCGAAGCCCGGATAGAGAAATCCGGAGAACGGCTCGACGCCGGCGCAGATGCCGAGCTTCAGGCCCTTCGTCAGGTTGTCGCGATACTTTGCCGTCGAGGTGATGACGAAGAACGGCTCCGCCTGCCCCGGCGCACCGGCCGCATTGGCGACCGTGGTGGAATCGGCCAGCAACGGGCCGTTTTCGGCAAAGGCCTTGACCCAGGCGGCCGTGGCACTTTGCCCGTTCGTCTCCAACTTCTTGCCGTACAGGCTTTCGTAGGCGCGGGCGACATCGGCGTCACGATGCGTCTCGATCTGATTGAACCAGTCCGCATAGAGCGGCTTGTCGAAGAGATCGAGCATCGCCAGCTTGCCGCGCCATTGCGGTTCGGTCAGCTGCCAGATGTTGGTCACCGGGCACTTGTCGTATTTCTCGGTGTTGTAGGTCCAGACATGCGGGTCCGAAACCACCACCAGCGGGTTGCGAAGGGCCTCCGGAATATCCCTGGCGAGATCCGGCGGCGTCCAGCTGGTGGCAATGCCTTCAGGCAGAAGCTGCCCGATCGCCGAAGCCACGTCGGTTGCCACGCTGACATCACCGAGGATGTTGCCTGCCTGGTGCTCGCGGATCATCAACTCCACCTGCGTGGCTTCGTTGACCTTTTTGCCCGTGGCCTGCACGCCGTATTTTTCCGAGAACGCCTTGGCCGTATCGACGATCTTGCCGGTCACGGCATAGACGGTGATCGGCGGCTCTTTCTTTGCCGCTTCGATCAGGGCGTCGAGATCGAAAGCTTCTTCGGCTTTCGCGGCGCCAGAGGCCAGTGTCAGCATGGCAGCAAGGCTGCCTGCGACCGCCCAGGCCATGGGGCGGTCGCGCAATGCGCTGCGTTTCATTTCCATCATGTCGTCACTCTCTCCGGCCGCACCGTCACTTCTGGTAGTTCACCCGCCAAAAATCCTGCCAGGTTTCGCGTGCATCCCAATCGTCGAGGCTCGTGTCCATCTGATAGGGCAGAACCTGATCGAGAACCTTGCCGATGCCCGAGGGTTCATCGGCCGGAAGTGCCACGTCGCTGTTAGTGGACATCTTGCCGTCGGCCGCCTGCGGCGCGATGCCTTCCTCGGTCATGACATAGTGAATGAAGAGCTTGGCGGCGTTCGGGCTGTTGGTGCCCTTGGTGATCAGGCCGACGCCCGGATACATCCAGCCGAGCCATGGCTTCAGATCCTTGCAGAGCCCGAGCTTCATGCCCTTCTCCGCATTGTCGCGGAATTTCGCCGAGCTCATCAGCCCCATGAACGGCTGTGACTGGCCTGGTGCACCGACGGCATCGGCTGCCGCGGCGTCCGCATCGGTCAGGAGCGGGGCATTGGCGGCAAGCGCCTTCACCCAGGCCGCGGTGGCACTGCCGTCGTCGAGCTCCAGTTCCTTGCCGTACAGCTCCTTATACGCAGCGGCGACCTTGTCATCGCCATGTTTTGCCATCTGGTTGAACCAGTCGACATAGGACGCCTTGCCGAGCGGGTCCTGCATGGCGACCTTGCCCTTCCACTCCGGGCCGGTCAGCTGCCAGATGTTGGTGACCGGGCACTTGTCGTAGAGCTCGGTGTTGTAGGCCCAGACGTTGGCGCTGGTGACCACCGTCAGCGGGTTCTGGTACTGCTCCGGGATTTTCGAGGCAAGATCCGGCGGCAGCCAGCTCTCGGCAAAGCCCTGCGGAATGAGCTGTGCCATGGCGGCCGGCGCATCGCTGATGATCGAAACGTCGCCCTGGATGTTGTTGGCCCGCGCCTCGCGGATGATCATTTCCAACTGCGCCGTCGCCTTGACCTTGGAGCCCTCGGCGGCGACGCCGTATTTCGCCGAAAAGGCCTTGGCCATCTCGACAATCTTGCCGGTGCTGTCATAGACGGTGATCGGCGCTTCCTTCTTGGCCGCTTCGATCAGGGCGTTCAGATCGAAAGCCTCTTGCGCCATAGCCTGTCCGGCCATGAGGCCGGCAAAGGCCGTCGTCCACAACAGGCAGCGCCTGGTATTGTCTGTTCTTCCATTCTTCCGAAAATGCATCGACTGCTCCTCCTCAGTAAGCGGTGTTCGTCTTTCGGTTGATGCGATGAGTAATGTCGTCAGTTGAGCTTCGCGCTGCGCAGCAGCTTGTCGGCCTCGGTTATGCGCTGGCCGTCCTTGTCGAAGACGTGCAGCGCTTCCGGCGGCGCGAAGAAGCGGACCTTTTCGCCAAGCTCCAGCCGCGGCAGCGCATGCGTTGTGAGAAACAGCGTGTGGCTGTCGCTCTTCAGCTCCAGGATCCAGCTGCCGCCGGTCGGCAGGATACCGGTGACGACCATCTTGCCGCTGAAGTTGCCCTGCGGAACGTCTTCCTTCCTCGTGGCGTAGCTGAGCGCTTCCGGGCGGATGCCGACGGAGCCGATGCCGCGCAGGCTGGGGTAGCGGCTAGACAGGTAAGCTTCCGCCTCCTTGGCCACATCCGACGTGCCCTTCTTGTCGAAGGACAGGATGTTGATCGGCGGGCTGCCGACGAACTCGGCGACGAAGCGGTTGGCCGGACGATCGTAGATGTCGTTCGGCGTGCCCATCTGCTGCAGTGTGCCCTCGTTCATCACCGCGATTGTCGTCGCCAGCGTCATCGCTTCCCACTGATCGTGGGTGACGAAGACGATCGTCGTCTTGAATTCCTTGTGCAGGCGCTTCAGTTCGGCACGCATTTCGAGCCGCAGCCGCGCATCGAGGTTCGACAGCGGTTCGTCGAGCAGCAGCACACCAGGATTGACGGCGAGCATGCGGGCAAGCGCCACGCGCTGCTGCTGGCCGCCCGAAAGCTGCGACGGATAGCGGTCGCGGTACTTGGCGATATCGAGCGCCTGCATGACTTTTTCGACACGGGCCTCGCGCTCGGCCTTGGGCAGTTTGCGCAAGCGCAAGCCGAAGTCGGTGTTGCGCTCGATGGTCAGGTGCGGCCAGAGCGCGTAGCTCTGGAAGACCAGGCCCATTTCCCGCTTCTCCGGCGGCACGAAGACGCCGTCGAAGATGGAATCCACCACCCGGTCGCCGATGCGGATTTCGCCGCCCGACAGGTTTTCCAGCCCCGCGATCATGCGCAGTGTCGTCGTCTTGCCGCAGCCGGACGGGCCGAGAAGGCACATGAACTCGCCGTCGCGAATTTCAAGGTCGAGGTTGGAGACGGCATTGGCGGAGTTGACGCCGTAATTCTTCTGGGCGCCGCGCAGATTGATAGTGGGCATCAGCTTCCGAGTCCTTCTGCAAGATTGGTCTTGGTCAGCTTCTGGGCTGCCAGTGTTCCGAGATAGGCTATTGCCGCGATGATCAGCACGACCGCGTTTGCCGCCTGGGTGTAGTGGTAGTCGACGAGCCGCAGCGAATAGGTCGTCAGAACGTCGGTGCTGGGCACGGCGAGGATGACGAACAGGCTGAGGCCCTTGATGCCCGAGATGAACGGCAGCAGCACGCCGGTGACGAGCGAGCCCTTCTGGATCGGGATGACGATCGACATCATCCGGCGGAACCAGCCGGCGCCGGCGATCTGGGCCGCTTCTTCCGGATCCTTGCCGAGCTGGGTCATAGCCGAGATCCCGGCCCTCGAGGCGTAGGGCATCTGGTCCGCCATCAGCGCCAGCACCAGGATGGTGACGGTGCCATAGAGCGCGGGCATCGGACCCCGGGGAACCGCAAAGAGCGAGAGGTAAGCGGCAGCAAAGGCAATGCCCGGCACCAGATAGGGCAGGAACGTCACCTGGCGCAGATAGACCGACAGCGCTCGCACCGGCGTGCGGATGACGACATAGCCGACGAGCAGGCCGAGGATGCCGGAGGCGACCGAGGCGAGACCGACAATCATCAGCGTGTTTTTGGCTGCAGCCCAGAGATCGGGGCTCAGGAGTACACCTGTCTGCAGCGCCACGGTATGAAGATCCTGGCCGATCCAGTAGTCGAGCGTGAAGTTGTCGAGCGTGAATTGGGCCGGCAGCTTCATGACCGTCGACAGGAACAGGGTGAGGAGCGGCAGGCCGACGCTCAGCATGAAGATGGTCGCGGCGAAACCGGTGGCCGGAAGCCTGAGTTTGCCGAGGCGGCTTTGCCGGTTCATCGACCCCTTGGAGCCGATGGTGACGAAGCGGCGCGCTTCACGCACCAGCCGCGCATCGATCATCAGGGTGATGATGCCAATCAGCATGATGGAGGCGGCAACGACACCCGCCACGCCCGTCTGTCGCGAGGCGATGCTGCGGAAGAGCGAGGTGGAGAGCACTTCGAACTTGACCGGCAGGCCGAGAACGTAGGGCACGCCGAACTCGCCGAGGCACTTTGCGAAGATCAGAATCATCGACGACATCAGCGCCGGGCGCATCAGCGGCAGGATGATCTGCATCGCCACCTGGTAGCGCTTGGCACCGAGAATGCGGGCGGAATCTTCCAGCTGAGAATCGAAGCGCCGGAGCGCCGAGCCGAACAGCAGGATGACGAAGGGGGTGTAGTGCAAAGCGAGAATAATGGTGATCGGAAACCGACCATAGGCGACCCAGTCGGGCGGCGTCCACCCGAGCGCCTCGAACCAGCCCGGCTGACCGCCGACCGTGCGGTTCTTGAACAGCGTCGTCCAGGCGAGCGCGAAGGTCCAGGCCGGCAACATGTAGGGCACGATCAGCGCGGTCGCGAACCAGCGGCGTCCGAACATGTCGGTGCGACTGATCAGCCAGGCGAGAATGGTCCCGATCAACAGCGACAACAGGATCGCACCGACGGCAACCGACAGCGTGTTGAACAGCGGCCGCCAGAAGAGATCGACGGAGACAGGCGACGTGAACGTCCGGTCGAGATAGTAGAGCGTCAGGTCGCCGAAGTCCTTGCCGAGCCGGCGCTCATGGCCGAACTGGACACGCACGGCATCGAGCACGATTGAGATGATCGGCACGACGATCAGATAGGTAAAGAGCAGTGCCGTCAGCACGCCGATCAATGTCGTCGGCTCTCGAGAGGCGACCTTCAACCGGTATCGCCAGACCTGCCAGGACGAAGGCGCGGCGGACGCCTCGCCGCCCGCTGTTGGCGACGCCTTCGCTGAATCACTTAGAAAAGCCATGCTCTGTCCCCTTGAGATCTCGCCTCGCTACACGATCCGGCGATGTGCCGGGCGCGTCGCGGCCGAGCCAACATGCGAACGGGGAGATCTGGCAGAGCCGCACGGGCACTCGCCCCCGCTCCAATTCGAGCTGGGCAACCTGCCGCGAAAACGCGATGCGTCGTCATCGATCCAATCCTCCCTGTTCGCGACCGACCCCGTTCAAACGATCCTGTCCGGATCAGGTCCGACAGCCCCCAGCCGCTCCTCAGAAGCCGGCGCCATCATCACGAACATAGACGGAACAAAAATTCCATTTCGCAACCGCCTATGGAATGCATGATCCATTGAGAGGCTTCGCTTGTCAACAAAAAAATGCACACGTGCGCAATGAATTATCATGTTGTTTTTATTGCCTAATTTTTTGGTCATGCACGACTTTGTTCGAACACGTGATCACTGCCGCGTGACCACCAGCCGAGGCCGCACCAGCGACAGGTGGAACGTCGAGGCAAACAGCCGGATTTCCAGCGCGCGTGGGGCGCTCGGCTGACAGCACCAACCAAGGCCAATGATACTTTTTCGTTGGAATGAACCGGCTTTTGTGGCCCAGATGGCCACAAACTGATTCTTGAGGAAAACCATGGCACGAGGGTTCGTCACGGCGGAGGAAGTCGCAAAGCGCGCAGGTGTTTCGCGCTCGGCCGTCTCGCGAACATTCACTCCGGGCGCCAGCGTTTCCCAGGCCGTGCGGCGCAAGGTGCTGAAAGCGGCGCGCGAGCTCGGTTATCGGGTCAACCGGCTGGCTCAAGGGTTGAACAACGACCGCTCCAACCTGATCGGCGTCGTCGGCACCAATCTCAGTGCACCCTTCATTTCCAAGCAGCTCGACCTCTTGAGCATCGGCCTGCTCCGGCGCGGGCTGCAGTGCCTGCTGCTCAATGCCGCCGATGCGCGCAAGGATATCGCGCCGCTGATCGAGCTGCTGTTCGAGTTCCGTGCCCAGGCGATCGTCGTGCTTTCCGGCGAGCCTCCGTCCTCGATTGTCGACGAATGCATCGCCAATGGCGTGCGGCTGATACTGGTCAATCAACGGCTCGACCGCACCGATACCAACATGGTGCTGAGCGATGATTCGCACGGTGCCGATCTTGCCGCGCTCCGGCTGATTGCCGCCAAATGCCAGAAGGTTGCGGTTGTCTCCAGCGCCAGCCAGACGCCCGCCCAGGTCCGTAGGGCAACGGCGTTTACACAAAGAATGCAGACGGCCGGCGTCGAAGTGGTCGCTTGGTCCGACGGGCCGACCGGCTACGAAAGCGGCTACCAGGCCGGTTGCGATCTCCTGCGCGACCAGAAGATCGACGGGGCATTTTGCGTCACCGACCTTCTGGCGCTCGGTTTCCTCGATGCGGCCCGCATCGAGATGCATCGCCGCGTGCCGCAGGATGTCTCGGTCATCGGATTCGACGACATTCCGCAAGCCGGCTGGAAGAGCTACGAACTGACGACCATCGTCCAGTCCCTGTCGACGTTGACGGAGAATGTGCTGACGGCGCTCGAAACCGACGAACCCGCAACGCGACTGCAGGTCGTGCCTGTGTCAATGGTCGAGCGAAAGACCGTGCGCTAGCAGACGTTACCCGGCCTGTCGGATGCGGCTTTCGATCAGCAACCCGCTGTCGTCGAGGATCGGATGCGCAACCGATGCGATATGGGCGTTGATGCGCTTGAGATCGCGCAGCATGTCGAGATGCAGTGAGCTGGTCTCGATGCTTTCCGCGCGGCCATCGCGCAGGCGCTGCAGATGGCGCTCGGCCGATTGCCGCTCGAGACGCCGCACGTCTTCCTTTACCTCCACAAGCCGCCGCGCCAGGGCCGCATCGCGGGTGGCAAACACGGTCTGCGCCATGCGCAGATTGTCGAGCGTAATGGCGAAGAGCCGCGTCAGCTCCTGATGGCCATCTCTCGAAAAAGTCAGGCCCAGCGCGATCTTCTTGGCCAGTTCGGCGAGCAGGCCCTTTTCGATGATGTCGCCGATATGTTCGAGATTGATGGCGTAGTCGACGACATCCATCGCCCGCCGGCGGTTGTCTTCGCCGATCTCCGCCTGGCCGAGGCGCGAGACATAGACCTTGATCTGATGCTGCAGCCGATCGACCCGGCCTTCGAGCGCGCTGATGCCCGCGAGCTTGCTCGGGTCTGCATGCTGCAGCGCGTCGCTTGCCTTGGCCAGCATGCTTTCGATCAGATCGCCGACGGCCAGAACCTCGCGGCTCGCGCCGGCCAGGGCTGCAACCGGCGTCGAGAGCTTGTCCTCGTCGAGATAGCTCGGCGCGTCCGGCATCTGCCTGGGTTCCGGCAACAGCCTTGCGGTCAGCACTGAGAGCGGTCGAGACAGCGGCCAGGCAAGCATCGCCAGCGCCAGATTGAAGATGAGATGGGCATCGACAGGCAGCTTGTCATGCGACAGCGGCAGGATATCGAGCAATTGCGCCGAGTAACCGGCAAGCGGCAACGCGACGAAGCAGCCGATGGCCCGCACGATGAGATTACCGATCGTCACGCGTCTGGCGCTGATCGGCGCCCGCAGCGTCGCCAGGACCGGTGGGACGGCACCGCCGAGATTGGCACCCAGCACCAGGACGACGATAAGCCCGGTGGAGATGCCGCCCGTTGAGGCAAGCGACAGGATGAGGACGACGATGGCAAGGCTCGAGGACGCCAGGACCGCCAGCATGGCCGAGAAGATGAGCGCGACCGGCCAGGCATTGTCCAGCATCGCCAGGAAGGCCGAAAGCGCCGCGGAGGCGCGCAATGGTTCCGTCGCAAGACCGATCAGATGCAGCGACAACAGCATGAGCCCAACGCCGACCAGGGCAGCACCGCCACCCTTTCGTGCGTTCGAGGTTCCCCGCGAAAGGATGACGCCGACAAGGATCAGAAGCGGCGAGAGCCAGCCGATGCCGAGCGACACGATCCATGCCGTCATCGCGGTGCCGACATTGGCGCCCAATAGCACGATCTGCGCCATACGCGGCGCAACGAGATTGCGCTCGGCAAAGGATGCGATCATCAGTGCCGTCGCGGTTGAACTCTGCAGCGCGATCGTCGCGATCAAGCCAGCGAGAAACGATCGAACCCCGTCGCGCGTACCGGCGGCCAACCCGGTCTTCAGCTTGGCGCCGAAGGCGCGCTGGACGCCATTCTTGACCTGCGACAGCCCGAACAGCAGCAGCGCCACGGCACCGAAGAGATTGATGCTGATGATGGTCGAGTCCATGAGCGCGCTCCGGTCGGATGATCTTTCAGGCCCGTTGCCGCGACGGGCGTCGCTTCACTGCCTGCCGCGCCGCAGTTCCTCGCGGAACAACTGCTGGAAGGCAGCGTATTTCTCGAAGCCGAGATCGTTGATCAGCCGCATGACGGTGGAGGTGGAAACGCCGGCCCGCGCAGCCACTTCCCGTGCGCTGGCAAAGGCGATGTCATAGGGGTGAGACAGGGCGAACTTGGCGACCTCGAGCCGCCCGCCCTTGAGCCGACGGGCACCAAGGCGAAACGCCTCCTTCAACTCCGGGACGCTTGCCGGCGGTTTCAGCCGCCAGCCGGGCAATTCAAACGACTGCTCGTTCATGGGCAAGCAACCTCCTTCGCTTCTCGCTGCAGGGTGATCTCGATCTGCCGCGCACCGTTTTCCGCCCGGTCGATAAAGGCGGCAAAAGCGCCGAGGAAGATCGACAGGAAACCGGCGATGGAGCCGTCCCATCCCTCTTGCGGTTCCCGGCCGAACCGCTCGGCAAGGGCACGGTAAAGACCGAGCCGCTCCGGCGCGATGGCAGGCAAGGCCAGGTGGGCTGCCTGGCGCAAACAGTACCAGTCGGCGATGATGTCGATCATGCGGCAAGCAGCAAGCTGCTCCGTTGCGATTCCCGAGGCTTTTGCAAGCGTGTGCAATACCACTGCCGCCACTTCGGCGTCGACCAGCTCCGCGCTGACGTCAGCAAGTGTGGCGCCCGAAACCCGGCTCACCACGTCTTGCGGCCACTCCTTCGGGAAATAGCGGTGGCGAACCAGGGCCACCTTATGGGCGCGCAGAAACGCGCCATAATCCTCGGCATCAAAGGCGGCATCGTCGGGCTCTTCAAGCCGCGCCGTTTCACGGCGATAGGCCTGCGGCAGGCGCGGATCCACCGCCATCGTCTGCAGTTCGACGGTATCGACTGTTATGCCTTCCTCTGTCGGCTCGATGACCTTGAAGGCCGGGGGATAGGCGACCAGCGACGGCACCGCCACGTTGGTGAGTTGGCGCCCGCCGCGCCCCCGCCGCGTCACGCCCTCGACATGGAGGTGGCCGCTGAAATGCACGGCGAGCCCGGCACCGAGCAGGGCATCGGTAACGGTCTGGCGCGGTGTGCGGCGGGCAATATTGGTTTCACCAAACAGCACGCGCTCGGCCCCGGTCGCGCCATCGAAGGGATCGAGCGCCGGATAGTGCGAGAAGGCGAGCACGGTCTTGCCCAGCACCTTTGCCCGCGCGCAGACGTCGGCGATCCACGTGACGATAAAGGGCTTCAGGCGCAGCATGGCGTTCCAGCCGGCGGCAGTGCTGTCAATGAAGGCCGCTTCTTCGCCGCTTTCGAACGTGCCGTCCCGCGGCTCGAAGACATTGGCGTCCATCATCAGCAGCCAGAGCCCAGGCTCTGGCTCGACGAGGTACGACGCGTCCATCAACGCATAGCGGTTGCGTCCATCTGGAGAAGCCACCTCGTAACGCCGGCTTTCGACATCGTCGGAAAGGCCGAACGGCGTCTCCCAATGGAGATATTCGGACTTGCGAAAATAGCCGTAGGCAGCCATCGGCCCAAGACCCGAAGGATAGCCCTCGCAATACATGCGCGGGGTCACGATTGCGCCCTCAGTGGTCGATGCCGGATCACTCGTCACCCAGACGCCGGCACCCTCCTGGTCCAGGAACTCCTTGGTGTGGTTGCGCCCCGATGGGCCAAAGATGTCGTGATTTCCGGGGAGAGCGTAGAAGGCGGTGCCATACTCGCTCGCATGCCGGTCGAGGATGCCGCGCAAGCTCGCGGTCGTCTGCCGCTGGCCGTCGTCGGTATAATCGCCCAGGAGAACGACGTGCCGGATGCCGCGATCGCGCACCTCATCCAGCGCCACGGAAAGCGCCTTGGCGCTCTCGTTGAAGACACGGGTCGACTGGCGCGTTTCCGCCCAGCTGCGAACCATCATCCGCTGGCCGTCGATGGTCATCCCCGGAAAATCGAAATCGCCTTCAAGATCATGAAAATGCGCGTCGGCGATAACGGCGATGATGGGTTGGCGGCGCTTCAACATCAGTCCTGCCCGGATGCCTTGCCGGCGATCATGTCGACCCACTGGGATGCCCGGCGGGCCGCCTCGTAAAGCATCGGCTTCGGCGTTTCGAACCATTCGTCCGGACGCAGTTCGCGATGTTCGCGAATATGGGCGACGGCGGCATCGAGCGTCGGAAACAGCTCCGGTTGCTGCTTGTGCAGGAAAAGCGCGACCAGAGATACCGAGCGGCTGCGTCCGCCGCGGCAATTGACCAGCACATTGCCGCCATCGGCAAAGGGATAGGTCTCGCGCTTCGGCATCGCCTGGCGCAGCGCGCCATCGAGGATATAGTAGGCGCCGAGCATCATCGTATCAGGGCTGCCCTCGCCGTCGATCAGGCCAAGCTTGTAATAGCGGATATCGGCGTAGCCGCTCGGCCGCAGGTCGCCGCCATCATCGACGGCAGCGCGCACCCAGTTGATATCGAGATTGACCGCGCAGTTGACGACAATCGAAATGCCATGTCGCTTGAGCAGGTCGAGATCGCGGGCACCGTCGCTGCCGCCAATATAGATATCGGATTTGTGTGGGCCGACGTCCCTTGCGATCAGACTGATCGCCGGGCGCGCATAAACAGGAGCATCCATGCCGTTTCCTTTCCAGATCAGGCGATAGCGAAAGGCAACCGCCCGTAATTCTCACCGTTCGCGCCGTCGGCGCAGGCGCTCACGCGAGCTGCGGTTCGGCAACGGCCGCATCGGCTGACGCGATCGGTATTCGAGACGCCTGACTGATCCCACCGGCAATGCCGGGGGCGGATGCGAGAACCGGTCCACCGCCGCGAAGACTGCCGATTTCCATGAAGGGGCAGACATCGCCGCCGGCTTCAGCAACCAGCAGCAAGCCGGCAACACAATCCCAGGAGTTCATATGCAGTTCGATATAGGCATCCGAACGACCGTCAGCGACATAGGCGAGCGCCAGCGCTCCGGAGCCTGCCCTGCGGACATTGGTGCCGAGCGCCAAGAGATCGCGGATGGTTTCGAGGTAGATTTCATTGGACACGCGCCCGGACCAGCCCATCTCGACCGACGCCGTCTCGAATGCCGTGGTGGTGGAGACTGCGATCGGCTGCCCGTTGCGGGTCGCGCCTGCGCCGCGCTCAGCGAAATAGAGTTCGTCCAAAGCGGGATTGTAGATGGCGCCGATCTCCGCCCGGCCGTTCTCGATATAGGCGATCGAAATGCAGAAATGTGGGATGCTGCGGGCGAAATTGGCAGTGCCGTCGACGGGATCGACCACCCAGAGACAATTTTTGATCGAGCCGCCGCCTTCCTCACCGAAGAAGCCGTCATCAGGAAAGTGCTCGGCAATAGCCTTGCGAATGTGCGCCTCGGATGCCGCATCCGTCTCGGTCAGAAAGTCCTGCGGACCCTTCATCGAGAACCCGCGGCTCGCACTGTCTTCGAAACCGCGCAGCACCAGCGCACCGGCCGACAGGATGACGTCCCGACAGAGCTTCGCCCGACCCTGCAGATCGTTCGGATAGAATGGTCGTTCCAGGTTCATTCGGGCACAGCTCCTTTGCACACGCGAGCATCTTTGCACACGCGTTCATTGGTGACAAGCCCCATTCCCTGTTTCAAGCCCAGGGATGCTGAACGGAACGGCTAAGCCGCTCGACCGTCGCGGATCATCGAGAAGTAGTCGTCATGGCCGATCTGTCCGCCCTTGAGCGAGATTTCGAGGCCATCGACAGCGGGATCGCGGCTATGCGCAGTGCAAAGCGGCGAGCCTGGAGATTGCGGCAGCGGCAACCGCAGCGTCAGAGCCTCGACGGAAAGCTTGCCGAGCGCATGGCTGGACGTGTCGCCGCCTGCAATGACGGCGCGACGAAGGCCCGCGCGCGTGACCAGCTGCTGCAATAGTACTCCCAACCGCTCTCCAAGCCGGTGGCGGGAGCCATCTTCGAGCGACAGGGCGGCGCCACGATCGGCCGCCGGCCCGAGCGCCGTGTAGAAGATGACGCTGCGACCGGATGCGAGACCCTGCAAGCCGCGCGCAACTGCGGTCTCAAGTGCCGCAGTTGCGTCCGCGGCGGCAAAATCCACCGCGTCGAGCGCGATCCCTTCGAAACCATTGTCGACCGCATGACGGATCTGCCGCTCGGTCGTCGGCGATACGCTGCCGGATACGACGGCGATCTGATCGACGCGCGCGGCCGCAGAGAAGGCGGGTGCAGCGCACAGCAGGCCAAGCCGTTGCCATTCCCTCACCAGCGCATACTCCACCCCCGAGGATCCGCAGATGAACTGGCCGGACGGCGCCTTCAGTCGCCAAAGCTGCCTCCCGACGACCGCCTGGCTGTCTTCATCGGCCACGTCGAACAGAACGATATCGCTTCCGGCTGCAAGAGCCCGATCGCTCGCCGCATCCACATCGGCCGCCTTGAGCGCGGCAAGGTCGACAAGGCCGCAGCGAAGTGCCGTCTGTGGCGCCAGGTGAAGGCGAACATCCGCCTCGCTCATCGGAGTTACCGGGTGCCGGCTCATGACGGGATGGCGATCGATCCGGTAGGTCTCGCCGCGATAGGCGGCAAACAGATTGCCGAACGCCGTGTATCGCCGGATCTGCGGCGCGCCGACGACGAGCGGCACCGGCGCCGCCCCGAAGATGTCGCGGCCGATTTCGATGGCCTTGCCGATGCTGCCGAGCTGCGGGCTGGAATCGAAGGTCGAACACACCTTGTAGTGCGTGATCGCGGCACCGAGGGATTTCAGCCAGGAAAAGGCGGGAGCGAGATTGTCGTCCATCCAGCCCGGCGTCTGGCTGCGGCTTGTGCCGGCAAGGCCGAAGGCACCGCAATGGGAAAAGCGATCAAGGAGCGACGCATCCGGGATTTTCAGGAACAGCGCCGTGTCGACGCCCTGAGACGCAAGAGCCTCCATGACATCGGTCGAACCGGTCAGGTCATCGCCGTAATAGCTGAGCAAAGGTGTCTGCATGAAGGTCTCGCTGCGAATTGCGTTCGGTCAGGCGCCCTTGCCGTCGGCGAACTTTTCAAGGGACTGGGCAAGTTCGAGATGGTCGCGGGCATAATCGGTCAGCGAGATGCCGGCAACGGCCGCCTCCCAGGCCTGACGAACCGCCCTGACGCCCGCTCCGGCACCGCCCGGGTGGCTGACGATGCCACCGCCGCAGAGATAGAGAAGGTCGGTGGATCCGCCGGTCCGCATATAGGTGTCGGGGGCCTGGCCGCCCCATTGCCCGGAGCCGACGACCGGCAGCGGGCAATCCTGCGGCGCAAACAGCGGCGTGCTGATGGCCTTGAATGATTTCACGAAACTGTCGTCCGGCTCCCAGTATTTGACGCGGATGCCGTTGATCTGGAACTGGTCGACACCGAGCAGACGCCAGAACTGCTGCCACACGGAAAATTCCATTCCCAGTCCCCCGTGGCGGGTCAGGACATCCCAGCCATTGCGGTGGGCGTGCAGGACGAGCCTGGACCGTTTGCGCAGGAAAGCGATGCCGCCCATGCCGATGGAATTGATGTTGACGACGGCTGCGTTGCCGCCGGCAGCCGCGACCAGATCGTGATTGCGCATCATCTCGTCAGGGTCGGCGTGAGAGATGCCGAAGGCATACATCACCTTCCTGCCGGTCTTCTGCTCGTGATCGAGGATTTTCGGCATGATCGCCGCAACCCGGTCCTTAAGCGGCGAGTAGGCTGGGCTCATCAGCTTTTCATCATCCTTGATGAAATCGACCCCTGAAGACAGCAGTTCGCCGACCAGCTCGGCCGTCTCCTGCGGCCGCAACCCGAGTGCCGGCTTGACGATCGTGCCGATGATCGGCCGCCCCTCGACACCGGTCAGCCTCCGGCTGCCGCCAACACCGAACTGCGGCCCTGGATGGGCGCCAGCGAACTCTGGCGGCAGCTCCATGTCGACGACCCGGATGCCGGTCATGCCCTTGATCGAATAGACGCCGCCGATGGCAATCGTCATCAGCGCCGAAAGATCCGTCCCGACGGCGTCGAGCGGAAAACAGACATCGACATCCGCCCGGTTGAAGCGCTTCGCCTCCCCGGCCTCATCAGGCAGCGATGGCCGCTCTGTCGGCTCAAGATGCCGGATGGCGACGACGCGCGCAGCTACCCGGGCTTTCAGTTCCTCGGTTTCTCCGGGGACCGCGACGAAGGTCCCGGTCGACTGGTCGCTGGCGATCTTCGCGGCGAGCGCCTCTACGTCGCCAGCGCTCTCTATCCGGTAGGTCATGCGTATCACGGGCGGCTCGCTCTTCGGCTCGAAAGGGGTGGCTCTTGCTATCAAACTGGTATAATGAGTATCTCAGTTGCGCAAGAAGAATCTCTGAACGAGCGCCGCCATGCGAACCATTCCTTATCCGCAGGAATCGTGCATATAGGACACACGCTCAGGCACCGGTGGAGTTCACATGATCAGCCAGCCAGAACCCATTGTTCGCAGGAAACTCTCCGACGAGGTTTTCGCCCGCTTGAAGACCTTGATCGAAAGCGGCGAATTGCAGCCGGGCGACGAAATGCCGTCGGAACGTATGCTGATGGAGCGGTTTCAGGTCGGCCGACCGGCGATCCGCGAAGCGATGCAGGCGCTTGCGAACATGGGCCTTGTCGAGATCTCGCACGGCGAGCGCGCCAAGGTGCTCAAGCTCACACCCAAGTCCCTCTTCCGCCAGATGGACGTGGCCGCCAAGATCATGTTGTCGGGCTCTTCGGATTCGCTCGAACATCTGAAAAGCGCGCGCATCTTCTTCGAGCGCGGCATGGTGCGCGAGGCTGCGAGCCGCGCGACAGCCGCGGATGTCGCCACACTGAAAGACACGCTCGCCCGCCAGCGCGACGCGCTTGGCGATTCCGAAACGTTCATCGCCGCCGACATGGCCTTCCATAGCTGCATCGCGCAGATTTCCGGCAACCCCATCTATACCGCCGTCAGCGAAGCGATGCTGGGCTGGCTGAAGGAATACCACACGGAAATGCTGATCTGGACCGGTCGTGAGAACCACACGCTCGCCGAGCACGAAGAGATTATCGACTGCATCAGCCGCGGCAATCCTGATGATGCCGAACAGGCGATGATCAAGCATCTCGAGCGCTCACGCGCGCTCTACGCCTTGAAGGGCAAGACCGAAGGCGCCAACGGCTAGCGGGGAATTTCGATCCGGGCGACGGCATAGGCCGGTAACCGGACGCTTTCTCCGCGAAGGTCGACGGCCTTCGGCTCATCGGTGCGCGATCGCATCCAGTTTTCGTCGACAATGGTAATCCTTGCCTTACCGACAGAGCCGAAGGCCGCAACCCGCATCTGCGGACTGATGTTGGCCAGAAGCACCGTTCTGCCGCTATCGGTGGCGGCGCCGACCCCAACAAGCGCGTCCGAAGCGCTGGTTTCGACCGACACGCCTGCGCGCCCCGCCAATTCCGCCAGCCACTTCAGCACGTGAAAGAGCGGACGCTTTCCGCCGTCCTCCATCGGTTCGCCCGCGGCGGCAATCAGACCGAACGGGCCGCAGAGCGTCGAAAGCGTCAGCACCTCCAGCCCGGCCTCGGCCACCGTCGCCGCGTAGGCAAGCGTCCATGCGGCGCCGAAAAGGGCATTGTGCCGCGGGTCTCTGTTCGCCATGGCAATCCGCCTGCCAAGCGGGTTGTCCTTCGTGGCGCTGCCATAGGGGTTCTGACGCATCGCGATCGTCGATGGCCCGATGCGGTAGGGCCGGCCTCCATAGATTGCCCGAACCGAACGCGTCACGTGACGCAAGGCTTCGAACGTCTGCATGACACTCAGATCGTCTGCCGCATGGACGATCGGATTGGTGCAATGGGTCAGATAGGACAACGATCCGGCCGGCACGCGTTTGCGATTGAGCTCGGTGAAGTAGCTGAACATGCCGCCGCCAAGCGGCAGTCCGGGAAACGCACGCTGCGCCGCCGCGTAGACCGCTTCGAGTGGCGGGCAATCCGGCCAGGTACTTCCAGGCGGCGTCGATTGACGGTCGACCGAAGGCGACACGGCAATGCTCGAAAGCGTGAGGCCGGCCGTTTCGACGTCGGCCGCAACCGCCTTCAATTCCTCGTCGAGCGCCTGCCGGCAGGCAAGGAAACACTCGAGAGTCACCTTCGCGCCGCTCGCTTGCGCGATTCTACGGAAGCCTGAAAGCGCCTCGACCCCATGACCGGCGCCCGGATCGAAGTGGCAGATCAAGTGCCGGGCGCCCAGCTCCGCAACGAGATCCGCATGCCTCAGCTCCTCAGTCAGATCCTCCGGGCGCAGGCCAAGGCCGATCTCGGGAAGTGTCTGGCTGATGTCGGCGAGAGAAATCTCGATCGCTTCGGGCGTCCGGCCATCCGCGGCGACCGGCGGAGTGGACGGTGTGATCGTCAGCAAAATCGACTGACGAAGCGTTTCTCCCGCCTTCAGGATGTAGGGCCACGGCAGTGCCAGCGGGCGCACATAAGTCTTGTATGAACCGTCCGTCCAATTGCGCTGGTCTTCCATTTCGAAGACATCGCCGGTCATCCGACACTCAGCCGTGACCCCGGGCATGGCCTCATGGGTGATGGCCGAAATGCTCTTGAACGGTTGCCAAGGCTCGATGAAATCGGGAAAAACGGCACGTTCGATCGTGCCGTCGCCATGTTCTACCGCAATAGGCCTGCCGGCGACGCCAACGACCGGATGAAGGACGACGAAGCCGGCGCGCGCCGTCTCAAAATCGCGATCGGCTGTGAAGTCCGCGGCAAAAGTGACGGATTGCAGGTCAAGCGCGATCGTCGCATTGCACCGAAGAATAGCCCCATCCGGCGCCGCGAACCGGGCGGAGTAGTGGACCGTAGCGCGTTCGGCACCTTCCTCGATTTGCACGCCGTCGAGCGCCGCTTCGCAAGTGCCCCAATCACGATCGCGAACAAGAAACGAAATGCCGCGCAGAACCTCGCGTTCGGCAAACCGGACCGTGCGCAGATTGCCGCCCACCAGGTCGACGCTCAGCTGCCCCGCTTGCAGACGCTGCACGGTCGGTTCGCGTTCGTCGGAACCGAACAGGAGAAACGCGCGCGATAGCGTCATCCCAGGAATTCCGAGAGCGGCACGGTGCGATTTTCCGCCGCGCTCAGATAGGACGCCTCGACCAGCGCAAAGGTCTGCAGGTTGTCGCGACCGGACGTGTCGGGTTCGCGCCCCTCGCGCAAACACTCGACCCAGTGGCGCTGGATAAGACCGACGCTTTCCTGAATGTTGTGCCACGGCTGCGTGGCCCAGGGCAGAAGACGTGGCTGCACGTCGCCCACTTCCGTACCATCCGGCGAATGAACCGACAGGCGGTAGCTCTGCGACAGGCGAAGCGTCCCCTTGCTGCCATCGACTTCGAGCAAGGTCTCCGGGAAAGGCTCGACCGGAAGCCGGGTCGCATAACTGCAATCGACAATGGAGGTGATGCCGGCCGCATGGTCGAGCATCATCGTTGCGACGTCCTCGCCGGCAATCGCGGGATTGACCCGTCGCGTGCGCGCCGTCACCGCAGTCGCGTTGCCGAAGAGGAAGCGAGCGATATCCAGGGCGTGGATACCGAGATCCTCGACGATGAACCGTTTTCCGGTGGCAAGGTAAGGTTGGCCGGAGAAAACGTCATAGGCAGAGCGGAAGCTGACCCGTCCCCAGAAGACCTCGCCGATTGCGCCGCTTTCGATTGCGGCCTTCGCCGCACGGATCGGCGATTGCCAGCGAAAGTTTTCGTGGATCATGAAGGCGACGCCGGCGCTGTCACAGGCGGCGACCATTGCGGCAGCGTCTTCCATCGTCGGCGCGAATGGCTTCTGGCAGATCGTCGCCACGCCGTTTGCCGCCGCCATCTCGACCAGCGGGCGATGGCTGGCAACCGTCGTCGCGATGTCGACGAAATCGAACCCGCCATCGGCAAACAATGCTTCTGCCGAACTGTAGCGTCGCTCGATCCCGAACGTGTCGCCGACGGTCTGCAGCCGCGCCGGGTCCCGGTCGCAGATCGCGACGATGCGCACGCCCGCAGCGTCATTCCAGCCGTGCATCTGGTTGACCGCGAAGAAGCCGCAACCGATCAGCGCACCTTTCAATTCCGTCATTCTTCAACCCTTCTTGGCAAGCTGCATCAAGGTCACCTGCTGCTGCAGCCGGCGCTGGGCCTGGTCGACGACAACAGCGACGATGATCACGATGCCCTTGATCACCATCTGCCAGAAAGACGAGATCCCCATCATCACGAGTCCGTCCGACAGAATGCCGATGACGAAGGCGCCGATGATCGTGCCGCCGATGGTGCCGCGCCCGCCGGACATCGACGTCCCGCCGAGAACAGCCGCCGCGATTGCATTCAGCTCGAACGAGTTGCCGGTCGCGGGATGCGACGCCATCAACTCCGACGAGATCACCAGGCCGACGATCGCCGCGCAGAAGCCCGAGAACATGTAGACGAACATCTTCACCCGGTCGACCCGGATGCCCGACATGCGTGCGGCGCGCTCGTTGCCGCCAACGGCAAAGATGTGGCGACCGATCGGTGTGTATTTGGCGACATAGGCAGCTGCCAGCGCTACGACGATCAGGATCCAGATCGAAACCGGCAACCCGAGCACACGCCCCGATCCGAGGAAGGCAAAGCCCGTGGTCGCAAGCTCCGGCTTGCCGACGAGGTTGGGGAACGTCTGGCCGTCGGACGACAGCAGCGCGAACCCGCGCGCGACATAGAGCGTGCCGAGCGTGGCGATGAACGGCGCCACGTTGAGCTTGGTGATCAACAGACCGTTGATCGCCCCGATTGCGACGCCGACGGCAAGGGTGATCAGGCACACCTCGACGATGTTGAAGTAGACGGTAAAGCCGAACTGCAGGTCGATGCCGTTGAGGATGAGACCGCCGGCGACCATGCCGCAGAGCCCGACGATCGACCCGACGGACAGGTCGATGCCGCCGGTGATGATGACGAACGTCATGCCCATGGCCAGGAACGCGTTCAGCGCCACGTGCTTGGACATCAGGATGATGTTGGCCGTCGACAGGAAGTTCGGCGCAAAGATCGAGAAGAACGCGATCACCGCGAACAAGGCGATGAAGGTTCTGAGCTTCATCAGGGTCAGCAGGACCGATCCGCTGGAAACGTCCGTCGCGTCGGGGGTCGTGGTTGCCGTCGTCATTGGGCGAGTTCCCTTGTCGTTTTGTGTCCTTCGGCCGAAGCCTTGACGATCATTTCTTCGGTCGCGTCCTTGCGGTCGATCACGGAGACGAGGCGGCCGTTGCTCATGACCGCGATACGGTCGGACAGCGCCATCACCTCCTCGAGGTCCGAGGTGGAAAAGAGGATGGCGAGCCCCTCGCCGGCCAACCGCCGCATCGTGCGAAACACGTCCGCCTTTGCGCCGACGTCGATGCCGCGGCTCGGCTCGTCCATCAGCAGAACCTTCGGCTCCGTCATCAGCGCCTTGCCGATCACCACCTTCTGCTGGTTGCCACCCGACATCGAGGTCACTTCAAAGTCGGGGTTCGGGGCCTTGATGGAGAGATCGCGGATCGCCGATTGGATTGCCGACTGTTCGCGTTCGCCGGCAATGTGAAACCCGAAGCGCACGAACCGATCGAGGCTTGCCAGCGTCAGGTTGCTGGCGATCGAGAGCGCCTGTACCAGACCTTCGCGCTGCCGGTCCTCCGGGATGAGCGCCAGGCCCTCCCGGATCCGGCGCGACGTATCACGATCCGCCACCTCGACGCCGCCGACACGAATGCTGCCGGTGGAGTGGGCATGCTGGCCCATCACGCATTCGAAGAATTCGCTGCGCCCTGCCCCCATCAATCCGTAGATGCCGAGCACTTCGCCCGCCCGCACCGAGATCGAGACGTGGTCGACGGCGAGCCCGCCTGTTTTCCGCGGCAGGCAGATATCCTCCACCCGGAACATTTCCTCACCGAGGCGATGATCGATGGACTTGGCAAAATCCTTGGCGTCGGAGCCGATCATCGAGCGGACGATCCACTTGGTATCGATATCGCGCACCATCGCGTGCCCGGTAATCTGGCCATCGCGCAGGACGGTAATATAGTCGCCGATGCGCATCAGTTCTTCGAGGCGGTGGGAGATATAGACGATCGCCACCCCTTGTGCCTTCAACTCGCCGATGACCTTGAAAAGCACATCGACTTCGGCCGCCGACAATGCCGATGTCGGTTCGTCGAGAATGAGGATGCGGGTGTCGAGCGAGATCGCCTTGGCGATCTCGACCAGTTGCTGCTGACCGATCGGCAGGTCTTCAACCAGCGTCTCGGCGTTGATGCCGGCGTCGAGCTTGTCGAGGAAATGATTGGCTTTTTCGACCTGTGCGCGATGATCGATGCCGCGGACGCCGCGCATGATCTCGCGCGTGGCAAAGATGTTTTCGGCCACCGACAGGTTGCCGAAGAGATTGAGTTCCTGAAAGACCATGCCGATGCCGTGACGCTGGGCGTCGGCCGGCGAAAGAAATTCGACCTCCCTGCCGTCGATGAGGATCCGTCCGAGCGAAGGTTTCTCCACCCCGGCAATGATCCGCATCAGCGTCGACTTGCCGGCGCCGTTCTCGCCGACAAGCACGTTCACGGCACCGCGCCGGAGCGCCAGATTGGCATGACGCACGGCGACGATGCCGGAATAGACCTTGGTCACATCCTCCAGGCGCAGCACGCAGGTTTCGTCTTCTATCGGATGCATGGTCATTCGCTCACCGTCAACTGAACGGGTACGAACAGCGGCAGCTGCCCCTTGGCAGGCAGCGGGAAGGCGCCCAGCGCCTCGAGCTTCTTGCCGGCAAGACCTTCACGCGAGAGCTTTTCCAGAATGAGGCCGTTGACATGGGTGTTGAACGACTTGCCGTACTGCGCCCACTCGATCTGGTTCTTGAATTCGTTGAAATTGACGAAGTCGAGGCTGTCGCGGATTGCCGTGCCGCGGATCGCCGGCCCGATCTGCACGCGGGCATCCGCCTTGCCGTCACCGTCCGCGTCGACATCCACATAGGCCGATCGCGATTTCGTTTCGGCGGCGACGATGGTCCCGGTGAGGCGTGCCGCAAACGTCCAGGGCGCGCTCCCCTGCTTTTCCTTGTGACCGTATTTCGCGCCGGCCGCATCGGCATTTTCTGAAGCAAGCGCCGCCACCTCCTGAAAACCACCAGCCTTTTTGCCGAGATAGGGCACCACTTTCGTGTCCCATATTTCGGCGACCATGCGGTCGGGATTGAACCCGCCGGACGCGGCTTCCGCAGCCTCCTCCGCCGTGGGCGTCTTGATGATCTTGCAACCCGACAGAGCGATCGCACAGACAAGTGCAAGCGCAGCCGCGGCCTTCAACTTCGGCATCGAGAACTACTCCGTGACAGGACAATGGCGCGCGACGGCGGTCCCCGTCGTCGCGCGCCTGGAGGATCGTTGAGGATCAGTCGGCGAGAGCGAAGGTCTCGAGCTGGCCGGCGTTCTCGCTGTTGATCAGCACGCAATCCATCAACTGCTTTTCTTCAGCCGGGCCTTTGCCTGTCTTGATGTAGTCGTGGGCCTGCTGGACGGCCATCTGCGCCTGCGCGTAGGCCGGTTGCAGAACGGTCGCCTTGATGCCGCCCGACTTGATCGAGTCGCGAACGTCGTTGGAGCCGTCGAAGCCGACGACGATGACATCCTTGCGCCCGGCGGCCTGAAGGGCTGCGATCGCGCCCATGGCCATGGTGTCGTTGCCGGAGATCACGCCCTTGATATCGGGATTGGCCTGCAAGATGGTTTCCATCTTGCTGTAGCCCTCGGTCTGGCTCCAGTTGGCCGACTGCTGCGCGACCATCTTCATCTCGGGATATTCGTCGATGACGTCGTGATAGCCCTTCGAGCGAATGCCGGCATTGAGATCGGCCTCACGACCGAGCAGCTCTACATAATTGCCGCTCTCACCCATCAGGCGGACGAACTCTTCAGCGCCAAGCTGGGCGCCCTGGTAGTTGTTGGAGACGATCTGCGAGACCGCAACACCGGTGGCGTTGATCTCACGGTCGATGAGGAAGGATGGAACGCCGGCATCCTTTGCCTTCTGGACCGCTGCGATCGAGGCCTCGGATCCGGCATTGTCGAGGATGATCGCCTTGGCGCCACGACCGATAGCGGTGTCGATGAGCTGTGACTGTTTGTTGGCGTCGTCGTCATGAACGAGCACCAGGGTCTCGTAGCCCAGCTCCTTGGCCTTGGCCTCGGCGCCGACGGCTTCCGCCTTGAAGAACGGGTTGTCATGCGATGGCGTGATGATGGCAATGAGATCGGCCGCATAGGCCGGAATGGCCGAACCGACGGCCAGAAATGCCGCGAAGGCGGCGATGGTCATTCTGCGTGTCAGTTTCATCAGTTTTCTCCTCCCAGGTTGAATGGTGACCGAAACCGCCTCACCGGCTCCGGTATCGCGTGCGCACCTTCAGGTGATGCGGCGAATGCTGTCGGTGATTTCCTGCGGCTCGAAGACACGCTTCCAGTCGTCGCGCATCAGCATCGGCTTGCCGAACTCGATCGCCTTGTTGCAGGCATCTGAAAAGACACCCTCGACCTCGTCAAAGATCACGGCGCCGAGCACGTTCATGTGGCCGAGCAGAAAATCGCGCGCCGCTTCGCGCGGTACGCCGCGGGCGATGCATTCGTCCATCGCTTCGCGCATGACGACCAGCAGCGACGCGCATACGGTTTCCGACAGGCCGGGCTCCAGCAAGGCCATCTGCTCGACGGTGACGCGGTGTGAGCGCATCACCGGCGCCCAGATGAGCTTGGCGATCTCTTCGCCCTTGGCATAGTCCGCCTCAGGCCCCTGCATCAGTGCGGAAACGATATGCTGCTTGGCGGCGATGCCGCCGAAATGATCCTTGCGTGCGGCAAGTTCGGTCTCGTCGTTGAAGATCGGCGGATGGCAGGGATGCGTGACGAAATAGGTAAGATCGCCGCGCTCCGGCAGGTGGCCGGCGAAGGGCGCTGCGGCGTCGAGGACGACGACCATCGTGCCAGGCGCCAACTGATCGACGATGCCGGCCGCAACCTTGCCGATCGCGGTATCCGGCACCGCGAGAATGATGACATCCGCGCCGTCGAGCGCCTGGTCGGCGCTCACCGCGCTGAGACCCAGTTCCTTTGCCAGACGCGCGCGGCCAAGCTCGCTGACCTCGACATGGCGCACGTCGAAGCGTGAGCCCTTGAGGTTCTTGGCCAGTCGGCAGCCCATCTTGCCGCCAGCACCGAACAAAGCAATCGAGGTCATGTCGTCTCTCCCAAACAGATCGTGTAGTCGCAGTCATACGTGCAACTGGTATAATGAGTCAATAAGTATCTCATCATCACCATTGATCTGCCGCAAGACAGACGGAGACCCGCGCCTGCGCTCCCTTTTGCACGTTCCGATGCAACTGGTTGGAGCTTGTCTTCAAACGTGAGTTTACAAAAGTAATATTATATGATTTTTTGCAATTGCTGCGAGGAGAGCAGCTTTCTTTGGGAGGAAACCATGAAATTCGCCAAAGCACTCGCGAGTGCAACGATCCTTGCTGCCTGCACGTTCGGCAGCGCATCTGCCGCAGATCTCGTCGTCGGCTTCTCGCAGATCGGCTCGGAGTCCGGCTGGCGCGCGGCGGAAACCACGCTGACGAAGCAGCAGGCTCAAGAGCGCGGCATCGACCTGAAATTCGCCGATGCCCAACAGAAACAGGAAAACCAGATCAAGGCGCTGCGCTCCTTCATCGCGCAGGGCGTCAATGCCATCCTGCTTGCACCAGTTGTCGCGACCGGTTGGGACGAAGTCCTTCAGGAAGCCAAGGATGCGGAAATCCCGGTCATCCTGCTCGACCGGACCGTTGACGCTTCCGACGACCTCTATATGACCGCCGTCACGTCGGACCTCGTGCATGAAGGCAACGTCGCGGGCAAGTGGCTCGCCGACACCGTTGCCGGCAAACCGTGCAACATCGTCGAACTCCAGGGCACGACCGGCTCTTCGCCGGCAATCGACCGCAAGAAGGGCTTCGAGCAGGCCCTGTCAGGTCACGACAACCTGAAGATCGTGCGCAGCCAGACCGGCGACTTCACCCGCACCAAGGGCAAGGAAGTCATGGAAAGCTTCCTGAAAGCCGAGGACGGCGGCAAGAACATCTGTGCACTTTACGCCCATAACGACGACATGGCCGTCGGCGCCATCCAGGCGATCAAGGAAGCCGGCCTGAAGCCGGGCAGTGACATCCTCGTCGTTTCGATCGATGCCGTGCCGGATATCTTCCAGGCGATGGCGGCAGGCGAAGCCAACGCCACCGTCGAGCTGACACCGAACATGGCCGGCCCTGCCTTCGACGCGCTCGCTGCGTTCCAGAAGGACGGAACGAAGCCGCCGAAGTGGATCCAGACGGAATCGAAGCTCTACACCCAGGCTGATGATCCGATGAAGATCTACGAAGCGAAGAAGGGGCTCGGTTACTGATCCCAGACACGACAGGCGCCGGCGCAAACCGTCGGCACCTGTTGTCGCAAGCCTGACGATCGGCACCGCGGGGTTGAGCGATGGAACGGGCACGCCCACCTCGTTCTCACCGCGGGTTGACGTCGGGCCGGCATGCTTTGCTCGAGTACGAGGATCGATGCGAAGCAGGACCGGTGCTTCGGCACGCTGAAGCGATGCGGTGCGCCCGATAGGGCGTTCCGCGTTCCAGTCAGAGAGGGATCATGCAGACCATTGGCGACAACCTGCTTTCAGCGACCCGGATCGACAAGATCTTTCCCGGCGCAAAGGCACTGGACAAGGTCGACTTTCATTTGCGCCGCGGCGAGGTTCATGCGCTTCTCGGCGAGAACGGCGCCGGCAAGTCGACGCTCGTCAAATGTCTCACCGGCGCCTATCGGCGCGATGGCGGGACGATCTTGCTCGATGGCGTCGAGGTCGATCCGCGCGACACCTTCAATGCGCAGAAGCTCGGCATCGGGACCGTCTATCAGGAGGTCAACCTGCTGCCCAATCTGACGGTCGCGGAAAACCTCTTTCTCGGCCGGCAACCGCGTCGGCTGGGATTCGTCGATGTCGCTGCCATGAACCGCCAGGCGCGCGCGCTGCTTGAAAACTACGAGCTCGATCTCGACGTCACCCGCACGCTCGACAGCTACTCCGTCGCCATTCAGCAGGTGGTGGCGATCGCCCGTGCCGTCGACCTCTCAGGCAAGGTGCTGATCCTCGACGAGCCGACGGCAAGTCTCGACGCCCACGAGGTCGAGATGTTGTTTCGCATCGTCCGGCGGCTGAAGGCGCGCGGGCTCGGCATCGTCTTCATCACTCACTTCCTCGAGCAGGTGTACGAAATATCCGACCGCATCACCGTGCTTCGCAACGGCCAGCTGGTCGGCACCCGCGACACGGCGACGCTCGAGCGGCGCGACCTGATCTCGATGATGATCGGCCGCGAGCTTGCAGCGGAGATCCGCGCAGCGCGCGAAGAGCCCGATGTCACCGGACCGGTGCGCTATCGCTTCAAGGATTACGGCCGCAAGGGCCACATCTCCCCCTTCGATCTCGACGTGAGGGCCGGTGAGGTCGTCGGCATTGCCGGACTTCTCGGCTCAGGCCGCACGGAGACCGCCGAGATCCTCTTCGGTGCGCATCGCGCCGACAGCGGCGCGGCGGAAGTGGACGGCAAGACCGTCCAGCTCTCGTCGCCGCGCCGGGCGATCGCGCAACGGTTCGGCTTCTGCCCCGAAGATCGCAAGACCGACGGCATCGTCGGCGACCTCTCGGTGCGCGAAAACATCGTCTTGGCGTTGCAGGCACGACGCGGATGGACCCGACCGATCTCCCGCACCGAACAGAACCGCCTCGCCGACCACTATATCCGCGCGCTCGACATCCGTACGGCCGATCGTGAAAAGCCGATCCGGCTCTTGTCCGGCGGCAACCAGCAGAAGGCTATCCTCGCCCGCTGGCTGGCGACCGAGCCCGAGTTCCTGATCCTCGACGAGCCGACGCGCGGTATCGATGTCGGCGCGCATGCCGAGATCGTCCGGCTGATCGAGGGCCTGCGCGAGAAAGGCATGTCGCTGCTGGTCATCTCGTCGGAGATCGAGGAACTCGTCGCCTACTCGACGCGCATCCTCGTGCTTCGCGACCGCCAGCACGTTGCCGCACTCGAAGGCAACAGGATCACCGCGGACCAGATCATCGAAGCCATCGCATCGGCGAATGAACGGGGAGCGGCATGACAGCAACACTCAAGGGCTATGCGCTCCGGCTTCTGCCGCAGATCATAGCGCTGGCGGCAATCCTCCTGATGGTATCCTTCGTGTTCCCAGGCTTCTTCCGCCTCGAAATTCAGAACGGCCGTCTCTATGGCAGCCTCATCGACATCCTCAACCGCGGTGCACCCGTGGTCCTTCTCGCGATCGGCATGACCGTCGTCATCGCCACCAAGGGCATCGATCTTTCCGTCGGCGCCGTCATGGCTATCTGCGGCGCCGTCGCCGCCTCGTCGATCACGTCGGGCCACTCGCTGGCGATGACGCTCGTCATCACGCTTGGAACTGGGATTCTCTGCGGCCTATGGAACGGCGTCCTGGTCGCCATTCTCGACATCCAGCCGATCATCGCGACGCTTGTGCTGATGGTTGCCGGACGCGGCATCGCCCAGCTCGTTACCGAAGGCGCCATTCTCACCTTCAACGATCAGGGACTGATCTTCCTTGGCAGCGGTTCCTTCGCATGGCTGCCCCTGCCCGTGATCATCTGGCTGGTCTTCGGCATTCTGGTAGCGCTGATCGTGCGCAAGACGGCACTCGGCATGCTGATCGAGGCGATCGGCATCAACCGCCAGGCAAGCACACTCTCGGGCGTTCTGACCCCGGTGCTGCTGATCGCCGCCTATATGCTGTCAGGCCTTTGTGCCGCGATTGCCGGCATCATCGCCGCCGCCGACATCAAGGGCGCCGACGCCAACAATGCCGGGCTCTGGCTCGAACTCGACGCCATTCTCGCCGTAGTCATCGGCGGCACCTCGCTTCTTGGCGGTCGCTTCAGCATCGCCGCCTCCGTGCTCGGCGCCATCATCATCCAGTCGATCAACACCGGCATCCTGCTTTCCGGCTTCCCGCCGGAGTTCAACCTGATCATCAAAGCGGCGATCATCGTCTTCATTCTCGTCTTGCAGTCGCCGCCTGTGCGCAACGCCTTCACCTTCCTCGCGCTCCTGCGCGCCAGCAGAAAACCGACGGAGCGGCAAGCGCGATGAAACCGAAATACCTGCCGCTGACCGCAACCATCGTCATCTTCGTCTTGAGCTACGCGCTTTGCGCGGCGCAGTACCCCAACATCCTGTCGACACGGGTGATCGGCAATCTCCTGACCGACAACGCCTTTCTCGGCATCGCTGCCGTCGGCATGACTTTCGTGATTCTGTCCGGCGGCATCGACCTGTCGATCGGCTCGGTCATCGCCTTCACCGGCGTGTTCCTGGCCGTCGTCCTGGAGAACACCGGCATCCATCCGCTTGCCGCCTTCGCCATGGTGCTTTTGATCGCCACGCTTTTCGGTGCATTGATGGGCGCCATCATCCATTATCTGGAGATGCCCGCCTTCATCGTCACGCTCGCCGGCATGTTTCTGGCGCGCGGCATGGCCTTCGTGTTGTCGATCGACAGCATCGCCATCAAACACCCCTTCTACGGCACGATGAAAGGCCTCTACTACAAGCTTCCCGGCGGCGGCAGGATCACGCTCATCGGCGGGTTGATGCTGCTCGTCTTCGCTATCGGCATCGTCATTGCCCATCGCACCCGCTTCGGCACCGACGTCTACGCGCTTGGCGGCGGCTCCGCGACCGCCAAGCTGATGGGCGTCCCGGTCGGGCGCACCACCATCATGATCTACGCGTTGTCGGGCCTGCTCGCGGGTCTCTCCGGCATCGTGTTTTCGCTCTATACGTCGGCCGGCTACTCGCTTGCGGCAGTCGGCGTCGAGCTCGACGCAATCACCGCGGTGGTGATCGGCGGAACGCTTCTGACCGGCGGCTCCGGTTTCGTCGCGGGCACCTTCATCGGCATTCTCATCCAGGGCCTGATCCAGACCTACATCACCTTTGACGGCTCCCTCTCCAGCTGGTGGACGAAGATCCTGATCGGCCTGCTGCTGTTCGTCTTCATCCTGATGCAAAAGGGCATCGTCTACGTGTCGCGCAGTGAACGGCGACATGCCTAGGAAAGGGTTCGGTTGCACCTCATGCTGTCAGGAAGCTTCGCAACACGACCGGTGAAACGCTCGAGCCATGGCCATGTGGTCGATGAACTCGGGCGTGCAGTGATCGGCGGCGAGTTCGCGGCCGGTGATATTCTGCCGGGGGATGTCGAGTTGGCGGCACGCTTCAAGGTGTCGCGCACAGTGCTGCGCGAGGCGATGAAGACGCTTGCGGCCAAGGGCCTGGTGTTCCCGCGCGCGCGCATCGGAACGCGGGTGATGCCGCGGGCGCATTGGAACCTGTTCGACAGTGACGTGCTCTCCTGGCATTTCAGCGTCGGCGTCGACGAAGTCTTCCTGAATCACCTGAGCGAAATCAGGCTAGCGCTCGAACCCTATGCGGCAGCGCTTGCGGCCGAGCGTGCCACCGACGCCGACATTGCCCAGATGATGCGGCTCGCCGTTGCCATGGGCAACGACGACCACAGCGCAGAAACACTCGCCCGTGCCGACCTCGAATTCCACCTGCATCTGCTCGAGGCGTCACTCAACCCGTTCATGCGCACGGTCGGCAGCCTGATCGAGGCCGCGCTGATCGGCGTCTTCAAGCTCACCAACCCGACCGCCGACCGCAGCGAAATCGACCGCGTCGCCGTGACCCACATCCGCATCGTCGAAGAAATTCGCCGCGGCGACGCCGAGGGCGCCCGGCAGGCGATGGAAGACGTGATCCGGGCCGGCCAGCAGCGACTGATGTCAGACCTGACGGTGCGGATGGCCCGACCATCGTAAAGGACTGAAAGCCGATCGCACAGATCGGCAAGGTGCATCCGAAACGCTGGAAGGGCCGACGCCCCTGCATGCGAATAGTTGCAGCCACCATTTGTGAAACCTTTAAGATTCTGGCGCATAAATCTCCGGCAGAATCCAGGAGCTGATGGTGGAAGCGCTACACACCCCGACAATCATGATTAGCTCCTTTGCGACGCTGGTCGTTTTTGCCGTCTTCTTCGCGCTCGCCTCGCGGCAGGAGCGCAACAGTCTGGAACTGCGGCTGTGGTCTTGCGCATTTCTGGTCGGAGCCCTTGGATTTACCCTTCTTGCCTTGCGAGGCCCAGGCTATTCCTTCGTGCCTGTCTCCCTGGGCAACGCTCTGGCGGTTCTCGGGCTGGCGCTCATCTGGCTTGGTTTGCGGGCCTTCGACAATCAGCCGCTGAAGATCGCCTCCGCATTGGCCGGACCCATGCTATGGCTATTGATCACCAGCTTCTCCGACTATGTCCAGAGCAGCGTCACCAGCAGGATCGTGCTGTTTTCCGCGTTGATCTTTGTCTATTCGGCCATGATCGCGGTCGAGATCTTCCGCTCCGACAATTTCCGCAAGCTTCCAAGTTCCTACATCGTTGCGTTTCTCTTCGCGACGCATGGGCTGTTTTATCTGGTGCGCATCCCGCTGATCTTCGTCTGGCCGCTTTTCGGCAATACCGCGTCCGGCGCCGAGCAGCCGGTGTGGTACCAGCTCATGACGTTCGAGTTGTTCATTCATAGCCTGGCGGGCGGCTTCTCGTTCTTCGCACTGATCAAGGAGCGGACGCAGCACAGATACAAGCTGGCGTCGGAAACCGATGCTCTGACAGGTGTACCGAACCGACGCGCCTTCATGGCGAAACTCGACGCCTATCTTGCGACAAAGCCCGCTGAAGGCGCGTTGATGTACATGGACATCGACCACTTCAAGGCCGTCAACGACCGCTATGGCCACGCTACCGGTGACAAGGTGCTCATCGAATGCGCCGCCGTCATATCGCAAGCCGCAGGCGGCCGGGCCTTCCTCGCGCGCATGGGCGGTGAAGAGTTTTCTGCCTGCTTCCCCGGGGTCGACCGGTCGCAGGCCGCGGTGATCGCCGAAGATATCCGAGTTGCCTTCGAGCAGGCGATCGTCAGGGCAGGAAACACCACGCTTTCGGCAACGGTCAGCATCGGCGTCGCCTTTGTCGGCAGCGAGCAGGAAGCAAGCGAGCTTCTGTCGTCCGCCGACCGCGCACTCTATGCGGCAAAGGCTGCCGGGAGAAACTCCGTCTGGGTCACCGGCAAGGACGGCGCTGCGCGGTTTGCATCGGGGCTGGCGGCCAAACCGGCCGAGCCGGCGCCTTCCTCGGGGAGGACTGAGAGAGGTTCGATGGCGCACTGCGCCTAAATGTGTCGCACCTGCATCAATCGTTGCGCCGATGTGATCGAAGCGCTGCTCTCTTTTCGACCCCTCCGGCAGAAGAGTTGCGACACGATATCAATCTGCCGGTATCCGGATACCCTTCGGCGCGCCATGGTCGGGCGATGGAGGTCGGTCGCCATACCCAGCCGGCTACTCCTCCGTGAAGATCGGGTCCCGTGTGAACATGCCGCCCTGATAGACAGCAAGCGGCGACGATGCCTCCGGCCGGCCGGGGGAAAGCTCGAGTTCGGCGCGAAAACGTTCGGCATTGTCGCGCGGCCGCCAGCCGAGATAGGCGGCGTGGCTGTTATCCCACCAGCGGCTGTCGTTGTCCGAGATGCCCCAGACGATCGGGCAGCCGAGCATCGGTGCCCGGAACACGCAGGCAATCAGTGCGGCAAAATCGTCGTGGGACATCCACGTCGACAGCATCCGGTGATTGGTCGGCTTCTCCATACAGCTGCCGATCCGCACAAGCGCCGTCTCCTGGCCGAATTTTTCGAAATACATCCGGGCGAGCGCCTCGCCGAAGCACTTCGAGACGCCATAGAGACCGTCGGGGCGCATGGGAGCATCAGCCTCCACATGCTCATCCTGCCGGTAGAAGCCAACCGTATGATTGGAGCTGGCAAAGAGAATGCGTGGCTGGCCATGTGCCCGCGCCGCTTCATAGAGATTGTAGAGACCCAGGAGATTGGCATTGAGGATTTTGGAAAACTTATCCTCGACTGAAATGCCGCCGAGATGAAGAATGGCGTCACAGCCGTCGACCAGCCGATCGACGGCCGTGGCATCGCCGAGATCGCAGGTCATGATCTCCTCGTGCGGCGCCGCGGTGCCGAGATCGGCAATATCCGAGACACGTACGACCTCGGCCAGATGGGCAACGCGCGACCGCATGGCGCGACCCAGTGCCCCCGCCGCCCCGGTGATCAACAATCGCTTCAAGTCAGGTCCTCCGCCGCCGGCACGCCCTTGGGCCGGGTATCGATACATTGCGTTTACGCCAAACTCATCATACAGGTTGACGTAACGACGTCAATAAATCGCGTCGGTGATGTCACGGGCCGCATAATCTGGCATACCGGTGTCACATGATGAGCTGGCGCGCAGGCCGACGGCCGCGAAAAGGAGACGAGATGAGCGTTCAAACGAAGCTGGAGCCGGGCACCGGAACAGGAACGTTGACCTCGAGGCTCGGCGACATTCTGCGCCGGGCGATCGCCGCCGGCAACTTTCCACCGGGCAGCAAGCTGCCGAGCGAGGCACAGCTCTCCGAGACCCATGGCGTCAGCCGCACGGTCGTGCGTGAGGCAGTCGCAGCACTTCGTGCGGACCGGCTGGTCGAGGCGCGCCAGGGTGCCGGCGTCTTCGTTCTCGAGACCCCGCCCGCCGCAGGCATCGCGTCGCTGTCCCTCCAGGATATCGACCCGGCGCGCGTCTCCTTGATGATCGAACTCCTGGAGCTGCGAACGGCCGTGGAGGTCGAAGCCGCAGGGCTTGCAGCCCTTCGCCGGTCGCCGGCACAGGAAGAGGTGATCATCGAGCAGCACTATGCGGTGCGCGCCTGCCTCAACGCCGGCGTGTCCAGTGTCGAAGCCGACTTCGCCCTGCATCTCGCCATAGCCGAAGCCACCAACAACCCGCGTTTCCGCGAGTTCCTGGCGATGATCGGCCGAAACGTCATCCCGCGGGGAGCCTTGCGCAACGACGACAGCGAACAGGATCAGTCCGCCTACATCGCCATGCTCGATAACGAGCATAACGACATCGTCGTTGCCATATCAAACGGCGACGAGGAGGGCGCGCGCGAGGCGATGCGGCGGCATCTGCGTGGCAGCCAGGCACGCTACCGGACACTGCTTCGCGAACAGCGAGTACCTGTACGATAACTTATTGACACGATCTTATCATACACGTATGACAACTCTGCCGGAGGAGGCAGGCAGAGGAAATCCAGCATGACGCCGCAAGAAATCAAGGCCGCGCTTGGCGCCGGCCTGTTGTCATTTCCCGTGACGCATTTTGATGCCGAGCGAAAGTTCCACCCCGAAAGCTACCGCCGGCATATCGAATGGCTGTCCGGCTTCGACGCTCCGGTGCTGTTTGCCGCCGGCGGAACCGGTGAGTTCTTTTCGCTTTCGCCGAAGGAAATCCCCGGCATCGTCGCCGCCGCGAAAGAGGCCGCGGGTAAGACCGCGATCGTTTCGGGATGCGGCTTCGGCACAGAGATCGGCGTCGAGCTGGCGCGCGCGGTCGAAAAATCAGGCGCCGACGGCATACTGCTTCTGCCGCATTACCTGATCGACGCGCCACAGGAGGGGCTCTTCGTTCATGTGAGAGAGATCTGCCAGTCGGTCGGTATCGGCGTCATGGTCTATAACCGTGACAACTCGGTGTTGGCGGTCGATACACTGAAGCGCCTGTGCGACGAATGCCCGAACCTCATCGGCTTCAAGGATGGAACCGGCGATATCGGCCTCATCCGCCAGATCACCGCGACAATGGGCGATCGGCTCACCTATCTCGGCGGCATGCCAACGGCCGAACTGTTCGCCGAAGCCTATCTCGGCGCGGGCTTTACCACCTATTCCTCGGCGGTCTTCAATTTCGTACCCAGGCTTGCGGTTGAATTCTACAAGGCGTTGCGCGGCGGACATCGGGCGCGGTGCGAAGAAATCCTGCGCGATTTCTTCTACCCCTTCATGGCCATTCGCAACCGCCGCAAGGGCTATGCCGTTGCCGCGATCAAGGCTGGTGTCCGGCTGCAGGGTTTTGATGCGGGCCGTGTTCGGCCGCCGCTCGACGACCTGACGGCGCAGGAAGAAGACATGCTCGCAACGCTTATCGCGCCCTGGAAACGCTAAGATGAAGATCGCAGCCGTCCGCACGCATCTCTTGGAACACCGCCTTGCGGTGCCGTTTCAAAGCGCATCGATGCGCTTCGACCGGCGCGCCCATGTGCTGGTCGAGATCGTCTGCGACGATGGCACCACTGGTTGGGGCGAATGCCTCGGCCCGGCCAGGCCGAACGCGGCGGTGGTCGCGGTCTACACACCCTGGCTTGTCGGTGCCGATCCTCTCGAAACCGAAAAGATCTGGGCGCGGCTCTACAATGCGCTGCGTGACCAGGGCCAACGTGGCCTGGCGTTGACTGCCCTTTCAGGCATCGACATCGCGCTTTGGGACATCAAGGGCAAACATTTCGGCGTGCCGGTCTCCACCCTTCTTGGCGGGCGTTTCCGCGAAACGGTCAAGGCCTATGCGACCGGCAGCTTCAAACGTGACGGCGTCGACCGGGTCGAGGACAATGCCGCGGAGGTCGCGCGCTATCGCGCCGAGGGCTTTCACGCCAGCAAGATCAAGATCGGTTTTGGCGTGAAGGAAGACCTCGCCGTCGTGCGCGCCGTTCGCGAGGCCGTCGGGCCGGACATGCGGCTGATGGTCGATGCCAATCACGGCTATGACGTGCTCGAAGCGCTCGAATTCGGGCGCAAGGCTGCCGAACTCGATATCGACTGGTTCGAGGAGCCTGTCGTGCCGGAGCAGCTCGGTGCTTACCGCGAAGTGCGCGCCGGCCAGCCAATACCGGTCGCCGGCGGCGAAACCTGGCACAGCCGCTGGGGCATGCGCGAACCGGTCGAAACCCGCGCCATCGACATCCTCCAGCCCGACCTTGCCGGCGTCGGCGGCTTCACCGAGGCACGCCGCGTCGCCGACATGGCCGCACTTCACGGTATCCGCATCGTGCCGCATGTCTGGGGCACGGCTGTTCATATCGCAGCCGCCCTTCAGTTCATGGCGGCGATGGTGCCCAATCCGGTGCGCGTCAATCCGATCGAGCCGATCCTCGAATTCGATCGCACCGACAACCCGTTCAGGCAGGCGGTGATCAAAACGCCGATCGAGCATGACCAGGGGGTCGTCAAAATCCCCAATGGTCCGGGACTTGGCATCGAGATCGACCGCGATGCGCTTGCCGGGTTCCGGATGAGGGATGATTGAGATGCTGGTCAGAACGCTCTCCGGTCGCCCGCCCAAAATCCCGCTGCCAAAAGGCGCGGTCGATACGCAGATGCACATGTATCTGCCCGGCTTTCCCGCCCTTGCCGGCGGGCCTGCACTTCCCGCAGGCGCGCTGCCCGATGCGGACCAGTACAGACAATTCATGCGTTGGCTCGGCATAGACCGGGTCATCATCACCCAGGGCAACGCCCATCAGCGCGACAATGCCAACCTGATTGCCTGCCTGAATGCGATGGGGACCGTCGCCCGCGGCGTCGCCGCCTTCGGCGCGGAAACCTCTGAACGCGAGCTGGACGCCTTGTCGGCAGCCGGTGTCATCGGAGCAAGGATCATGGATCTGCCCGGCGGGGCGGTCGGCCTCGGCGAACTCGAAGCCGTGGATGACCGCGCGGCAGCCCGCGGCTGGATGGTCGCGATCCAGTTCGACGGCAGCAACATCCTCGAGCACGAGCCAAGACTGCAGAAACTGAAATCCCGCTGGGTTTTCGACCATCACGGCAAGTTCTTCTCCGGCGCGGCACCGGATGGCCCCGAGGTCGCCGCGGTCAAGCGGCTGATCGACGGCGGGAATTGCTGGTTCAAGTTTGCCGGCGCCTACGAATCCTCGAAGGCCGGCGGTCCCGATTTTGCCGACGTGGCCGCGATTTCGCGCGCGATTGCCGAGCATGCGCCCGCGCGCATCGTCTGGGGCAGCAACTGGCCACACAACCTTGCAAAGACCAATGCCGACTATCCCGACGACGCCGAACTGACAGACACGGTTCTGGGCTGGCTGCCCGATGCCGATGCCCGTCATCGCGCACTCGTGGAAAATCCTGAACGGCTCTTTGGCTTGAAGCCGTTCGCGGACGGAGGTGCTTGAAGCCACCCGCATGCGTCCGGAGCGAGGAGGCTTCGGCGTTTCAAGAAGGAGGAGGACACAATGAACATATCAAAAACGCTTTGCCTGGCCTTGGGCATTGCCCTTGGCGCCGGCACCCTGCAGGCACAGGAAATCACCCTGCGCTCGGCCGACATCCACCCGGACGGCTATCCGACCGTCGATGCGGTGAAATACATGGGCGAACTGGTCGCCAAGCGCACCAACGGCCGCATCAAGATCGACGTCACCAACAACGCCGCCCTTGGCAGCGAGAAGGACACGATCGAGCAGACCCGCTTCGGCGTCATCGACATGAACCGCGTCAACGCAGCACCGTTCAACAATCTGGTGCCGCAGACCGTCGTGCTCGGGCTTCCCTTCCTGTTCCGCTCGACCGAGCATATGCACAAGACCGTCGACGGGCCGATCGGCGACGAAGTGCTGGCCGCCTTCGAACCGCATGGGCTGATCGGCCTTGCCTTCTACGATTCCGGCGCGCGCTCGTTCTATTCGACCAAGAAGCCGATCGAGAAACTCACCGATCTCAAAGGCATGAAGGTTCGTGTCCAGCAGTCGGATCTCTGGATCGCCATGATGGAAGCCTTCGGCGCCAACGCCACGCCGATGCCTTTCGGCGAGGTCTATTCGTCGCTCGAGACCGGCGTCGTCGACGCGGCGGAAAACAACTGGCCGTCCTACGAATCTTCCAGGCATTTCGAGGTCGCCAAGAACTACACGCTCACCGAACACTCCCTCAATCCCGAGATCCTGGTGATCTCGAAGCTGAGCTGGGACAAGCTTTCGCCCGACGACCAGAAGGTCCTGAAGGAGGCGGCGAAGGAGTCGGTGGTGAAGATGCGTGAACTCTGGACGGCACGGGAAAAGGCGTCTGAAGAAAAGGTTCGTGCCGCCGGCGCCAATGTCGTCACCGTCGACAAGGCCGAGTTCTCCGCGGCGATGAAGCCCGTCTACGATCGTTTCGTCACCGACCCGCAGATGAAGGACCTGCTCGAGCGCATCCGCGCCATCAACTAGCGCCCCGACAACGGAGTGTCCGGCCTGATCGGCCGGGCGCTCCCCTCGTCTGCAGCTTATGGAGGATAAGGCAATGTGGCGCTTCATGCAGGCCGTCAGGCCTGCGCTTACCCGGCTCAGCCGGCTCTCGCTTTACATTTCAGGCCTGGGTCTCGTCACCATGACGGCGATCGTCGGCTGGCAGGTCTTCGCCCGCTACGTCCTCAACGACACGCCCAGTTGGTCGGAACCGCTGTCGCTGCACCTGATGTCCTGGTTCATCCTGCTGGGTGCTGCCGTCGGCGTGCGCGAGAGCGTGCATCTCGGTCTCGATTTCGTCCGCCATTCGGCACCGCCTGCCGTGCAGCGCCTGATGGATCTCGCCAGCCTTTCCCTGATCGTGCTCTTTGGCCTCGCCATGAGCTTCTATTCGACCCTGCTTGCCGCCGGCACCTGGGCCGCGACCATCCCCGTGCTCGGCTGGCCGGGCGGCGTCGATTTCTTCCCGATGATCGCAGGCGGCCTGCTGATCGCACTGTTTGCGGCAGAGCGGCTCGCCGACGTTGTGCTGGGCGAAGCAACCGCTGCGGATGTCGTCATTCAGGAGGCAGCATAGTGGCCTACAGCATTCTCTTCGGCACCTTCACGCTCCTGATGATGATCGGCATGCCGATCGCCTTTTGCCTCGGCATCGCCTCGCTTGCGACCGTGATCTACATGGGCCTGCCGCCGATCGTCGTCTTCCAGCAGATGAACTCCGGCATGAACGTCTTTGCGATGATGGCGATCCCGTTCTTCATCTTCGCCGGAGACCTGATGGTGCGCGGCGGCATCGCCGACCGCCTGATCCGGTTTGCCGCCGGCATTGTCGGGCATCTGCGCGGCGGCCTCGGCCAGGTCAATATCGTCGCCTCGACGCTGTTCGGGGGTATTTCCGGCTCCGCCGTTGCCGACGCGTCGGCCGTTGGCGGATTGATGATCCCGCAGATGGCGGCGCGCGGCTATGACCGCAGCTATGCCGTCAACGTCACGGTCAACGCGGCGATCATCGCGCTGATGATCCCGCCGTCGCACAACATGATCCTCTATTCGATTGCCGCCGGCGGCAACGTCTCGGTCGCCGATCTCTTTACCGCCGGCATCCTGCCTGGCCTGCTTCTGGCCGCTGCCCTGATGGTCACGGCCTATGTGGTGGCGCGGAGAAAGGGATATCCGTCGGAGCCGTTCCCGGGCCTGCGCCGCCTCGGCTTCTACTTTCTCGCCTCGCTCCCAGGGCTGCTGCTGATCGGCATCATCTTCGGCGGCGTGCGCTCGGGTATTTTCACGGCGACGGAAAGCTCGTGCATCGCTGTGTTCTACGCCCTGCTGGTCGCACTGCTCGTCTACCGTGAACTCGACTGGAGCGGCTTCGTCGAGGCCGTGCTGCAGGCGGTGCGAACCACCGCAATGGTGCTGCTGGTCATCGGCACCGCCGCTTCTTTCGGCTGGCTGATGGCATTCCTGCAGGTCCAGCAGGGCATGGTCGCCGCGATCAGCGCGATCTCCGACAACCCGATCATCGTGCTTTTGCTGATCAACATCATCCTGCTACTGCTCGGCACCTTCATGGACATGGCGCCGCTGGTCATCATCAGCACGCCGGTGCTGCTTCCGGTGGTCAAGGCCTTCGGCATCGACCCCGTGCATTTCGGCGTGGTGATGATCCTCAACGCCGGCATCGGCCTCAACACGCCACCGGTCGGCACCGTGCTTTTCGTCGGTTGCGCCGTCGGCGGCATTTCTATCCGCGAGGCGATGCGAACGATCTGGCCGTTCTTCGGCGCCAGCATCGCCGTGCTGATGCTGGTCACCTACATCCCCGGCCTGTCCCTCTGGCTGCCGAGCCTGTTCCGCTAGCCGACGGCCCGAGCCCTCAGGCTCGGGCCGATCCACAATTCGACCGCATTGCCCCTCCATCGCACCAGCGACACAGACATGGAGGCGAATCGCGTGGCGCAGCGATCGGACGACAAACGTTTCACATCGCTCGAAGCGCGTATCGATGCAGCCGCCCACCAGCTGCTCGACCGGCTTCCACGCCATGGTTTGCTTGGCGGCCTGACGGAGTTTCTCGTCTTCGGCATCAAGCAGGCCTTCGCATGCCTGTTCGGTGGCGCCCTGCTGGCGCTGATGATCGCCACCAAGCTGTGGTGGCCGGTCGAGATCGGCCTCGCCCGCTACGATTTTCTCTTCCTGGCAGCACTGGCGATCCAGCTTCTGATGCTCGCCTTCAAGCTCGAGACCATTGCCGAAGCCAAGGTCATCCTGATCTTCCACATCGTCGGCACGCTGATGGAAATCTTCAAGACCGCGGTCGGATCGTGGATCTATCCTGAACCCAGCTTCTTTCGCATCGGCGGCGTGCCATTGTTTTCCGGGTTCATGTATGCGGCCGTCGGCTCGTACCTGGCGCGCGTGACCCGCATTCTCGATTTGCACTACACCCACTATCCGCCGCGCTGGGCAACCCTGCTCGTCGCCCTCGCCATCTATGCCAATTTCTTCACCCATCACTTCGTCATCGATGTGCGCTATCTGCTGTTTGGCGTCATCGCGATGCTGTTCTTTCGCACGACCGTGCACTACCGCGTCTTCCGCTTCCGCCACCGCATGCCGCTGCTGGTCGGCTTTCTGCTCATCGCCCTGTTCATCTGGTTTGCCGAAAACATCGGCACCTGGTCACGCGCCTGGATCTACCCCTCCCAACATACCGGCTGGACACCGGTATCGCTGCAGAAGCTGGGTGCGTGGTATCTGTTGATGATCCTGTCCTTCGTGCTGGTCACGCTCGTCCACCGACCGCGCTCCTTGCAACCGATGCATCAGCATCGGCCGGCCGTTGCTCCACACGGAGTGACCGCTGATGGCGTCACCGTCGGCGAGGCATCGCAGATCAGCCGGTAGTGCCAGGATAGAATCCGTTGCGGGACGCTCCGATTGCCGTCACTTCAGTACCGCCCGGAGCCGAGGGGCCGCGAAATCGACGAAAGCTCTGAGTTTCATCGGCACGTGGCCTTGCGGCGGATAAACCAACTGGACGGCAAGCGCCTCGTGCTCGAACGTCTCCAGCAGGGGAACGAGCAGCCCTTGCGAAACGGGTTGCGCCACCTGGTAGGAAAGCACCCGCGTCAGACCAAGGCCGGAGATGGCGGCATCGACAGCCGCTTCCGCCGTGTTGACGATCAACCGCGACCGGATCGGCGCAGTCAACTCCCGCCCCTCTTCGAGAAAGCGCCAGACATGGGCGGCGGTGACGTTTTCGAAGGTGATGCAATCATGGGCGGCGAGTTCGCTTGGATGTGTGGGCGCGCTACGCCGCGCGATGTAGTCGGGGCTCGCATAGACCACCCGACGCACTTTACCGATCTTCGTCGCCACGAGATTGCTGTCCGGCAGGTTGCCGATCCTGAGCGCGAGGTCGATATGGTCGTCGACCAGGTTGGTGAACCGATCGCCCAGTGTCAGCCGCAGGTCGATCTGGGGATGAACTTTCAGAAAATCGACGACGACGGGCAACACGTGCAGCCGCCCGAAGACGATAGGTGCCGAGACTGTCAGATCGCCCTTCACGGCACTGTACTCGCCAGCGGCGACCCTCTCCGCCTCCTCGACCCGCGCCAGGATTTCCTTGGCGGCCTCGACATAGGAGCGACCGGCTTCGGTCAAGAGGACCTTGCGGTTCGTCCTGGTGATGAGCTGAGCGCTCAGATGTGCTTCGAGCTCCGAAACCTTCCGGCTGACGGTGGCAAGCGGCATCTTGAGCTGCCGTGAGGCAGCGGACAGGCTGCCGCTCTCAATGACGGCAAGCAGAACGCCCATGGCGTCGAGACGATCCATCGTCCTTCCAAAAAATGAGAACTGTAATATCAGAATCGCATTCTACTGCGAAAAACTGGAAAGTCATAGATTGCTCTCGAAGGCGGTTCATCCCGAACCGTCGCAGGGCCACAACGGCTCTCACGTGTTCGAGGGTAATCTCCCATGAAACTCTATCGCCATCCGCTGTCCGGCCACTCGCACCGTGTCCAGCTCTTCTTAGCTCTGCTTGGCGTGCCACATGAACTCGTCGACGTCGACCTCCTGGCAAAGGCCCACAAGGCACCGGACTTCCTCAAGCTTAATTCCTTCGGGCAGGTTCCGGTGCTCGACGACGACGGCACGATCGTGGCCGACTCAAACGCCATCCTCGTCTATCTCGCCAAGAAGCTCGGCCGGGCCGACTGGCTACCGGAAGATCCCGCCGGTGCTGCGAAAGTGCAGAAATGGCTGTCGGTCGCCGCCGGCGACATTGCCTTCGGTCCGGCGGCAGCCCGGCTCGTGACCGTTTTCGGCGCAAGTCTGCGAGCCGAAGAGGTTATCGCGAGAGCGCATCGGGTCCTGACGCTGATCGATGCGGAGCTGGCCGACCGCGACTTCCTGCTCGGCGCCCGGCCAACCATCGCCGACGTTTCCCTCTACAGCTACGTTTCCGCCGCTCCCGAGGGCAATGTCGACCTTTCCGAGTACGCCCACGTCCGGGCCTGGCTTTCCCGTATCGAGGGCCTGCCCGGATTCGTCGGCTTTCAGAAGACGGCCGTCGGCCTCGCCGCCTAACCCCACGTCCCGGGGCAGGGCGGCCGCCCCGGGCTTCGTCTCAACGAGGATCGCGATCATGCCGGACAATGCACAACCGAAGCGCCCCGACTCTCCCTGGCACGCAGGCGAGCTCGCCATTCAGCGAAACTTGGGCGTGGTCGAGCGCATGGATGCGACGGGACGCAACTTCGTGCGAACCTTCATGCCCGAACAGCACCAGCAATTCTTCCCGATGCTGCCCTTCGCCGCCTTCGGCGCCGTCGATGCGAACGGCGATGTCTGGGCGACGATGCGCGCCGCCGAGCCCGGCTTCATGCAGGCGCCCGATGCCTGGACCCTCGACGTGCGGCTGCCGCGCGAGCCTGACGATCCCGCCGACGCGGGCATGGGCGACGCACACGCCATCGGCATGCTGGGCATCCAGCTCGAAACCCGGCGCAGGAACCGGCTCAATGGCGCGATCCGCCGCGACAGTGACGATGGCTTCACCATTCGCGTCCGCCAGAGCTTCGGCAACTGCCCGCAATACATCCAGCTTCGGCAGTTCTCCTTCGTCCGCCCACCGCACCAACCGGCGTCCGTGCGGCCGATCCGGCGCGCCGGGCTCGACGATCGCGCCCGGGCGATTATCGCCAATGCCGATACCTTTTTCGTCGCCTCCTATGTCGACCTCGACACCGGCGAACGGCAGGTCGACGTTTCCCATCGCGGCGGCAAGGCCGGTTTCGTGCGGGTCGGTGAAGAGGACGTCCTGGCAATCCCCGATTTCTCCGGCAATCTGTTCTTCAACACGCTCGGCAACTTCATGGTCAATCCGCGCGCCGGTCTGCTGTTCATCGACTTTGCGACCGGCAACATGCTGCAGATGACCGGGAGCGCCGAAGTCATCCTGTCTTCGCCCGAAGTTGCCGCTTTCCAGGGCGCGGAACGCCTGTGGCGCTTCCGGCCCGAACAGGTCGTCTACCGTGAGGACGGATTGCCGCTTCGCTGGGTCTTGGAGGACGGCGGCTGGTCGCCCAGCCTGCTGCCAACAGGTGATTGGGGGCAAGCGAAGGTTCGCCTGCAGGCGGCAGCGCTTGCCGAAGCGTGGCGGCCGTTTCGGATCGCCCGCGTCGAAGCCGAGAGTACGACGATCCGCTCGCTTTACCTGGAACCGGATGACGGGGTCGGCCTCATGGCGCACCGCGCCGGCCAGCATCTGCCGATCCGGGTCAGAACCGGAGCGGACGATAAGCCGCTGGTCAGAAGCTACACGCTGTCCTCCGCCCCAACCGACGACCTTTACCGCATCAGCGTCAAAGAGGACGGCGAAGTCTCCCGCTACCTGCACGGGTTGAAACCGGGCGACCGCATCGAGGCCCGTGCGCCGGCGGGCAGCTTCACGATCGATGGCACGGAGCGTCGCCCCGCCGTGCTGATCGGCGCCGGCGTCGGTATCACGCCGATGATCGCCATGCTGCAGCACATCGTTTCCGAGGGACACCGCAAGCGCCGCACGCGTCCGACCTGGCTTTTCCAGGCTGCCCGTTCGCCAGAGGAACGCGCCTTCGATCGCGAGATTGCCGCCTTGGTCAAGGCAGGCGAGGGAAACATCCGCCTGGTGCGTGCACTCAGCCAACCGGGAGCAGCAACCGAAGGCCAAGATTACGAGGTCGCCGGCCGTATCGACCTCACCCACCTCAAGGTGACACTGCCCTTCGACGACTACGACTTTTACCTCTGCGGCCCGGCGGCTTTCACCCAGTCGCTCTACAGTGGCCTGCGTGCGCTGAACGTCGCCGACGCCCGCATTCATGCGGAGACCTTCGGCCTGTCTTCGCTGACGCGCAGCCCCGATGTCGGATTGCAGGTAGCGTCGAAGCCGCCCGCAAGCACATCGGTTCGCGTAATCTTTGCCGCCTCTGGCAAGGAAGCCCGCTGGCAGCCGGGCGAAGGCACTCTGCTCGATCTGGCCGAGGCCCGCGGCCTTGCGCCCGAATACGGCTGCCGAAACGGCAGCTGCGGCAGTTGCAGCACGCGGGTTCTCGAAGGCGAAGTCACCTACCCGCAGCAGCCATCGTTCGAGGTCGGCCAAGGCGAGGCGCTGATATGCTGCGCCGTGCCGGCGGAAAATGACGGGCACGCGTTGCATCTGGCCGTTTAGCGCAGCGGCGCCACGGCCCGGCGGCGCGCCGGGCCGCGTCGTCGCGCGGCCGCAGGCAGCGCCTTCCTTCCTGCCCGAGGCCTGGAACGCACGGGACGCACAGGAACCTTGCGGAGGTTTGAAGGGTTGCTTGTTCTCATGCCGGACTCGGCTATTGATAGTGTGCCCGGCGCGCGCCAGCGCAAACCACCGGCAGCTCAAGAGCGGGACCCGCAATGAACAACGAACAGATCCGCGACATCGTTCTCTGGCTGTCCGAAGAGGGGCTCAAGGGCTTGGCCGAGCCCGAAATGCTTGCCGGCTTCTGCGAGAAATGCCGTGCCGCTGGCATCGACCTCGCCCGGGCGCAAGGCCTGATCGACACGCTGCACCCGGAATTCGAGGGGCGCGCCTTCCAGTGGAACAGCGAGAGCGATGTGACGCCGGAGGTCGTGCAATATTCCGCGACCACGGGGGGAGAAGCGCAGGCGAACTGGCATCGCTCGATCTTCTACCACATGCTGACGGCGCGCGAGCCGGAGCGGCGCGTGCGCCTCGCCCACGAGCCTTCAGTGCCGTACCAGGTCCTCGACCGCCTGAAGGAAGAGGGCCATACCGACTGCCTCAACATGATCCACCATTTCACCGACCGAGGCCGCGTCGGCGAGATGGACTGTTTCTATTCCTATTGGACCACGCGTCGGCAAAGCGGTTTTACCGACGAGGAGATCGCTGCCCTTCGCATCCTGCTGCCTACCCTTGCGCTCGCGGTGAAGACCACGTCTTGCGTCCGCATCATCGGCACGCTTGCCGACGTCTATCTCGGTGCCGACGCCGGCCGGCGCGTGGTCGAAGGCAGTATCGTGCGCGGCGAGGCCGAACGCATCGAAACCGTCATGTGGTTTTCCGACCTGCGCAACTACACACGGATCTCCGACACCGCCGCCCCGGAAGACATCATCCCCTTCCTCAACGACTATTCGGGCATGGTCATCTCCGCCATCCACGATCACGGCGGCAGCGTCCTCAAATTGATCGGTGATGGCGTGCTGGCCATCTTCAATGCCGAGGAGCCGACAACCGCCTGCACCAATGCCATTGCCGCCGAGCGGCAATTGCGGCGCATGCTGGTGGCGTTGAACGCGCGCCGGGAAGAAGAGGGAAAGCCGACGACTGATGTCTATCTCGGCCTGCATATCGGCGAGGTCTTCTACGGCAATATCGGCAGCCAGAACCGTCTCGATTTCACCGTCGTTGGCCCGGCGGTCAACGAAGTCAGCCGCATCGCCTCGATGTGCCGCTCGATCGAGCGGCAGGTGATCATGTCGGCGGATTTCGTCGCGGCCTGCCCGCCGCCGCTTCAGGCGGACGCTGTTTCACTGGGGCGCTTCGCCCTGCGCGGGATTGCCCGCGCCAAGGAACTGTTCACCTGGGATCCGGAACTGTTGACGGATTGACGCCCCGGATCAACCGCCGCCCTTGGCAAACACGCCGGCCAGCCAGTCGATGAAGACCCGCACGCGCGGCGAAAGCTGGCGGTTGCGCGGATAAAGCAGGAAAACCGGTGTCGGCGTCGGACGGCAGCTCTCAAGCACCTCGACCAACGTCCCCTCACGCAGGTCTCGCTCGACATGGTAGCGCGGCACCTGAATGAGCCCGAGCCCCAGCCTTGCGGCGGCAACGAAGCTTTCGGCGGCATTGACCGCGACCGCCACCGGCAGCGTGACATGTTCGATCTTGTCCCCAACCTGGAATTCGAGCGGTATCGGAGCGCCTGAAGTCGACGAACGAAAGCCGACCATACGATGCCCTTCCAGCGCGTCGAACCGTTCGGGCCTGCCGTATCGGGCGAAGTAGCCGGGTGCCGCGCAGGTGATCTCGTCCAGCATCGTCATCCGCCGCCCGATCATGTCGCTGTCCTGAGGCTCGCCGACCCGCAGCACGCAATCGATGCCTTCCCGCACAAGGTCGACGAGCCGGTCGCCCTCGCTCATGTAAAGCTCGATCTCCGGGTAGGCCGCAAGAAAAGCAGGCAGGCTTGGTAGCACGAAGTGTCGCGCCAGGGTGCCGTGCACGTCGATGCGCAACAGGCCCTTGGGCCTGGCGCCGGCAAAGGCACCTTCCGCATCCTCGATATCATCGAGAATGGAGATGCAGCGTTGGTGATAGGCGGCACCATCCAGCGTCGGGCTGACATGCCGCGTCGTGCGCTGCAGCAGGCGTACGCCCAGTCGTGCTTCCAGTTGCTTGACCGCATCTGTCACCGTCGAGCGAGGCAGGCCGAGATCATCAGCAGCCTGCGTGAAACTGCGTCTCTCAACGACGCGTGAAAACACGCGCATGGCATCGAACCTGTCCATTTGTTCGCGATCTCCGGATTATGTTGCTGAACAATGCATGATTATCCGAATTATGAAAGTCGTCATTCTTCTCTCAGCAACGAAGCCAATTCGCTTCGCAACCAAGGAGAAGCATCATGCAAGACCAACCCAACAGGGTCGCCCTCGTGACCGGCGCCTCGCGCGGTATCGGAGCGGCGATTGCCGAACGCCTGGCCGCCGACGGCTTTACCGTCGTCATCAACTATGCCGGCGACACCGCCTCCGCCGAGAACCTGGCGCGCAGAATTGGAGAAAAAGGCGGTAGCGCCCTGACCGCCAGGGCCGACGTTGCCGATCCCGAAGCGGTCAAGCGCATGTTCGACGCAACCGAGGCCGCCTTCGGCGGTGTTGACGTGCTGATCAACAATGCCGGTATCCTCAAGACTGCCGCGCTTGCCGAAACCAGCGACGAGGAATTCGACCGTCATTTCGCCATCAACACCAAGGGCACCTTCAACACGCTTCGCGAAGCCGCAAAACGCATGCGCAACGGCGGCCGGATCGTCAACTTCTCCTCCACGACGCTTGCCCTCAACCTGCCGGGCTATGCCGTCTACAACGCCACCAAGGCGGCCGTCGAAGCGCTGACGCATGTCTTTGCCAAGGAGCTGCGCGGCCGCGACATCACCGTCAACGCCGTGGCGCCTGGCCCGATCGCGACCGACCTGTTCCTGTCGGGCAAGAGCGAAGAGCTTGTCGCGCAATTTGCCAAGATGCCGCCGCTGGAGCGGCTCGGCCAACCGGGGGATATCGCCAGCGTCGTGGCTTTCCTGGTGGGGCCTGATGCCGGCTGGGTCAACGGCCAGATCCTGCGCGCCAATGGCGGCGTTGCCTGACATCAGCACCCGTCCTCTCTCCGATCCCCTTACCGAACCAAGGAATTGAACCATGTCCTCCGTCATTCTCGTCACCGGCGCCGGCTCCGGCATTGGCAAGCTTTCTGCCGAAGCGCTCGCCCGCGCCGGGCACACCGTCTACGCCTCGATGCGCGGCATCGATGGCCGCAACAGCGACCGCGCCTCAGAGATGCGCACTGCCGCCGAACTCGGCGGATATGATTTGAGGCCGCTTGAACTCGACGTCTTGTCCCAGTCCTCTGCGGATGCCGCCGTCGCGACGGTCGTTGCCGAGCAGGGCCGCATCGATGTTATCATGCACAATGTCGGTCATCTCGTCATCGGCCCGACCGAGGCCTTCACGCCGGACGAACTGGTCAAGGTCTTCGACACCAATCTCTTCGGCGTGCAGCGGGTCAACCGCGCCGTGCTGCCCGAAATGCGCAAGCGTGAACATGGGCTCGTCCTGTGGATCAGCAGCACCACCACCAAAGGCGGCTTCCCGCCCTTCCTGGGTCCCTATGCCGCTGCCAAGGCGGCGATGGATTCCCTTGCCGTCACCATGTCCTACGAACTGACGCGCTTCGGCATCGAGACCTCCATTGTCGTGCCCGGCGCCTTTACCCGAGGCACCAACCATTTTCCGACCGCCGGGCGCCCGGCGGACGAGAAGACCGTTGCGGCCTATTCCCGCTACGACGGCCTGTTGGACAGGGTCGGCGAACGTCTCAGCGAGCTGACGCCGGATCATGCCGACCCGCAGGCCGTGGCTGACGAGGTCGTGCGCATCGTCGGCCTGCCGGAAGGATCGCGCCCCGCTCGGTCGGTGATCGATTTCGTCGGCGACGGTGCTGCGGAAGTGATCGAGATCGCCGAGCGCATGCGCATCGACTTCGCCCGGCGCATCGGCATTGCCGATCTGCTGTCGATCGAAAAGCCCCGAGCCTGACCTTAGCTGTCCGGTGACAGCGCCTATTCAATCCAAATCCGAGGATATGTCATGACCGTGCAAACACAACCAACGGGCCGAGCGCCCTTCGCCTGGAAATTCAATCTGCTGACGCTGGTGGCGGCAACCACCGCCGCTCTGGCCGCCGCCACATCCGCAAGCATCGGCTGGCCCGTCTGGGCGATGTTCATGGGATGGGTTGCCTTCTTCACCCGCGGCCATACGGCCCGTGAGGCATTGACGAGTTACAGCTGCCTTGCCGCGGGTATCGCCATCGGCATGGCCGCGGCCTTAGCGCTCGGGGCGTTAATGCCGACGATGGGCACCCTGGCCTTTGGGCCGGTCGTCTTCGTCGTCGCGATGATCGTTGTGTCACTGCGTGCGGTTGCGCCCGTCAACAACGTGCCCGCCTACTTTCTTGGCCTGATCACGTTCTTTGCGGCGCATCTCGAGCCGGGATGGCTCGCATTCTGCGAACTTTCGGGCGTCGCCGCTCTTGGCTGTGCGGCTGCATGGCTGGCGCACCGTCTGCAGGGCGCCATTGGTCGCTGACAATGATGGCTCCGGCGGGAATGCCGGGCCGTCTCCTGCCAAAGGTCCGGCCAAAGCGGAGGCCGTGCCGCCGATTTACTGGCTCACCGCGCCGGTAGAACCCCGGGACTGGTGGCGCTGCCAGAGTTCGGCCTGCACCTCAGCCTGAAACGCCATGACCTGCTCACGCATGTCTTCTTCGGAGCAACCGAGTGCAAGCAATTCGTCGGCAAGCTTCCGGCATTCGCGCCGCCAGTATTTTACGGCGTCGTCACCATGGAGATCTTCCAGGTCGGCAGCGCAGATGCGAATGGTGCTCAGTCTTCTTGCCATCGGAAACGGAACGACCTCGCGTCCGCCAAACACCGCCGCTTCATCTGATCTATCGCCTACCATTGCTTCATTTTCTCCCCTGGTGATTCCCTCTTCTACGAAGCTTATGGTTAACGTTTTCTTCCTCCCGCCCCGCCTTCCGCCTCATCGGGGGATCACACGCCCGGGTTGGTGTGATTTGTGACAGCGTGTCATCGCTTTTCGGTCGCATTTCTGTTGGCTTCCGGCTAAAAACATGACATTTGAGCTCAGATTTTACGGCCGTTCCCAAGCGGTTGCCCATGTGAGTGCGGTTGTCATGTTGAAGCGCTTCTTCGCGTTCTATCGGCCCTATCGCGGCCTCTTCATTCTCGATTTCACCTGCGCGGTGCTGTCCGGCCTGCTGGAGCTTGGCTTCCCGGTCGCGGTCAAACTGTTCGTCGACCAGCTGCTGCCGAGCCAAGAATGGACGCTGATCCTGCTGGCCTCCGTCGGTCTTCTCATCGTCTATCTCGTCAACACCGGCCTGATGGCGACTGTCACCTATTGGGGACACATGCTCGGCATCAACATCGAGACCGACATGCGCCGCCTGGCTTTCGACCATTTGCAGAAGCTCTCCTTCAGCTTCTTCGACAATCAGAAGACCGGCCATCTCGTCGGCCGGCTGACGAAGGATCTCGAAGAAATCGGCGAAGTCGCCCATCACGGCCCCGAGGATCTGTTCATCGCGATCATGACCTTCATCGGCGCGCTGCTGTTGATGATGACCGTGCACTGGCAATTGGCGCTGATTACCGCGGCCGTCGTCCCGATCACCGCCTGGGTCACCAGCCGTTACGGCGGCCGCATGGCCAACAACTTCCGCAACCTTTACGGCCGTGTCGGAGACTTCAACGCCCGCATCGAGGAAAATGTCGGCGGCATCCGCGTGGTCCAGGCCTTTGCCAACGAAGAGCACGAGCGCAGCCTGTTCGAGACGGACAACCAGAACTACCGCCAGACGAAGCTCGAGGCTTATCGCATAATGGCTGCCAGCACGTCGCTGAGCTACATGAGCATGCGGCTGACGCAATTGATCGTGATGATCACCGGCAGTTACTTCGTGCTGACCGGTCAGTTGACCAATGGCGGCTTCATCGGCTTCCTGCTCCTCGTCGGCGTGTTCTTCCGCCCGGTCGAGAAGATCAACTCCGTCATCGAGACATATCCCAAGGGCATCGCCGGCTTCAGGCGCTTCATCGAACTGATGGAGACCGAGCCCGATATCGAGGATCGCCCTGACGCGGTCGACGTGAAGGGCCTGCGCGGCGACATCGCCTATCGCAACGTCTCCTTCGGCTACAGCGCCGACAAGCCGACAATCTCCAACATCGACCTGACGATCAAGGCCGGAGAAACCGTCGCCTTCGTCGGCCCATCGGGCGCCGGCAAGACGACGATCTGCTCGCTGCTGCCACGCTTTTACGAAGTCGCCGAAGGCAGCATCACAGTCGACGGCATCGACATTCGCGACATCAAACTCGCCTCGCTTCGCGGACAGATCGGCATCGTGCAGCAGGACGTCTTCCTGTTCGCAGGCACCATCCGCGACAACATCGGCTATGGGCGGCTGGGTGCAAGCGAAGCCGATATCCTCGACGCCGCCCGCCGGGCAAAGCTCGACGGCATGATCTCAGGCCTGCCCGAGGGTATGGACACTGTTATCGGCGAGCGCGGCGTCAAGCTTTCCGGCGGTCAGAAGCAGCGTCTGGCGATCGCCCGGATGTTCCTGAAAAACCCTTCGATCCTCATCCTCGACGAGGCAACCTCGGCGCTCGACACCGAAACCGAAAAGGCGATCCAGCAATCGCTTGCCGAGCTTTCGAAGGGCCGAACCACGCTGGTTATCGCCCACCGTCTCGCGACGATCCGCGACGCCGACCGCATCATCGTCGTCGATGCCAACGGCATCAGCGAACAGGGACCGCACGATACCCTGCTCGCCGCCAAGGGCACCTATAGCCGGCTTTATCACGCTCAGGCGGGTTTGCGCTGAGGAGACACGGAGCGCGGTTGCAACTGCATTGACGGAGCGGTAGGTACGAAACCGATCCGCCCGTCCGGGCGGCAGATTTCCTCACCCACCGACTGGCATTGCGCACCATGACCACCCTGGATCTTCCCGCCCTCGAACGAGCCGTCCTTGCCTTGCCACAGCAGTACCGGGGGCCGGGCGGTGTCGTGGGTGTCGTCAGGGATGGTGAGGTCATCCTGAAGCACGTCTGGGGTTATGCCGATCTCGCCGCGCGCAAGCCGATGTCACCCGGCACGCTGCTGCCGATCTGCTCGATCAGCAAACACTTCACTTGCGCCGTGCTGCTCGACACGGTCGGCGACCCCGCCAGGCTCGACCGCGCGCTCGATGCTTACCTGCCACTCATCGAAGGCAAACGCCCGAGCGCTGCCCATCTCTGCCACAACCAGTCGGGCCTGCGCGACTACTGGGCGCTGACCGTGCTGCAGGGCGCCATGGCAGATGGCGTCTTTGGTCGCGAGGACGCCCGGCCGTTGCTGTCGCGCGCACGCTCGACCCATTTCGATCCGGGCACGCGCTATTCCTATTCGAACGGCAACTACCGCATCCTTGCCGACCTGATCGAGGACCATGCGGGCCGGTCGCTTGCCGAACTCTACGATCGCTCGACCTTCGGTCCGGCCGGCATGACGACAGCGGCGCTTACCCCCGACACCAGCGTGTCGCCGAACGGCGTGATCGGGTACGAGGGCAATGAGACCACAGGGTATTTCGAGGCGACGAACCGGATCTATTGGGCGGGGGACGCCGGCATTTCGGCGACGCTTGACGACATGCTCGCCTGGGAATGCTTTATCGACCGGACGCGCGACGACGACGATGGTCTCTACCGCAGACTGTCCGCCCCGCAGACCTATGCGGATGGGACCGCGGCAACCTACGGCTTTGGCCTTGCGCATGAAACGATCGGCGACGTCGCGATCACCGGCCATGGCGGCGCTCTGCGCGGCTTTCGCTGCCGCCGCCTGCACGCGGCCAGTGAACGTCTGTCGATCGTCGTGATGTTCAACCATGAGGCCGACGCCCATGCCGCCGCTACGGCGCTTATGAAGGTGGCGCTTGGCCATCGGGATGCCGAGGCGGCGGTCGGTAACTGGGAAAGCCAGCAATTCGGCACCTATCTCGAGCCGGAGACCGGTCTTGCGCTGTCGACCCGGCCCCTGGCAACCGGACGACTTGAGCTGCGTTTTGCAACCGCTGGAGACGTTCTGCAGATCGGAGCGGATGGTGTCGCCCGCTCCAGCGCGGTCTCGCTGACGGCAAACGGCACCGGCCTGCAGATGGGGCGCGAACGCGAAAACCTTGCAACGACGGCCCAAAGGGTCGCCGGCAGAGCGAAGCCCGACATCGCCGGGCGCTACCACTCCGCCGAACTCGACGCCGATATCGAGATCGTCTCGACCAACGGCGTCTTCTTTGCCGGCTTCAACGGTTTGCTCGGCAAGGGCGCTATGCATGCGATGCATCCGTTTGCCGACGATATCTGGCTTCTCAGCTGCAAGCGCTCAATGGATGCCCCGGCACCCGGCGACTGGACCGTGCGGATCCACCGCGACGGAAGGGGCGCCGTTTCCGGACTGACGATCGGCTGTTGGCTTGCCCGGCAGATCGGCTATATCAAGGCCGACTGAACCACAGTTCCGAGGCGTGACGAGACGCGTCGGCAGCAGAGATGGACGGAGACGACCCGAAGTGCGGCAGAAGCGGCCGATATCAGCACGAAGCGAAGGCGGTGGCCGCATGACCGGCGATGTCGGCAAGCGCGTCACCATCGCCCGCGCCCTTTCCAAGCTCGGCTACTGCTCGCGGACGCAGGCGGAAAAGCTGGTGCTCGAGGGTCGCGTCAGCATCGGTGGCCGCAGGACAACGGATCTCGCCCAATGGGTCGATATCGAAAAGGACCGCGTCGCCGTCGATGGCAAGGCCGTTCAGGCGGAAGACAAGATCTACCTGATGCTCAATAAGCCACGCGGGCTGGTGACGACCCGTCACGACCCGGAGGGACGCCCGACGGTCTTCGATTGCCTGAGCGATCACGATGCGCAGTTCCTTTCGCCGGTCGGCCGGCTGGACAAGGCAAGCGAGGGCCTGCTGCTTTTCACCAACGATACCGTGCTTGCCCAGCGCCTGCTCGACCCGGAAACCCATCTCGGCAAGGTCTATCACGTGCAAATCTCGGGCGAGATCGACAACGCCAAGCTCAGGGCGATGGTCGATGGCGTTGACGAGGGTGGCGAGCATCTGCGCGCCGCGCGTGCCGAACACTTGAGAGGCGGCGAAAAGAACAGCTGGATCGAGGTGGAGCTGAACGAAGGCCGCAACCGTCAGATCCGGCGCATGCTCGATGTCCTCGGTTTCGAGGTCTTGCGGCTCGTGCGCGTCTCGATCGGCGACATCGTGCTTGGGGCGCTTGCCAAGGGCGCCACCCGCCCGCTGACAACGGACGAAGTGCGGTATTTGAGGCACCGTACCGGACAACAATAGAGGCCCGCTTGTCCGGCCGGAGGCGGCGCCGCAATGTCCCGTCGAACCGCCCGGCCCACAATGGGTGGAAATCCACCCACTGAACGAGCCTGTTGTTTCCAATTCTACCCAAACTCCGACAACCGGCGGCAGAAATGCGCGAAGGCGCACAGCAAAGCCGTTGTCTGTGCTAGAATTACGCCCGCAAATGGGTCAACCAGAATCGGCATGGGAGGAGCCTTGCCGGCTGGTCGATATTTCATCCGGGAGGAAAAGATGAAAACCCTGAATGCGCTTCTCGGCGCCGTTGCCGCCCTGTCGCTGTTTGCCGCTTCCGCCAATGCGCAGACCTATCCCGAGCGCTCGATCACCATGGTCGTTCCGTTCTCGGCCGGTGGCCCGACGGATACTGTCGCGCGCCTCGTCGCGGAATCCATGTCGAAGGATCTCGGCCAGCAGATCATCGTCGAAAACGTCGGTGGCGCCGGCGGCACCTTGGGCGCCGGTCGCGTTGCCCAGGCCGATCCGGATGGCTACACCGTTCTGCTCCACCATATCGGCATGGCGACCAGCGCCACGCTTTACCGCAAGCTCGCCTATGACACCCTGAACGCCTTCGAATATGTCGGTCTCGTCACCGAAGTGCCGATGACGATCGTCGCGCGCAAGGATCTCGAGCCGACCGATCTCAAGAGCCTCGTCGAATACGCCAAGGCCAACAAGGACACGGTTACCGTTGCCAATGCCGGCATCGGTGCTGCCTCTCACCTTTGCGGCATGATGTTCATGAGCGCCATCGAAACGCCGCTGACGACCGTTCCCTACAAGGGCACCGGCCCGGCAATGACCGATCTGCTCGGCGGCCAGGTCGACATCATGTGCGACCAGACCACCAACACCACCAAGCAGATCCAGGGCGGCACCATCAAGGCCTATGCCGTGACCTCGCCCGAGCGTCTCAAGGTCTTCCCGGACCTGCCGACGACGACGGAAGGCGGCCTTTCCGGCCTGCAGGTCGGCATCTGGCATGGCGTTTACACGCCGAAGGGCACGCCGGCCGAAGTGACCGAACGCCTGTCGAAGTCGCTGCAGGTGGCGCTGAAGGACCCGAACGTCGTTGCCCGCTTCGGCGAACTCGGCACGATACCGTCGAGCGAAGCCGATGCCACCCCGGCAGCGCTGAAGGCGAAGCTTGAAAGCGAAATCACCCGCTGGAAGCCGGTGATCGAAGCCGCCGGCCAGTACGCCGACTGATTTAAGACCGCTGCCCGCCACGATCCTTCGGCCGACGTGCCTCGATCGTGGCGGCCTTTGCCGCTTCAGGCATAGCATCCGGCTCGGACGAAACGGCATTCATCCGATGGCCTTCTACGTTGGACGTCCGCAAAGCGCCCTCCAGGCACCGCCGCGCCGCTGACAACAGGCAGTTCGGATTTTGGTTGCGGCTCTTTCCGCTCGACGACCGGCTCCGGTAACCAAATGGGGACACGATGAAATCAATCTCCTTCGACAGCACCAATGCGCTTTGTGGCGGCATTCTCACGGCCGTCGGGCTGTTCTTCGCCTGGCAGGCCTTCAACCTCGAACTCGGCACTGCGTTCCGCATGGGACCGGGCTATTTTCCGCTGGTTCTGGCTGTCATTCTGACACTGCTCGGTATCGTCGTCCTCGTGCAGTCGACCCGGGTCCAGGGAGAGCCGATTGGCCCCATCGCCGTGCGCGGCATGCTCTTCATCCTGCCGGCACCGGTCTTCTTCGGCCTGACCGTGCGCGGGCTCGGCTTCGTCCCGTCGCTGTTTTTCACGGCACTCATTGCCTGCTTTGCCTCCGGCCGGATGAAGCCGTTGACCGCCATCGCGCTGTCGCTGGCGCTGACGGCCTTCTCGGTCGCAGTCTTCAGCTACGGCCTCGGCCTACCCTTCCAGCGCTTCGGCCCCTGGACCCAGTTCTAGGAGACGGATGATGGAACTCTTCAGCAATCTCGCCCTCGGTTTCGCCACGGCCGCCTCGCCGGAAAACCTGTTCTTCTGTCTGATCGGCGTTCTGCTCGGGACGCTGATCGGCGTGCTTCCCGGCATCGGCGCGACGGCAACCATCGCCATGCTGTTGCCGATCACCTTTCAGCTGGAGCCGGTCTCCTCGCTGATCATGCTCGCCGGCATCTATTACGGCGCGCAGTATGGCGGCTCGACCACGGCCATCCTCATCAACATGCCGGGCGAATCCTCGTCAGCCGTCACCGCGATTGACGGCTACCAGATGGCCCGCAAAGGCCGCGCCGGTGCAGCACTCGCGATCGCCGCGCTCGGCTCGTTCTTTGCCGGCACGGTCTCGACATTCCTCGTCGCCGTCTTCGCCCCGCCCCTGACCATCATTGCACTTAAGTTCGGCGCGGCTGAGTATTTCTCGCTGATGATCGTCGGCCTGGTGTCCTCGATCGCGCTGGCGCACGGCTCGATCGTCAAGGCTTTGGCAATGGTAGCGCTCGGGCTGTTGCTCGGCCTCGTTGGCACCGACATCTACACCGGCACGCCGCGCTTCACGCTGGGGATCCGCGAGTATTCGGACGGCTTGAATTTCGTTGCCCTCGCGGTCGGCGTCTTCGGTATCGCCGAAATCCTGCGCAATCTTGAGAACGAACGCACGCGCGAAGTGCTGATGGCCAAGGTCACCGACCTGATGCCGACGCGCGACGACTTCAAGCGCATGGTCGGCCCCGTCCTGCGCGGCACGGCGATCGGCTCGGCGCTTGGCATCCTGCCCGGCGGCGGCGCCATCCTTGCGGCCTTCGCCTCCTATACCGTCGAGAAACGCGTCTCAGATCGGCCGGAAGAATTCGGTCACGGCGCCATCGCCGGTGTGGCCGGCCCGGAAAGTGCCAACAATGCCGGTGCCCAGACCTCCTTCATCCCGCTGTTGACACTCGGCATTCCCGCAAACCCGGTCATGGCGCTGATGATCGGCGCGATGATCATCCAAGGCATCGTGCCCGGCCCGAACGTCGCGTCCGAACAGCCGGCGCTGTTCTGGGGCATCATTGCCTCGATGTGGATCGGCAATCTGATGCTGGTGGTCTTGAATCTGCCCCTGATCGGGCTGTGGGTGCGGCTGTTGAAGATACCGTACTACGTACTCTTCCCGATCATCATGGCGTTCTGCTCGATCGGCGTCTACAGCGTCAACTCCAACGTCTACGATCTCTATGCCGTCGCCTTCTTCGGCCTCGTCGGCTATCTCTTGTTGAAGCTGCGCTGCGAACCGGCCCCGCTCCTGCTCGGCTTCGTCCTCGGTCCGCTGCTTGAAGAAAACCTGCGGCGGGCGATGATCCTGTCGCGCGGCGACCCGACCACCTTCGTCACCCGCCCGATCAGCGCGACCCTGCTTTTCATCGCAGCCATGGTGCTGGTGGTGGTGTTCCTGCCGAGCGTCAAGGCCAAGCGCGAGCAGGTCTTTGTCGAGGAAGACTGATCCAACGGCATGCGGCATTCTGCCCCTGCGCGGTTTGCCACATTGAGCTTTGTCAATACCATCGCCTATCCCTGAGCCAACAGATCGGCATAGGGATAGGCAGAGAGAATGAAGCCTCGCACGAAGATCAGAATGCAGCAGGCCATGCGCATGTTTTGCGCATTGGCCGTGCTGCTTCTCGGCTTCGCGCACCAGGCGCCCGCAGCCGCCGCGGCTTTGTCGCCTGCAGAGCGCGCGCAGTTCGTGCTCCCCGACGGGTCCCTGCCCGACCTCTGCCTGCCCGCATCCGGCGACGACGGTAGCGGCAAGCAACTCTCCCACAGCCACTTCTGCGGTGCCTGTCGTATCTTCTGGGCCCTCCTGCCCGCACCGACCAACGCCACGGACACGATCGTTCGCAAGACCAAAAAGGCCCTGCCACCGGCACAGCCGGTCGCATCCGCCCGATCGCAGCTTCCACCCAATGCGAGCCCGCGCGGGCCACCCACGTCAAAATCCAAACGCCTGAGCCGCTAGTCACGGTCGATCGTGACGGAACGCTGATGCCTGATCTGCGGCGCGTCGCATAGCGACGATCCCGACGAGATCGCAATACGGATCGCCCACCCATGCCCGATACCATCACCTTTGCGGAAACAACGCTTCCGCCCCCACTTTCCGCCGCCTTCTCGACGGCAAAACTCTCCCCCAACCGCCAGCGTCTGGTCGGCGAACACGCGACATTGCTGTTCCAGGGCGGGCGAAACCGCCATCTTTACCGGGTCGTCGACGGCTGTGTCGCGCTGTCGCAACTACTCGACGACGGACGCCGCCAGATCACCGACGTGATTGGCCCTGGGCGCCTGTTCGGCTTCACCCATGACGGCCGCAACATCGCGACTGCCGAGACGCTGACCTTCGCGCGCATCGAGACGCTCGCCAGCGGCCAGGTCGACGACGGCGACCAGGGGCCAGATGTCGCCGCCGAACTGAAGGCGACGCTACACCGGATGCAGGCACACGCAACCCTGCTCGGCCGCAAGACCGCGACGGAAAAGGTCGCAACGGCGCTCATCGATCTCGCGGATCAATTCGCATGGCGCGGCAGGGCCGCCGGCCGGAACCTGTTCAGCTTCAATCTCTATCTCTCGCGCGCCGATCTTGCCGATTGGCTGGGCCTGACGGTCGAGACCGTCAGCCGCTGTCTCAACCGTTTCAAGCGTGACGGCCTGATTGACTTCAACCACCCCAAGACGGTGCGCATCCTCGACGAACAGCAATTGCGGGCGCTGGCTGGCCTTGCGCGCAGGGGCTGATCTCTCCGCACAGGGCCAGCCAACCCAACAGATCATGGTGGGCTCAGGGTCCACCCGGAAGAAAGGCTTGAAAACAATGATTGCAAAAATGGTTTATCACGTGCCGGTGTTCGGCTGGATGCTCAAGGAAGCGGTGCGGGGCTCCGGCACCGCCAAGGTGCTGTTCCTCGTCAACTGCGTGCTGATCTGGCTGCTGGCGATCGTCACCTTCGGTTACCCCGCCATCATCATACCCGCGCTCGCCATGGTGCTGGTGGTCTTCGTTCTGCTGATCCTGATCACCACGGGCTAGCGGTCCCGGGCCACTCGACCACGTGAACCTATAGCTGCTGCGAGCTAAAGACGCGACATGGTCGTGGATTGCGGCCAGTTCGGCGCTCCGACAGTATGGGCGTGGAATTCACGGCTCGACACGCACCTGGCGGGCGTAATCAGCGAGACCATACTTTCGGCTCATGTGCATGCATCCGCAAACGAACGCCACGCCGAAGCGATGAATTATCTCCCTTTTGGCGACAGCCACAGTTGCTCGAGCGCGGATTCTTGCCATTATGGCTGAGAGACATGTCATTGGTCCGGGAGGAAAAAATATCAGAGACGTTTCCCACGAACCCGGGGCATAGCCCTTTCGTCGAGGGCACGTCCACGGCCGGCTTGGCCGCTTACGGCCGCCCCTTCATGTCAAAAGCTGCACGTCTGCTCGCAGCCCCAAAGGCCGACACCGGATCATCGCCTTGACTTTTGCTCGGCGATTTCGCCAGCCAGAGTGATCAGATGGTTTTCGCACACCGTTTTTACCAGTGCGTGAAGAACCTGCGTACGCTCGATCAGGAAGGAAAGCGCTTCTTCGCTTATCTGGTAATGCTTGGAATACCGCGCCTTCACATAGGCCTCATTGATTGTATTGAACCAGGCCGAGTAGCGCTGGCGGTCTTGTGGCCAAGCGTCGGCGAGTCGACGGTCCAGATCTTCGGCAAACCCGCGCAGGGAACGCAGGTTGTGGGTTGGTGGACCATAATTCTTTAGAACAAGAAGCACGGTTGAGTAGGCGTGCTCGATCGCTTGATGGAGCTGGAACGCAGCGAGGGCGGCGTCGCCTTCGGATATGCAAAACCGCGCTACCTTGAGGAAGCCTATGGCATGCGGAAGTCGGCTTTCGTAATGTTCGCGCGCGATCTTGAACTGCTGTTCAAGATTGATCGGCCTCGGTTCCACCAGCAGCTCGTTATCGAGCTCGTAAAGCACAATGCCTTGCTCGCGAATGTCGCAGAAGAAGTCCTTTCCGCGCCTGAGCTCCTCGTTCACCTCACGGCGAGAATGCACGATGAAGGACACCTGCATGCCCTTCAGGATGCGGTCGTTCAGAAGCCGGTCAGCAGCGTTGTTCCAGTATGCGGTGAAATCCGTCAGCTTTCGATTGTTGACGATCACCAGCAGGTCATAATCGGAGCGATAGCCCTTGCCAATGTGCTCTTCATCCACCCAATCTCCACGTGCATAGGAGCCAAACAGGATCACCTTGAGGATCCGGCCTTTCTTCTTGAAGTCTGCCTCGCCTCCCGCCAGGGCATCCGCGAACTCCTCACGCAGGATTTCGACCGCACGCGCGAGTTCCCGCCTCTTGGCATCAGGCAGGTGTTCGAGGCTGGATTTCATCATTTTCGGAAAGGACTTTCGCTTCGCGGGGGGACAGGCCCACCGGATTTTAGGTCAAACGTAGTGCGCAACCCAGACGGGTCGAGTTCTCCCCTTCATCATCAAACAGTCAGTCCTTCGCGCGGGAATCGGTCGGCCGAGTCGGTGATAACTTGCCCAAAGGTGCCGGCTAATACAACGAAGTAACCGCAATGATTTCTCCAAATTAGCTTCACAATCGGCAGTCAGCACTTATGCTCGGCCCCGTGTTCCGATCGATACATTATGCGATCTTGGTCTCCCGGAAGGATATGCCGGATGCGTATTGGTGCTCTCAAAGTCGATTTCATTCCCGACGACGAAAAGATCCTCGGCTTCAGCAATCGCTGGTACGTAAAGGCATCGAAACGGCGACGAAGCATCAGCTTTCACAAGACCTATCCATTCAGGTGCTGACGCCGGCGCTGTTTCTTGCGACGAAGCTCGAAGCCTTTGCCGGGCGCGGAACTGCTCGCCTTGAGAGGAATTGAACCGAGCTCCATGACCTCCAAATATGTACGAGCCAGCGATTGCAAATCCGTATCGCGCGATGATACGTTTTGTGTTGACTTTCACTCGTATCACCATATGATACTCTTATGAAGAGCCAGACGTGATCAGGTCATTTAAGGACGCCAAAACCGAGGCCGTTGCATGCGGCAAGACACCAAAAGGCTTTCCTTCAGATATC
>NZ_MUNW01000082.1 GCF_002002725.1 Sinorhizobium sp. A49 | reverse complement strand
GCCCGCCCCCGTCCTGCCCCCTGGTCTGCCGCCGGACATGCCGCAGCCTCCTATCGAGGAACCAGAGCCCGACGTCCTTCCCGACGAGATTCCCAACCCAAACCCGGATGAAAATGACGAGCCGCCGAAGCACCTGAAATAGCTTCGCCATGCAGGCGCCCTCCTTGCAGATCATGATGACGGCGTCAGGCATGACGATGCGTTCCTTGCGCTGACCGCTACAAAATCTGGCGACCTACGTTGTCAACATGACCACCAAAACGACACTTGACAAAGCAGGGCATTGGCCTTTGAACTCGGTTCATTCACCAGGGGGGTCCTGACAAGGGGCTGAGATATTGCTGGGCGGATCGGCTTTTTCGACCGCAGCGCAATGACCCGTTGAACCTGATCCAGTTCATGCTGGCGTAGGGACGGTGGGAACGACGGCGCTGCGACAGCTCCTTTGCGATCGCTTGGACGTGTCTCTATCTTTCCAGCTCCAGGATCTGGGTCTCCAAACGTTAAAGTTGGAGCCAGCGAATGGTTTTTTCATATGCCGCACACGAACCGTATCGCAGATATAGACGGCAACACCGACGTCCGTTAGCGCAGCGGCGAATGGGCAAATGACCCTACCGCGACACCCAAGTATCGGATCGAGCGGAAGGCGAATGCAACCGGTGGTCATTAAGGGAGCTGGAGTCGTCGGTCTCGTCACGGCCTACGAACTGGCGCGGCGCGGCATTGAGGTCGACATTGTCGAGCGGGCCGAACGCATTGGCGCCGGTGCATCCTGGTTTGCCGGTGGCATGTTGGCACCCTGGTGTGAGCGCGAAGGTGCCGACGAAAAAGTCGAACGCCTCGGTGCGACAGCCATTGAGTGGTGGCAGGCGGCGCTGCCCGACAAAGTCACGCAGGAGGGCACACTTGTCGTCGCCGCCCCACGTGACACTCGCGAGCTCGATCGGTTTTCGACACGAACCACCGGATACAGATGGCTTGATGCCGACGAGATCGCCGCACTGGAACCGGATCTCGCGGGCCGCTTCTCGCGTGCACTCTACTTCCCGAAGGAAGCGCATCTCGATCCAAGAGAGGCGCTGTCATCTCTCCATGACACTTTAGTGGCCATGGGGGTGCGTTTTCACTTCGGCCAGACGCGCGATGCCACAGTCGACCACCGTGTCTCTTGGTCTATCGATTGCACCGGGCGTGCCAGGCTCCCGGATGACGCGGCTCTGCGGGGCGTGCGTGGCGAGATGCTCTATCTGCGCACCGGCGACATTCAACTGTCACGTCCAGTGCGCTTCCTGCATCCACGACACCCCATCTATGTCGTTCCACGGCGTGAGCGCGTCTTCATGGTCGGGGCAACAATGATTGAGAGCGAATTGTCCGGTCCTATCGCGGCACGGTCACTGATGGAGCTCTTGAACGCCGCCTACGCCCTGCACCCGGCCTTCGGCGAGGCGCAGATTACTGAAACTGGAACTGGTATTCGCCCCGCCTACCCCGACAATCTGCCGAGGATCACGAGAACCGGCTCAATCTATTCCCTGAACGGCATGTATCGACACGGTTTCCTGCTCTCGCCGGCCCTAGCGCACGACGTTGCCGAACTTCTGCTCAACCCGGACCACAGATCGGAGTTCTATGATGAACCTTAACGTCAATGGAGACGAGCACGAGATCGCCTGCTCGACGCTCGCCGAACTTATGGCAGCACTCGACTATGAGGGAAGCTGGCTGGCGACCGCTGTCAACGGCGAACTCGTTCACGCGGCCGACCGCGATGGATGGCGCTTACGCGACCATGATCGCATCGAAATTCTCTCGCCGATGAAAGGTGGCTGAACATGCTGCAAGTCTACGACACGGAAATCACCTCTCGACTGCTCCTGGGCACAGCGGGCTATCCATCTCCAACAGTGCTTTCGGACGCCGTGCGGGCTTCAGAAACACAAATCATCACGGTCTCCTTGAGGCGAGAGACGGCCGGCGGCAAAGCGGGAGGTGCGTTTTTCGAACTGATCCGCGAGCTCGGGACGAAAATACTGCCGAACACCGCCGGCTGCCACACCACCAAGGAGGCGGTGCTCACTGCCAAGATGGCGTGCGAGGTTTTCAAGACGAACTGGATCAAGCTCGAAGTGATCGGCAACCACGACACATTGCAGCCGGATGTGTTCGCGCTGGTCGAAGCCGCACGGATCCTTTCAAACGAAGGCTTCGAGGTCTTTCCCTATACGACCGACGATCTGGTTGTCGCCGAGCGCCTGCTTGAAGCGGGCTGCCGCGTGTTGATGCCCTGGTGCGCTCCGATCGGCAGCGCCATGGGGCCGCAAAACCTGTCCGCCTTGAGATCGATGCGCGCACACTTCCCGGACGTGCCTCTGATTGTCGATGCGGGCATCGGCCGCCCTTCGCATGCGACGACCGTGATGGAGCTCGGTTTCGATGCCGTGCTGCTGAATACGGCGGTGGCCGGTGCCGGAAATCCAGCCGTGATGGCATCGGGTTTTGCCAAGGCGATCGAGGCCGGTCGGTTGGCTTTTGAAGCCGGCATGCTCGAACCGCGCGACATGGCGGTCCCCTCCACCCCGGTGATCGGAAAGGCGGTCTTCTCATGAAGCTCGATCCCTTCTACCTCATTGTCGACAGCGCCCATTCGGTCGAACGCCTCGTTCCAATCGGCGTCAAACTGGTCCAGCTTCGCATCAAGGAAAGACCCGATAGCGAGGTTCGTAGCGATATCCGCATCGCCAGAACCATATGCGACAGACACGGTTGCCAACTTATCGTCAACGATCATTGGCGCATGGCGATCGACGAAGGCTGCGATTTCATTCATCTCGGCCAGGAAGATCTGGCGCAAGCTGACGTGGCCGCGATCCGTAGGGCCGGCCTGAAGCTCGGCATCAGCACACATGACGAGGCCGAACTCGATATGGCGCTGTCAGTCGCGCCCGACTATGTCGCGCTGGGACCGGTCTATCCGACCGTTCTCAAAGTGATGAAGTGGGAGCCGCAGGGGCTTGCCCGCCTCGCCACATGGAAGAAGAAAATCGGATCGACCCCGCTGGTTGCGATCGGTGGACTGAACCTTGAGCGCATTGATGGCGTCCTCACGCATGGCGCGGATTGTGCCGCGGTCGTGACCGACATTACACGTAGCCAGGATCCCGAGGGCCGAACAGAACAATGGATCGCTGCGACGTCACGATGGCGCATTGCGCCAGCTTGAACGAGATCTTCGTTTCCCGTCCCGCGCCGGCTGGGCACTCAGTGAAACTGGCTTCGTGCGCGATGTGCCCACGCTGGTCATGCTGCACGGACCAGAAAAGGATGAGCGTACCAGGCGGCGGCCGCCCATCGCGGCCAGAGCCCGTTCGCGCGCGGCTTGACCGGTTAAAAAGGGTCGCCGCAGGAGGTTCAGCGCAAGCGCCGGCCGCAGGCCGGGAACCGGGACCGACTACCCCCGGCAAGCCGCCCCGCACTCTCGAGGTATTTTCGCTCTTCGCGATCGGGCGACCACGCCCCGGCGGAGCCGATGACCTCCCGATATCCATGCTGCCGTCCCACCCTGGGGTCGCTCGGAAGGAGGGGCGCCAGATCGGCTGTATGCACGCCGAGCCTGGATCATAGCGCCAGCAGGGCCATTCCGAGCCTCAGACGCTGGGACACCGATACGCTCGGGACATTGGCCAATGCGAACGCGGTACTGGTGGCGGTCACGATCGGCCCCGATCACAATGAAAACCGGATACGTGCGTTGACGGCCGCGCCCGCGGGGCGCGGCCGTCAACGGCGAGCATCTGAAACGGCTCGCAACAAACCTCTCGCGTCATCCTCAGCGAAGGGACAGGATGCGAAGGATCTATGTTGTCTGCTCGTGATCGTGATGTAAGGGCGAATGAACCTGCGCAACAAGCTCATCGACCGTTGAGTATCTGCCAGTCGAGCGCAGGTACGCGATGATCGCAAGCTTTAGGTGGTCACGCGGCCCGTACTCCCGCTGAATTCGGTCGAGTTCCGGAGCTATCCGCTCGAAGTCTTCCACCGGCAGATCGGAATCGCCAAAAATGTACATATCGTCACCGACTGCCCAGATGTTGCAACCGATTGCGATGACGTCCGCGACGAACGCAGGAATATGATGCTCGTGCATGTTGGCCCCCTTCGAAAAGGCCAATGATATTGGCACGCACACATTATTCTACCCGCAAATCTGCGGGTCAGAAGCAAATCAAGGGTGGCCATCGTATTCAGGCAGTCCCCCCGATTGACGGGCGTATGGCCCGCACATTGATGCGTCGGTTCATGTTTATGTCATTTCATTTTGGAGCACCTCTCGCGTTCGGACATAGTTTCAACCTCCTTTGACGCAATTGGGATTGATGATCCAAAAGAAATCAAGGACCGGAAAAACGTAAACGTGAGCGACACCGATAGGCCACATCCATCGACGGTAGTACTGTTTGCGAGGAACTATCTGGCTCAAAGGGACAGCATCGCTAAGCAGATCCGGGACGCAATTGCCAATGGCCGCACCAGATGCCAACGAGCTGATGATTAAGCTAACCGCACACGAAAAATACATCGCCGACAACCGCTTGGAGCGGTTCAGGAAGTCTTAGACAACAGACAACTGCATGATTCGGGAGATTGGGCGCTGCCCGAGAAACTTCACGAGCGTACGCCACGCGGCGGGACCAAATGGTCGCCTTCATCTCAACAATCTGTGTGATCGCGCGAGGCGATCCGGACTTCTGGCGATCGAAGTGGCGTAACCGTCCCTTGACCCTGAGTGGGTTCGAGCGATATAGTCATATGTGACCACTTTACGGAGGCGCCGATGTCAACTGTCAGTTTAAAGGATGTGAAAGCTGGTCTCTCCAGCTATGTCGATGAAGCCATCAGGGGTGAATTCGTCACGATCACCCGGCATGGAAAGCCGGTAGCTGCTCTTGTCCCCTTACAGGCAGCGGAGATTGCACAGCGCGCCCTTAAACCCCGTCGTTCCAGCTTCGTTTCATACCTGAAGACCTTTCCCGGTGGAGAGTTTGAGCGCAATTCCTCGCCTTCACGGGATGTCGATCTTTGACAGCATATCTCCTCGACACGAATGTGGTCTCGCTATTGTCACCTTCGCGGACCGAGACCGCGACGGGGCTGATCGCGTGGCTGGACAAGGCTGAAGACACAACTGAGTTTTTCCTGTCGGTCGTCACAGTCCACGAGATCGAGCGCGGGATCATGTTGCTCGAGCGGAAAGGTGCTACCGCCAAGGCAAACGGTCTCAGGCGCTGGATGGACGGCCTGTTCTTGACATACGAGGATCGGATCCTGTCGATCGACGCAGCGGTTTCTGCGATGTCCGGCAAGCTCGAGGCCGAAGCAATCGCTTCGGGACACAGTCCCGGCATGGCTGACGCGCTCATCGCCGGAACGGCGAAGGCCCACGACTTGACGGTGGTAACACTGAATCTGCGGCATTTTGAGCCGTTCGGCATCGACCTCATGGCAGCACCTGTTTGAGCGGAGCGAATGCTTCGGCACCAGGTTGGTCGACGTTCAAGCTTTCATCAACATGTCTGTGTGACGCCTCGATACCAATGACGAATGCGCCAAGTGGTTCTCTCGAAGATCGACCGGCCCGCATCATCATCTTCTGCAGGCTTTTCACGAGCGAATCCGACACTTCAAGCCGTGGGGTGGCCCCAAAATTCTCCTCCCCCGGGGTGTGAAGTCTCTTAAGTCCAGCTTTGTCGGTCACGCTGCGCAGATATCCGACTTAGAAGCTCAGTGCGCAAAGATCGAAGAGAAAGTATGTCTGCTTCTCGACGTTGTGAGAATGTCGCAGGCAGGCCGCTGATGTTTCGGAACCAACGCCAAGCCGGCCCTTTGCGAACGAAACGGTAGGCCTCAGCCTGCACAGGCTCACTGAAAGATCCACAATAACTGGCGCTGAGAAACACCCCGCCGCGGCCAGTGGAATGCAAATTCCATTGTCATATTTTCGTTGCATATTCATTTCATTTCGCTTCTACTACCTTTTGGTTTCGCAACGAAGGTTGTGCAAGCCTCGATCGTGGAGGATCGATATTGCCCGGCGTGTCTAATGGCCCGGCATTCAAGAAGTGGGAGGAATCATGTTCAGACATTTGAACTGGACCGTTGTGGTCGCGTCCGCGTTTTCAGCCGGCCTTGCTTCAAACGCATTGGCCGCGACCGAGCTTTCCTGGTGGCACGCCATGACCGGCGCCAACAATGAAGTCGTCGACAAGTTGGCAAAGGAATTCAACGATAGCCAGACCGCCTACAAGGTGGTGCCCGTCTTCAAGGGGACCTACCCGGAAACGTTGAACGCCGGCATTGCCGCGTTCCGCTCCAAGCAGGCGCCCGCGATCCTGCAGGTATTCGATGCCGGCAGTGGCGTGATGCTGGGGGCCGAAGGAGCAATCCTGCCGGTGGCAGAGGTGCTGCAGAAGGGCGGCTACGAATTCAACAAAGACCAGTACCTGCCCGGGATCGTCGCCTATTATTCGAAGGCTGACGGCACGATGCTGTCCTTCCCTTACAATTCGTCGTCGCCGATCCTCTATTACAACAAGGACGCGTTTGCGAAGGCTGGTCTCGATGCGGAGAAGCCGCCGAAGACCTGGCCGGAAGTTTTCGATGCCGCCAAGAAGATCAAGGCGAGCGGTGCTTCAGCCTGCGGCTTCACCTCTACCTGGCTCACCTGGATCCAGACCGAGAACTTCTCAGCCTGGAACAACGTGCCCTACGGCACCAACGAGAACGGCCTTGCGGGTCTCGACGTCGAACTCAAGGTCGACGCACCGCTGTTCGTGCAGCATTTCCAGGCGATAGCCGATCTCGCAAAGGACGGTACGTTCCGTTATGGCGGCCGCACCTCGGAGGCAAAGCAGCTCTTCACATCAGGTGAATGCGCCATTCTGACAGAATCATCCGGCGGTCTCGGTGACATCATCAAGTCGGGTATCAAATACGGTATCGGCCAGTTGCCCTATTACGAGGGCAGCGGTCCGCAGAATACGATCCCGGGCGGCGCAAGCCTCTGGGTGTTCGGCGGAAAATCCGACGATGAATACAAGGGCATCGCCGAGTTCTTTAATTTCCTGTCGAAGACGGAAATCCAGGCACGCCTGCATCAAGTCTCGGGCTATCTGCCCGTTACCCTTGCCGCATACAACGAAACCAAGAAGTCGGGCTTCTATGAAAAGAACCCCGGCCGTGAAACGCCGATCCTGCAGATGATGGGCAAGGCGCCAACGGAAAACTCCAAGGGTGTGCGGCTCGTCAATCTTCCGCAGGTGAGAGACATCCTCAACGAAGAGTTCGAGGCAATGCTTGCCGGGCAAAAGGATGCGCAAGCCGCCCTGACCGAAGGCACCAAGAAGGCGAACGCCGCAATCGCCGCGGCAATCGGAAACTAGCGATGCAATAGCAGGCCTGCCCCGGGCGTGAACCGTGGCAGGCCATCTCCTCGCGCAAAGAAGGGGGTCGCTTTGCAGCCTGTCGTCTTTCCCAATAAAATCCTGCCTTATCTCCTGCTCGCGCCGCAGATCGTGCTCACGGTCATCTTCTTCTTTTGGCCGGCGAGCCAGGCGCTTTATCAATCCGTGCTTCGCGAGGACCCATTCGGGCTCAAGTCCGGCTTCGTCGGTCTTTCCAATTTTCGCGCTGTTCTGGCAAACCCAGACTACCTGCACTCGTTGAAGGTCACGGTGGTCTTCAGCCTGGCGACGGCGTTGCTCTCGATGGCTGTCGCTCTGTTGTTGGCAACGGCGGCAGACCGTGTCGTTCGCGGCCGAAACATCTACCGCACGCTGCTGATCTGGCCCTATGCCGTTGCACCTGCAGTGGCCGGCATGCTGTGGCTCTTCATGTTCAATCCGGCGATGGGGACATTTGCCTATATCTTGCGGCGCAACGGCTTTGCCTGGGATCCGCTTCTAAACGGCGATCAGGCCATGGCGTTGGTGATCGTCGCGGCTGCCTGGAAGCAGATCAGCTACAATTTCCTCTTCTTCGTCGCCGGTCTGCAGGCGATCCCGAAATCGCTGATCGAGGCTGCATCGATTGATGGCGCGCGCGGAGCGCGGCGTTTCTGGACGATCGTCTTCCCGCTCTTGGCGCCGACCACCTTCTTCCTGCTCGTGGTCAACACTGTCTACGCCTTCTTCGACACGTTCGGCATCATCCATGCCGTCACCGGCGGCGGACCGGCGAAGGCGACGGAAACGCTCGTCTACAAGGTCTACAATGATGGCTTCGTCAATCTCAACCTCGGCAGCTCGGCGGCCCAGTCGGTCATTCTCATGGTCATCGTTGTCGCACTGACGGCGTTCCAGTTCCGCTTCGTCGAGAAGCGGGTTCACTACTCATGAGGCACGCCGATGATTGAAAAACGTCCCATCGCCAATTTCATTGGCCATCTGGTGCTGATCATCGGCGTCATCATCGTCGCCTTTCCGATCTACTACACCTTCGTCGCCTCCACCCGGACCTCGGTCGAGATCATCCGTCCGCCGATGTCGTTGACCATCGGCGATCATCTGACCGAGAACTATACGGAGGCGATGTCCGGCGGCGTCGAGCGCGTCGTCGGCGTCAGCCTTGAGCGGCTCTTGTTCAATTCGACAGTCGTTGCGATCGCTATCGCCGTCGGCAAGATCGTCATCTCGTTCCTCTCGGCCTTCGCGATCGTCTTCTTTCGTTTTCCGCTAAAGATGGTCTTCTTCTGGATGATCTTCATTACGCTGATGCTGCCGGTCGAGGTGCGCATCCTGCCCACCTACAAGGTGATCGTCGACCTCGGACTGATCGATACCTATGCCGGCCTGACGCTGCCTTTGATGGCTTCGGCAACGGCGACCTTTCTTTTCCGGCAGTTCTTTCTGACGATCCCGGGCGAACTGGTGGAAGCGGCGCGCATCGACAATGCCGGCCCCTTTCGCTTCATGCGCGACATCCTGCTTCCGCTTTCAAAAACAAACATCGCCGCGCTGTTCGTCATCCTCTTCATCTATGGCTGGACCCAGTATCTCTGGCCGTTGCTGGTGACGAACGACGCGAAGATGAACACCATCATCATCGGCCTGCGTCGCATGGTCGATTTCACCGACGCCTCGACACCCTGGAACTACGTGATGGTAACCGCGATCCTCGCGATCATCCCGCCAATCCTCGTCGTCGTGCTGATGCAGCGCTGGTTCGTCAAAGGTCTTGTGGAGACTGAGAAGTAATGGCTCAAATTACCCTGAACAACGTCCGCAAGATCTATGGCGGCAATATCGAGGCGATCAAAGGCGTATCCCTCCAGATCGACGATGGCGAACTCGTCGTTCTCGTCGGCCCATCCGGATGTGGAAAGTCCACGCTTCTGCGCATGATTGCGGGTCTCGAAAGTATCAGCTCCGGCGATATCGTCATCGGCGACAGAACAGTCAATGATCTGGAACCCGCTGAGCGGGACATTGCGATGGTGTTTCAGAACTACGCGCTCTACCCGCATATGACTGTTCGTCAGAACCTTGCCTACGGACTGAAGAACCGCAACACCCCGAAGGACGAGATCGAGCGTCGTATCGCGATTGCCGCCAAGACCCTGGAGATCGAGCAGTATCTACACCGCAAACCGCGCCAGCTTTCCGGCGGCCAGCGCCAGCGTGTGGCCATGGGGCGGGCGATCGTCCGCGAACCAGCGGCATTCCTGTTCGATGAGCCGCTGTCCAATCTCGACGCCAAGTTGAGAGGGCAGATGCGCGTCGAAATCAAGCGCTTGCAGCGGTCTCTTGGCACGACAAGCGTCTATGTCACGCATGACCAGATGGAGGCGATGACGCTTGCCGACAAGCTGGTCGTGGTCAATGGCGGACAGATCGAGCAGGTCGGATCACCGATCGAACTCTACGAAAAACCGGCAACGACTTTTGTCGCAACCTTCATCGGTTCACCGTCGATGAACCTGCTCAAACATGCTGAAACTCTTGAGGGCTGGTCGATTTCGCCAAATGTGCCCAAACCTGCCGGCGCATTCACGATCGGCATCCGACCGGAAGACCTCGCAGTTTGTGAACCCACCGCGACGGACTTTGATTTCACCGCCAAGGTCCGCATCGACAGCATCGAACTCGTTGGAGCGGAAAGCTACGTGCATGGCAAATTCGCCAATGGTCAGGATCTCGTGTTCCGAGTTCCAGGGCGATCGGTGAGGCAGATCGACGATCATGTCACGGTCGGCGCGCTGACCAAGGACCTGCATGTGTTTGATGATAGGGGCAAGCGCGTGTCCTAAAAACACGGGCTTTGCGGCTTCCCATCCTCGCCAAAATCAATGAGCCTTGCCTCGGCGGCAGAATGGAGCGATCGTTCCGCGTGTCTTGTATATCGGACGATGATTTCCTAGATCAATAGGCACGGATAATCAGCTGATATTACTAGTTATTCCACAATTCCAAATGAGCTGCCTGTCTGTACCTTAGGTGTTTCGAGGTCGGTGCGGCGGACGCTTTCCACGAGATCAATGAGTGCATCGCCACTAACCACATCAAGCCTCTTCGGCAATTTGATTGCGGCTAGTAAGATCTCGCCTTTACAAAGGCTTCTTTCAGGATATTAAACTAATCAGCGAACGCTGCTAGTCGCGCGGCGAGAACTCCGGCAGCTCGCGATGCTGCTCTTCGGCAAGACCACGCAGGAATTTCAGATTGTGGGACGCCGGACTGTAGTGGCATCACGACGCGCGATCGGGTCTCTCGATCGTCGCCTCCGACGGCCAGCGGCCGAAAACAAGAAGTAACTTCCAAGGACCATGTCGAATGGTCGAGAGTGAGCCAGTCTTTGCGCCTGCGCAATGAGAAGCGGCGGCGCAGGCGGCATGATGGGAACAGTAGAATGGAGATCGTCATATCCAACCAAGTAGTCGAGCATGAGACTTCAACGCGCTGGATGGCGCCCAGGGAGTTCGAACGCTTGCTGCCGAGGCGACGACCGCCACCAGGATGGTGGCATTCTTAAGATGATAGGAGGTGGAGTTGAACGCAACGTCGCGCCCGCTTGGCGCTGCAGATATCATGCGCCTGGAAACGCTCCACCGCGAACTGCTCACGATTTGCCTTCGGCTCGAGGAGGTTGCGCAAGATACTAACGATCTCCGCATGTCGGAGCAGCCGTCCCTCAACGGCCTGTCGACGAGCGACCTTAATCGCTCAGAGCGTCATTCCGACCTTAACCGGAACCGACCGGTTTTGGTCATTCGCCAAACAGCGCCTTGGTGTATTTCTTGGAGACGGTCCCGCTGCGGTGTCCGTTCGCGCCATAGTACCGATCTTCACGGCACAGCCGCTCCTTCGCGTCGCAGAAAATCCCGTTGGCAAAGGTGAACTCGGTCAAGTCAACATCACTCGTCGTGAACAGCTTGTTCGCGGCGGCCTTCTTACCGAGATATTTTTTCGTCAGCTCGCGGGAGATTCCCTTTTCATTGGCGCACACGTAGCGGTCGCAGAGCACGCCCGACGCTGGCGATTGGATCGTGGCCCGCTGCTTTGCGTGAGCGGGCATCACGCCCAGGGCCAACAACAAGGCCAGAGAAATCGAAAGGTACGGTTTGTTCATAGTTGGAGCTCGCTTAGTGGGTGATTCTTCTTCAAAGAATAAAAGATAAACGGACGAAAACATGTTTGCGTGCCGATTGGATGGAAATGGGATCAAGGGCGGGACCGGAGGCCGCATGCGGAAACGGAGCACAGCGAGTGCCGAACGGGTGAGGATGCTGGTGAAGCCGCGGCCGTGACCACCCTCGCCAGATCATCACGCGATGGCCGACACCTTGTTTGGGCAACATCCCTTACCCATTGTGGCATAGACGATGTTGCCGTCATCCCAGCCGGAGCTGAACGGGAATTCGCAACCTAGGCGGCATGGGATCGCCGCGCCGCGATCGGTATGACGAAGGGAACGTCCTGTCCCTCAGCGACAACCTCCACATCAACTCCATAGACCGAGCCTAGTCTCGAGGCGGTCAGGACAGCCGCTGGCTCTCCGGAAGCGGCAACCCTGCCCTTCTGTAGCAGAAGCAGCCGGTCGGTGGTCCGAGCCGCGAGATTGAGATCATGAACCGCCATGAGGATGAGTGCGCCCGATCGGCAAACATAGTCCCGCAACAGAGCAAGGACCGTCAATTGATGGCGCAGATCCAGTGCGCAGGTCGCTTCGTCGAGGATAAGCAGCCGCGGCTGGCGCATGAGCCGCTGCCCGAGCAGGACCAACTGCTGTTGACCGCCCGACAGCGTGTTGATCCGGCGATTGGCAAGATGCTCCAGTCCCAGCTCGCAAAGCATCGTCAAGGCTCTCGTGATCTCAGTTTCGCCTATTCGCCATCCCAACCGCTCATGGCGGGCGAGCAGAAGGGTTTGCAGCACAGAGAGTTCTGCGTTTACAGAGCAATGCTGCGGCATGAAGCCGACAGTTCTGCAGTCGATTGGGCCGCTCTCCCATAGGATCGTGCCCGAATGCACAACACTCCCGGCAATGGCGCCGAGCAAGGTGGATTTGCCAGCACCGTTCGGGCCAACCACGGCGACGATCTGGCCAGGCGCGAGCGTCAGCGAGAAGCAGTCAATCGTGCGGGTTCGCCCATGGTCTACGCAAACATTCGTCAAAGTCAGACCCTCGGTCACTGTTGCTCTCCTTTGCCACGGCGCGCAATGACGACAAACAACATGGGAACGCCAGCAACCGCCGTGATTATGCCAACGGGGATGACGGCGGCCGGCGACAGCAGCTTTCCGAAAACCGATGCACCGATCAGGATGATCCCGCCGACCGTTGCACTCATTGGCAGCGCAAAGCGGTGATCCTCGCCAACGGCCGCGCGCGCCACATGTGGCGCGATCAGGCCGACGAAACCGATCGTCCCCACGAAACAGACGGCTGCGGCAGTCAAAAGCGAGACGAGGACGAAGCTGCGTCTGCGCAGCGCATCAACCGACAAGCCCATGCTGGCGGCATTAACGTCTCCCAATCTCAGTAGCGTCAGCTTCCAGCTGTCGCGTATGACGAAGGGAAGGCATGCGGTCAGGATTGCCGCGGTGACGGCAACAGTGGTCCAGCTTGCTTTTAGCAGGCTGCCGAACAGCCAGAAGACGATCTGTTGGAGAACTTCAGGTGCGGCCATGAATTGCAGCAGGGATTGCATGGACTGAAAAAGAAACAGGACCGCGATGCCGGCCAGCACGAGAATTTCGGGGGTCGTTCCCCGCAAAGCCGCAACGCAGTAGACGAGGCCGCATGCAAGGAGCGTCATGACGAAGGCTGATGCCGGAACCAGAATGAAACCCGGCAAAGGCAGGAACCCACCAAACATGATTGCCAGCGCCGCACCGAACCCTGCGGCAGCGGAAAATCCGAGCGTGAACGGGCTTGCCAAAGGATTGGAAAGTATCGTCTGCATCTGCAATCCGGCAACCCCGAGGCAGACGCCGACGAGCACGCCCATAGCCGTCTGGGGCATGCGCAACTGCCACAAGATAGTCGCCGCCATTCGATCTGCGCCATGAGGGCCAGCCCAAAGCGTCGCCCAGACATCGGCCAGTGCCATGCCCGATGGCCCCTTTGCCAGGTCAACCAGCACCAGGAATCCAAGCGCCAGCATCGCGGCGGCAAGTGCCGCAAGACGAAGGGAAACGTCGCGGCGATAGTGCGAGCGAAAGATATCGAGTTTAAGGGCCGCGTCGCTCATTGGCCGTCGACCCGATAGGGGAGCACAAAAACGCCCTCTGCTTTTATCGGCATCCAGGTGTCGTAGTAGCGTTTAATCTCGACTGCCGGGTCTACGTCGCTGAAAGCATCCGGGTAGAGCTGCTTGGCTATATATTGCGCGTAGACATAGTCAGACAAAGTTCGCGCACCGCCGTGGTAGATCGCATGCAAGGCGGAGTTTCTAACCGCCGGCAACCCGTCCCAACCCGGTCGGGCGATATAGGCCTTCATGCGGTCGCGTGCGATTTCCTTAGAGGCGCCGAACCCGACCGTGACCGCCTCTGGCTTGTCCAACCATTCAGAGCCGGCGAGAAAGATGATATCGGGTTCCTGTGCAAGAACGTATTCCGGGCTGAGCGGCCCCCAGTTTTCCAACTGCCCCTTGGCGATATTGGTCCCGCCAAGTTTGTCGATGAGCGATCCCCACATACCATTGCCGTAGCTGTTTCCGACTTCGGACGGGCCTTTTTGAGCCAGCTCGACATAGACCTTCTTGTTCGTCGGTTTCGCGTTGGCGATGCGCCTGTCGATATCCTGCATTGCTGCCTCATATTGGGAAGCAAGTCTTTGCGCACGGTCACGCGATCCCATGACCGCCCCCAGAAGGAGCGTCGACTGGACATGTTTTTCGACCGTCTGGGCGTTATAGTCGAGAACGACCACAGGGATGCCGGCGGTCTCCATCTGTTTGACGGCCTCGCCAAGCGCGTCGAAAGACCAGGCGGATAAAATGACGAGGTCCGGTTTCACCGACAGCACCCGCTCAATCGAAAACGTGCCGTTTTCCGTATCGCCGACATCCGGCAGTGCTGCAAGGGAGGGAATTGCGTCGAGATAGGCCGCAAACTGGTTCGGCCGCCAGTCCTTCCAGGTGGAAAGTGACAACGCGACCACCTTGTCCATGGCGCCTGGACCAACGACCGCGATGAAATCCTCGTAATAGAAGTTCAGCACGACCCGTTGCGCGGGAGCAGCCAACGTGACGTGACGGCCCTTGACGTCGGTGACATTGATTTCCGCGCGGCCCTGTCCGGCAAAGACCAGGACAAAAGTGGTGACGATAAGTGCAAGTGTCTTTTTCATGGGAATGATCCATTTCCAGTATCTTGTGTGAAGTCCGGTTCAGGCTCGACGTTTGCGGACCTCGCCGCGTCCCCCTGCGGCCATCGCCTGCAGCCTGTCTGTGTCCAGCACCCTCACGATTTCCGGGTGTGAGAAATCGATGACCTTGTCCCGCTTGAGTTGGTTGAGGCATCGGCTGACTGTTTCAATCGTCAAGCCGAGCCAGTCGCCGAGATCGGCGCGGGTCAAATGCAGATTGAACGTCGGTGCACCACGTTGAGGGTTGCGCGATGCGCGCTTGAACTGCTGGGCAAGATCAAACACGGCCGAGCTCACGCGCTCCATCGCAGTCTTGCGTCCAAGCAGGGTTGCAAGGCTGTGAGCCCGGTTCAGCATCAGCACCAGAGCCTGGTCGAGAATGCCTTGGTCGACCGTTCGACCAAGGCTTTCGACTTGACTGAACGTCAGGGCCTGGGCGCCGCAATGGTTGTCTTCGTGAAAGACGAGACCGAACAAGCGACCGGGACCAATGATGTCGAGGATCTGTCGGCGACCGTCTCTGAGTGAATGTGTGAGCGCGACACAACCATCCACCAGTCGATAGATGGGGACAGCGGTCTCATCTTGGTCGTAAATCGTCGTTCGGGGTGAAAACAGCCGGCGACGGCCGACAAATGATGGAGAAAACGGCAAGCCCGCGAAATTCGGCGGCAGCGCAAGCGCTGCCTCCACAGGCATCGAGATATCGAGCATGGATTTTTTCCGGCGTTCGGCCGCGGGCTTGCTCGTGCAAGTGCGATGCAGCCGCCAAGATTGCTATCCGCCGGCGCAAGGCGCGGCGGTACGATCAACCCATGACGCTGGCGGGAGGCGCTCGCGGCGACGCGTTGGCGGTTCGCACAGGTCGCCGGTCTGTGTTCGGGCGTGCGGAAAAACCGTGCTCTCGAATTGAGCTTACCGGCACCCCGACCGTGTCTGTCGGCGACGGAAGCAGCAGCAAGGCACTGAGGCGGCACGCTTCGCAGGCTCCCGATGCGCCATACCCCTCTTCACCGTCATGGACGCCGGCAAGGCATAAGTCCGGCGCCGTGCCATCTGGAAGAGCAAACGCGGAAACGTCAAAGCCGACAGCTACGAACGCGGTAGTTGGAGCCCGATGGGCAAATGATATGGACAGCAGGGCAATCGCGCACAGCAAGCGCAGATAGGTCGCCCATTTTCCATAAGCCCGTGACAAATGAAACTCCCGATTTGACACTTTATTGATACCCGTTGCTGGGCGAGCGACCTTGCGCCAGATCAAGCTTCAGCGACATTCCCGCACGACTTGCCTCGGCAATGGTCGCGGCTTGCAGAAACCGCCGAGAAAAACAATCCATGATTGCGTTTCTGTAGAATCCGAAGGCGCCCCGGTGAGCGACACAACGTCCAAGTGGCACCGATCGGTGCGGTCAGGCGACCAGGGCATCAGCCTGCCTTGCCGTGAAATCGTGGCGACAGTCGACAACCTGTCATTGTTTTGATTTAATCTGACTTCCTCAGCCGGAGGATTGCAACACGATGAATGGTTGGAACAAGGACGGGCGCGGCAGCGTCAGAGTATCACCGGTCGTCGGCTGGAAGGCCGCAACGCTGATCAACAATGAAGCCGACGTCTTCCTTAGGCTCGAGTTCAGCGTCAATCCTGATAACACCGACGTATCAGCACTCCAATTTGCACTGACTGAGCATCAGGCTCGCGAAATCAGTACCAAACTGAGAGCCCTTGCAGATACGATATCGTCTTACGCCCTCCAGCCCACTTGATGGCCGATCGTGTTCGGCTAGCTCGATCCGAGCGAACGACGAATGCCCGATGAAATGGCCGACCTGCACCGTTACTTGTTGCCGGCGATCGTCGATCAGCAAAGCGGATGGGCGCGTACGTCGAGGAACTTTCACCGATTACATCACGAACGAACTTTCTTTCTGGCTTCTGGATACCTTCACGAACACCTTCTATCCCCCATGAGCTTCCGAACACGAACGGAGTCAGTTCGGGGTGGAAAGTTCCAGTGGAACTGAGAGACAAGACCGGCCAATCCCGGATGGGCGATCTCAATCGTTTGGAGGCATACCTCGCCAACAGCTCAGTCAAATCTCTGCGCTTACACGAACATCATAACGACCATGTAGCCCACAATAACGAGCACTAAGCCACCGACCAGCATTGGCACGAGTGTACTTCCCGACTGACGATCGTTCATGTTGCTATTCCGCCTATTGTTGGTTTCGTTTCTTAGCTAACTGACTTTGGTCGGGCCCTGCCGAGCGGCTTCTGCGGGACGACGAGGATGGTCGACGAACGCAGCTAGCCTCCCAAGGTCGAAGGTCGCCTGAGGTCAAGGGACTCCTCGCTGACAATGCAGTTGTCGGCGTCGACAATGCCCCGCCAGACCGAGTTGCCGTTGCGCACAGTCAGGCGCTTGCGGCCTTCGTCGCTGTCGACGCCGCGCTCTACTATGCTGGTCACGAGGCCAAGACGCATTCGGCGCCGAAGTTCACTCGCCTCTATCGAAAGCCGCACCGCCAGGAATGCCGGGTCCAGAACATAATCTCCGGTCTGGTCAAGCTCGAGCCTCATCTGGTCCCTCATCGAATGTACGCGCCGGTATGCCGCAAAAGATATATTGACGATAGATGTTTTGATCCACATAGTGAAGTGTATTCTCATCACACACCCAATCGTCGTTGGACGACAAAGGGCCGCATCGGCCTGACTGAGGGCTGAATCCAGACATGAGCAAAGGCGCAAATGACAAACCAACCATCGTTATCGACGGTCGGGTGCTACCCGAGCAGTTAGACGAGCAGATGATCCACGACGTGGTTCACGGCTTCTACGATGAGCTCCGCAAGGATGCCCTGCTCGGGCCGGTGTTCAACAGCGCCATCGCGCGGCATGACTGGCCACAGCATCTGACGAAAATGTGCGACTTCTGGTCGTCTTTGATGCTTCGCAGCGGCCGCTATGACGGCCGCCCGCTCCCGCCGCATCTGGCGCTTCCTGGTCTTGGCGAACAGCATTTCCGCCAATGGCTGGATTTATTTCGCGCTACAGTCCAAAAACTCTGCCCGCCGGAGATTGCGGCGCTGTTCATGGAACGGGCATTGCGCATTGCGCATTCCTTCCGCCTTGCACTGGCCTACAATCGCGGTGAAAACACGTTGTCCGTCGAGCCGATCACGGCCGACAGCCTATGACCTTCCGGGGCAGCGCGAAGGATCGGCATGCGCAAAGGTTGGAGCGAAATGAGGCTGACGAACTTTTCCGACTACACGCTGCGCATGCTGATGTTCGCGGCGTCTGCTGGGGACCGGCTATTTACGATCGAGGAAACAGCGCGCGCCTTCGGCGTGTCGAAGGCGCATCTCAACAAGGTGGCCAACACGCTGACACGCGCCGGGTACCTGACGGCGGTTCGCGGCAGATCGGGCGGGCTGACGCTCGGACGTCGTCCGGAAGACATCCGCATAGGTGACGTGATCCGGTTGACCGAGCCGGACTTCGCCCTGGTCGAATGCTTTGCTACCGGCAACCAGTGCTCGATCACGCGTTGCTGCAAGCTTTCCGGCATGCTGCGCGACGCGCTGTCGTCGTTCCAGAACACGCTCGACCGTTACACGCTTGCCGACATCGCACTGACGCGCCAGGATTTCCTGGTTGATACGCCCCGCACCTAGCGACTGCCCCGGCGCGGGAACGACCGCGCTTGGCTCCGATTAGGCATATCGCAAAAATTGCACGCAACTGCAGGTCAAATTCACTTGCCTGGGAGCCGGAATGGCGGACAATCCCAGAGGAGTTGCCTGTTGGGTAGGTAAGCCCAGCGTCGCAGTGGACGATACCGGCAGCTGCCCTTCGACGGAGGAGAAGATGGCCGCTAACCATTCAGGCCCGACCGGACCCGACCTCGCCCTTGGCATTGCGCTCACCGATCTTCCCGATGGCGGCAAGCTGGTCGGTCATCGCGATGGCGAGCCGGTGCTTCTGTTGCGCCGCGGATCCGAGATATTCGCGATAGCCGCCAACTGCTCGCATTACGGTGGGCCGCTGGTCGATGGCCTCGCCGCCGACGACACCGTCCGCTGCCCCTGGCATCACGCCTGCTTTCACCTGCGCACCGGAGAGGCCCTGCGTGCTCCGGCATTATCGCCGCTCGCATGCTGGTCGGTTGAACAGCGCGGCGACAAAATAATCGTTGGCGAGAAGCGCAAGAAGCAGACGCCTGCCCCACGCGAGGGTGATGCCGGGGCCGCTCCCGAAAAGATTGTCATTGTCGGTGGTGGCGCCGCCGGCTTTGCCGCCGCCGAGAGGCTGCGGCGCGAACAGTTTCAGGGCGCCATCGTCATGATCAGCGATGACGAGGCGCTGCCCGTCGACCGCCCTAACCTTTCGAAGGACTATCTCGCCGGTAAGGCGCCGGAGGACTGGATCCCGCTGCGCAAGGAGGGCTTCTTCGCCAAGAACGGCATCGACTTGCGCCTCGGAACCAAGGTTGTCGGCATCGATGTCCGCGCCAGCGAAATCTTGCTCGCCGATGGGGCTCGGATCGCCTTCGACAGACTGTTGCTGGCGACGGGCGCCGAACCGGTTCGCCTGACCATCCCCGGCGCCGACCAGCCTCATGTCCACACGCTGCGCTCGCTTGCCGACAGTCGGAAGATCATCGCGCAAACCGGCATTGCACGCAGCGCCGTCGTCCTGGGCGCCAGCTTCATCGGCCTCGAAGTAGCCGCCGCCCTTCGGACCCGCGACGTCGAAGTGCATGTGGTGGCGCCCGACGAACGGCCGATGGAGCGGATATTGGGGCCGCAGATCGGCGATTTCATCCGCGCCCTGCATGAGGGAAATGGCGTCATCTTCCACCTTGGGGATACCGTGACGAGCATCGGTGCAACGGAGATCCAGCTGAGCAGCGGCGGCATCCTGGCCGCAGACATAGTCGTTGCCGGCATCGGCGTGCGCCCGCGGGTCGGTCTCGCCGAAGCGGCCGGGCTCGCCACCGATCGGGGCGTTCTGGTCGATGCATATCTTGAGACCAGCGTGCCGGGCATATATGCGGCCGGCGATATTGCCCGGTGGCCCGATCCCCATAGTGGCGAGAACATCAGGGTGGAGCACTGGGTGGTGGCGCAGCGGCAAGGTGCTGCGGCCGCACTCAACATGCTCGGACGCCGGACGAAGTTCACGGACGTGCCGTTCTTTTGGAGCCAACATTACGACGTTCCGATCAACTATGTCGGCCATGCCGAGGGATGGGACGAGATCGAGGTCGAGGGCGACATTCCCGCCAGGGACTGCCTCCTGCGCTTCAGGCGCGGAGGCCGTGTGCTGGCGGTCGCCACGATCTTCCGCGACACCGAGAGCCTCGAGGCAGAACTGGCGATGGAGCGGGGCGAGGCCTAGTAGGGACGAATTATGATCTAAGATCCGGCCCTCTCTTCCTGGACGAGGCCAGTTCAGCGCGGCGTCAAGCTTGTCTTTTTCCGATGCGCGGGAAGGCCTCAAGGCGGCCGTCACCAAGGTCCTGTGCGCGACATGGCAAAGGGCCGGGTGCATTTCATGCGCAGTGTGCTGGCGCAGCTAGCAAGCGCGACCGCCGTTTCGTGTCTAGCTTCAACGCTACCGCCTTCGCCCAGGAGACGCCGCAATCCGCAAGCACACATTTGTGCAACCCGGATCCGTTGGCGCCCCATCACAGAAACTGATGCATGATCAAGATACCGCCAGACACCTAGTATCGTGCTTTATTGGCTTGGTTCTTTGGGGATTCAAGTTTCTGATTTGAGCGATTGAAGGTGGGTGCGGCAGGCTTTTTCGACGAGATCGATGAGTGCCTCGGTCCGGCTCAGTAGCCACAACAGGGCTTCCTCGGTGATTTCAAAGTGCCTGGAATAACGCGCTTTTACATAGGCTTCGTTGACAATGTTAAACCAAGTAGAGAAGCGCTGCTGATCGCGCGGCCAGATCTCCGCCAGCTCGCGATGCTGCTCTTCGGCCCGACCACGCAGGAAGTTCAGGTTATGGGAGGCTGGGCTGTAGTTGGTCAGTACCAGAAGAAGCGTGGCGTAGGCTTGTTCGATCGACTGGTGCAGGAGGAAGGCAGCTTCCTTGAGATCCCCTTCTGACACGTAAAAGCCGCCGCCCTTAGCGAATTTTCGAGCGTGCGGCAGACGGTCTTCGAAGTACTCCGTCGCGATCCGCAATGCGTCCACTTTTGAGAGAGGCCTGGCGACTGCTAAAGGCTCATCATCGAGTTCGTAGAGCACAATGCCGTCTAGCCGAATATCGACAAAGAAATATTGTCCGTCATAGAGAGCGGTGTTCACTTCGCGACGAGAGTGGACGATCAAGCTAACCGGTGTTTCCACTCCAGAGAGACGCAGCAATCGATCCTGCGCTTTTGCCCAATAACGCGCGAAGTCCGCGAGCTTGCTGTTGTTCACAACAACAAGGATATCGTAATCCGAGCGATAGCCCTTCTTCGTATGCGGCTCATCGACCCAGTTTCCGCGTGCGTAAGAACCGAACAGAATGATCTTCAGTATTCGACCACGTTTTTTGAAGTCGGCAGTGCCGTCCTTCAGCGCGTCCTCGAACTCCTCATGCAGCACCTCGACAACGCGCGCGAGCTCAACCTGCTTACGCTCAGGGAGATGAACAATACTCGACTTCATCGGCGCGTGGCTATGTTGTGGGCCCTGCATTCGTCAACCTGTGGCATATGATTCGCGGCAATGTAGACCGATGCTAGGGCAGTGAGAACCCTCTTATGACCGTGGTCAAGGGTGATACGCGGACTTATGCGCCCCATGTCTTTGACACCGATTTTGTTACCGTTGATGGGGCAGCGCGGGGACGGGGCCTTCAGACGACGGTTGATCCAGCTCTTATCCGCGGGTTGGTTACCGCACTTCCGTAATTCGTCTTGGGCCATCCCTGTCTAGAAGTCGGGCGTTGGATTCTGATGTCCAGCCACATAGGGTCGCCGGGAATTCCCCACCGCGGCCCATCCCGTCTCCGTGCTGCCCCTGATGTCCGCCGAAGCTCCGGCGCGGGCAAAGCCCCTCAATGAGGCGGCGCCCGCGCTGGGGGGCAGCTGGTTGCAACTTGGACCTTTAAGGTAGCAGCGCACCGCATCGTCAGCGCACCGGTTCGACCTGGTCGCTGCCATCTCGCGCGCGCTCGCCGCAACGACGATGGGGTTTTTCTTGCCCGCGGCCGTCAGGCGCCGGTGACGGCCGCACAGCCGTGTCTGCGCTTTCCAGGCCATCTCCCGCACCGCCTTCGGCAGCCCCTCAAGCCGGACGCGAATGGTTTCCGTCACCCTGGCGGGATGGCGATAGCTCCAGGCGCCCTCGACCAGGACGCGGCGCGCGCGGCGGTTTCCGGCCAGCGTCAGGCCGCCGCGTTTGACCGTCTCGCCGGTCGACCGTTCCGAGGGAACGAGGCCCAGGAAAGCCATCAACTGCCGCGGGTTGTCGAAGCGGCGTACATCGCCGACTTCGCTGACGAAGGTGACGGCAACAAGGAAGGAGACGCCGCGAAGCGCCTGATAGGCCGCGACCACCGGTGCCATCGACGGAAAGGCCGAGTGCCGGTGAAACGCCGCCAAGATCGAGCGCCGCTCTACCGCTGCCGGACCTCAGGATGATACAAGCAAGCAGAGTGATGGTGCCGGAGAACAATGCGCGCAGATCCTGAAGCGCGATGCGCCTTGCGCCAGAGCCACGATTCGGCGTTGCCGCCGCCAATGAACTTCGACGAGCGGCGTAAAACTTGCGCATGGCCATGACCATGCGCCGATCCTCCCTCGAACAGATCGATCCGCAATCCCCTAGCGGTCGAGGCAAGCGGCAACCCGATCGAGACAAGTGCCACCAGTAACCAGCTCGCCGCTTCCTCTGCCCCGGTAAAACCGCTTGCCGCCACGTATCGGAGGACAACCGAGAGGGTGGTGGTGACGAGCAGGAGCGCAAGCAGAAACGCTCCGGCAAGCTCTAGCATTCGCTCCAGTCGCAGCGATAACGCCTGCGCCGCGTTAGCGAACATCGTGCTGCCACCAGCGATGAAAGTGGTGGACTGGTCCCCGTCCCTGCCCGACTTTGAGATCGCCGGCGGCAACGATGGCGCCGTGTAGATAATCCTTGGCGGCAATGACGGCGTCTGCGAGTGACATTCCGCCTGCAAGCCCGGCAGCGATCGCCGCCGACAGCGTGCAACCCGTGCCGTGATCATTCGTCGTCTCGATGCGCGGCGCCGTCAGTCGAACGGGGTCTCCGCCATCGAAGAAGATATCCGTCGCTTCGGGGCCATGCCCATGCCCGCCCTTGATCAGCACCGAACGCGCACCGGCCTTCAGCATGATCTCCGCCTGCCGGGCCATCTCGGCCTCATCCGTCGCGATCGCGCGCCCTGTCAGCAATGCCGCCTCCGGCAGGTTGGGCGTGGCCGCCAGTGCCAGCGGCAGCAGTTGCTCGCTCAACGCAACAATAGCATCTGGGCTTAGCAAGGGATCACCGGATGTGGCGATCATCACAGGATCGAGCACTGCCATCTTGCCGTATCGGCGAAGTCCGTCGGCAATGATCGCGATCGTCTCTCCCCGGGACACCATGCCGATCTTTACCGCGCCAACGGCGAGGTCCGAAAACACCGCATCGATCTGCGCGCCGACAATCGTGGGCGAGATATCCTCGACCGCCGTTACACCCCTGGTGTTCTGCGCCGTGATCGCGGTGATAACGCTCGCGCCATAGGCGCCGAGAGCCGAAAACGTCTTGAGGTCTGCCTGGATACCAGCGCCGCCGCCGGAATCCGAGCCCGCAATGGTGACTGCAATGGCTGTCATCACGAAGCCTCCCCCAGAGCGTTCTCGACACAAGCGCGCAATTCGCGCGTGGCCGCCGCTGGATCCACAGCGGCGAAAATTGTGGAGATGACCGCGACACCATCCGCTCCCGCGGCAACGACGTCCGCGGCGCGCTGCGCATTTATACTGGCAATGGCTCCGACAGGCAGGTTCGGCTTGGCCGCCAGAAGCGTGGCACGAAGTCTGGCGAACCCTTCGAGGCCGAGGGGCGGATCGGGATTGTGCTTCGACAGGGTCTCGTAGACGCCGCCGATGCAGGCATAATCGATCGGCGCGGCAATCGCGGCCTGTGCGTCCGCTTCGTTCTTGACCGTCAGACCGATGATCGCAGTGTCACCCATGATCGAGCGCGCCGTTGCCGCATCCATGTCGTCCCGACCGAGATGGACGCCGGCGGCACCTGCTGCAAGCGCCACATCGACACGATCGTTGACCACGAAGGGCACACCGGTACCGGCAAGCGCGGCGCACATCGCCCGCGCCTGTTCGATCATCTCCCGTGTCGAGCTCGTTTCGTCGCGATACTGGATCAGCGTCGCACCATTGAGCGCTGCGATGCGCGCCAGATCAGCCAAATGCGCCTTGTCCCCAAGGCGCGCATCGACAAGGGCGTTGAGGCGGTAGTCAACCTTCGGCATGGGAAATCCTCGCATTGACAATGATATCCTCTGGGCGCAGCGCTGCGAGCGCATCACGGAAGAGAGCTTCGAAGGTACCCGGCCCACTCGAACGCTCCGCAGCGATTTCGGCGGCGATGCCGCTTGTCAAAAGCGTCCCCGTGGCGGCCTTCAGGCGATCCGGCTCGACGGCCATGAAGGCCGCGATCAAGGCGCCCGAGAGGCACCCGGTACCCGTGACCTGCGCCATGAGGGGGTGGCCGTTCTCAACCCGAATCGTATGTAGATCCAGTGTGAGTTCATCGACTGCCCCGGTCTTGATCTTCAGCGCGCCATTGACTTCCCCGAAAAGGTCCATCTCGCTGGCATTACCGCGAACAACGGAAGGTTCGGACGCGATGAGTTCTCGGGCGAAGGCGAGCCGCGACGGCGAATAGTCGCAGTGCACGGGATCGACGATCCACGGTTTATTGGCGTGGCGCGCAACGACTGTTGCCGAGCGGATCGCCGTGCGTCGCTCTTCATCAAGCGTACCTAGATTGACGACGAGCGCATCGGCTCGCTGGGCAAAAGCCTCGACCTCTTCCAGGGCCGATGTCATCGAGGGGATCGCACCCAGAGCTGCCAGCCCATCGGCTACGAACTTCTGCACCACCGTGTTCATCAGGCAATACACGCGGGGGCGGCGCTGCCGCACAAGCGCCAGCGATGCGACAACACTTTCGACGAAATCCGATGTACCCGTCATCGGATTTCCACCGCGATATCGTCGACATCAGGTGCCTTGCCGATCAAACCGCTTTCGGCAAGAAAAGCGCCAAACCGCTCGTAGCGGCCACGGTCGAGCGCCGCCGGCCTTTTGGCGAAGCGCGGCAGCGTGTCCGTGAATGCACTGCGGTTGAGTTCGTCATCGAGGTTCGGATAAGCCTTGACGAACAGCTTCCAGGCTTCAGTCGGATGATTGGTGAGGAAAATCGCACCCTGCTCCACCGCGACCAGGAAGGGCCGCAAGCGCTTGTCAGCAACCTTTGCCTTGTCGGAAACGAAGACGAGCTCGTCATAAACAGGCACGCCATGCTCTTCTGGGAAGAAGGAACGGCCCTCATGCCCCTCGAGCCGCATCTGCGTCAGTTCAAAATTCCGGAAGCCGCCGATCGTTGCATCGACCTTACCGGCGATCAGGGACGGAGACAGGGCGAAGTTAACGTTGACGAGTTCGACGTCTTCCTTCTTGAGACCGGCCGAGGCCAGCATCCGGCCGAGCATTGCATCCTCGAAACCGGAGACCGAAAAGCCGATCTTCTTGCCCTTCAGATCGACAAGGCTGCGGATCGGACTGTCGTCAAGGACGGTGACGGTGTTGAGCGGCGTCTCGACCAGAGTGCCAATGCGGACAAGCGGCAGGCCTGCGGCATGATCAAGATAGAGGTTCGGTTGATAATGCACGCCGATATCGGCCTGCCCGGCTGCAACCAGACGCGGCACGCTCGATGGGTCGGCGGGCGGAACCAGCTCGACATCGAGCCCCGCCTTTTCGAAGAGGCCGAGCTCCTTCGCGACGACGATCGGCGCATGGTCGGGATTGACGAACCACTCCAGCATCACCGTCAGTTTTTCGGCGGCCGTTGCCGAACCGGCTGAAAAGACGACGCCGAGAGCGAGGCTGGCGGAAAGCAGAGATTTGCGGATCATGATGTTATGAACTCTCCCAATTGATCTCAGAAATTCAGGTTTCCCGCGCCCAGTGCGCGAGTGGACGTGTTGCCTCATCGACGAGCAGCCTGAGGGCGACGGCAAGCACAGCAAGAATGGCCATCGCAGCGAAGACGACATCGGTCTGCATGCGGGCATTTGCCTGGACGATAACGAAGCCGAGGCCGGCCGAAGCGCCTACCCACTCGCCAACGACGGCGCCGAGCGGTGCCAAGGGGGCAGCAACGCGCAGGCCGGTGACCAGCCCCGGCAACGCCAGCGGCAGTCGCACGAGCCTTAGCGCCTGCCAGTGGCTCGCCTTGGTGAGCGCGACGGCATCAAGGATCTGCGTATCTGTACGGCGCAGACCGTCCGAGAACGCAGAGACAACGGGAAAGAAAATGATGATGGCCGCCATCACGATCTTCGAGACCATGCCGAAGCCGAACCACAGCACCAGCAATGGCGCAATGACGAAGACGGGGAAGGCCTGCAGAACAAGCACGAAAGGCCAGACGAGCTTCCCGAACCGCGGAAAAGCTGCCAGCCCGATAGCCGTCGCAACGCCGAACGCCGTGCCGACCACGAGGCCGACCAGCATTTCGGCAATCGTCACAAGGCTCTGTTCAAACAGAAATCGCGGCTGCCGTGCAAAGACGGCCAGCACCTCGACCGGTGTGGGCAATAGATAGCGCGGTAACGCGAACACAACCACCGCCGCCTGCCAGAGAGCAGCAAGCACAACAAGGCTGCGAACAAATGTGAACGCCAGGCGCATCGCCGGTCAGCCGATGCAGCGGTCCGGACGACATGCAAACCCGCCATCCGGCGGCAACTTGGCAAAAGACAGCATCGATCGATCTCCAGACAAAACATCACGGAGATCCAGGTGAAAGCGAAGACGCGATTAGTTTGCCGAAACTGGCTCTTTTCCCGTTCCTACGCCGGCATGACCCGGATCAGGTTCAAGGGTCCGGCTCACCGCCATCTCAGCACTGTGAAGTGCTCCCCTCGGAATACTTGAATCTATGGGAGAATTCGCAAAGGATGTCAACGACATCTCTAACACTCGGTCTTCAAAGGCGGCAAAACCATCGAAACGCGGATTATTGCGTTAATCAACTTGCCGGCTTCAGTCATCGCTACGTTACCATCCTAATCAAAAGATAAATTGAAACCCAAAAACAACTAGAATAATTGGGAGTCGACAGATTCATACCTCGATTGGATCCGTTGCATTTACAAACTGAGTTGACAGGCGGTTCGCACCCACAATAAACCTTACGCTATTGATCAGTGGAGAACATCTTCCTATGGTTGCCGAAAAAAATGCGCCGTCCTTAGCTTCAACTCATTGGGACAAGCGGTACGAAGAAGACAAGCGCTCTGCATGGTTTTCGAACAACTTAGTTCTGTCTGAACTTAACCGTCGCATCACCGGCGCAGATAAGTTTTGGATGGCATGGCTCTTCGATGAGTTTCTGGACTTTAAGCCCAAAAAAATTCTTTCGATAGGCTGCGGCGATGGCGCGCACGAGCTAGTGATCGGGCGAAACAAATGGGCAGACAGTGTAGACGCTTTCGACATTTCGCCCGCAGGCATTTCAATGGCGGCAGAAACGGCCCGTCGGGAAAACCTTAACGTCAACTTCTATGTCGATTCATTCGACAGCTTCATAGCTGCACCCGCTTCGGCTAAGTACGACGTTGTTATGTTCGTTGGCTCCCTGCACCATGTCAAAGAACTCGAAGGCATGCTCGGCAAGGTGAGGGATTGCCTAACTCCCAATGGAGTTTTAATAGTCAATGAATATTGCGGACCTTGCTACAATATCTACGAGCCCTCACGTATCGCTATAATCAACGGTATTCTCGACGCCCTAGATCCCACGTTCAAGCTCAGGCCCGACTCGAGGTGGGAGAATGCGGCGCTTGAAACAATACTTGATATTGACCCTTCCGAATCAGTGCGATCGGCACTTATACCAGTATTCATTAGGTATTATTTCGATACATGCATGGAGCGACAGTTCGGTGGCGCGATACTTCACCCAATCTTTGATCACTTAAACTCGGTAAGATTGAACGATGGCTCTGTTGAGTCAGTATCTATCGTTCGTATGCTGATCGAAATCGAGAATCGACTCCAAGCTTCCGGGGCTATTCCGAATGACTTTTTGCTCGGCGTCTACCAGCACAAAACGCAGTAAGCGCCAAAAGGGGAACTGCGCCATTGGGCTAGTCATTCTCGATGGCGGCTGGATCAGGAGCCTGCCCCTATCATCTGCCACCATAGCGGCAGGTGATTCAGACACTGTCGGCCCTGCAGCGCTCGGTAACATCAGCCGGTGAGGCAATAGGAAGGACCAGTTCACGATGACGTTTAATACAGGCAGCAGGTGCCCGACCTACACAATGCGCAATTCACGCCGATCCTCTGTACCGTCGTGAGGCGTGCTCTTGCTCGCATTGAGGCGATCGAGGCGGCTTGAAAGGTATCGGGAGACTTCGTCCATGTAGGGTCGGCATATCCTGCGCTGAACCTTGGTGAGTTTTCTAAATGCCGACTTTTCGAAGGTTCCGCGAACCATCGCCGGAATAGTGTGATCGACGATCTCCGCCTGGTTTAGAAATGCCAATGGCAAGTGGCGCGAAAACGGTAGATGTATCTCGGTCAACTTGTGGCGGTTTTGAATAAGCTCGACGTGCCGTTTGTCCGGAGCATAGCCTCGGTCATAGAGGATGTATCCACTTTCAATCGGTCTGATCGTTCCGACCCTGTCTATCGTCGGCTCAAAAGCCTTCCGGTCTTCGGCCCATCTCGTATCGAAATCGACCTTGCGCAAATCCGGAGTGAACTGCGGTGCAACCGCAATCACCGCGTCGAGTTCGAGCTCGTGATAGTAGTTCAACAGGCCATAAGCCCCCATGCTACCCCCGTAGCCGACGACACGATGGCCTTTTGTCGCTGTCCTGACGGCGCCTATTGCGGTGAATATTCCGGATGACTGATACCAGTCGTTTTTGGATGGGGTCACGCCGATCACGTTGATCCCGTGCGCTCGGAAGAAGCGTTCTCCAAAAAACGATCCTTCTAGATTGGGCGTGCCGTCTGACCGAGGGGCGAAGGTTACGACCGTCAGCGGGTCGTCGTTCACCCTGCAAGAGCGGACCGTGTAGCGATCAGAGCTAAAAATTGTTTCGACAAGGCGGTCCGCGTGGGCCCCCTCTGCAATGTTGTTCATCAAAAAAGCCTCTGCATCGATTCGGCCGAAGACTACGGAGGGTTGTTGCAATGGTCAATTTAACGTTGTGTCGCACGTCTTGTCTTGACGTCCTAGCTTGGCGAAATTTACGCACCATCTGCAGGAGAGGTGGCTCAGCAAATCTAAACAGCCGGGATAAATGGAATTTCTGCCTGAGTTTGATTAGATGCCGGAAACAGGAGAGACCATGGCGAGACGACCGCCGCGCCGGAACTATACCGGCCTTCAAGGCGAAAGTGGCTCCTGCCGCGATCAGGGGCGAACAGACGCTGGTGAAGTTGTCCCAACAGTTCGACGTGCCCGCCAATCAGATCAAGCAGTGGAAGGACCAACTCCTTGAGAGGGCGGCGATGAAGCCAAGGCGGAGCCGACGGTCCCCACTGCAGATGTGAAGACGCTTCACGTTAAGATCGGGGGAACTGACGCTGGAGAACGATTGCTTGTCCGGTGCGCTCGGCAAAGTGGGATTGCTGGGCGGAAAGAGATGATCAGTCGCGGACACAGACTCTCTGTCGTTCGCCAGGCGAAGCTTCTCGGCTCCGGTCGTGGCGGCGTCTATTACGCTCCGCGCCCAGTGTCGGACGGCTTTGATGCGCCGGATCGGCGAACTGCATCTCGGCTACCCGTTTGCGGAAGCCGTATGTTGCAAGAGCATTGAAGTCGGATGGGCTGCAAACCGGACGGTTGCACGTCGCCACGCTCATGAAGAAGACGGGTATTGAGGCGATCTACCGTCGCCCCAATTCGTCGAAACCAGCGCTTGGGCACAAAGTCTATGCATATCTCCTGCGCAAGCTGGCGGTCCCCAGGCTCAATCAGGTTGAGGCATGGACCTGACCTATATTCCGATGGGGCGTGGCTTCGTCTATCTCTGCGCTGTCGTCCACTGGTTCAGCCGGAGGGTTCTGTCGTGGGGGCTGTCGATCACGATGGAAGCGGCCTTCTGTATCGAAGCGGCGGAAGAAGCGCTTGCCCGTTATGGCAAGTCCGATATCCTCAACACCGATCAGGGGCACAGTTCATATCGGTCGACTTCACCACCGTGTTGAAGGAGGCCGACTTCGCCACCTCGATGGATGGCAAGAGCGCGTGGCGGGACAGCGCATTCGCCTGCACGGCGTCGATGCGCCTGAAAGCTGGCAAAAGTGCGAGGATGGCGTCTACCGCTGCGGTAAGGAGGCAGCGGCTGCACTCGCTCAATTTCTTGCGGCCTCTCGACCGACCGCGAGCCGCACGAGCAAAGCATGAACCGAGTTGTTGAAACTCCGGAACCCTCGCCCATGGTTGAAGTCCAGCAAAGCCAAAAAAACACTTGAAAATTTGAGGTTGTGTATGCGCATATGCACACCCAACATCGAAGATTCGCTCACGTTCAACCGGCACTGCCAAAGAGAGAAATATGCCAGAAACCACTTCTATTGCCTTATCCGGCGACGCTTACATAAACGGCATCCTGGGTAACGAGAAATGGGCAGTGCAGGACTTTACTTTCAGCTTCCCGACGAGCGGTTCTTTCTACGAATGGGCTTACGGGAGTGGCGAGCCGTTCCATTTTCTTACGCTCAATTCGGAACAGATTGCCGCCGCCCGTGCAGCATTCAACCAGTTGTCGTCGGTGGCGAACGTGACCTTCACCGAAATCACGGAGAGCTCGACCCAACACGCGGATCTTCGGCTCGCACAAACCGGCCATCCCGACACCGCTTGGGCCTACTATCCATCCACCACACCCGAAGGTGGAGACGCATGGTTTGGCAGCTGGGAGGGCGCTCACTCGAGGCCCTTAAAGGGCAATTATGGCTTCGTGACAGTCTTGCACGAACTCGGTCACGCTCTCGGCCTTGACCATGCTCACGAGGGCTACTTGATGCCGGCCCATCGCGATTCCATGGAATACACAGTGATGAGCTACAGCTCCTACCCTGGCGCTTCCCTGTATGATGGATACACAAACGAGACGTGGGGTTTCGCTCAATCGCTGATGATGTACGACATCGCAGCGCTGCAGCACTTGTATGGTGCCAACTACAGCACGCAAAGCGGCAATACGGTCTATTCCTGGAGCCAGACGACCGGCGAGATGTTCATCAATGGCATAGGCCAGGGTGCTCCCGGCGACAACCGTATTTTTCTTACTGTTTGGGACGGCGGCGGCACCGACACTTATGATTTCTCAAATTACACCACGGGGGTGAAAGTCGATCTACAACCTGGCGGGTGGACGACAACGTCCGCTACTCAGGTAGCATACCTCAACTATGACGGCTCTAAACAGGCGGTCGGTAATATCGCCAATGCGCTGCTCCACAACAACGATACACGGTCGCTTGTCGAGAACGCTATCGGTGGGTCTGGGAATGACGGCCTCAACGGCAACATCTTGGACAATATACTTGTCGGAGGGCTCGGCCACGACACCCTGAGAGGAGGAGGCGGTTCGGACATATTGTTTGGTGGGGAAGGATGGGACGCTGCCGGCTTCGACTTCAGTCTACTGGATGCCAAATTCGCCTATCGCGGCGGTGCGATGGTGATTGACCACCAAGGCTCACTTGACCGTCTCCTTTCTATCGAGCAACTGGAATTCGCGGATCGCATTGTGGTCCAGGATGACGGCAACTCGCTCGTTGATGACATGCATTACTTCACTCAAAACAAAGATGTCTACCGTGCATTGATGGAGGCGGAGGATCACTATTCACAACACGGGTGGCGGGAAGGCCGCGATCCCAATAGCTTCTTCGATACATCAGAATACCTCGAAACATATACTGACGTTGCCGCCGCCGGCATGAATCCGCTTGAGCACTATGCGCTGCACGGTTGGAAGGAAGGGCGAGACCCTTCGCGTCTATTCGATACCTCTGACTATCTGCAATTAAATCCGGATGTCGCGGCAGCGGGGATGAATCCGCTTAGCCATTATCTTTCGTTCGGTATCTACGAGGGCCGCAAGATCGACAGCGGGACCGCGCTCGTCGACGACATGTTCTATTTCAAGAACTATAAGGATGTGGCGGCAAGTGGGTTTGATGCAGAGCAGCATTTTCAGCAATACGGATGGCGTGAGGGTCGTGACCCAAATGCCTTTTTCGATACCTCAGAATACTTGGCCACCTACGGCGATGTGGCTGCGGCGGGCATGAACCCTCTGGATCACTATCGTTCTTACGGCTGGCTAGAGGGGCGAGATCCTTCGGCGAGTTTTGATACCGCAGGATACCTCCAACTTTACCCAGATGTGGCTGCAGCAGGTATGAACCCTCTAGATCACTATTTACTTTATGGTGCTTACGAAGGTCGAACCTACATGGACGACGGAATACTCGGGTAAATTTGCAGAGCGAGCAGACGGCGGAAGTACCCACGAACGTTTGCCCGAAGGAGCATCGGCTTCTTCCTCGGCATGGATCGTCGCGATGGCGGAAGTCCTCCAGCGCCAAATCGAACTGGTCGGGATCGGTCTTCTCGGATTTGCGACCGAAGGCCGCCTGCTTGAAGGCGGCAACCAGTGTTTCGATCCGCTCGTCCTTGGGAACTTCACGCGCTTGCGTCGTGATCAGCGTAAGCGGCACCTTCATGGCTTTGGAGAAAAGTGACGCACCCGGCATTCATTTCGGCTGCACTAATGTACGAATACAACCATACCGAGAATATTTTAACGCATGATAAAATTATCGCTATGGATGTGGTCGCAGGTTCCAACCACTTACGAGCGATCGCTTCATAATTATCTCCTCTCCTGCCGTCGGTCGCTATTCTTCACGCATGGCCCTTGCGATTTGATCGGCAAGCGGCTTGACGAGATAGGACAGTGCCGAGCGCTCGCCAGTCTGGATAAACGCCTCCACCGGCATGCCGGCATGAAGGATTAGAGTGCCAAGGCGTGCAAGCTCTGGCTTCGATATCCGGACGCGCGCCGTGTACCAGGTCTCGCCAGTTTGCGGATTTGAGCTGAGGTTGGCGGCGATGGTCGTAATCGAGCCCTTGATCTCAGGCGTGGTGCGCTGGTTGAATGCGGAGAACCGCAACACTGCTTCCTGACCGATATGCAACTGGTCGATATCGGCCGGCTGGACCTTCGCTTCGACGACCAGGCTGTCGTTGACAGGAACGATCTGCATGATGGTCTCGCCGGGCGAGATGACACCGCCGACGGTATGGACCGCCAGCTCATGCACGACGCCGTCCTGTGGCGACAGCAGCTCGATGCGCTTGAGTTGGTCGGTTGCAGTCACTTGCTGTTCGGTAAGCTCGGCAAGCTTGTTGTCGACGTCCCGGAGCTCCGTCAGAACCTCGGATCGACGATCCTGGTCGAGCTGCAGGATCTGCAGCTCAGTTTCGGTCGTGCGCGTGGCGGCCCGAGCAATCTCGGCCGTGAACTGGCCTCGTTCGCCCGACAATTGCGCCTTCATGCGCTGAAGCTCTGCAAGCCGCGAGTATGGCATCAGACCCTTGTCGTGAAGCGACATGATGCCGGTAAGCTCCTGGACAATGAACGTCAGCTCCTCGTCCTTGGCGGCGCGCCGCGCCTTCAGTCCATCGGTTTCTTGCTGTAACTGTCCGATGCGCTGTTTTAGCTGGTCTTTTTGACCGTCAATCGTCTGCCGGCGAGCCACGAACAAGGCCCGCTCCGACTGCACATAGTCAGCGACTTCGGCCTGATGGATTTTGGCTTGCAGATCCGATGGCACCTTGATTTCAGTTGCGTTGTCACGCTCCGCGATCAGGCGCATAGACCGGGCATTCAATTGGTCGATCTGTTTGGTCACAATCGCAAGGTTGGCGCGCGTCACCGTATCGTCGAGCCGAATCAAAAGGTCACCGGCCTTGACCTGCGCACCGTCGCGCACGCGAATGTCTCCAACGATGCCGCCTTCACGGTGCTGGATACGTTTCATGTTGCCCTCGACGACAACGGTTCCCATGCAGACGACCGCACCGGAAAGCTTGCTGGTCGTCGCCCACCCGCCAGCGCCGACGAGCAGGACACCGATCGAGCATCCGGCCCACAGCATGTAGCGGGTGATCGCCTTTGAGGCGCGGCTGGTTGCTTCACTCATCACGCGCTCTCCGGTACGGCGCGGACTGTCGTCTTGCGCAAGACTTCATCACGCGGGCCAAAAGCAACCATGCCGCCCGCAGCCATCACCAGGACATGATCGACCGCTGCAAGGGCATTTGGCCGATGGGCAATGACGATGACGATCGATCCGGACTGCCTGGCAGCGATAATTGCGTTGGTCAGACCCGCCTCGCCTTCTGCGTCGAGGCTGGCATTGGGTTCATCAAGGACAATGAGGAAGGGTTTGCCAAACAACGCCCGGGCAAGACCGATGCGCTGCCGCTGTCCGGCCGACAGAATTGCACCCCCTGCCCCGATACGCGTGTCGTAGCCTTCCGACATCGACAGAACGAGTTCGTGAACGCCAGCCTGCATCGCCGCCTCGATAATTGCCATCGGGTCGACATTGGATGCGAAGCGGCTGATGTTTTCGGCAATCGTACCGTCGAACAGCTCAACGCCTTGCGGCAGATATCCAATCGACGGCCCAAGCGCCTCCGGATCCCATTGGCTGACCTCAGCACCATCCAACCGGATCGTACCGCGAACAGCCGGCCAGATTCCGACCAAACCACGCGCGAGTGTCGACTTCCCCGAACCGCTGGGACCGATGATCCCTAGCCCCTGCCCTCGTTCGAGCCGGAACGATACTTCGCGCACGATCGCCGTGTTGGCCCCGGGTGCCGCAATCACCAGGTTGGAGACGTCCAGCGTCTTCTGAGGCCTCGGGAGCGGCATTGGTTCGCGCTTGTCAGCAAAGGTTTTAAGCACGTCCTCCAATCGGCGCCGGGCCTGGCGCGCATTGACGAAGTTGCGCCATTGCCCAATTGCCTGTTCGATCGGCGACAGTGCCCGCGAGGTCAGGATGGAAGCGGCGATCATCGCACCTGGCGATGCCAGTTGATAAATTGCCAGCCATGCCCCGAGCGCCAGCACGGCCGATTGAAGGCCGAGCCGGAAGATCTTCGAAACGGTGGAAAAGCTGCTCGTCGCATCGCTCGCTCTGCGCTGCTCTTCGACATAGTCTCCATTCGTCGCGTGCCATCGCGTGGAGTAGGCACCGCTCATACCCATCGCCTGCAATGCCTCGGCGTTGCGGCGACCGGCTTCGATGAACTCCGCCCGCGAGGATGAAAGCTGGGCAAGCCGCTGCATAGGGGCGCGCAGTGTTATCTCACTGGCCACGGTCAAGACGATCAGGAATACCGCGCCAGCAACCGCCAGCCAGCCGAGATAGGCATGAAACAGGAAGAGGATGGCGAGATAGATCGGAAGCCATGGCAAATCGCAGATCGCGATCGGCCCCTGCCCGCTCATGAACTGCCGGATTTGATCGAGGTCGCGTAGCGGCTGCGAGATCGCCTCCTTCCTCGACATTCTGAGTGGCAGTTTTAGAACCGCATCGAAGGTCGGGCTGCCAAGCTGCTCCTCCAGCTTCTGCCCGATCTGGGTGAGAATGCGGGAGCGAATAACCTCGAGAAGCCCGAGAAAGGCATAGAGGCCGATAGCCAGGATCGACAGGGCAACCAGTGTCGGCACGCTACGGCTCGCCAGGACGCGGTCGTAGACCTGCATCATGAACAGCGGCCCGGTCAGCATCAGCAAGTTGGTGACGGCACTCAGCGCCGCCACACCGAAAAAGGCCTGCCGGGTGGAGCGCAAGGCGGCGGCGACCAGTGGTCGCCGCCGCTCAATCATGTTGGATGCCACGTGTCAGACCCTATGCAACGATGAGAGAAGATTACCCCCAAGGCGGGGGCGGCGACCATCGCAGGAACATCCATCAAACGAGTCCGCCAATAGGTGGCGGCTCGAGCCAATGATCGCCGGGCGCGTACGGCGAGTTGCCGATGATATCGTCAAGCAAGATAACCCCATCGGAGAACTCGAACCGTTCGACCTCGGTGCGCTGGACCGCGTCGCCATTGGTCAGGCGCGAGATTTCAAAATGTGCCCCTTGACGGAGGATCTGGTAGCCCGTCGATGCCCCCGGCGAAGAGCATAATGTCGTTGCCAACGCCAGCATTGACATATGTCCCTTCGCCACCTGTGAAGATGATCGCGTCGTCGAGGCTCGTCCACCGTAGTGGTGTTGTTGTTGCACGCTCCAAATGTCACCGTTTGCCCCTGGCTCGCCGCACGGGCATTGACCGTGATAGCTATCATCGCCGAGAGGGCAGAAAGGGCTCGCCCACTTCAAGCTGTGTTGCTATCTCTGACGCTTGCGACCAACAAACAAATCACGCCCCAGATTATCAACAGGCCCAGGAAAATCACACCAGCATCAATCAATGGCCGAGGATACAGAGCTTCCTCTGGCTCCATTGGCGGCACGATCACAACGACGTAAAGTTGCTGTCTATCAAGTTTACGCCGCGCTTCCTCAAAGGAAGTGCGGGCCAACATATAAATCTGCTCCGCAAACTGTTCTCTCAACTTAAGTATCTCGAAGTCCTTTAGCAGAGTTGAGACCGCACCAGCGCTGTTTCCGGTCAACGCAGACTCTAGATCCACTATCTGCTGGTTGATTACATCAAGCTGTGTTTGCACATAACGGTCACCAGGACGCCCCTTTACACCGGATAGCTCTCCCGCAACGAGTTGGCTCTCGAGTTCAATTTTCTTCAGTGATAGGGCCGATACGAGGCTGGCAACTTGTTTTGCAGATTGAACAGGATCGATAGTTTTGTTGCGTTGCTGAAACGACAGAATTTGCGATCTCGCCTCAGCTAGAGCCGCAATGGATCTCTCGACTTCGCTGTTCGCTCTCCGCAGTGCATCCTCACGATTGCGCCTTGATATGTTGTTAATCAGTGCTTCACTGCTAGCGACAAGCTCTTGCGCCAGCGCAACAGAACTGTCTGATGAGAATGTTCGCACGCGAAGGGTAAGTATGTTTGACAACCCGTCCACGGACACGGTCACTCGCTCTTTCCAGTAGGACCAGAGTGTTTCGATGTCGCTCGAAGAGTCCAAACGGGAGAACCAATCGATCCCTGGATGATCGTAGACTTCTGCTAATTTAGCTCGACCTCCGACATCTAAAACCGCCGACCTACTCTTCAGATAGTCCTGGATTATCATGGAATCTTGCGCTGTCGACCCGCCCTTGTTGAGACCTATCTTTGCCATAATCGACGACGCACCCGTGGAGGTAGTTGACGCCCTCCCATCAGGTTCGATTGCTTCCCTCACCGTCAGCTTGGCCTCCGAAACGTACACATCTGATGCCCAAAGAGTATAGTAAAAAAGCATAATGATGGAGGGAGTGGCCACGCACAACAAGAAACTTCTGAATAAGAGTCCTCCAGATCCGCCACTGGAAACAGCGGCTTTACTCGATTCTCGTCTGGTCATTCCAGGAAGATAGGCGCGCAATACGCCCATACTTTGAGTAACGTAGTGAGCTGTTCGTGCAATTGGCCGCGGCGCGGTCGGCGAGCAATCTAAGCGAGACAAACGTATTTTGTCGCCCAAATTTGTGCGCTCTTCCGGAGTCGACTCCGTCACACTGTCCATCCCGTGTCTTTCATTTACGCGCGGCACTTTTTCACTTGCCAAAGGTTGCATCACTCATAGATGCAAAGGCCGCCTCAACAGCCTCGCAGGCGAAAGAGTAAAGCGCGACATCCTCATCTAATAGGTCCGCAACAAGGCCAATTCCACGGAGTATTTCCGTGAGCTCTGCTGTGCCGTCGATGGTAGCTAGCTCGCATTCTGCTAAGATACTAATACCCAAGTATTCATCTAACATCGAGACAAACTGGCCAAACTGATCGCGCGTCCCAACAATGTCGATTTGCGCCAGATTGTCGAGGGCCACGGCAACGTTTCGCCGCTGAAGTTCCTCGTCCGGTGTGCTACCAAAGATGGACGTCATTGGCGAACGCAACAATCGACGCCTCTCTGATGAAAGGCCACGAAATGACGTTAGGACCGATTTCTCATCCGAAAAGTCAATTGCCCTCACAAAGGGAAGCAAATCGAAATAACGGGCAATAGCACCATTTGTAGTATTTATTGTAGGTAGCTTCGCCACGTTCGCCAAAAAAAGCAACCGTTCTGCCAACTCTTCAAACGGGTCGCGCAACAACGCGGCAGTTAGGAACCCTCGTTCGCGAGCGAGTGCTCCATGACGCATCCAGTTGGGTTGTCCGGCGATGAACACCGACCGCGCATAGCTCAACGAAAGAAGTGCCCCAATAGTTTCTAGGGAGAGGCGCTCCACAACGGGATACGATTGGGTGAAGTTAACCATCAGCCGGCGCAGCATTGCAATCTGGGGAAACGCACCGACATCCATAAGCAATAGCTTCTGCTCTATATGCTTCTGCGGATTGAACCTGCGATATATTGGCAGGCCGCTTTGCACTTCGAATATGGTTAATTCTGTCTGGTCTGCGAGATCAACGATGTATTGCTCATCGATATGAAAGCCAGCCAAACCCGTTGCGTGTATCCCCAAATCTCGCAGATCAGATCGCAAAACATTCGCCGAAAATGATATCTCTTTGCGATCTGGTATTTTAATCCTAAATTCAGGAACATCAGCTGGATTGTCTGGGATAAGCCAGCCCGAAATCACGGCGCCAGCATCCATATCAATGTGGAAGTTCATCTTGGCTCCAATGGATTATGCAGCGGTGTGATCACGGACCAACAACCCCAGTCCTGCAATTACTGCCCAAAGCAAGAACGATCCAAAAACCACCAAGCTCACCGCCAGCAAGCGTCTAGGATATAGGGGCTCCTCGGCCGCGCGTGGCGTGACATAGGTCATAAGATATGATCGTTGCCTCTCGCGGTTCAGCCGCGCGCTTTCGTATGCTGCTACAGCATGCTCATATTCGCTTTGCGCAATCTTACGTTCAACGTCCTTTTCCGCCAGGATTGCCGCACTGTCCGCTAAATTCTGCCTCTGTTCCGGGCTCTCGGATTTAGTCATGCCGGCAAACCGGTTCTCGTACGAGCCTATTTGTTGACGCAGAGATTCCGCTCGGCTCTTCAGCGCGATCAATTGCGGTGCTTCAGAAGCGTTGTTCTGCTCGAGGGTGTTTATCTGCGTCCTAATCTTTGCTAACTCCATGTTCAACGCAGTCAGAATGTCGGAATACCCCTTTGCCGTCAGATCAACATCCAATACACCAGCCGCATCACGTGCATCGCGCATTGCGCTGACCGCGCTCTCTAGCTTAGCTTTGGCCAACTGCAACTCATCCTCAGCTTCCATCAACGATTTCTCATCATTACGCCTGGTCAACCGATTGACCATTCGCTCGGATATCGCAATTATTTCATTGGCGAGTGCTAGGCTATCTGCTGGTGAAAAAGTGCGCACCTCAAGCGTTAGCAGACCTGAACTACGATCAACCTTAATCCCAATTTGCTTACGCCAATAGCTTAGCAACTCTTCCGCCGTGGCGCTAGTTTGCAGTTCAGCTACCAAATCCAAACTTCCAGGTGAAAAGACCTTCTGCAGGTCAAATTTTTTCTCTAACTCCAACAAAATACTTCGGCTCTCAATGTATTCTGCCACTATTGCGGCATCTGTGGTTTGCCCCGTCTTAAAAAGAGAAGAAAGACCGGCAAGTATTTCGAGTCCATTCCCCTCAGAAGAACTGGTCGAGAACCGCGCTTCAGACACGAACTGATCACTTGCAAGGAACGTATAGTATACGACTGCTGAAAGTGCTGGGGTAAGAAAGCAAATCGCGAAGGCTCCCATCAAAAAACGCCGAAAAATTCGGTCGCTCCGGCGCGCTCGAAATCCACCGCCGCCGCTAACTACGGGGCGAGGCGTCCGCGCTTTGCGAGCGACACGGCGCAACTCGATAGAGATCGCCTTCGCTCGAAGTTGACTAACGGAGATCGCTGGCGACCCAGGCCTTGAAATGGAGGTGAGGGATTCCATGGCATCCTGGCCTATAGATTCAACTTCTTGTATAACTCAATCGCATCGTCCACATTGGAGAATTCGTGGGTCATCCCATGAGCTAAAACGACCGCGCGGCTGCAATAGCTGCGAATGGTCTCCATGGAATGCGATACCATAATCACATCTGCGCGCTCTCGGCGTTTGGCAAACTCTTCGTTACAACGGGCTTGAAAGCGGGCGTCGCCAACGGCCGTCACTTCATCAATCAAGTAGCATTCGAAGTCAATCGCCATGGACAACCCAAATGCCAGACGTTGCGCCATCCCAGATGAATACGTTCGATACGGCTCATCTATATACGCACCTATCTCCGCAAAATCCTCGACAAACTCAACCGCGGCTCGGGGATTATGACCATAAATTCGGGCGACAAACTGAACATTTTCTCGACCTGTCATAGCCGGATGTAGACCGCCCGCGAACCCCAATGGCCAAGATATTCGTGCTGATCGACTAATTTTTCCAGCATTCGGCAACTCCGTTCCGGCCAACATCCGCATCGTCGTAGATTTACCCGCGCCGTTGATCCCGAGTATTCCATACGACGTCCCAGCACGAAACGTCATAGAAACGTGATCCAGTATTACTTTCACACTCCCGCGCAAGCGGAAATACTTAAATACATCATCCAGAATTATCATCCTGACAGCAGCTTTCCCCTAAGAAATCTCTCACCAAGCAACCCCACTAGAAGGCACGCCGTCGCTACCCACATCACATAACTTTCCGACAGCAATTCATCACCATAGCCTTCGTAATAGGCCGAACGTATCCATTCAACGCAATGGAAAAGTGGGTTAAACCACATAAATTCTCGAAATTCTGAAGAAACAGCAGAAGGAACAACAAAAACACCCGCAGACATATACATTACAATCATAATAATAATAAATGTAATGTGCCACATCCTAAAGATAGACACCATAACAACATTTAGAAAGCCCATTGCCAATGACAGGTATATTGTGGCCAAAAGTCCTGAGGCAAGGGTTGATGCGTCAATTGGCGTCATGTCGACTCCAATAGCGCCCGCCACCGTAAACAGCAAAATCACGACGATGAAAGCTGTCATAAATTCGATTATGGCACGAGAAACGATAACATCGAATGGCGTTATGATTGGGAACAAAAAAAGAGCCCGGCTACTCTCCAGCGCCAGTCCCATCATTCTCGCTGGATAGAGGCACAATATGTAGGGCAACACTCCAGTGGAGACAAAAACAGCCGGATCGCCACCAATCGGAGCTAAGCGATTGACAAATGCCATGATACTGATGAGTGTTAGTAGATGAGAGAATGGCCACGCAATCGCGACGAGATACCCAAGGTGTGAGCGACCGAAACGCGTTCTCATATCGCGAAGAATTAGCGCAAGTACCACATTTGTGCGCGACTGAATAGGCGTCATTTAGAACACCTCATGTTTGAATCGAATTCGTATACAATTAACCACCGCGCATTAGAAGATTGTTTTCGTGCCCACTGCGATTTCCCGCATTAATTAGTCGCTGTAAGTTACATTCGTTTTTCACAGATTTAACAATACGCAACCTGCATTCTGTTGTGGCGATGCCACGCCCGTTAGCTGCACCACAACCAGCAATGGAGTGTTCGCCAACCATTTAGCGCCGGAGGGCTCCAGAGTAACGTTGTCCGCGAAAGCGGCCATAAGTATGACCCTGCAGTGGACAACAAACTTATGGACGATTCTAGTTTGTTCCCAAACGTCCCAAACGCGCTACGTCTCTGCCTACCAAATTCAGCCGCAAGCTCTGAAGAACTTTCGGCATATCTCCCATCAGCAGCCTTGGTCTCTCTCTTTCTCTTATAGCTTCTCGAGGAATTTTTTGAGTTTGGTTTGGTCGATGCTGTAGCCCTTGCAGTAGGGGATTGGTTCGATGAGACATTTGAGCGAGTTGCACGGAGAGCAGGGTAAGACGGGGCCTAGCATCAGGGCTTCGGCGCTCTTCCTGCGGAAGAAGGGTTTGGATGCGACATGGCGGGGGTGTGTAGAGCCATAGAGAGTGACCTGCGGCACGTCGAGGATGGCGGCCATGTGAGCCGACCAACTGTCGACGCCTACGATGGCGCTCGCTCGACTGAAGAGGGCGGCCCAATGGCCGGCTGACAGGTTCTGTGCGATTAAGCCGTCGGCCTCGCGGCAGGGCGTGTCGCCCGGCCCACCGATCTGCACCAAGTGAAAGCCTTCCGCCTTTATGATCGTGGCAAGTTCTTCCATGACTGCGTCAGGAATGGTCTTCAATCCCCAACCGCCCGAACGATGCAAGAGCACGACGCGCTCACCATAGGCAGCGAGAAGCGCCGCTGCCTCCCTCTCTTGGCTGGCGTCTGGTTCGGGCTCCAAGCTTTCGATCAGTGTTTCGGGCGGCAGGCCGACGGCGGCAAGCATTGCTGTGGCAAGATTGTTGTCCATCGCGTCGAGCCCTCGGAAGGGATGGGAGCGAACCAGCCTCGGCCCCGCATCACCCCGCCTCAGCACATGCTCATAGGAGCGAAGCAGATAAAGCGCAGTCTCCTGCGCCGGCGGTACAGGAACAGGGAGCCCCTCCACTGGGAAAGACGGAGAGAAATCCCTTACCCAGCCGAGCAGACTCTCAGCCACGTGGAAGCGCACCGCCTTGCCCGCCTTGACGGCTGTATGGGCAACCTGCAAGCCGATCAGCACGTCACCACGGTGGAAGGGGCAGACGAACTCGATGCGTCCGTCGTCTGGCAGGCCGTGCACCTTGCGATTCAGCCATAGGTAGTCGTGCCAGTATTGCCACAAATGCACCATGTCGCGCGGGCGCGGGCCAGACAATACTATCAGTGGCGCGGTCGCTGCGTAGAGTCGCGCACCCGCCGCCAGGAGCCTCCGCGCCATGTCTTCCAACCGTGCGGCTTGTGTCAAGAACAGCGTGTCGAAGACGGCGCCATGCGACTCAAAACCATCTGTCCGATCGCCAGGTTCGTCTACAAGCAGCGCGCGACGACCAAAGACGATACCGCCCTCAAGCAGCGTCGTCTCCTCCAACGCCGGGCGCGTTTCCACCTCGGAGGGTGGTATACGACCCGCAAGCGGAAGGCCATCATAGCTCGCACCCATCGGCGCGATCGCGGCAGGATCGGCCGCTACCTGCGCCAACGGCGCCTCCACAAAACCATCCGTCAAAACGCCGTCACGCGCCGTATTCTCACGCACGAAGATCCGGGGCGTGATGACTACGTCTCCTCCACCGGCAGCCTGCCATGACGACAGTAGCGATGTAAGCCAACCCGTCACGAAGCCACAATCCTCCGTCACAATAAGAAGATGGCTCGCCGTCCCGCTCGCCCGAACTCCGAGATTGGCCGTACGGGAGCCGTTGAAGTCTTGGCTCGCATCGTCAACTACGATCACTGGAACATCCGGATGAGCCGCCCTGAAACGTGCCATCGCTCCTTCCCGCACAAAGCCATCGCTGCGTGGCGTGTTGTCCACCACAGTCACGCCTGCAAGGGAAAAGTCCGTTTCCATCAGCGATCGGCCAAGCGCCTCCAACATCTCAAAAGGATGCGCCGAGGCTATGACTGCAGCCGTATCCGCCGCAAGCATCGCAAGGCCGGCCGTATTCGCGGCCTCAACGTCCAGTTCCACCTGCCCTTTGCGCGCCAACCGCTCAGCCACATCCGCCTCATCGAGCCACGGCTTGGCCACCCGCGGCGGGAAAGCCAATCGATAATCCTCGTCGGCAAGTGATAGATTCGGATTGTATAGTGGGTCCTGCGGCAGGAGATGCCCCCAACGCGCCTGCATGTAACCACGCTCTACCCGTTGCAACTCCTTCTGCGCTGGCGACACGTCCGGTCCGCGTGTGGCCGATTCCAAATGGTAAAGCGCGGCGAACGGTGTGTAGATCACTTTGTAGCCCGCTTCTCCTACCCGCAAACACAGATCAACATCGTTGTAGCTAACCGCCAGGTTTGCCGCATCAAAGCCGCCCAGCGTCTCAAACAGCGACTTGCGCATCAGAAGCGCCGCCCCCGTCACCGCCGAAACCTCTCGCAACAGTTGTGGATGTCCGAAATAGCCGATCGAATTGCCCGGGAAATGCCGGTGCCCGTGCGCAGCCACACCGTAGACCCCAAGCGTCACACCAGCATGCTGCAGGGTGCCGCCTGCATAAAGAAGCCGCGTACCGACCGCGCCCACCCTCTCGCGCACTGCATGGCTCATCATCTCCGAAAGCCAATCCGGAGTGATCACCTCGATGTCGTTGTTCAGGAAGCAGACGTAGTCGCCCCGCGCCCGTGCCACTGCCTCGTTGTTCAGGCGCGAATAGTTGAATGGCCCGTCGTCACGCAACACTTGCACCCGCGTATCCTTCGACACCTCGGCAAAATAAGACAGAGATTCTGCCTCCACGCTGCCGTTGTCGATGATAATCACGTCGAGGTCCGGATAGTCCGTGCGTGTCAGTATCCCCTCCACGCAGTTCCTCACCAACGATACCCGGTCGCGCGTCGGGATCACAATCGTCACCGACCGCGCCACTGCGGGAAGCGGCCGCTTAACCCGCCACCAGCCAGGGAAAGATTCGATCGGCAATACTCGGCTATCCGGCTCGACCTCCTTGAAATACTCGTCCATCGCTTGGCGCGCCGTTTCCACCGAGCGCGAAGGGTTGTTGCTCGAGAAGGTACGCACCCCCTCAAAGATGCGCCAGTGATACAGCACAAAAGGAATATGGCGGATGCGTTCGGCTATCGTCAGTTTGAGGATCCGCAACATAAAATCGTAATCTTGACTGCCCTCGAAGCCCGCCCTGAAACCACCCACCGCCTTCACCAGCGTCGCTCGGAAGACGCCCAGATGCGCAACCATGTTTTGCGAGTAGAACAGCTCTTCGTTCCAGTCTGTCTTGAAATGTGGATCATGCCGGCGGCCCGACGCGTCGATCTTGTCCTCGTCTGTGTAAATCACATCTGTTTCTGGATGAAGGTTCAGTTCCCGCGCCACCATGTACAGCGCATGCGCCGGCAGCTCGTCATCGTGGTCCATCAACGCCACGAAGGAACCCGTCACCAACTCAAGAGCGGAGTTCGACGCCCGTGAAATATGCCCGTTCCTCTCCCGATACACGACCTTGATGCGTGGGTCCCGCGTCACATACTCGGCGAGGATCGCGCGAATCTCGGGATTCGGCGAACAGTCTTCAGCAATGCACAGTTCCCAGTTCGGATAAAGCTGATCCACCACCGTATCAAGCGCGCGTCGCAAGAAGCGCGGCTCAGGATTGTACACCGGCATAAGAATTGAAATCAGCGGTCGGTAAGAAAGACGCTCCACTGATGCCGCAATCAAATTACGGTCCAGGGCAGACAACGTATCGTAACGAGAACACCACAAGCTATACTCAACAGCACGATCACCACCAGACTGGCGGCGTCCTTCTAAACTGGGATCGAGGGCGCGCGCCATATGGACGATGAACGTCATTGCCGCCGCTTTAAAGCCATAGGTGCGCGCCGCAGCCACGACATTGCGCCACCAGAAACCACCCGCAGCGCGGCCGGCCGCCGACGCATCGATCGCACTAGCGAATTCCTTTAAGCCCGCGCTGATCAGAGCGCATAAACCGCGCTCCGAGAGAATACGTCGACCGTCGATAAGAAGCTGTCTATGTCTTTCTTTCATGATCTTTAAAACGACCAGTCATTTGTAGTGCGGCTTGGATCGCGGCTCGACCGCTTCGTCCCAAACGCGCTACGTCTCTGCCTACCAAATTCAGCCGCAAGCTCTGAAGAACTTTCGGCATATCTCCCATCAGCAGCCTTGGTCTCTCTCTTTCTCTTATAGCTTCTCGAGGAATTTTTTGAGTTTGGTTTGGTCGATGCTGTAGCCCTTGCAGTAGGGGATTGGTTCGATGAGACATTTGAGCGAGTTGCACGGAGAGCAGGGTAAGACGGGGCCTAGCATCAGGGCTTCGGCGCTCTTCCTGCGGAAGAAGGGTTTGGATGCGACATGGCGGGGGTGTGTAGAGCCATAGAGAGTGACCTGCGGCACGTCGAGGATGGCGGCCATGTGAGCCGACCAACTGTCGACGCCTACGATGGCGCTCGCTCGACTGAAGAGGGCGGCCCAATGGCCGGCTGACAGGTTCTGTGCGATTAAGCCGTCGGCCTCGCGGCAGGGCGTGTCGCCCGGCCCACCGATCTGCACCAAGTGAAAGCCTTCCGCCTTTATGATCGTGGCAAGTTCTTCCATGACTGCGTCAGGAATGGTCTTCAATCCCCAACCGCCCGAACGATGCAAGAGCACGACGCGCTCACCATAGGCAGCGAGAAGCGCCGCTGCCTCCCTCTCTTGGCTGGCGTCTGGTTCGGGCTCCAAGCTTTCGATCAGTGTTTCGGGCGGCAGGCCGACGGCGGCAAGCATTGCTGTGGCAAGATTGTTGTCCATCGCGTCGAGCCCTCGGAAGGGATGGGAGCGAACCAGCCTCGGCCCCGCATCACCCCGCCTCAGCACATGCTCATAGGAGCGAAGCAGATAAAGCGCAGTCTCCTGCGCCGGCGGTACAGGAACAGGGAGCCCCTCCACTGGGAAAGACGGAGAGAAATCCCTTACCCAGCCGAGCAGACTCTCAGCCACGTGGAAGCGCACCGCCTTGCCCGCCTTGACGGCTGTATGGGCAACCTGCAAGCCGATCAGCACGTCACCACGGTGGAAGGGGCAGACGAACTCGATGCGTCCGTCGTCTGGCAGGCCGTGCACCTTGCGATTCAGCCATAGGTAGTCGTGCCAGTATTGCCACAAATGCACCATGTCGCGCGGGCGCGGGCCAGACAATACTATCAGTGGCGCGGTCGCTGCGTAGAGTCGCGCACCCGCCGCCAGGAGCCTCCGCGCCATGTCTTCCAACCGTGCGGCTTGTGTCAAGAACAGCGTGTCGAAGACGGCGCCATGCGACTCAAAACCATCTGTCCGATCGCCAGGTTCGTCTACAAGCAGCGCGCGACGACCAAAGACGATACCGCCCTCAAGCAGCGTCGTCTCCTCCAACGCCGGGCGCGTTTCCACCTCGGAGGGTGGTATACGACCCGCAAGCGGAAGGCCATCATAGCTCGCACCCATCGGCGCGATCGCGGCAGGATCGGCCGCTACCTGCGCCAACGGCGCCTCCACAAAACCATCCGTCAAAACGCCGTCACGCGCCGTATTCTCACGCACGAAGATCCGGGGCGTGATGACTACGTCTCCTCCACCGGCAGCCTGCCATGACGACAGTAGCGATGTAAGCCAACCCGTCACGAAGCCACAATCCTCCGTCACAATAAGAAGATGGCTCGCCGTCCCGCTCGCCCGAACTCCGAGATTGGCCGTACGGGAGCCGTTGAAGTCTTGGCTCGCATCGTCAACTACGATCACTGGAACATCCGGATGAGCCGCCCTGAAACGTGCCATCGCTCCTTCCCGCACAAAGCCATCGCTGCGTGGCGTGTTGTCCACCACAGTCACGCCTGCAAGGGAAAAGTCCGTTTCCATCAGCGATCGGCCAAGCGCCTCCAACATCTCAAAAGGATGCGCCGAGGCTATGACTGCAGCCGTATCCGCCGCAAGCATCGCAAGGCCGGCCGTATTCGCGGCCTCAACGTCCAGTTCCACCTGCCCTTTGCGCGCCAACCGCTCAGCCACATCCGCCTCATCGAGCCACGGCTTGGCCACCCGCGGCGGGAAAGCCAATCGATAATCCTCGTCGGCAAGTGATAGATTCGGATTGTATAGTGGGTCCTGCGGCAGGAGATGCCCCCAACGCGCCTGCATGTAACCACGCTCTACCCGTTGCAACTCCTTCTGCGCTGGCGACACGTCCGGTCCGCGTGTGGCCGATTCCAAATGGTAAAGCGCGGCGAACGGTGTGTAGATCACTTTGTAGCCCGCTTCTCCTACCCGCAAACACAGATCAACATCGTTGTAGCTAACCGCCAGGTTTGCCGCATCAAAGCCGCCCAGCGTCTCAAACAGCGACTTGCGCATCAGAAGCGCCGCCCCCGTCACCGCCGAAACCTCTCGCAACAGTTGTGGATGTCCGAAATAGCCGATCGAATTGCCCGGGAAATGCCGGTGCCCGTGCGCAGCCACACCGTAGACCCCAAGCGTCACACCAGCATGCTGCAGGGTGCCGCCTGCATAAAGAAGCCGCGTACCGACCGCGCCCACCCTCTCGCGCACTGCATGGCTCATCATCTCCGAAAGCCAATCCGGAGTGATCACCTCGATGTCGTTGTTCAGGAAGCAGACGTAGTCGCCCCGCGCCCGTGCCACTGCCTCGTTGTTCAGGCGCGAATAGTTGAATGGCCCGTCGTCACGCAACACTTGCACCCGCGTATCCTTCGACACCTCGGCAAAATAAGACAGAGATTCTGCCTCCACGCTGCCGTTGTCGATGATAATCACGTCGAGGTCCGGATAGTCCGTGCGTGTCAGTATCCCCTCCACGCAGTTCCTCACCAACGATACCCGGTCGCGCGTCGGGATCACAATCGTCACCGACCGCGCCACTGCGGGAAGCGGCCGCTTAACCCGCCACCAGCCAGGGAAAGATTCGATCGGCAATACTCGGCTATCCGGCTCGACCTCCTTGAAATACTCGTCCATCGCTTGGCGCGCCGTTTCCACCGAGCGCGAAGGGTTGTTGCTCGAGAAGGTACGCACCCCCTCAAAGATGCGCCAGTGATACAGCACAAAAGGAATATGGCGGATGCGTTCGGCTATCGTCAGTTTGAGGATCCGCAACATAAAATCGTAATCTTGACTGCCCTCGAAGCCCGCCCTGAAACCACCCACCGCCTTCACCAGCGTCGCTCGGAAGACGCCCAGATGCGCAACCATGTTTTGCGAGTAGAACAGCTCTTCGTTCCAGTCTGTCTTGAAATGTGGATCATGCCGGCGGCCCGACGCGTCGATCTTGTCCTCGTCTGTGTAAATCACATCTGTTTCTGGATGAAGGTTCAGTTCCCGCGCCACCATGTACAGCGCATGCGCCGGCAGCTCGTCATCGTGGTCCATCAACGCCACGAAGGAACCCGTCACCAACTCAAGAGCGGAGTTCGACGCCCGTGAAATATGCCCGTTCCTCTCCCGATACACGACCTTGATGCGTGGGTCCCGCGTCACATACTCGGCGAGGATCGCGCGAATCTCGGGATTCGGCGAACAGTCTTCAGCAATGCACAGTTCCCAGTTCGGATAAAGCTGATCCACCACCGTATCAAGCGCGCGTCGCAAGAAGCGCGGCTCAGGATTGTACACCGGCATAAGAATTGAAATCAGCGGTCGGTAAGAAAGACGCTCCACTGATGCCGCAATCAAATTACGGTCCAGGGCAGACAACGTATCGTAACGAGAACACCACAAGCTATACTCAACAGCACGATCACCACCAGACTGGCGGCGCAGCAAATGGCCTGCGAGCGCCGAGGGTGGCGCAAAGGTCAGGCTACCGATGACGAAATCGGCACCAGTGAAATCGACTGGATCAAAACGCATGCTCGTTACCCTCTCGGGCAAGCGAACGAGTTGGGTCCGCAGCGAGGCGCCAGCCATGGGTGCTAGCACGACCGGATGGACCCCGTCGTCGCTCCACACATAGAGAATAGGTCGAGCAATCTTGTCGGCGATCTCAAGGTCGAGTGTAACGACCGTCCAACCGCTTGGAAGTCGCGAGGAATCAAACGACACTGAGAATTGCGGATCATCGCCGGTCGAAATAAAACGGCCGTTCTGTTCCGACAGATGATGTATCGGTGCTACTTGGGCGCAGACCGCCCCCACTGCCGTTGGCAGAATTCCCCGCTTCTCGTCAACAAGTCCGAAGCCTTCCGTCTCTTCAATGCCGACGGCCGTTATGGTCAGATGCGGGCGGGACAGCGTAATACCCGCCCTCGCGCACGGATCAAAGCGGATTGCCGACACCTCGTCCGGCAGAACTACGAAGTGCTCGTAGCGACGCGCGGGCTCTACATTGTCGAAGCGGTACTCGAGGAAAGGCAGTTCACCGGTGCTGCCCCATACATACATGACCGAGTCGAGCGCGGCGTCGGCACTATCAATCTCGATTGATAGTTTGACGAGACCACACGGTAATCCTGCAGGGCTGGGCACAAGTTTGAACTGGGGATCATCGCCTGTCGTTAGAAATAGGCCATCCCCCGTCGGCTGGAGATTGAAGCCGGCTTCAACAGCGAAGCCGACGGCATAGCCGACCGCTCCTTTGTAGGACGCGAAAAGCTGCGGCACAGGATTAGCGACGGACCGGAACCGAACGGCACCAGGACTGAAGCGAATGCCATCGCGAAAAGTCGGATCAAAGCGCAGCGCCGAAACATGTTCGGGGAAGCGCAATAGGGCCCGAAGGGTTCCCGACGCCTCAAATCGCGGCAAGCTGATCGGGACAATAGTCCCCTCGCTCCATGCGTAAATCATAGCATCAAGAGGGCCATCAAGTGCCCTGATTTCAATCTCGATCCACGTCCAGCCTGACGGAAGATGGGCAGAGCCTTCGAGATCGAACTGCGGATCGTCGCCGGTCGAACGAAACCAACCATCACCGAGGTGTTCTAGATCGTTCCTCGGGACGAGCGTCAGCTGCTGCAGCGCAACCTGCGTCAGTGGCAAAAAGCCCTCTGGCGCAGTCTCGCCGACAAAGGCCAGTGCATGTGAGATAGGGGTGTATATCGTCCCTTCAAGTGCCGCACCGCCAAGCCAGCCGATGCGGTCCAGCCGGAAGTGCACACCACGTTCGGCGACCGGATCGAAACGAAGCCCCTTCACGTTGTCTGGCAAGGGCACTAAAATTCGTAGTTCGACGCTACCTTCCATAGAAGGAAGAGTGAATGCGCTAATCTTTTCACCAGAATCCCCATACGAAGCATAGAGCACTGGCCGCAGCGTCCCAGAGAAGGTATTCGCGGAGATTGCGAAAAGGGTCCATCCACTCGGCATCGGACGGCCATCCGGATCGAGGATGAATTGCGGGTCGTCAGATTCCGTTGTAAAACTGCCGTCAAGCTCGCGCGCGAGACCTACCTTGCTGACCGGCTTGAAGCCGAACGTACCATTTTGCAGATCATCCGCCCTGCGTCGGGCTCGCGCATCGTCTGGCGCAATGACGTACGCCTTGAGATAGATTGCTTCCGCGCTGCACAGCCCTGCGGTCCTGGCGATCGCATCGCCATAACGGAGCAACTCTGCGGCATGATCGGCTGCATCATGAGCTATCTCAAGATAAGTCCGTGCCGCACGTCGGACCAGACCTTTCCGTTCGGCCCGGCGCGCGCGACGCAATTTGAGCATTTTCGACAATATCGGAACGTGCCGCGGTGCGACTGGTCGGCCTTGTATCCTGTCAGATCCGAGCACCAAGTCGACAACCGCGCTTGTAGAGAGGCCGCCGGCACGGAGGCGCTCGCGAACATACTTGCTCGTGGGATCGATCGAAAATGCAGCTTTGAAGGCAGACAACGCCTCGAGCTGGAGCCCGAGCGCTTCGAGCGTAACACCTAGCCCCTCGAGCACAGACGGATCCCATGGATCAAGCGCAACTGCGCGCCGCCACGCGCCCAGAGCGGCCTGATGCGCTCCCCGTCGCTCTAGACACGCAGCATATTGCTGCCAGGCCTCCCTGCTGCCGGGCCGAGCAACGGCAGCCAAGCGATAGAAACTTTCCGCGGCGGTTTCGTCGAAGCGGGAAGCGGCGGCGCGGGCCGACTTCATAGCCACCTCAAAAGTGATTGATGTAGCATCGCCTCCGGTCGTCATGCTCCGATGCAGGGCAACTTCGGTATCATTGTCACGCATGCGCTCAAGTAGTTCCTGCAAACTGCGTTGAAGAGTCTGCTTCTCCACTTGCAGGCGGGCGGTGTCTTCTTGCACCGAGGACAGCCGGCTATTGGCTTCTGTAAGCGCAGTGAGCATTTCGCGTTTCTGCACTTCGGCAGCAGCAAGGCCACACATAAGTTCGTCTCTATTCGCGCCCAACTCATCGGTGTCAATCAAGAGGCGCGAAAGCGTTTGATTCGCTTCGTCGAGCTGCCCCCGCAGAGTAGCGGCTGCGGCCTTACTATCCTCGAACCAGCCAGTAACGGTCTCGATGTCGGAACGCCAGCGAGCTTCTGAGCCAAGACTTTCATGGAGAGCTGTTTTGGTTCGGGTCAGCTCTTCGCGTACATCGGTACAGGCATTGACGGCCCGATCGATCTCACTCGTCGCGATGAAGACGCTTTCCTCAAGACCCTGCAGGGCTTTGGGGTCGTCCGAAGCGATTGCCATCAAGTATTTCGCTCGTGCGAGACCTCGAGAGCGCTCGAAGGAGTTACCAGGACGCTGTTCATACGTGAAGAAAGGGGGCGAAGATATGCGTCCGCCCGGGGGAGTTTCGGCAATCATTGCCGATCCAATCATGGTGCGCTGACCAAGAAAGAGCTGATGCTGGAAGAAAGATCCAATCAGCAAGCGGAACTCGTCACGCGTCATTTCCTGCGCATGGTACGGATTGGCTGGCTCGTCCTCCGGTGAATAGACGAGCTGATCGGGCGTCGAGATAATGGCTAGCCCGCCGGGGCGGAGTACACGCCTGATTTCGGCTAAAAACCGCTCGTGTGCGGTGAAGTGTTCAATTGTTTCAAAGGACACTACGACGTCAACCGAGTGATCCTTAAGCGGAATATCAAGCGCGCTGCCTTCACGAAAACTCAGATTTTCACCGCCATATTCGGCGCTAGCATGGGCTACAGCCTCTGGTGAAATATCAACGCCAACCACGCGCGTTGCGACCTGCGCGAGAAGCGCCGCGCAATACCCCTCGCCGGAGGCGATGTCGAGTACCTCCTTACCATGGCAGAGGGACCGCGCTATCAGCGCGCGATGCAGATGCTCAATTGCTGTCTGGCCCACAGACGCGCTCGTGAACCTTTCGCCCGTGAATCGCAGTGCGTGTGCTGGAACTTCGCGTTTGAAAAGCTCACCCATATTAGACTCTTTTTCAAAGAACTTCATTGCTCGTCAGCGGCTCGCCCGTCTGCCGTTGAACCTCTGTAGCCGGAAAACGCGACGTGGGTCAAACCAAGGGTGGAGCTAGATTTACCACCGTACATGTTCCTTGTGGCTCATAGCTCAGATCCGGCCAGCAACTATGCCGCGCGCCGCTTCGAGTAGGTTGCGCGCTATCACCCTCCCGGAGGATTGCGCCCAGTCTGCATGCTTACGACCTGAGCCACTTAGGACCAAAACACCGCGCATGCCCCTAGATTCGCCAAGCAGAACGTCAGAATCCTTGTCGCCGATCACGTACGATTCTCCAAGGTCAACTTTCTGCACCGACATCGCCTGGTCAAGCAGCCCGGGGCGGGGCTTTCGACAGGCGCATGCCTCGTTCGGAGCATGCGGACAGACGAACCACCCCCCAAGCGAAACTCCGTGCTCAGCAAGCAGCTCGTCAACGCGCCGATTGCAGGCATCGACATCGCCCATCGTGAAATAACCGCGCCCGACACCCGACTGATTTGTTACACCTATCAACCGGTAACCAGCCGCAACGAGAAGCGACAATCCCTCGGCGGCCCCCACTTCAAGCTCTACCTGCAGGGGGCTACTCAGATAATCCTTGTCGACAATAACCGTACCGTCGCGATCAAGGAAAATTGTCTTTGTCAATTACAGCTCTCTTTCTTCACGCCACGCCGTCGCATGACCTGGGCAAAGACGCATTGACCGCATCCTCCACAGCTGCGATGCCAAAATATAGATGATACAGAGTGCTTGCTGGAATGTTCGGTCGGACCGGCCGGTCGTCCGCGTCGAGCTGATCTTGCCAGCCGCCCTTCAGTGATTCTGGGCAATAGAGCGTGCGAACACGTCGCAGGACCGCAGTAATCAGGCTATCCGCGCTCGCGAAGTGGAGCGAAGGTTTCACTGCCGTCAAGGCCTTCAAAGCTTCTGCGTGTGGCCATGACCGACTAGTGCGGCTGAGTACGTCGCCCATCTCGTTTATTTGGTCAACGATACGTCCATTCCGCGGGTCAAGGCCATGCTCGATCGCCGTCGCCATCAAGCGGCCTATCGGCGAAGTCTGGTCCTGACCGCTAAACTCTTGATATCGAGCGAGAAGCCAAGACCATTCGAAGAGGTGTCCCGGCTCGGCGACTCCCTTACCTGGCGCCGGGGACACGGACCAATCCTCGTTGAAATATTCCCGCAGCACACCGCCGCGCGGCGGCAAGAAACGACAGATCGCCAGGTCGCGAAGCGCCCGCCCGCGTTGTAAGAAGCGGGGATCTCCGGTTGTCTCAAAAAGGGCAATAAACGCTTCAAAGAGATGCATGTGCGGATTTTGCCGGCGGAGGTTGTCGGTACGCGGGACACTATCCCAGAAACCACCATGGGTGGGATCGGTCATGTGCGCATCGAGGAAAACGAGGGTTCGCTCTACGGCCATTTCAAAACTAGGTCGGGCCTCCAGCCTTATCACCCAGGCGAGCGCGAACAGTACAAAGGCGTGCGCGTAGAGATCCCTAAGTGGATCGAGTTTCCCGTGTTCCGGCCCCAACGAAAAGACGAATCCGGAACCACCATCTGCGGCTTCATATCGCGCAATCATGTGCTCGGCAGCCACCAGAGCCAGCTCGCGGCCTGCAGTAAAGCGGCCCGAAAGAGCCGCAGCGCTGAAGACGGCGATTTGACGAGCCTGCACCATCACACGCGCAGGCGCATCGCCGCTCGGTTGCAAGGCGAAGTCCAACTGCTCATGAAAGCAGCCTCTGATATGATCGAAGCCGACAGAGGACCAGAGCGGCAAGGCAAGACCGGAGAGCCAGTCCGCCGCGCGCCGCGTCTCGGCAAGAAGGGTATCACTTATCGCGTGCATCATTGTTGGTACTTCGCCTCAAACGAAGATGTCCGATTGTTCTAAATGATCCAGAACGTAACGCTGCAGACCATCCTCAAGCGAGGTCATCGGTTGATTATATCCAGCAAGACGTAGTTTCTCGAGGGGAGCGCAGGTATAGTATTGGTACTTCCCCTGCAGGTTTTTCGGCAAATCGACGTATTCAATCTCAACAGGCGCTCCGACATTCCGGAAGATAATCTCCGCTTTATCACGGAAACTACGGGCTTCCCCAGATCCGACGTTGTAGAGTCCAGACTGAGGTTCACCTGCCTTCATCAACCACAGAGCGACTTCGACGCAGTCACCTACCCAAACAAAATCGCGCAGCTGACCGCCATCCGCGTAGTCGGGATTGTCGGAGCGGAACAAGCGAGCGCGGGCATCCGCACGGATCTGGGTGTGAAGTTGGACCGCAACGCTTCGCTGAGATCCCTTGTGATACTCGTTCGGACCGTAGACGTTGAAAAACTTAAGGCCAGCCCAGACGGGCGGTGCTGGTTCGCCACGCTTTATCGAAGCCAGCACCATTCGATCGAAAACGTGCTTGCTCCAGCCGTACGCGTTGAGTGGCCTCAGTTGCGACAGATACTCCTCGTCGAATCTATCCTGGAAGCCTAGGCTACCATCACCGTAAGTCGCCGCCGAGGATGCATAGACGAAGGGAATGCCGTATTTCGCCGCCGCCGCCCAAAGGGCGGAGGATAGATTTATGTTGCTTCGAACGATCAAATCGACATCAGTCTCGGTAGTCGCCGAAATGGCACCCATGTGAAAAATACCAGAAACATCTGCAGCATTTTCCTCTACGAATTCAATACACTCTTCGGGGCGAACAATCGCCCTAATACGCCGCTTCGCGATGTTGCGCCATTTGAAATCACTGGTTCCAAGCCAATCCACGATGACGATGTCGTCGCCGCATTCATCAAGTGCAGCGGCTATGTTTGACCCGATAAAACCGGCTCCACCTGTAATAAGATACATGCGTCTCTCCTCGAAACTGAAACGCTCCTCTTAATAGAGGAACTCTCAGCTTTCATGCATTTTCAAGTCCCGGCAAAGTATCCACCGGACCGCGTCTAAATGCCCACCCTACTAATTCAGCCTCAGGCGACTCTCACGTTCGCACGGGCAATTAGTGACGTTGTGCTGTGCCCCTCCTCAAGTGGCACCAATACCACCTCGCCGCCCGCGCCTATCACTATATCGGCGCCGACGACCGAATTCACAGTATAGTCCGCACCCTTAACAAGCACGTCAGGAACCAGCCTCTGTATGAGAGCAAGTGGCGTGTCTTCGGTGAAAAGTGTCACAATATCGACGCTGTCAATTGAGGCCATTACGGTAGCGCGTGCGACTTCGCTTTGCACCGGCCTCATTTCACCCTTCAGGCGGCGCACCGAAGCATCGGTGTTCAGCGCGACGACCAATCGGTCACACGCCAAGCGCGCTTTCTTGAGAAGTTGAATATGCCCCGGATGGAGTAAATCATAGCAACCATTGGTGAAACCGACCCTCAGACCCGCCTTCTGCCAGTCTGCCACAACTGTTACCGCCTCATCATTTGTAACTATCTTCTGGCTTCCCAAATAGCTGTGCTCACGTATTGAGCGGCGCAATTCATGCGGCATTACTATAGATGTTCCACGTTTTCCGATTGAGATGCCCGCCGCAATGTTGGCAATATCTGCAGCATTTTCGACCTCTTCGCCAGCTCCGATCGCAAGGGCTAGCGTGGCAGCGACGGTATCGCCAGCTCCCGAAACATCAAAGACCTCCGAAGCGCTAGTTGGGATATGTACCGGACCCGGCGTGCCGGATTGCGGTGCAAAGACTGTCATGCCTCGAGGGCCACGGGTGATAACAACTGAATCAACCCCAGCCAGCGTGCAGATCTGACGCGCTGCTAGTTCCGCGCTGTCGTCGTCAACACAATCGCACCCAGTCATCATTGCTGCTTCGGCTGCGTTGGGGGTAAGGATTGTAGCCCCAGCATAGCGGGCAACATCACGAGTTTTCGGATCTACAATTATTGGTAGGTTTCGTGCACGCGCCAACTCAATTACACGCTGCACCACAGATTTGGACAACGTGCCCTTGGCGTAGTCGGAAAGAATTACAGCATCGACTTCGTCAGTTAGAGCTGCAAAGGTCGAGCACACCTCGTCCTCAAGCGAACGATCCATATTAAGGCAAGTCTCTATATCCAGACGCATAATCTGCTGGCCGCCAGACACAAATCGTGTTTTGACAGTTGTCGGGACATCCTTTGCTCGGACCAAGCAACCCACAATATCCTCTTTACGAGTTAGGTCCTCGGAAATCAAAGTACCGGCTGAATCGTCGCCAATCACACCGACAAGGATGGCCCGCCCGCCCAACGCCACAACGTTGCGCGCCACGTTGGCTGCTCCGCCGAGCATCTGCACTTCTTCCCTAAAATGCAGAACGGGGATTGGCGCTTCGGGCGACACGCGCTCGACATCTCCATACACGAACTTGTCGAGCATAACATCGCCCAGCACTAAGATCGACTTTCCCTGCCATCTCTGGATGCTACCGACATCAATCATTTAATCATTCCCTTGTAATGGACATGCCGCTTCACTTTCCCAACCGTCCGTCAAAGTTACGCAGCATTCGCGCAATCTGCCCAGCACAGCCATAAAGAGAACCGTCGCGCTTATCGACCATTGCTTGCGTTATAACGAGACTGGCAAACAAACAAAACCTACTTGAAGTACACAAACGGGAACGACTCTTCCGAACCAAACCAGTTACCGAAAGCGTCACCACTGTCGACGGATATCGGCCTCACCTCAAATCCTCTTCGGGTCGCCAGGCAAAGGAGGCTATGCGACCTGAAAAAACAGCAATGCACTCTATTAAACCTCCCCCTCGCTGATTTTCAGCAAATACCTGCCATAAGCTGTTTTTTGATATAGCCGCGCAAACTCTAGAAGAGACTCTCTAGAAATAAGTCCATTCTCGTAAGCAATCTCTTCAATGCACGCGATATTCGTCCCCTGACGGTGCTGAATAGTGCGCACAAACTCTGCAGCCTCTAACAAACTGTCATGGGTTCCGGTGTCGAGCCAAGCGTAGCCGCGTGACATCTTTTCGACATACAGCCTGCCCTGGTCCATATAGATATGATTTAGGTCAGTAATTTCATACTCTCCGCGCGCGGACGGTCGGATTCGCTTCGCATACTCCACAACTTGATTGTCATAGAAATACAATCCCGTTACCGCAAAGCGAGACTTCGGCGCGGTAGGCTTCTCTTCCAAACTAATCGCTCGCCCTTCCCCATCGAGTTCCACGACACCATAGCGCTCGGCATCATCGACTTCGTATGCAAAAACAGTTGCACCATCGTTTCGATCCCCGGCCTTACTCAAGAGCTCCAGCAGGCCCGCTCCAAAGAATATGTTATCACCTAGGACCAGCGCCACGGAATCGGAGCCGATGAATTCCTCTCCGATTGTGAACGCCTGAGCGAGCCCGTCCGGGCGAGGTTGCACAGCGTAGGAGATATTCAACCCCCACCTCGCCCCATCCCCGAACAAGCGCTTATAGTCGTCAATATGATCTGGCGAGGAAATAATAAGTATTTCATAGATCTTTGCTAGCATCAACACAGACAAAGGGTAATATATCATCGGCTTATCATAGACCGGGATAAGCTGCTTATTTACAGCGAGTGTAGCAGGATGGAGACGAGTCCCGGATCCGCCTGCAAGAATTATACCCTTCATGGAAGCCTCTTATTGTTAATACATAGAAGCAAGAGTGCGCCGCAGAGCATCTTGCCAAGTTGTTGCTTCTATACCAAAGTCTCTTAGTAATTTTTCCGTAGACAAACTAGAATTAGCTGGGCGTCGTGCTGGGGTTGGATAGTCACTAGTCCCGATAGGCTTGAGGATCGGCACCGCATACCCCGCTTGTTCCCGTTGAGCGAATAGCTCGCACGCAAGTCCGTACCACGTCGCTTCACCAGAGTTGACGAAATTATAAGTGCCATAGTGAGGTTCGCGGTCTTCAACGAGACGGAGGGAGATGTGATTGAGTGCGAGCGCTATGTCCGACGCCGCCGTAGGCGATCCTCGTTGATCGTCAACAACTCTGATTTCCGACCGCTCAGCACCAAGGCGAAGCATAGTCTTTACAAAATTCGCGCCATGCGCACTGAAGACCCAAGCTGTTCGAAGGATGACATGACGAGGATTTCCAGTACGTACAGCTTGTTCTCCCGCTTCTTTGGATCCTCCATACACACCAAGCGGCGCAACGTGATCATCCTCAAGGTACGGGCCGTCCTTCGATCCATCGAATACGTAATCGGTAGAGACATGAATGAGGGGAATACCCTGCCTCTTGGTTGCCGCCGCGATGACAGCGGGAGCCAAAGCGTTGACCTTCCAAGCTGTCGCAACATCGCTTTCGGCCCGATCAACCGCCGTATAGGCGCCCGAGTTAATCACTGCGCAAAAGTCACCTGCGGTGATTAATTCTTCGATTGCATCACAATCCGAGAGGTCGAGCTCTTGGCGGGTCGGCGCTACGAGTTCAATATCGCTTGGCCAAGGCCGGTTACGCAGTTCCGTGCCGACCTGTCCTGTGCCACCTGTGATTAGTATCCGCCGCATGGTCAATGCCCGCCCAAACCGCGCCGTTTCACAGCCTCAGTCCCGGACAGTATTATTCCCCACCATTCACGATTGCTAAGGTACCACATTACGGTTTTTTCAATCCCGCTTTCAAACGTCTCCTTCGGAGCCCAGCCCAGTTCGCTGGAGATCTTGGAGGCATCGATAGCATAGCGCTGGTCGTGGCCGGGTCGATCGTCAACGAACACGATCTGATCGCGATAAGATCGCTTATCCCCACGCGGCTGCAACCGATCAAGGATGTCGCAGACTGTGTTCACGACGTCTACGTTCCGTCGCTCACTGTTGCCCCCAACATTATATGTTTGCCCCGGTACACCGTTCTCAAATACCTGCTCCAGGGCTCGGACATGATCCTCCACAAACAGCCAATCGCGAATATTCGTCCCATTGCCGTAAACGGGGAGCGGTTCGCCAGCAAGAGCCCTCACGATCATCAGCGGAATGAGCTTCTCGGGAAAGTGGTAGGGGCCATAATTATTAGAGCAATTCGTGATCAATACGGGGAGACCGAACGTGTGCCCCCAGGCCGAAACCAAATGATCCGAGCCCGCCTTCGATGCAGAATACGGTGAACGTGGGTCGTAGGGCGTCGTCTCCGTGAAAAATCCAGTGTCACTAAGGGAACCGAAAACCTCGTCCGTCGAGATATGGTGGAAGCGGAAGGATTTTTGACGAGCTTCGTCCAATCCGCGCCAATAGCCTAGAGCTTTTGTCAGCAGCGTGTAGGTACCGACGATGTTGGTCTGGATAAAGGCGCCCGGGCCATCAATAGAGCGGTCAACATGCGATTCAGCCGCAAGATGTGTAATGACGTCCGGCTGAAAATCCCCGATCGCGGCGCCGACTGCACGCTCGTCACAAACATCGCCCTGTTTGAATTGGTACCGAGGCGACGACGAGACCGTCGCCAATGAAGTCAAGGTTCCGGCGTAGGTCAATTTGTCAAAATTCAGAACTTCGTGATCGCTGTTTTCGATGAGATGTCGGACCAATGCAGATCCGATAAAACCAGCTCCACCGGTAACTAGAATGCGCATATCGTCTCCTGGAAAATACTTAAACTTCGATCATTTCAAGCGGTATTCCGTCATATTCAAACGGACTGTCGAAATCGCGCAACAAAGGCTGACGTTCGTCCTTGGCGCTAAGTGTAGGAGCGACATCTTCCGGTTGCGGCCAGTTCACGCCAATCTGCGTATCGTTCCATCGGAGACCGCCGTCATTTTCCGGGGAATATACGTTTGAGACCTTGTATGTGACCTCGGTAGAAGGCTCAAGGGTTACAAAGCCATGGGCAAAGCCGATTGGGACGTAAAGTTGGTTGCCGTTTTCTGCCGACAGTTCAGCTCCGACCCAACGCCCAAACGTCGGCGACGCCCGGCGAACGTCAACGGCGACATCAAAGATACTACCGCGAATGCAACGCACCAATTTCGCCTGCGCGAAAGGAGGGGTCTGGAAATGTAAGCCCCTCAGTGTGCCTACGGGCACCGAAAGTGAATGATTGTCCTGAACGAACCGATCAGTGATGCCCCGCTCAGAAAAAACGCTTTCATTGTAAATCTCTGAAAACCATCCACGCTCATCGCCAAATCGCTTCGAGCGAACCAAAACAACCTTAGAAGTCATCAACAATACCTACCATTCCAATGAACCGACGACTAGCACGGGCTCTGTTAGCCGGTCCAGTCGCGCGTAGCACGGAGAGACGAGAATGGCAATTCTCGTGCAAGCTATTCACAACGCAGGCTTGTGGTTATGTCATTTGCCAGCACTTTGAGGCCCTCGTTCGCGCTTTGCGTCATCTCCTGGACAAGGCGATGTGTTGTTACTGTTGCGAGATCGTGAGTCTTCCGGTCGTCAATAAGTCCTAAAATCACTTTTTGCCAAATGTCGCGATCATATGGCACTCGTTGCTCGCCAGCAGATTCACGTGTTTCGTAACCATAAGCCGCGCCTTCCGAAAACACACCGGCAGCTTTATATCGGGCGACGTCGATTCGCTTTGTCGGCGCGCGGCTATCATTCACGCGCGACGGATGAAGCGGGACGAGCATGACATCGATGGTGCGATTGTTCGCGTCTGCGAGATATTCGTTCCACGGTATTGGTTTTCGGACCGACACTCGTTCCATGCCTTCCCAGATCGATGCCGCCCGCCCGTCCGCGAATACCTCAAATCGTGCCTGTGGCCGTTGCAATAGGACTTCCTCCATAATCGGACGCAGGAAGCGATGCTCTTCGAGGTGAACCCCCGTCGCGTGATAAGCAATCAGAAACAGGTCTGAAAACGAGTTTGGAGCGAGATCAGATCCACCCGCTCGCGGCATCCATAATGTTTCGGGAGGCGCTGGAGGCAACACCTGAACTTCCTCCAGCTGCAATGTCGAAGCCAAATGCGGCGTCGAAGCCCAGACTATATCGAGGTGGCGCTTGAGACGGCGTAGCGGCCAGAGCGCTCGAAAGCACAAAAGGAAACGATACCGCAGATTTGCATCTCGCCCTGTCACCACGGCCGGTATGTCATCATCGAGAAACAGCCCTACACCGGACAATCGATCAGCATTGGCGTCCAGCCAGCTCAGCACGTTAAGCGACGCATAGCGACAGATGATGATGAAGGCGCCCTCTGCGTCAAGACCACCGAGGTTTCCATTCCTGATGTCGACGGCCTGCGATGGAGGCATGCCCGGCGCCGCAAGTCGCGCGGCAAAATAATAGTCGAACGTCGGGTTCGGCATACGCCCGAAGACGATGATCCGTTTGACAGGCCCACGTGGACGACCGGTCGCTCCGGGTCTCAGTTGGGGTCGCGGCAATTTGCGTTCGATCCAAAGGGCAAGGCTTTCTCTGAGGCTGATCATTCTGAAGACCTCGGAGATAGATCGCGCGGGCAGGCCTCGAGAACAAAATCCTCGGCGATCAGAGAGAGGTTCGGGTTGTGATACGGATCATTTGGCAAAATATCGCCCCACCGCTGATACACCGTCTGTTCCTCGCGCGCGAAGCGGTGCAGCTTTTCAGGTGTATGGTCCGCCCCTCGAGAGACCGATTCCCTGTGCAGCATGGCGCTATCAGGTGTCCAGACAATCGTGCATCCCGCTTGCCGCACCTTGACGCAGTAGTCGACATCGTTGAACGCAACGGTCAAATTACTCTCATCCATCCCGCCAATTTGCATCCAAAGGCTTTTCCGTGTCAGCAGGCAAGCTGCGGTGACTGCAGAGATCTCCCGCCGCTCACGCAAGAGACCATTGTCCTCACCGGATTGCGGGTGCAGGAAATGAAAGCTGTGCCGAGCAACAGTCCCCGCCCCGAGCGTCACACCGCCGTGTTGCACGTAACCATCCGGGAAAACAGGAGGCTGCCCGCAGCGCCAACATCCGGATCATCCAACTCGCGCGCAAGATTCGAAAGCCATGCCGGCTGCAATGGTTCGACGTCATTGTTGAGCAAAAGGATGAATTCGTTGCGCGATGCCTCGACACCAAGATTGCAGGCCCGTGAAAAATTGAACCCACCTGGCAGCGGCAGACGACGGATACGCCCAGCCTTCTCATAACGGTCCATAAGGGCCAGAGCTGCGGGTTCGCTGCTGTCATTGTCGATGACAATAACATCCAGATTAACGCCATCGGTGCTTTCGAAAAGCCCCCTTAAACATGCCTCTAGCAGGTCCGCCCGATCGCGCGTCGGGATAATGACGCTCACATTGGGCACCTCAGCTGCATCCGCGTTCAATCGAACAGGCCCCAACATTCGCTGGTATGGGGCGTCTCTGTGCAAAAGCACCCGCGGCACATGAAGGACCGCACCGCGACGGCCCTTTGCAGCTTTGGCGATCACCTCGCCCAACGGTATATTCTCGAGGTCCAAGCCCTCCGGTAGGTCGACCAGGCGGACAAGGGCGCCGTCCAATGGGAGCCAACCGGATTGCGCAAGAGGCGGGTTCCAGGCCGGTTTGAAGAACGGGTCGATCCGGCGACCACGCTTATTGACACGATCCTCGTCGCTATAAACTGCAGTCACCGAAGACGAGAAAGCGAAGGGGCGTGCAAGCCTCTCCAAAGCGCGCGGCGCCAGGCGCATGCCCGCGGGAAGCCGCATCCATAGTTGCGGTCGGACTGCGTTCCCATCTTTCATACCTGCGACTTCACTGGCGGGCATTTCGGCGTAGTCGCGCCAGGTCTGGGTGGCGAGTGAAGCGCGTGTTTCGGCGACGGCCTGCTCAGTGCCGCACCCGATCGAAACGAAGACGAAAGGTTTTGTTGGCCAATCTTGTGGCGCGTCAGAGACCTCCGCGCGCTCCGCCGCCTGCTGGGCGTCGATCCATTCGTCATAGCTCGGCGCCGACAAAGCGTCGACTTGCCTGGCAAAGCGAAACGTGGCGCCTTTCACGTTGCGCGCCATGAGAAGACGAAGAATACGAAGAATGAACAAGGGTCGTTGCAAAACCAGGATAGTCCCGATTTCGAGCAGCGACAGCCGCCGCACGCTTATCTCCGGGGTAACGTCCGCCGATATTTCCGCTGTTGCGTCATCGGCGAAAAGCGTTGCACCTTCGAATTGCACCGGCAGCCAACCATAAAACCGTCCGTGGCCTTTGCTGTTCACCAGGAAAGAGCGGCAATCCGTAGCTGGTACTCCCCCCTTACGATGCAACGCCAAGCGCGGGCGCAGACCCAAACGGTGCCCTGGATCCTTAACCGTTAGAACGACAGGACGATCGGCATAGTCGCCCGGCGCAGCCTCGAGCGGCACCTTGAATTCGACCTGTGAAGCGTCAGCCATCATTCTCTATCTTGCAATTCAGCGAAACCGGAGTCGGTATGCCGCTTATGCCAGAGCTTTGAATGAAATTTAACTCATAATTCCACTGCGCAAACCGAATATCCATGCACCCAATGTTGTTTCAGGCAGGTGCCAGCTTAATCGTCAGGATCACCACCCGGTTGGCGAGGTCCGGCGCTTGCTCCTGATCGTGAAGTGCAAACAGGATGGTCATGCCCAACTCGTCGTGGATCTCGCGAAACCAGCGTCGAAGATCTCGCCGGAGATAGGCTCAAGCGCCACGAAAGGTTCTTCGAGAAGCAGTCAACAGGACCGTGGAGGACCGCCACGAAGCGCAGGTGGGCGCGGTTCCTGGTTTCCGTTTCGGGCTGGCCTTCTGCGAGGCCGCCGGTAAGCGGCTGGTGCGCTGGTCGGGCAATGACGAAGCCGTGCTAGGCTCCGGCACTGACAGCCGCACGTGAGCGTAGGACTTTTCTGCGTGCTCAGCTCGATCCAATTCACGAAGTTGAGTTTGCGCTTGCATAATCTGCAAGCGTCACTACATTTGCTAGCATGAACAGCAAGCAGAAAAAGACCCTTGCGGATGTGTTCAAGAACCCGGTTTCTGGAACCATTGAATGGGCCGCCATAGAAAAACTGCTTGTGGCTGCCGGAGCGAACGTGATCGAGGGCAACGGTTCCCGCATTAAGTTCGAAAAAGACGGAATCATTGCGAGCTTCCATCGACCTCATCCGGACAAGAAAGCAAAGCGTTATCAGGTGCGCGATGCTCGCGAGTTCCTGATGCAGATTGGAGTAACGCCATGAACACCATGACTTACAACGGGTATCACGCTCGAATCGAATTCGACGCTGAGGACGAAGTGTTTTTCGGCAGGATTGCAGGTATCTCCGATGTCATCGGCTTTCACGGTGACAGCGTCGCTGAACTGAAGAAGGCCTTCCATGAGGCCGTCGATGATTATCTCGAGACCTGCAGGAAAATAGGCAATGAGCCGCAGAGACCCTATTCTGGCAAGATGATGTTTCGTGTCGCTCCCGAAGTCCATCGCCGAGCAGCTCTTGCTGCCGAGCTTTCGGGAAAGAGTCTCAACCAGTGGGCAGAAGAGGTGCTGGAAGAAGCTGCCGACCACTTTTCCGAGGCACGCCTATTGGCGTCGTAATTGTTGCGTGTTCGACAAATTGGCCTTCCCACCAATGGAATTGGGCGATCTTTCCAAGCACACAGTGTAGACGCCCGTAAGATCTGCACGTGCACGAAGGCTCGCCACGAATGCTGGCCTCGCCCCCCCTGCGAACTTCATCCGATGACGTGCTTGAAGAAATGAAAGTGGCCCAACGATTAAATTCTTAGAGCATGAAATTGCTTCTTGTGCGCACCGTTGGCGGCGTCGCCCGGGGGCAACACTGGCGCCTTCGGCATAGGCCCTTCTATGATACTCCTGCCGGTACTCAGGGAAGCCTGCGATCTGTATAGAACACCGCAGCGTTGGCTAGATTGACAACAGCGGCAATTGTTGGCATTTTAGCCAACATGGATGCGTAAAAAATCACCGAGCACAAAAACGTTGAAGCAGACGGCAGCATCATCCAGTTTGTCATCTGGAAGCTGCCGGAACCCGTTCCCCCGACCACGCACGGTTTCAAGTATCGCATGGTCTATATTCGAAACCGCGAGCGCGTCGTCGGTTTCGATAACGAGCGCGGCAAGGGTGATCATATGCATCTGGACGGCAAGGAGTATCCTTACCAGTTCACGTCGCTTGAGCAACTCATTGAGGACTTCATGTCCGAGATCGAAAAACGGAGGCAGTCATGAGGACATTGACCATCACGACGAACACCGATTGGAAATCGGCCCTGCGCGCCTCCGGAGAGAAGGCCAAGGTGGGTCTTGCCACCGGAACCTATCAGGGCGAGACGCTGAATTTTGCTACTCCCGGAGCCTTTTTCTCCCACCTTACCGAACGTCGATGGGAGATGCTGAACGAGCTTCTCAGGAGTGAAACGATCGGAGTCCGTGAACTTGCGCGCCGGCTAGGGCGAGATGTCAAGCGCGTGCATGAAGACGCTGCGGTGCTTGTCAATTTAGGACTAATCGAGCGTGATGAACGTGGTGCACTTACATGCCCCTTCGCAAACATTCACGTTGACATGGTAATGACGTCCGCAAAATCGGCGGCGTAGGTGTCCTCCCCAAAAAGGGATGCTGAGAAGACCTTAGGCCGTTGTCCTGATCTTACCGCGCAGGCGCTTTAAGTAAGGACAACCGGCCGGATTTCCGCTCACCGGCGCGCAGGTTATCGTTGCGTTACGCCCGCCGGCTCCGCTGAACGCCAAAACGCCGTGATCTTCTCTTCTCGATCTCACTGCGATGTTCTGTAGGAGACATGTCTCTCCTCATTTTCATGAAGATCGGTTCAGCATGATACTTGCGCCGGGTCTCCGACGCCGGTTAATTCGCCGCTTTTTAAGGTCTTGCACGCGCACTCGATTTAAACACCTCTCCGGAAAACCTGCGCGTTCCTAAGGCTAATCCCAGCCCCCCGAGACAGATCGGGTTCAGCTTTTTCAGGGATTTCAAACTCCACGCGAACACCATCTTTGGTCGTACCAACGACGCTCAACCCATCGGGCCGATGGAGGAAACGTTCGATATCCACCGGAATTCCTCCCCCATTCTTCTGCCAAACCACATCGCGTGGCCTCACCAAGACGTCGACCGGACCATCTTCGGTAGATGCGATACCTGTTGCTGTCTCGCCGACAAAAACGAAACCATCCCGCGCCACGCCTGGAAACTTGTTCACGTCCCCGAGAAACTGCATGACAAAGGCCGAGCCCGGATGCCGACAAACGTCCGCAGGCGTGCCCTCCTGCACGATCTTGCCTTCATTGAGGATGACCACTTGGTCGGCGAGATCTAGCGCCTCTTCCTGGTCATGCGTCACGAACAAGGTCGTAATGCCCAGTTCATCGTGAATCTCGCGAAGCCAGCGGCGCAGGTCTCGGCGGACATTGGCATCAAGCGCGCCGAACGGTTCGTCGAGCAGCAGCACCTTCGGATCGACGGCAAGCGCGCGGGCGAGTGCCACACGCTGGCGTTGGCCGCCGGAAATCTGGCCGGGGAAGCGGTCGCCAAGGCCCTCGAGCCTGACCAGCCGAAGCAGTTCCAGAACACGGGTGGCGATTTCGGTCTTGCTGCGCCTGGTTTTGGAAACCTTCATGCCGAAGGCGATGTTCTCGGCCACCGTCATATGCGGGAAGAGCGCGTAGTGCTGAAAGACGAAGCCGACGCCGCGATCGCGCACCGGGATGTCTGTTGCGTCCTGATCGCCGAAATAGATGTGGCCGCCATCGGCATATTCGAGCCCGGCCACCATGCGCAGGATCGTCGTCTTGCCGGAGCCGGAAGGGCCAAGCAGCGCTACAAGCTGTCCGCTCTCGATCTCGAGCGAAACGCCATGCACGGCACGGAACGTGTCGAAGGTTTTGACGACCTGATCGAGACGGATTTTCATGGACGAGTTCCTGCGTTCTGTTCTTTGGCGGCGGCGGCAAACGCCGGCCGGCGGCCGGCACCGCGGCGCTCGAGCGCAACCTTGGCGATGATGGTGACGACGGCAAGCGTCGCGAGGATCGAAGCGGCGGCAAAGGCGCCCGCCGCCTGGTAGTCGTGATAGAGCAGCTCGATATGGAGCGGCAGCGTGTTGGTCTGGCCGCGAATATTGCCGGAGACGACGGAGACGGCGCCAAACTCGCCCATGACACGGGCGTTGCAGAGCACGACGCCGTAAAGCAGCGCCCATTTCACATTCGGCAGCGTGACGGAAAAGAACGTGCGCCAGCCGGATGCACCGAGCGAGGTTGCTGCCTCTTCGAGGTCCCTACCCTGCGCCTGCATCAGCGGAATGAGTTCGCGCGCGACGAACGGTGCCGTCACGAACATCGAGGCGAGCACAATGCCCGGCAGAGCGAAGAGGATCTTGATATCGGCCGCCTCGAGCATCGGCCCGAACAGGCCCTGCAGGCCGTAGACGAAGAGATAGGCGACGCCGGCAACGATCGGCGAGATCGAGAACGGGATTTCGATCACGACCAGAAGCGCGCGCCGCCCCCAGAAATCGAACTTGGTGATCGCCCAGGCGGCGGCTAGGCCGAAGGCGGTATTGATGGGAACGGCGATCAGCGCGGTCGCGACCGTCATAAAAATCGCGTGGCGCGTGTCCGGATGCGCGATGGTGGCGCCGTAGGCTTTCAACCCCTGACTGAAAGCTTCGACCGCAATCACGATTAGTGGCGCCAGCACCAGAATGGCGCCGAAGAACAGGGTCGTGCCGATGAGCACGCGGCGGATGATCGGTCCGTCGCCGACGCGCGGCGGTTTGCGTCTGGTCGGGGTCATCGTCAGGACCTCGCGGTGTAGCGCAAGGCACGCGCCTGCAGGAGATTGGTGGCGGCTAGCATCAGGAAGGCAGTAATCAACAGCACCGAGGCGATCGCGGCCGCCGCCTGATAGTCGTATTCCTCAAGCCGGATGAAGGCGAGCAAGGCGGTGATTTCGGTTTCCATCGGCTGGTTTCCGGCGATGAAGATGATTGCCCCGAACTCGCCGAGCGACCGGGCGAAAGACAATGAGAGGCCCGCAAGCAGCGCCGGCATCAGTAACGGCAGGATGACACGCACGAAAATCGCGCTATCCGATCCGCCGAGCGATTGTGCAGCCTCCTCCAGTGCAGGATCGAGGTCTTCGAGCACTGGCTGCACCGTGCGGACGATAAAGGGCAGACTGGTGAAGCACATGGCCACCATGATGCCGAGCGGGGTGTAGGCCACCTTGATGCCAAAAGGTGCGAGAAGCGTACCGAACCAGCCGTTCGAGGCAAAGAGCGTCGTCAAGGCGATGCCGGCGACAGCCGTCGGCAGGGCGAAAGGCAGATCGACGATCGCGTCGACAATGCGTCGTCCCGGAAAGCGATAGCGAACAAGCACCCAGGCAAGCGCCAGGCCGAAGACGAGGTTGAATGCGGTGGCAACAAGCGCTGAGATCACGGTGACGCGGTAGCTGGCGACAGCGCGCGGCGAAGAGACGATCGCCCAGTATTCTGCTGGGCCCAGGCTCGCCGCCTTGAAGACGAGTGCCGCCAAAGGCAGCACGACGATCAGCCCGACATAAAAGAGGGTGATGCCCAGCGACAAGGGAAGACCGGGCAGGACATTGCGTTTCAAGGGATCGCCTCCACGGCGGCATGGCTTTCGTTCATGGCAGAACCCGGCGAGCAGAGCTCGCCGGGCAAAAGGTTCGGTATGCTATCGCTCGTTAGCGATTACCATAGATCTGGTCGAGAGCGGCACCGGCGGCAAAGTGTTCGTCCTTGATCTTGCCCCAACCACCGAAGACATCTTCGACCTTGACCAGGCGGATCTGCGGAAACTGGTCCTTGAACTCTGCCGCGACTTTCTCGTTGTGGACACGGTGGCCGTATTCAGCGGCGATCTTCTGGCCCTCCTCGGTATAGAGGAAATCGAGATAGGACTTTGCCAATTCGCGCGAACCGCGCTTGTCTGCCACCTTGTCAACGACGGCGACAGGGAATTCGGCAAGCAGGCTGACCGAAGGCACGACGCTTTCAAACTTGTCGGTCCCATATTGTTTGGCGATCGATCGGGTTTCCGCCTCAAAGGTGATGATCACATCGCCGATTTCGCGCTCGACGAAGGTGGTCGTTGCCGCACGTCCGCCGGTATCAAAGACCGGAACATTGTCGAAAATCTTCTTGACGAATTCGGTGACCTTGGCCGGATCGTCCTTGAAAGCTTCCTTGGCATAGGCCGTGGCCGCCAGATAGGTGTAGCGGGCATTGCCTGATGTCTTCGGGTTCGGGAAGATCACCTTCACGTCGTCACGGGCGAGATCACCCCAATCCTTGATGCCTTTCGGGTTGCCGGCGCGCACCAGGAAGGACGGGAAGGAGTAGAAGGGCGACGCGTTGTTCGGAAATTCCTTCTGCCATCCCTCGGCGACGAAACCGTTCTTTGCCAGGAAGTCGATGTCGGTCACCTGATTGAAGGTGACGACGTCAGCCTCCAGGCCTTCGACGATCGCGCGCGCCTGCTTCGAGGTGCCGGCATGCGACTGGTCGACCGTGATGCCCGGATGCGCCTTGATGAAGGCTTCGTTCTCGGCCGCAAAGATTTCCCGGGCGATATCGTAGGAAGCATTGAGAAGGGTGGTCGGCGCATCGGCAAAAGCCGGGCCGCTCAGCAGCGCGACAAAGGCAGCGCCCGCAATCAGCAGTTTCTTCATGGGTATCTCCGGTGGAATAGAGGCGGTAGGTTGCATGAAACCTAGCGGCCGCTACGGGAGACGACGAGGCACGGTGATCTGAGGTTGTTTCCCGAACGGGAAAAATCACCTAACGATCTCGGATATCAGAGAAAATGGCTTTGCAGTGAGGGTCGCGGATTACCGATCGGAGGTAGCCGTTGCTTCCTGCGCAGCGGCAGATTGCGAAGGTCGCTTGAGGTTGATGGCCGGCGCCTCACCCTCAAACGTCTCCACCCGACGGTCGTAGACCGGCGAGATCGTGCCGAGCACGCGGTCCCAGAAGGAGAAATAATTCGCGAAATTGTATTTGAACTCTTCGTGGTGCTGGTCGTGATAGGTGGTGCAGAGCAGCGGCGACGGGTAGCGCGCCGTCGATGAGGCGAAATACTCAAAGCCCGCGTGCCCGAACGTGCCATTGATCTGGTCGAACAACCGGTGCGCCAGCAGAATCAGCGGCGGAAACGGCACCACAAACGTGATGACGGCATAATAACCCTGCGACAGGGCTGTATCGACCAGGCCGATCGAATCGTTGCTCCACACCGTCGGTGCGACGCTGCGGTGATGCAGAAGATGATATTTGTAGAACAGCTTGGTGTGCAGCAGCCGGTGCGCAAAATAGAACCACGCGTCGAACAACACCATGCAAAGCAGGAAGAGCGGCACGGCCGTCCACCAGCTGAAGTCCCACGGTGAAAACAGGGTCCATCCCTGATACTGGACGAAGAGGCCGATCGCAACGGACGTGCAGGTCACAAGGATAGACGCCATGCTCTGGCGGATCTCGATCGCCTTGCGTTTCTCGCCTCGCCGCCCCTTTTGGATGCGCCGCTCCGGATTACGATCATTGAGCCAGGTGATGCCGTAACCGAGCGCAAAATAGACGAGCACCGTGGCGGCGTAGATGACCGCGAGAATGGTGAGAAAAGTCAGGGTACCCTCGACGAACGCGCTCAAGTGGAGATCCGGTGCTACAGCGTGGGAGATGGACAGACAGGCTGAATACACCAACCGGACCGCGCAAGGCAAGGCAAGCCCCGGTTTACATACGCTCCAGATCCGACAAGAACGCGTTCAACTCGGATGTGTCGATCCCGACGAGATGGCTCTTCTGCGGATAGGCCCCGGACCGCACGTCGTCGGCAAACTCCGAGTAAGCGGCAATGCGTTCGCGTTGCAACCGGTCATGTTCGGCGGCAAAGTTGCGGTAAATCTTGGCGTGGCGAGGAACATGGCCACGGTTGGCGCCAAGCACATCATCACTGAAGAGGTATTGCGCGTCGCAGCCCGTACCCGCGCCCATAGACAGCATCAGCATCGACGTCTTGGCGCTGATCGCTGCCGCAACCTCGCCCGGCACCACTTCGATCTCGGCGGCAAAGGCGCCCGCCTCGTCCAGCGCCTTGACCTGCCGCCAGATTTCGAGCGCACTGGCCGCTGTCTTGCCCACCGCGCGAAACCCACCGGTCCAGGTGGCCTTGGACGGAATGAGGCCGACATGGCCGCAGACCGGAATGCCCTCGTCGCGCATGCGGCGGACGGTCGAAAGGCTTGCTGCACAATAGACTGCATCCCCTCCCGCCTTGAGCGCCTTGAATGCAGCGCGGATATACTCGTCGGCCGTGACAAGGTCGCCGTATTCAAGACCCGGAAACGCAAAACACGTCGGGGCAACTTCGCGAAATTCCGGACCGAGCAGGGCCGGCGGCACGGAGACGAGGTCGATACCGGCCGCTTCGGCCGCCTCGGCCTCCTCAAGCGTTTCCACCCGCAACATCGTCAACTGTCTCTTGCCTTTGGTCGACAGGAGGTCGGCAACGGTGGGGCGGCGGTTTCGCATCGGGATCTCCGGATATCGGTTGTTGTTATAGAAACGGGGAATGCATCCCGCCTCAGGCGGCAAGCAGCGCCTTCAGCTTGGTTTCGGTCGAGCCAAGCGCCTGCGGACTTGGCCGCTTGCCGGCAGCAATGAGCATCTCGGCAAGGCGGATATCGCGCGCAACGGCGTTTCCCTTGCCGATGCCGCTGGCACTGATCAGCCTGCCGCTTGCGTCAAGATGGAAGAGAATGAAGGCACCATCGCCAAGGTCGCGCCGCACTGTCGTCACAGCCCCTTCGGCGAGGCCTGCAATCTGCAGGGTGAGGTCGTATTGATCCGACCAGAACCACGGCACGCTGGCGATCGGTTCGGCTGCCCCCATAAGGTTGGCGGCAGCGAGCGTTCCCTGATCCTGCGCGTTGCGCCAGGCCTCAAGCCGTATGCGCCGGCCGCCATAGTGTCCGAGCGGAAAGGAGCAGCAATCGCCCGCCGCAAATATGTTGGGGTCAGAGGTGCAAAGCGTCTCGTCGACGGCAATGCCATTGTCGACGACAAGGCCTGAAGCCTCGGCCAAGGCCGTATTCGGCACGGCGCCAATGCCGACAACGACCAGGTCGGCGACAAGGCTGTCGCCATCGCCAAGCTGAATATGCGCCCTCTTCTCGCGCGCCTCGATGCCAACGATCCTGGCGTTGCAGCGGATATCGACGCCTTGCAGCCTATGTCTTTCGGCAACGACGGCGGCGATTTCTTCCGGCACGCCGCGGGAAAGCACACGTGGCAGGCCCTCGAGGAGAACGACCTCCGCGCCAAGCTTGCGGGCGGTCGCCGCAAGTTCCAGGCCGATAAACCCACCACCGATGATGGCAAGTGTGCTGCCAGGCGCGAGCTTCGCGCGGATGGCTTCGGCGTCGGCATGCGTCCGCAGCGTCAGGAAAAGCGGTGTTGCCTGCGGTTGCCCCGGAAAATGCCTGGGGCTTGCACCGGTCGCAAGCAGCAGCCGGTCATAGGAAAGTTCCCGCCCATCGGCAATTCTAACCGTCTTTGCGCCACGATCGATACCCTCGACGGCTGCGTCGGTGAACACCTTTATCCCGGCGGACAAATAGCGGTCGGCATGGGCGATATGTTTCGGACCCCGCTGCTCGGCCATGCCTTCCTTTGAAAGCGGTGGCCGCTCGTACGGCAGATGCGGCTCGGCGCCAATGAGCGTGATCTCGCCCTGGTAGCCCTTTTCCCGAAGGCCGAACGCCGCCCTTGCGCCACACTCGCCCGCGCCGACGATGACAATTCTGTTCATGGGCCCATTCATGTGCGGCCTGTTCATGTGCCTCTCCCAATTTTCCACGTCGGCCGCCATCAGAGCCCGCTCAAGCGACAGCGATGAAAACGCTGCCCGCCTCGACCTTGACCGGATAGGTCTTCAGGTTGACGCAGACGGGCGCGCCCTTGGCCTGGCCGGTCTTGTAGTTGAAGCGACCGTTGTGTTTCGGACATTCGATGATGTCGTCCATCACCAGGCCGTCTGCGAGGTGAATATGCTCGTGGGTGCAGAGACCATCGGTCGCGAAATATTCGTCGTCCGGACTGCGGTAGACCGCAAAGGTCCGTCCCTCATGGTCGAAGCGGATGACGTCCTCCTCGTCGATCTCATTGGCCGCGCAGACTTCGATCCAGTTGGCGCTCATGGTTTTCCTCCCAATGTTGGTTGTTTGCTGGTCTACCTATTCGGCGGCGTGCACCAGGACATCGCTGTGAAACTCTTCGCGATAGGGTTTTGCAGTCGGCGGCAGTTCACGCTTCAGGAAATAGTCCTCATTCCTTAGTTGCCGCAGGAAGGCCGGAATCATCTCGCGATAGCCGTGAAACATGGATGGGTTCGGTTCTGGCAGATCGTGCCTGATCATCGCGTGAAGGCGCGGCAGCGCGTGATAGGGCACCATCGGGAACATGTGATGTTCGACGTGGTAGTTCATGTTCCAATAGATGAAGCGGCTGATCGGGTTCATGTAGACCGTGCGGCTGTTCAGCCGGTGGTCGGTGACGTTGTCGGCAAGCCCACCATGCTGCAGCAGGCCTGTCAGCACGTGGTGCCAAGCGCCGTAGAGGCGCGGCAGGCCGATCAGCATCAGCGGCAGGATCGAGCCGAGGTAGAAGGACAGGCCGATCGTGACGAGATAGACCGCAAGCCAGATGCGGGCGACGCGGATTGCCTTCGACTGCTCCATTTCGGGGATGAAAGTCTTCTCGGCAGCACTGATGACGCCGAAGGCATTGCGCACCATGTCGACGACTGCATGCCATACGTCGAGAATGCCGAAGAAATTCAGCACCAGCCGTAGCAGATCCGGTGGCCGCATGACGGCAATTTCAGGATCCCGGCCGACAATGACAGTATCGGTGTGGTGCCGGGTATGGCTCCAGCGCCAGGTCACCGGATTGCGCATGATCATGAAACAGGCGATCTGGTAGACAACGTCGTTCATCCACATCGTCTTGAACGCCGTACCGTGACCGCATTCGTGCCAGCGGCTGTCCGAGGCTGAACCGTAGAGGACGCCGTAAGCGAGAAAGAAGGGCACGGCCCACCAGGTCCCCCAGAAGTAGACACCGAGGCCGCCGAAAAGGATGAGGCTGCCGAACCAGATGGCGGTGTCGCGAATGGCCGGGCCATCCTCGCGCTTCATCAGTTCCTTCATCTGCTTGCGCGGGATATCGGTGTGATACCACTCGGCTGCTGACAACCCGTTTGCAACGGCTGCCTGGGCATCCCGCCCGAGCAGGCTGTAGTCGCGCTTCGTCGGAACCACCGTCATCACTCTCTCCCGCCGTTCGACCGCATCAGGGCCGCTCCTCGTCTCTTGGCATTGAGGATAGGTTGACTTTTGCAAGTCCTCAATGCAGTGATGATATATTCTATCAAATACCATCAGATCTTGCATTTCATGAATGATGGAATCATTTCAGGTGCTACCCATGAGCAACAGACCGACGATCGCCGATCTCGCCCGCGCTGCAGGGGTGAGCGTTGCCACCGTGGACCGCGTTCTCAACGGCCGTCATCCGGTGCGCGAAGAGACGGCGCGCCGGGTCTATGACGCCGCCAAGGGCATCGGCTATCACGCGGTCGGCCTGCTGCGGCAGCGCGTCTTCGAGGATCTGCCGCAATATCGTGTTGGCTTCCTGCTGCAGAAACCGCAGCAGGCCTTTTATCAGATTGTCGCCAAGGAGATGGAAAACGCAGCCCTTGCGCTTTCAACCGTCCGCGCCCTGCCCCAGGTCGAATTCGTCGCCAACTCAACGCCAACAGGTATCACCGAGAAGCTGCGAGCAATGGCCGCCCGCAATCAGGCGATTGCGCTTGTGGCGCCGGATTATCCTGCGGTGACAGCCGTAGTCGAAGAGTTGAAGGAGCGCGGGATCCCGGTTTTCTCGCTGCTTTCCGATTTTGCCGCAGGCGTGCGTGAAGGCTATGTCGGCCTCAACAATCACAAGGTCGGCAGGACCGCCGCCTGGATGATTGCCAAGGCCGCAAAAAAGCCGGGAAAGGTCGCAGCCTTCGTCGGCAGCCATCGCTTTCTCGGCCACGAACTGCGCGAGATCGGCTTTCGATCCTATTTCCGCGAGCACGCCCCGGATTTCGAAGTGCTCGACACCATGGTCAATCTCGATACCGCCGAAATCACCCACGAAGCGACGCTCAATCTGTTGCAACGCCACCCGGATCTGACCGGCTTCTATGTCTGCGGCGGCGGCATGGAGGGAGCAATCTCGGCGATCCGCGAGGAAAAGCTCGAAGGCAAGCTGATTGTCGTCGTCAACGAACTGACCCCGGAATCGCGTGCGGCACTTGCCGACGACGTCGTGACACTCGCGATCTCGACGCCGACCGCAGCCTTGGCGCGAGAGACGATCAACCTGATGATACAGGCGATCGACAAAGGGCCGACAGGTGCGCCCGGACAGACCTTCCTGCCGTTTGATCTCTTTACGCCCGAGAACATCTGACGACGAGTAATTGACGTCGCTACGGCTCGCAGAGCGCCGTGGCTCACGGCGCCGAGACCGCCCACGGGCTAGCCCCTCACCGAGAGGGGTTTCCAGGCGCATGACGTTAACTCTGACAATTTCCCGGCGTCGAAAGGATTGTGTGAGCGCGTCATCCACACTAGAAATTTGCTCAATCTTGGATTTGGATTTCTAATGCAGGCTATCATCTACGACCCCCAGCAGACCAATATGGAACGGATCTTCAGCGACCCTGGCAAGGCCGGGAGAGACGATGATGTATGGCATGCAATCCAGTCCCAATTTCGCGAAATTGGCTTCGAGCTTTACACCCCGGCATCCTATCAGGGACGATTGCAAGACGTTAGCTGGGTCATATTTCAGAACGTCCCAGAGGACTTCAGACCAACGAATTTGCGGCGCCGCGTCAAACGATACTTGAAGGGCTTCACTTCACGTCGATCGTTTTATCAGAAGTGCCTCAAGGCTGGATTAGCAGACAACTTGGCGGTTATCCTCTACGAACCGAAAGTGGTTGCCGATTTTAACTACGACAAAGGCATACACAAACACTTCAGTGTAGTGTTCACATGGGATCAAGATCTGATTAGCGCAGGGCGCCCCTACTCGGAGTTCGTCTTTCCGCAACCGGATTTTAAAGCCCTGAAGGAGTTTGTCCCTTTTGAGCAGCGAAAACTCATTTGCAATTTTTCCGCGAACAAGAAGTCTTCCCACCCAGAGGAACTTTATACAGCCCGAATAAGAACGATAAAGTTCTTCGAGGCCAACTGCTTGAGTGAATTTGATCACTATGGCCGTGGATGGTCACAAGCTTACAAATCCTGGCGAGGGGCGGTCGACGATAAGCAGTCTATCATGTCAGGCTATCGTTTTAACTTGTGCTACGAAAATGCACGGTGTTCCCGTGGATACATCACCGAAAAAATCTTTGATGCGCTCCGCGCAGGCTGTGTACCAGTATATTGGGGTGCTCCTGACATTGAGGAGAGGATCCCTCCAGAGGCCTTTGTCGACCGGAGACAATTCCCTTCTGATACCGAACTCCTTGATTTCATACGAAACATCAACGAACGGCAATGGCAGCGTTATATGGATGCGGGCCAACACTTTCTCCAGAGTGAGGCATATAAGAAGTATACCTCAGACGGAAGTTTCAACTTTTTGAAGACCGGGCTGCTTAGGACCGACTGAGTCCCGCTTGCCGGTATCCAGATGGCTTCCGACTACCTGAAAAAAGTCGCCACATTTGCTAGCACGCAAGCTTGTCTCCATCTTCGGCGATTTACAGCACGGGGGCGCTGCCTCGGACGCGTTTGTCGAGATACTTGGGCTACGCACGGTCATTGAAGATCCACTCCAACTTGCCGACGATCCGCCAGACGAAGACGCGCCTCGAATAATCGAAGAAGTGTGCCGCCGGATCGAACTTAGCTTTGCCGACCACGCAATCCGGTGGCCCCGCTGATAAAGAGATCGAGGCCATAAAAAATTAGGCAGTCCGCATCGTCGTGGCGATTTCTTCGATTAAATAATCAATCGCCTGGAGCGGCTCCAGCACCGCCCACGTCTTTGGATGTCGATAGACGGGGTAGAGGCTGAAAGCTGCGAACGTTAGCTGATCGACTGTGGGGCGCGCGGTTGCCCGCCTCGCATGCGCCGCTTGCGCCCGATCTTCAGCACGATCTTCCGTCAATCCCCAACCGGCATAAAACGGAGTTGCATAACAACGGACGGGAAGCCCTCGCAAAAGCGCGTCGAAGCCCATTTGGCTGGAGACGGTCCACACTTCGTCGACGACGGCGAGAATTGCGGCCGCAGAGACCTTGTCGGCCATAAGGGTTACGCCTGGCAATTTCGATGCCCGCTCGGTCATATAGCCCTTGCGGTGCCCGGCAATAACGTCTGGATGCGTCCGAACGACAATCTGCGCGCCGGTTGCAAGTGCATCATTCAACATTCGGTCAAAGGCGGAAGGCGAGCCGAGCGCCTTTGCGACGGAAACATCGCCAAAAACCTGATCGACCAGCAGGAGCCTGCGCCGTGTCGAGCGATCGAGCCCGGGCTCGGTGTGAGGGAGATTGTTGTACTTCGACAGCTTATGCTCAACCAGTGCCTCACGGATCGGCGCACCGACATCATGCGCAAAGCCGCCAGCCGCATCGTGGACCAGCAATTCCAATCGCGAGGCGCGACCAGCATCGACAGGCAGCGCTCTATCATCGACGATGATAGAGATCGGGATACTGCCATCCTTGCCGAGACCGACGGAGCGCAGGAAGCCATCCTCAAGATGCCAGTGCGGCAAGTGACGCAAACGCGCAATTTGCATCGCCGTTTTCGCAGGGAGGCGACCACCCCATGAAAGGATACCGTCGAGCCCAGGCGCAAGCGTCGAACGAAGCGGTGCGTCGCCGAAATAGTGGGCCAGCCAAGGAAACGCCCTGTGCACGAAGTAGGTCGCTCCGAGCCTTGCACCCCATTGCGGGTGCCAGGGACGGGCTTGCATCGCGGTTACCACAGGATTGTTGGGCACGTTCATATTCTCACTCTGCCGGCCACCCCGGCACGTTGCGCCAAAAACCACCTTGCAGCGCCAAATGCAAACCGAACTTGCGCTGACCGTCGTACAAAGACATCTTTCGAGGCCAGCGCGCGTCCGGCGCGACGCACGAATGGCCGCCAAGCGTTACCAAGGTCGCGATGGAATGACTGGTAGATTGATTGAATCCCATCATCGACGGACGAAAATCTTGCAGAAATGCAAACGCTTTGACGAGCAACTTTTCAGCAGACTCCTAGCCATCGGCGATCTGTGCGAGTAGCTATAAATGGAATGAACGTTCCATTTATAGCTACCAAAGACCAAGCCTGGAGGAGACATTCCCATGACCACCCTGCCCTTTGCACTCAACCACATGGCGACACCCGGCCTGCCGCTCGACCAATTCTTCGCGCTCGCGCGCTCGCTTGGCATGACGTCCGTCGAAATCCGCAACGATCTGACCGGCAACGCCATTCTCGACGGACCGCCCGCAGCAGACGTGGCTGCACTTGCGCGACGTCACGGCGTAACGATCATCTCAATCAACGCCCTGCAGCGCTTCAACGAATGGAACGAAACCCGTGCGGCCGAAGCCGCCCACCTGATCTCCTATGTCCAGGATTGCGGCGCAAAGGCGCTCGTTCTGGTGCCTGTCAATGACGGTAGCGGCCAGGCGGACGGCGAGCGCCAATCCAACTTTAGGCAAGCGCTTGTCGCACTGAAGCCGATGCTCGATGCCGCCGGCATCATTGGCCTTGTCGAGCCTCTCGGCTTCGCGATCTGCTCGCTTCGCTCCAAAACGGAAGCTGTTGACGGTATAAAGGCAATCGGTGGCGACGCTACGTTCCGCGTCGTGCACGACACCTTCCACCACCATCTCGCTGGCGAACCGGCAATCTACCCTGAGATGACCGGCCTCGTGCATATCTCCGGCGTTACCGACCGCGATGCTGCGATCGTAGATCTTCGCGACTCGCATCGCGTTCTGGTCGACGAAAACGACACCCTCGACAATATCGGACAGATCCGTCGGCTGCGGGCTGCGGGCTACGCCGGCCCGTTCTCGTTCGAGCCCTTTGCCGATGAAGTCCACGCACTTGTCGATCCAGCCGCACACCTCAAGGCCAGCATGGATTACATAGAAGCAGGGCTCTGACCATCGACAGCGATCGGTCACTGGAAAACGAAGCGAGGCGCCGAAAGACACCCTTGACGGCGCCCGCATAAAATGGAATACATATTCCGTAATTGCAAATCACTGGTTCTTTTATTCCGTTTTGATTGGAGCGTGGCGGGAGTACCGCTTCCGATCAGGGATGGGCGCAACCCGATGTGGTCAGCGTTTCCGGCTGGAGAAGGTGTAGCCGGGCACCGAATGTGGAGGAGAAAGACAATGAAAAAGTTCCTGCTGGGTACAGCCATGGCCGTGATGATGTCGACGGCGGCGCATGCCGAAACCATCGGCGTCTCCATGGCGCAGTTCGACGACAACTTCCTGACGGTCCTGCGCAACGGCATGTCCGACTACGCCAAAACGCTCAGTGGCGTCGACCTGCAGATCGAAGACGCCCAGAACGACGTTTCGAAGCAGCAGAGCCAGATCCAGAACTTCATCGCAGCCGGCGTCACCGCCATCATCGTCAACCCGGTTGATACCGATGCGACCGCCGCAATGTCGAAAATCGCCGCCGACGCTGGTATTCCGCTCGTTTACGTCAACCGCGAACCTGTCAACGTCGACACCCTGCCGGAAAAGCAGGCCTTCGTCGCGTCGAACGAACAGGAATCCGGCACGCTGCAGACCCAGGAAATCTGCAAGATGCTCGGCGGCAAGGGCAAGGCCGTCGTCATGATGGGCGAGCTTTCCAACCAGGCTGCCCGCATGCGCACCAAGGACATCCATGATGTGCTGGCGACCGAAGCCTGCAAAGGCATCGAGATCGTCGAAGAACAGACCGCCAACTGGTCGCGCACGCAGGGCTCGGATCTTGTGACCAACTGGCTTTCCGCCGGCCTCGAGTTCGACGCCGTGATTTCCAACAACGACGAGATGGCGATCGGCGCGATCCAGGCGCTCAAAGCTGCTGGCCGCTCGATGGACAGCGTCGTCATCGGTGGCATCGATGCGACCCAGGACGCGCTTGCTGCCATGGCTGCCGGCGACCTCGACGTGACCGTGTTCCAGAATGCGGCTGGCCAGGGCAAGGGCTCGGTTGACGCAGCCCTCAAGCTCGCCAAGGGCGAAGCCATCGAGAAGAAGGTCTACATCCCCTTCGAGCTCGTCACCAAGGACAACATGGCAAGCTATCAGGCGAAGAACTGATCCGTTGCATCGAGAGCGCGGGATATCCCCGCGCTCTCATTCAAAAACAGTCCCGCGGCAGTTGCGCTGATCCTGTAGACTAGCGCCTGCGAGGAAAATGGCTGGTTGACCCACCAGCTGCGAGGACTTTTCCGCGAAAGCCGGAATTGACGGGGAGGCAATGACCATGACGCTCAGTCCGACAACGATGGCCGCCGTGCGCGCCAGCGGCGCCGTACCCAACGCCGAATACCTTCTCAATGTCGAAGGCATTCGCAAGGAATTTCCAGGTGTCGTCGCGCTTGACGACGTGTCCTTCCGGCTGAAGCGCGGCACTGTCCATGCGCTGATGGGCGAGAACGGCGCCGGCAAATCTACGCTGATGAAGATCCTTGCCGGCATCTATACGCCCGACAGGGGTGAGGTGCAGTTGAAGGGTGTCGACATCCGACTGAAGTCGCCGCTCGATGCGCTCGAAAACGGTATCGCCATGATCCATCAGGAATTGAACCTGATGCCGTTCATGACGGTTGCCGAGAATATCTGGATCCGGCGCGAGCCGAAGAACCGCTTCGGCTTCGTCGATCATGGCGAAATGCGCCGCATCACTGCCCGGCTGTTCGATCGTCTGAACATCAAGCTCGATCCCGAGATCGAAGTCCGCCACCTCTCGGTTGCCAACCGCCAGATGGTCGAGATCGCCAAGGCGGTCTCCTACGAATCCGATGTGCTGATCATGGACGAGCCGACCTCGGCCTTGACGGAGCGCGAAGTCGCGCACCTGTTCGAGATCATCCGTGATCTGCGCTCGCAGGGCATCGGCATCGTTTACATCACCCACAAGATGAATGAACTCTTCGAGATTGCCGACGAGTTCTCGGTGTTCCGTGACGGCAAGTACATTGGCACGCACGCCTCAAGCGACGTTACCCGCGACGATATCATCCGCATGATGGTCGGCCGCGAAATCACCCAGATGTTCCCGAAGGAAGAGGTGCCAATCGGCGACGTCATGCTTTCGGTCAAGAACCTTACGCTCGACGGCGTCTTCCACGACGTCTCCTTCGACGTCCGCGCCGGCGAAATCCTAGGGATTGCCGGCCTGGTCGGCTCCGGCCGCTCGAATGTCGCCGAGACGCTGTTCGGCGTCACCCCGGCAAGTTCGGGCACGATCGCCATCGACGGCAAGACGGTTTCGATCGACAGCCCCAATACCGCCATCCGCAACCGCATGGCCTTCCTGACGGAAGACCGCAAGGATACCGGCTGTCTGCTGATCCTCGACGTGCTCGAAAACATGCAGATCGCCGTGTTGCAGGACCGCTTCGTCAAGGGCGGCTTCGTGGCGGAGAAGGACATCACCGCTGCCTGCGAAGAGATGAGCCGCAAACTTCGGGTCAAGACGCCCAATCTGCAGGAGCGGATTGAGAACCTCTCCGGCGGCAATCAGCAGAAGGTGCTGATCGGTCGCTGGCTGCTCACCAACCCGCGCATTCTCATTCTCGACGAGCCGACGCGCGGCATCGATGTCGGGGCTAAGGCCGAGATCCACCGCCTCGTCACCGAACTCGCTCGCAACGGTGTCGCCGTCATCATGATTTCTTCGGAGATGCCGGAGGTGCTCGGCATGAGCGATCGCATCATGGTCATGCATGAAGGCCGCGTCACCGGCATCCTCGACCGTGCCGAGGCAACCCAGATCAAGGTCATGGAACTCGCCGCCAGCTAGCGCGAACCGAATGGACCAAAGGGAGGAACGAACAATGGAAACCAATGTCGCCGCACAAGGCACCGGCTCGGCCATTCCGGCTGCCAAGCGCCGGATGCCACCCGAATTCAGCATCTTCCTTGTGCTGATCGGTATCGCCCTTGTCTACGAAATCCTTGGCTGGATCTTCGTCGGTCAGAGCTTTCTCTTAAATCCTCAGCGCCTGACGATCATGATCCTGCAGGTCGCCGTGATCGGCATCATCGCCGTCGGCGTGACCCAGGTCATCATCACCGGCGGCATCGATCTCTCCTCCGGCTCCGTCGTCGGCATGACCGCGATGTTCTCGGCAAGTGTAGCGCAGGCCTCCACCTGGCCGCGTGCGCTCTATCCGTCGCTGACGGACCTGCCCGCCATCGTCCCGATCGGTCTTGGCATCGGTGTCGGCCTGATTGCCGGCCTCATCAACGGTCAGTTGATCGCCAGAACCAAGATCCCGCCCTTCATCGCCACGCTCGGCATGATGGTTTCGGCGCGCGGCATCTCCAAGTGGTACACCAAGGGCCAGCCGGTTTCAGGCCTCACCGAGCAGTTCAATTTCATCGGCACCGGCATCTGGCCCGTGATCGTGTTCCTGGTCGTGGCGATCATCTTCCACATTGCGCTGCGCTACACCCGCTACGGCAAGTTCACCTATGCGATCGGCGCCAACGTTCAGGCGGCCCGCGTCTCGGGCATCAATGTCGAGGCGCATCTGATCAAGGTCTACGCCATTGCCGGCATGCTGGCGGGCCTTGCCGGCGTCGTCACCGCGGCCCGTGCCCAGACCGCACAGGCCGGCATGGGCGTCATGTACGAACTCGACGCGATCGCTGCGACCGTCATCGGCGGCACGTCGCTGACCGGTGGCGTCGGCCGCATCACCGGTACGGTCATCGGCACGATCATCCTCGGTGTCATGACATCAGGTTTCACTTTCCTCAGGGTGGACGCCTACTATCAGGAAATCGTCAAGGGCCTGATCATCGTCGCCGCCGTCGTCATCGACGTCTATCGACAGAAGAACCGCAAGAAAGTCTGATCGTCCAAAGAAGACCTCTCCTCCCAGTGAGCCAACTGGCCGGGATGATGAAAATCATCCCGGCTTTTTTTGCACCTACGATGGTAGCAGCTCGTGGCCGTCGGACAGCAAGCCGGGCTATCGGGCCCAGATAAGAACCGGATCCCTAATCGGATTCCCGTACGCTCGCATCATCCTGAACCCCGCGTGTTGATCGCATTGGCGCTCTTGGTCCCGCTCGAGGCCGGCTTAGGGCGACGCGAGATCGTGTCCAATTGGGTTGTGCTGTTCGGCGCTGGCACAGCCGCTCGGCGCCCACGCCCAATCGCTGTAGCGAGTATGGGGCGTGCGGGCGGCCATCGATGTTTTCGACCATCAACGACTTGTGCAGGGAACAACTCTCCCCACCCCCCAATGTGCGGCCTGCGATGACGTCGGCGATCACTATACCTGGCTTCAGCGGGGCATTGATCGTGGCGCGACCGATGAAACGTCTGTCCAGCGCCAGGCAGCGAGAACTGGGGCGCGCGGCTTGATCTGAAGGTTCGCGTACGATCATTTTCCGGCTGATAGAAGCTTCAGAATTCGCCTAGCATCTATTTTTACCATGCATTCCTGGAATGGCACTCCATAAATGCAAGGATGATTGAGCGCCGAACGTCGTCGCTCGCTTGCGCAAACGCGTGATAGGTATACCCGCCGGCCCCCCGTTGACCGCGGCATCGCGACTTTCGAACAGGCCGGCTCTCAACAACACATTGAGCTAACGGACCTTGCAAGCTGCTTTGGTCAAAAGCTCACGCGAGCACCAATCTTCCCGCCGCCCGAGCGCGAACCATCGCCCTCGACGTTAAACAGCAGTGAAAAGTCGATATTCCAGTTGTCGTTGTTGGAGAGAGCGAGCCCGGCCGAGACCCTCCCGAACAGGCCTTCGCCATCAAGCGAGGCAAAGCCGATATCCGCGCCGATCGACGGTGATAGCGTTAGTCCGCTTTCCAGCTCCAGCGTTCTCTCGACATCGAACCCGATGCTGAAGCGGGCCTGTTCCTCTATGAAGCCCTTGAGATCGATTGTTTCGCCGAGGGAATTGGAGACCGAATAGTCCTCAGTCTCCTCGGTGAAATAGACCGCGCGGAGCTTGGGCGTGAGCACGGTCATTTCGTCCAGTTGCCATTCGCCCGTGAGCTTCACATCCGCCATCCAGCGGCTCGTGTCGAAGCTTCCGTGGAAGATGCCGGTGTCGATGTCGTTCGATGAGCCGCCATAGAGCAAATTGGCATCGAGGAAGACGCCCTTGCCGATTTCGAACGAGGCATAGGGGCCGGCAAGCCACCCATTGCCCTTCAGTTCGGCGTCCTCGTCGGTCGGGTCCGTCATGTAGTCGTAGTGGAACGACAGGCCGACGAGCGTGCCGTCATTGACGAGATAGTCCGCACCGACGGAGAACAGCGCGAAATTGCCCCATTTGTCGCTTTTGTCGTCTTCGTCTTTATGGAACAGGAAGCTGCCGTTCACCCAGATGTCGAATGGGCGATTGGTCATCACGAAGGTTTCACCGGCTGCGGCCGCATCGGCGGCATCGCGTGCCGCCTGGATCTGGGCGAGGCTGGAGGAGAAGCCGAGACGGGCGCCTTTCTCAGATGGCGTGACGGCCGTCGTTACCGGATCGGTGCTGACCACAGCCTTGCGCCGGTCGAGCAGGTTCGGGACCTTAACTGTCGATGATAACAGGTTCTGCCTCGTGCGGACGAAATCGCGCACAAGACTGTCGATTTCCTCTCCCGCCGCCACTCGGTCCAGGGCAATCCTGTAGGTAATGCGCCCGACATTCGAAGTCCCAAGCGCGCTCTGCAACGTGTAACCGATGACGGCAGAGCCAGAATAGGACGGATTGGGCGTAAACCTGAGGTAATAGCCGACCGGTGTGAAGCTGCCGGCAGCCGCGAGTTCACCTTCGATGATCTCCGCCTTCCCCGCGTTGGGCGGTGTAACGGAAGCAATCGCGGCGCTGACGAATGGACCACCAGTTGCGCCACTGTTGAGGTAGACGTTCTTCGGTGTCGACCCGGCGGGAACGTCGACGACGACGTCGGGTACCGTCACCGCTCGCCCCTTCAGTCTCAGCGTATAGGCCGCCGATCCACTTGCGCCGCGGCTGTCGACGACGGCGATCGTGAAGCGATAATCATCGGGCGTCGCATCGCCGGCGATTGGCCCTGTCAGCTCTCCGGTGGATATGTTTAGGACCATGCCCTTCGGCAAGTCGCCGCTCTTGACGCTGTAAACCAGCCCACCGACGCCTCCGGTTGCCGAAACGCGCGATGAATAGGCTTCGCCAACCATGGCGTCCGGCAGCGAACCTGCAGGTGGGCTGAAGACGAAACTGGTGGAAAGGACGGAGAGCGTATAGTTCGCCTGCCCTGTGGCACCGCTCGCGTCCGTTGCCGTGACGGTGAAGGGGAAGTCACCGTCAGCGGTCGGCCTTCCGGAGATGCGGGCGCTGGCCCCATCCAGCATAAGGCCTCCTGGCAAGGCGCCTGATGTCACGCCGTATGTAAAACCACCACCAACACCGCCGCTTGCGGAAATCGACGTGTCCGAGTAGGCGACCCCGAGTGTGCCGGATGGAAGCGCCGTGCCTGTTGCCGGCGTCAGCACGACCGGTAGAGCGGCAACTGTGATCGAATAGTTCGCAGTAGTGGATCCACTGATCGCTGCAGTCGCCGTCACTGTGAAGTTGGCAATGCCGAGCGCTGCGACTGTCGGCGTGCCTGATATCGCGGCGTTCGACGCATTCAGGCTGAGGCCCGCTGGAAGCGAACCGGCCGTCACTGCATAGCTGATCGCACCTACACCGCCGGTCGCTGAGATCGACGTATCCGAATAGGACGAGCCAACCGTCCCGCCGGAAAGCGCTGTGCCGGTGGCCGGAGCGAGCACCAGGGTCGGCGCCCCGATCGTGATGGAGTAGGCTGCAGAGGCAGAGCCGCTGATTGCGGCCGTTGCTGTCACGGTGAAGGTCGCCGTTCCGAGCGCGCCGTCCGTCGGCGTGCCGGAAATCGCACCATTCGATGCATTCAGGCTCAGGCCCGCCGGCAGCGATCCGGCCGTTACCGCATAGCTGATCGTACCAACACCACCGACCGTTGATATTGACGCATCCGTGTAGGACGAGCCGACGGTGCCGGCGGAGAGCACCGCGCCGTTGGCCGGCGACAGCACCAGAGCCGGCGCTCCAATGGTGATCGAATAGGTGGCCGAGGCAGTACCGCTAGTCGCTGCCGTTGCCGTCACAGTGAAACTTGCCGCCCCGAAGCCAGCCGCCGTCGGCGTGCCTGATATCGCGCCGGTCGCCCCATCAAGTGCAAGCCCCGCCGGAAGCGCGCCGGATGTCACCGCAAAGCTGAACGTCCCGAGGCCGCCGCTTGCGACGATTGACGTGTCCGAGTAGGACGCGCCCACCGTTCCAGCGGAAAGCGCTGTGCCGGTTGCCGGCGTCAGCACTACGGGCGGAGCACCCACGGTGATCGTGTAGACTGCCGAGGTGGAGCCCGCAGTTGCGGCCGTCGCGGTGACCGTGAAGTTTGTCGTGCCGAACCCGGTCGCAGTCGGCGTCCCGGTGATGGCCCCGGTTGTCGCATCGATGGTCAGACCCGCTGGCAACGTCCCCGCCGTGACGGCATAGCTTATCGTACCCACGCCGCCGCTCGCCGAGATCGAGGTATCCGAATAGGACGTGCCGACGACGCCAGTCGCCAGTGCGCCGCCCGGCGGCGTCAGCACCACCGGCGGGGCCGCGATGGTGATCGAGTAGTTGGCCGCAGCCGAGCCGCTGGTCGCCGCGGTTGCCGTCACCGAGAAGTTCGCCGTTCCGAGCGCTGCAACCGTCGGCGTGCCGGTAATTGCCCCGGTCGACGTATCGAGGCTCAGGCCGGTCGGCAGAGCGCCTGATGTCACCGCATAACTGAATGTTCCGACACCGCCACTGGCAGAAATCGTGGCGCCCGAATAGGCGGCACCCACCGTCCCGCCCGAAAGCGCCGTACCGGTTGCAGGTGTCAGCACCACGGCCGGCGCACCCACGACAATCGTATAGCTTGCAGAACTGCTGCCGCTGGTCGCTGCTGTCGCTGTCAGTGTGAAATTCGCCGAGCCGAGCGCGGCCTCAGTGGGCGTGCCGGCGATTGCGCCGGTCGATCCGTTAAGCGTGAGGCCGGTAGGCAGGGATCCGGCGGTCACAGCAAAGGTGATCGCCCCTGCGCCGCCGCTCGCCGAGACGGAAGTGTCGGAGTAGGACGAACCGACCGTGCCGGCCGAAAGAGCCGTGCCGCTTGCCGGCGTCATTACGACCGGCATTGCCCCGACTACGATCGTGTAGTTGGCCGAAGCAGAACCTGCCGTGGCCGCCGTGGCCGTCACGCCAAAGTTCGCCGTGCCAAAGCCGGCCGCCGTCGGCGTTCCTGATATCTCGCCGGTTGCCGGATCAATGGCAAGGCCCGCCGGGAGAGCGCCCGATGTCACAGCATAGCTGATCGCACCCACACCGCCGCTCGCCGAGATCGACGTCTCCGAATAGGACGATCCGACTATGCCGCCCGCAAGGGTCGTACCGGCTGCTGGCGTCAGCACCACCGGTGGCGCCACCACCGTGATCGTATAGCTTGCCGAAGCGGTGCCGCTTGTCGCCGCGATAGCCGTCACGGTGAAAGTCGATGTGCCGAGTGCGGCTGCAGTCGGCGTGCCCGATATTGCACCGCTTGCCGGGTCGATCGTAAGGCCGTCTGGAAGCGCACTGGATGTCACCGAAAAGCTGAGGCTCCCCAGGCCGCCGGTTGCGGAAATCGATGCGCCCGGATAGGACGTACCAACAGTGCCGGCCGAAAGCGCCGTACCGCTGGCCGGCGTCAGGACCAAGGGCGGAGCTCCGACCGCAATCGAGTAGGTCGCCGAAGCAGAACCCGAGGTGGCCGCTGTGGCCGTCACCGTGAAGTTCGCCGTGCCGAATGCACCCGCTGTCGGCGTGCCGCTGATCGTGCCGGTCGTCGCATTCAGAGAGAGGCCATCGGGTACCGCTCCGCTGCTAACCACATACGTGAACGCACCCACACCGCCGCTCGCCGAAATCGTCTGCGAGTAGGCAGAACCGACCGTGCCGGCCGTCAGAGCCGTACCTGTGGCCGGTGTCAACACCACCGGTTGTGCTCCAACTATGATCGTATAGTTGGCGGTAGCCGAGCCGGTGGTCGCGGCCGTGGCCGTCACCGCGAAATTCGCCGTACCGAACCCGCCCGCCGTCGGCGTCCCGCTGATCGCCCCGGTCGATGCATTCATGGT
>NZ_MUNW01000077.1 GCF_002002725.1 Sinorhizobium sp. A49 | reverse complement strand
TCCTGGTGCCGAGCGAGGCCGGCAAGGTGGCGCTGATCGCCGGTTTCGGCCAGATCGAGGCGCAGGTGCTGAAGGTGGGCATGATTGCCGAGGCCACCTGCGTCGGCAAACCCTTCACCATCATTCCGATGGTGGTGACCGAGATACAGGACGTGATTGCCGGCGGGCAGCTGAGGGCGAGTGACCAACTGGTCGATATCACGCAACTGGCAAGACCTGGAACGCTGACCGTTTTCCTGGAACCGCTCTTTGCCGGTGGCCTCGAGGGCATTCCGCCGGGCAGCAGCTGCATCGCCAACGCCTACACCAACAGCCATGACGAGTTGGAATCGCCTGATATCAGTTCGCTGCGCTGGTTCTACTTGCACGTGGTCGACGCGGTCGGCCTGGTGCATGCGATGATCCTGCGCATGCAGGCGGTGATGCTGCCGGTGCAGACGCTGGTTCTCGGCGGGCACTAGCCCGAACCAGACGTGACAAAGCCTGGATATTCGATGCCGCTTGGCGACAGCAGGGCGAGTTTCCGACGGGCGATGATGAAAGCGCGCCATCGGGTTTCCTTTTGGAGCTTGCACGGGGCTGCATGTGTACCAGCGTCGATCGTCTCATGGTCGAGTTCGCTTGTGGGCCTAATTGGCCATACGAAGGCTAACGCGGCAGGAATTCTTCGCCGACTGAGTGTTCTCCAGTCGCGATATCGGCAGGCCCGCTTCGCGAAGCTTGGACGTGTCCCATCGCTCGGGGCTTTGTACGACCCGCCGCCGATACTCTGTGCCGTGCTATACTGTGACGTTGCGTGAGTGGGGCTGAGGTTATCTTTGTCGGTCGTTGCCATATCCTCGGGGTGACCACCAGGGGCGCGGCAGCAAACGCGGTCGGACTGCTCCTGTCGCCGTGTCATGCGGATATGCGCGACAGCGTCAGCGAGCTTGACGCATCAGGCCTGCAAGGCCTCCGGCGCGACAGGCCTGCCGTGGTGTTGACGACGCAGCCAGTGCGCCCCGCCAGCTGCCATAGCCTGCGGAATTTATCAGCAATGTCTGCGAATCGAGAAATGAAGATGGAAACGTTGCCTATCAGCCGAATGTCCACGTTCGTCCGCAACGCGCTTGTCGGGTTTGTATTGATTGTCGCATTGGCCATGTTCTCATCGCCAGGCTTCGCACAGGGACCGGCTCCAGATCCGGAGCAAGCTGAGAAAATTCAGCGCTTCCTTGACCTCGTGGATGATCCACAGGTGCGATCCTGGTTGCTGAGCGCGAAAACGACGACGGACGCAGCGGCGCCTGAGGCCGTTGCAAATGAACCTGTTTCCTATGCTGGCTTTGTTACGATCTTTCGCGCACGCGCAACCCGACTTCTCGAAGGCTTGCGCGCGTTTCCCTCTGAGGCCGCACGCGCGGCAGCCGTCCTCGAGGGCGAGGTCGATGCCAGTCACAGCGCACGTCCCATCTTTCTGGTGCTTGCCTTTGTCGCCGCGGGATTGGCGGCGCAATGGTGCTTCTGGTGGCTTAGCCGGGGCTGGCGTGCTTGGATCGCTTCGCTGCGGTTCCTGACCGTGCGCGACAAGCTCATGGCGATTTCGGCAAGACTTCTGTGGGGCACCTGCTATGTGGTGGCGTTTGCGCTGGGGAGCCTTGGTTTCTTTCTTGCCTTCGACTGGTTGCCGCTGGTCCGCGAAATCGTTGTCGGCTACCTGTTCGCAGTGGTGATCTTCCGGCTCGCGCGCGTCGCGTTCGACTTTCTCCTTGCGCCGCCCGGATCCGGTGGTTTCGCAAGTGCGGAACGGTTCCGCGTCGTGCCGGTTTCCGATCAGGCGGCGACGCATTGGACGAAACGGCTGGGCTACATGGTGGGTTGGTATGCTTTTGGCTCCGTCACTGTTCACCTTCTGGCCACGCTTGGATTTGCTGACCCGCCGCGGCAAGTGGCGGCATATACGCTGGGGATCGTCCTTCTCTTCCTCGGCATCGAGGCCGTGTGGAACCGCCCAACGGTGCATCTCTCCTCGACGCAGCCGGGTCGCTTCGGCTGGATCGGCGTTCGCGCCCGCAACTGGTTCTGGACTGTCTATTTAGTCACGCTCTGGCTTCTCTGGGTGGCGGGTGCCATGAAGCCATTCTGGATCGCAGTCGTTGCCGCCGCACTTCCAGGCGCGATCGCCCTCGTGCGCGCTTCCGTCGACAATCTCCTGCAGGGCGGTCTTGCCGATGCGGAAGGTCAAAACAGACCGGGCGTAATCTCGGTAATGGTCGAACGTGGCGTTCGCGCAGTGCTCATCGTCGGGGCGATCGTCCTGTTGGCGGATGTCCTGGACATCGAGTTGACAGGGATCACCGCACAGGACTCGGCAGCGTTGAGGCTGATGCGCGGAGCGCTGAGCGCCGGCATTATCCTGCTCGCAATTGACCTTGTCTGGAACATTGTCAAGGTGCTGATCGACCGGAAGCTCGGTGAGACAGAATCGGCCCACGAAGTCGGCAGTGAACGCGAGCGCAGGCGCGCCCGGATCAGGACGCTTCTGCCGATCCTCAAGAACGTCCTCATGATCCTATTCGTGGCGGTCGCCATCATGATGGCCCTGTCATCGCTCGGCGTCGAGATCGCGCCATTGATCGCAGGTGCGGGGGTCGTCGGCGTGGCCATCGGTTTCGGCGCGCAGACCGTGGTGAAGGACATTATCAGCGGCATGTTTTATCTGCTCGATGACGCGTTCCGGGTCGGTGAGTACATCCAGAGCGGCAGCTACAAGGGGACTGTCGAATCGTTCAGCCTGAGGTCGGTGAAGCTGCGTCATCATCGGGGTGCGATCTACATCGTTCCATTCAGCGAGCTTGGTGCTGTCCAGAATCTCAGCCGCGACTGGGTCATCGAGAAGCTCACCGTCACCGTCGGCTTTGACACCGACGTGGACAAGGCGCGCAAGATCATCAAGAAGATCGGACAGGAACTGCTCGTCGATCCGGAATTCGCCGCAATCACCATCGAGCCACTCAAAATGCAGGGCATCGACAGCCTCGGTGATTCAGGCCTGATCCTGCGAATGAAGTTTACGACCGTTCCGGGAGAGCAGTTCATGCTCAAGCGCCGCGCGCTGATGTTGATCAACAAGGCCTTTCACGAGAACGGCATCAAACCGGCGTTCCCGACAGTTCAGGTCGCGGGCGACAGGGGGACGGACGTCGCCGCAGCGGCGCAGCAGGCCCTGGCCAAACACAACGAGGCGATCGCGGCCGCCGCCGCATCCGGATGAGGAGGGTGCCTCAACAGCTATCGTGCGAACTATTCCCCGAACATGCCGGAGACATGCTCCATCCCAAAGTGAGAGTTGGTGAGCAGTTCCCAAAACGCTCTTCGCCTCAAAGCTCCCCAAAAAATCTTGTCGGTTTTGCAAGCCTCAGCGATTTCAGGCCCCCGCGACGAAATCAACAAAAAGCCCACCAGACCAAAACGTCGGCCGGCTCTTTGGCGTCTGAACCCACCCGGGTCACTGACCACCAAGCGCGCGCGAAACAAAGTCCAGAAAAACACGCACCTTCAAAGCAAGGTGAACACGCGAACCGTAAACCGCATACACTTCCGTCAACGGCAATGACCATTCGGTCAGGACGGGGACAACCGCGCCGGACAACAAGTCGTCCTCGACATAGACCCGTGGGATGACGCTCAGGCCGAAGCCTGCAAGCAACGCATCGCGCACCGCGAGGCTCGAGCCGACCTTGTAACGACCATCGATCGAAACGCCGATCCGCTCCGAACCGCGCGAAAACTCCCAGAAATCGGAATGGCTCGACAGGCTGAACTGGATGCAGTTGTGACGCGCCAGGTCGGCTGGACGCGTGGGTATGCCGGCTCCTTGAAAATAAGCGGGCGAACCACAGAGTACATGCTCGAGACTGGTGAGCTTGCGTGCGATCAGGCTTGAATCCTCGAGCCTGTCGGATCCACGGATGGCGAGATCGTAGCCTTCCTTGACAAGGTCAACACGGCGATCGTCAAGGTCGAGCTCAAGCGTCAGCTGCGGATACTGCGCGAGAAAGCGCGGGATGGCCGGCGACAGCAATTTTAGCGTCACCGTGGTCGGGGCGCTGACCCGCAAAACGCCGCTCGGCGTTGCCTGCATCGGAAACAGCGACCGGTCCGCCTCATCGAGATCGTCAAGCACCTGCGCTACCTGGCGATAGTAGAGCCGCCCTTCCTCCGTCAGCGCCATTCGCCGCGTCGTGCGATGGATCAGGCGGCAGGAGAGGTGCCGTTCGAGCTCGGCGATGTTCTTGCTGATCGCCGCCGGCGACAGGCCGAGGCGTCGGCCAGCTTCGGCAAAACTTTGCAGTTCAGCGACGTGGCGGAACACGTTGAGTGCAGTCAATCGATCCATCGTTGTTCACTATTGGTGAATAATATGCTGCCGAGATTGCATATTATCGTCTTCAAGTGAAGGGGATAGCTTGATCTCACGGCATTCGGCGGTGAGGCCGATGCCTGATCCGGAGCAGATGGTGGACGTCAACGTCATCTGCCTTCGCTGGCGACAAAAGGAGATCAAGCCATGACCATGCACTTCCTCGACCTGATCGAAAGCCGTGTTTCGACGAATGCATTCGACCCATCGAAAGTCGTTCCAGTCGAACAGATCCAGGAACTGGTCCGCCTGGCGACCCATGCGCCGACCGCCTACAATTTGCAGAACTGGCGCTTCATCGCTGTTCACACGTCGCAAGCCAAGGCGCGGCTGCGCGCGGTCGCCAGCGATCAGCCGAAGATTACCGACGCGGCGGTGACATTCATCATCGCCGGGGCGCTGCCCGACCACGCCGATGTGGCCGAGCGATTGCGCCCTGCCGTGGAAGCCGGGTTCATGCCGGAGAGGATGGTGGCCGGATGGGAGGAGGCCGTCAGGCAGGCCTATGGACAGCATCCTGGTCGCCAGCGGGACGAAGCTTTCCGCACCGCCACATTCGCCGGTGCGACGCTGATGTTTGCGGCGCAGGCTTTTGGCCTTGCCTCCTGCCCGATGGGGGGCTTCGACGCGGACGGGGTCGCGCGGGAATTTTATCTCGGGTCGCGGGAGATTCCCGTGATGCTGCTGGCCGTTGGCCAGGCGGCTGAAGGCAACTGGCCGGCAAAGCCTCGGCGCCCGGTCGGAGACGTGCTCAGCCTAGTCTAAGAAATGATGGTCCTGGCGTGTTCATCCGAATGCGTCGGGGCCAACGGCCGGTTCGGACTGGTCACGCGCCCGCGGCATGGACGCGATGCGGGTGATGATCGCGGGCTTGGAAATCGCCTCGGTTCGGCGGAGAGACTGTCCTCGGTGCGTGGCGAGCAAGGATAGAGCCGGAAAACGACCACTATGCGCGTTGCCAGCAACCGTGGTGCAATGGACAGCTTTGAGCATTTTCGCCCGATGCGCGATGTTGTATTCCGTCAGAAAATGCTTCAGAAAACAGGACGCTATTCTACTTTCGCGAGGCGGCTTGTAGCGCCTCCGGCGTCCCCGGTCGGGTTGAGAAAGCGCGTCAGCAACAAGTGCAGCATCGGGCCTTCCTCGGCCGGTTTGAAACCGGGGTCGACAGCGATCCGGCCGAAAATGCCGTCGATGATCGCTGCGATCCATCGAGCACCCGCTTCCGGAGCGATCGCGGCGTCGATCTGTCCGCGCGCGGATGCGGCTTCAAGCAGGGCGGAAAGGGCGGCGCGCAGCTCCGCGTCGTTGGCGGCAACCAGTTCGCCGATCCGTTCGTCGCGCATGGCCTCGGCGGCGATTTCCAGCGCCAGGCTGGAATAGACGGGATCAGCCGCTAATCCGAGCACAATGTCCATGAAACCCAGAAGTGCTGCAAAAAGATCGTTCGCTTCATGGAGTTCGCGGAAAAACTCCGCCGTTTCTTGACGTTCAACCTCCACGATCGCGGCGATGATGGCGTGCTTGGTCGGAAAGTAATGAAAAAGATTGCCCGGGCTCATGCCCGCCTCGGCGCAGATTTCCGCAGTCGAAGTGCCGTGAAACCCCTTGCGGGCGAAACAGACGATGGCAGCATCGAGGATGACTTGCCGCCTTGCGGCATGTTTCTCCGGGTCGATCTTGCGCATCGTGCTCCTCCCCAACGGTCCATTTTCTTTGATTGACTAATCGATCTGGTATGCGGTGCGGGCGCATACGATGTCAAGAGAAGTGCCTTGTCGCTGACTGACGCCATGCTCCCGCAATGATTGTATGAGATCGCCTTACTATTGACGCGTTCATTGGGTGAAATTATTAGATTGACTAATCGAATAAATAATTTTCCTCTGAGCGCCATAATCAGGGACCGTCGACGTTGCTCTTGCTGCCAAAGTGGTTGTGACGTCCGGCTCCGCCAGCGAAAGCCAACCAGAATGAGACGTTCCCCAGTTCTGAATGCAGCCACCGTCGTCGTCCTCTCGCTTGCTGCCACTGCGGGTCAGGTTCGCGCCAACGAGGCGGCCGCATCGGTCAGCGCCGATGTTCCGGCCGCAAGCCGCACCGTTTCGACGCTTGTGGCCGACAGGCAGCCGCAGACGTGGCTGCGCTCCTTTGCCGGCATCTTCGTCGCCCGCGAAGAAATCGCTGTCGGCACGACATTGACCGAGCAGCGGATCGCCAAAGTCGAGGTCGAGGTCGGCGATCGGGTGGCTGCCGGTCAGGTTCTCGCCCGGCTCGAAACGGAGATGCTGGAAAACCTGCTGCGTGAGGCGGAGGGTCGGGTGGCGCGCGCCAGTGCGGCGGTTGCCCAGCAGGAGGAGACTGTGCGGCAGGAGGAAAAGAAGCTCGAGCGCGCCCGCCAGTTGCGCCATCTGAAGGCGGAAACATTCCTCGAAGAACGGGTCTCGGCCGTGGCGATTGCCCGGGAGGCGGTGAAGGTCGCGCGCGCTGATGACGCTCAGGCCCAGGCGCTCCTGGCGGAGGCACGTCGCAAGCTCGAGCGGGCCGTGATCGTTGCACCGGCCGCCGGTATCGTTTCCGAGCGGCTTGCCCGCGCTGGCGCGCTCGCCGGAACGGAACCGCTGGTGCGGCTGATCCGCGACGGCGAGATCGAGCTTGCTGCCGAAATACCGGAAAGCGAGCTGCCGTTGCTTGCCGTCGGCCAGAAGGTAAAGGTCAAGCTTTCCGGCCGCACGGACGTGATCGACGGCCATATCAGGGTGATCAATCCGAAGATCGACAGCGAGACACGGCTCGGTGCGGCCAAGATAACGCTGAAGACCGAAAAGCCACCCTATGCCGGAACGTTCGGGCGTGCGGAAATCGTCGTGGCCGAACGCCCGGCCATCATGGTCGACGATTCGGCGCTGCTCTACGGCACACCGGACGGCATGCCTTCGGTGTTCATCGTCGAGGACGGCAAGGTCAAGCGCAAGACGGTCCAGGCCGGAATGCGCCAGAACGGCAAGGTGGAGATCCTATCGGGTCTGGATGCCGGCGAGCGCGTTGTCGCCAAGGCCGGGGTTTCTCTTCGCGAAGGCGAGGCTGTCGCCACCAATGATATTGATCCCACCCAGTCAGGCGCGCAGAAATGACCAGCAACATATCCGCCTGGGCGATCCGGAAGCCCGTTCCGACGCTCGTCCTGTTCGTCGTCTTGACCCTTGTCGGCGTCGCCTCGTTCCTGCGTCTGCCCGTCAACGCCAACCCGAGCGTGTCGTTTCCTGTCGTCACGGTGGCGGTCACACAGCCAAGCGCCCAGCCCGCCGAAATGGAAACGCAGGTCACGCGGCGCGTCGAGGGCGTTGCCGCGGGCCTCGTCGGTGTCAATCACATTCGCTCGACGGTTACCAACGGTGTTTCGACCACCACGGTCGAGTTCATGATCGGCACCGACCCGGATCGCGCCGCAAACGACGTGCGCGAAGCGGTTGCCCAGATCCGCTCCGATCTGCCGCAGTCGATCCAGGAACCGGTGGTGTCACGCGTCGACGTCGACGGCAGTGCCATCATCTACTACACCGTGCGCGCGCCCAACATGTCTGCGGTCGAGCTGTCGTGGTTTGTCGACGACACCGTGAACAGCGAACTTCTAACGCTTCCGGGTGTCCAGAAGGTTCAGCGTCTTGGCGGCGTCAGCCGCGAAGTTCGCGTTTCACTCGATCCGGAGCGGCTCCTGGCACTCGGCGTGACGGCCGACCAGGTCAACACGGCGATGCGCGAACTCAACACCAATGTGCCGAGCGGGCGCGGCGAGATCGGTGGACGCGAGCAGTCGATCCGCACTGTCGGCAGCGCCACGTCCGTGGAGGAGCTTTCGCGTCTGTCGATACCGATTTCCGGCGGTCGCTGGGTGCAGCTTTCCGACGTGGCGACGATCGAGGATACCTCGTCGGAACCACGCAATTTTGCCAGGCTCGACGGTGAGCCGGTCGTCAGCTTCTCGGTATCGCGCAGCAAGGGCGCGAGCGATACGGTGGTTGCCGATCGCGTTGCCGCGCGGCTGGCTGAAATCCAGTCGCGCACGCCGGGGGTCGAGATCAAGGAACAGATCTCGCTGGTCGAATTTACCAAGGCAAGCTACGACGCGGCCGTGACGGCGCTGCTCGAAGGGGCGGGACTCACGGTCATCGTCGTCTTCGCGTTCCTGCGCAATTGGCGGGCGACATTGATCTCGGCGCTCGCCATGCCACTATCGATCCTGCCAACTTTTATGGTCATGGATCTGCTCGGCTTTACCCTCAACAGTATCAGCCTGCTGGCGCTGACGCTGGTCATCGGTATTCTTGTCGATGATGCCATCGTCGAAATCGAGAACATCGAGCGCCATGTGGATATGGGCAAACGGCCGTTCCTTGCCGCGATCGATGCTGCCGACGCGATCGGGCTTGCGATCGTTGCGACGACGCTGACGATCGTTGCGGTGTTTGCGCCCGTCAGCTTCATCGGCGGCGCCGTCGGGCAATACTTCAAACAATTCGGCCTGACGGTCGCCATCGCCGTTCTGTTCTCGCTCCTGGTCGCCCGCCTGCTGACGCCGCTGATGGCGGCCTATCTGCTTCGCCCGAAGGCAGGCCACGGCCATGAGGTCAAACGCTCGCGCATCGGCGACGCCTATGTCCGGGTACTCGGCTGGACGCTCGATCACCGCAAGACGGCGCTTTCCATCGTTGCCGTGATTTTCATCGGGTCGATCGGGCTCCTGACCATGTTGCCGACTGGCTTCCTGCCGACGAGCGACAGCAACCTTTCGACCTTGAAGGTCACCCTGCCGCCGGGCACACGGCTTGAGGAAACGGCGCGTGTCGCGGACGAACTGACGCGCAAGATCAAGGAACGACCGGAGGTCGACAGCGTGTTTGCGACCGCCGACGATCTCAACAAGGTCGATCTGCTGATCAAGCTTCGCCCACGCAAGGAGCGCGAACTCGGGCGCAAGGCGTTCGAGCTTTCCTTGCGGCCGCTGCTTGTCGAGACGCCGGATATTCAGGCGACCTTCGCATCCGACCAGGGCGCCAAGGATCTGTCGATCTACCTGACCAGCGATGACGCTGGTGCGTTGAGCCAGGCTGTACGTCAGCTCGAAAGCGAGATGCGGGCGATGCCAGGCCTCGTCAATGTCCAGTCGACCGAGCCGTTGTTATCACCCGAACTCCTGGTCAAGCCTCGCCTCGACGAGGCTGCCCGGCTTGGCGTCTCGGTGACCTCGATCGGCGCGGTAGCGCGCATTGCCACCATGGGAGACAGCGAGAGCAATTCGGCACGGTTCAATCTGGGCAACCGGCAAGTGCCGATCCGGGTGATGCTCGACGAAACGGCACGGGCAGATTTTGACACGCTGCGAAACCTGCGCGTCGGGACCAATTCCGGCAAGCTGGTGCCGCTCACGTCCGTGGCCGATATTTCCTTCGGCGCGGAGGAGGGCAGCGTCGAGCGGCTCAACCGCAAGCGCCTGATGGCGGTCGAGGCCAATCTGAACGGCATCACGCTCGGCACGGCATTCGAGGCGGTCTCTGCCTTGCCGGCGATGACCAAGATGCCATCAGGCGTTGCGCAGGCGAATTACGGCGAAGCCGAATACATGTCGGAAATGTTCCGCAACTTCGCACTCGCCTTGCTGGCCGGTATCCTGATGGTCGCGGCGGTGCTTGTCCTCTTGTTCAAGGACTTTCTGCAGCCGGTGACCATTCTGATTGCCCTGCCTTTGTCGATCGGCGGTGCCGCACTGGCACTCATCCTCTTCGGCGCAGCACTGGATCTGTCCTCGACGATCGGCATCCTGATGCTGATGGGCATCGTCTGCAAGAACTCGATCCTGCTGGTCGACCACGCGATCGTCTGCCGCAACGAAGGCGCGGACCGGCGAACGGCATTGCTGACGGCGGGCACGACCCGCGCGCGGCCGATCATCATGACGACGATCGCCATGGTTGCCGGCATGGTTCCGGCGGCGATCGGCGTGGGTGCCGATGCGGCCTTCCGCGCCCCGATGGCGATCGCCGTCATCGGCGGATTGATCACATCGACGATGCTGAGCCTCGTCTTCGTGCCGGTGATGTTCACGGTGATGGACGACGTCAGCGCCCGTCTGGGCCGCCGGTTGAAGCGGCTGTCATCGGTGACCGACGAGGACAAGATCGCCGATGCGGCCCGCAGCGGAAATCCGATCCTGTCCGGCTCTTCCCACTGAAGGGTGCGGCCTATTCGAAGTAGTTGACGAGCCGCGTGTCGCCGACGGCGTGCACGCGGCAGTCGACGTCGAAGATCGCCTGCAGGCGCGACGGCTCAATCATGTCCTTCGGCGTGCCCTCGAAGGCGAGCCTGCCGTTACGCATGGCGACGATGCGGTCGGAATAGGCCGACGCGAAGTTGATGTCGTGCAGCACGACGACGACCGTCTTTCCGAAATCGTCGGCCAACCGCCGCAGTAGCTTCATCGTCTCGACTGCGTGTTTCATGTCGAGGTTGTTCAGCGGCTCGTCGAACAGCATGTAGTCAGTATCCTGGCAGAGCACCATGGCGATGAAGGCGCGCTGGCGCTGACCGCCGGACAATTCATCGAGGAACCGGTGCTCGAAGGCCTTGAGCCCGACATAGGCGATCGAGCGTTCGATATGCTCGACGTCGGCGGCCGTCAGACGACCCTTCGAATAGGGATAGCGGCCGAAGGCGACAAGGTCGCGCACGGAAAGACGCGCGGTGATGTGGTTGTCCTGGCGCATGATCGACAGGCGGCGGGCAAGCACGTCGCCGGCCGTGCGGCTGACATCGAGGCCGTCGACCAGAACCTGTCCCCCATCCATCGGCATCAGGCGGCTGACGATCGACAGCAGCGTCGACTTTCCGGCTCCATTCGGACCGATGATCGAGGTCAGGCCCCCTGCCGGAAGCGTCGTCGAGACCCGGTCGACGACTGCGTTGCTGCCGTAGGATTTGGTGACGTCGCGAATTTCGATCATCGGGCGGAGCCTCGAACAAGCAGGAAGATGAAGACAAGACCGCCGACGAATTCGATGACGATGCTGAGCGCGGTGTTGAATGCAAACAGCCGCTCCAGGATCACCTGGCCGCCGACGAGCGTGATGATGGCAAGGCACACGGTGATTGGCAGCACGAAGCGATGGCTCGCCGTCGGGGTGATCTGCCAGGCAAGGCTTGCGACCAGAAGACCGAAGAACGTCACCGGTCCGACCAGCGCGGTCGAGACCGAGACCAGGACGGCGATGAGCACCAGCAGAATGGTGACGGTGCGGTGATGGTCGACGCCCAGGCCAATGGCGCTTTCGCGGCCAAGCGACAGCACGTCGAAGGTCGGGAACAGCCGCCAGAGAACGAAGGTGACTGCGGCGACGGCGACAGCGGAAATGCCGAGAAGATCGGCGTTGACGGTGTTGAAGCTGGCAAACAGCCGGTCCTGCAGCACCACGAACTCGTTGGGATCAAGGATCCGCTGCAGGAAGGAGGAGAGGCTGCGGAACAGACCGCCGAGGATGATGCCGACCAGCATGAGCAGATGCAGGCTGCGGGTGGCGCCGGAAAACAGCGCCCGAAACAACAGCACGGAAAAGCCGACCATCGCCACCGTCTCGATGACGAATTGAAGCCGGGGGTCGACGGCGTTGGCGCCGGCCGCGCCGAGCGCGAACACCATGACGGTCTGCAACAGCGCATACATCGCATCGAAGCCGATGATCGATGGTGTCAGGATACGATTGCCGGAGATCGTCTGGAACAGGATGGTCGAGACGGCGATCGCATAGGCGACGAGGATCATGCCGGCAAGCTTGGTGCCGCGGAAGGAGAGGATGAACGCCCAGCTTCCTTTGGCGCCAAGCGTCATGAAGGCCAGCATCGACAGGAGCGCGAGCGCTGCCGTTACGAGGAGCGTGCCGGCGGGCGTTACCCTTTTGATGTCAGCCTGCATGGGCGCGCCTCGAAAGCAGCAGATAGAGAAAGACCACGCTGCCGATGACGCCCATGACGGTTCCGACCGGGATCTCGTAGGGGGCGATGATCATGCGACCGACGATGTCGCAGGCGAGCACCAGCCCTGCACCGGTGGCGGCGATCAGCGGCAGGGTGCGCCTGAGATTGTCGCCGACGACGAGGCTGATGACATTCGGCACGATCAACCCAAGGAACGGCACCATGCCGACAGTCGCTACGACGGTGGCCGTGACCATGGAAACGATGCAAAGACCGAGCGTAATTACCTTGTTGTAGTCGAGGCCGACATTGCGGGCGATGTCCTCACCCATGCCGATGACGGTGAAGCGGGCGGCGGTGACATAGGCGATCAGCGTCAGGGCAAAGGCGATCCACAAGAGCTCGTAACGGCCGCGCAGCACGCCGGAGAAATCGCCTGACATCCACGTCCCCATGGACTGCATCATGTCGTAGCGATAGGCGACGAAGGTGGTGACGGCGCTGATGACGCCACCGAGCATGATGCCGACCAGCGGCACCATCAGCGTCGAGCGCAGCGGGATCTGGCGCAGGATTTTTAAGAACAGCGCCGTGCCGGCGAGCGCGGTGAGGGTGGCGACGGCCATCTTGCCGGCGACCGGCAGCGTCGGCGCGAAGATCATCGTCATCAGCATGCCGAGTGCGGCGGATTCGGCGGTGCCTGCTGTCGACGGTTCCACGAAGCGGTTGCGGGCGAGCATCTGCATGATGGTGCCGGCGACGGCGAGCCCGGTTCCAGCGAGCATCAGCGCAAGCGTGCGTGGCACCCGGCTCTCGACGATCAGCAACCAGCCGCGTCCGTCAGCTTCAAGCCCGGAGGCAAGGCTGCCGACACCGGTCAGGACACTGACGACGGCAAGCAACAGGATGACGGGGACGGCAATCAGGAGTGACTTCATCGATCGGTCTTTACGTGCGCCGGTGCTTCGGTGAATGGCACATTCGTTGCCGGCTTGTTGCCATTCATCCTTCCGTCGCCTCCGAGCAACTTGAGATCGGTTTCGCTTGCATCATTCTCGGCACCGCCAAGCGGCGGACTAGAGCTGAGCTTCCTTCATATATATGAGATGGTTAGTCAAGTTTCGTCGTGCCAAGCGCACCTGTCAGTGGGTCGCATGCCGGCTCACGGCTTTCGCAAGACAGAAAACGGGCTTGTTGCCCTCTTTGGAAAATCGCGCTAGGACGGCTTAAAACATGAGGAAATAAGTCATGAATATATCGCTATTTTCTAATGCTCTTCGCTACGCCGCCGTCGCGGCTGTCTTGACATTCGCGCCTGCCGCCAGCGCTGAAACGTTGAAAATCGAGCACAGCAGCGGCACGACGGATGTCGAAAAGAACCCGAAGACGGTGCTGGTTTATGATTTTGGTATGCTTGAGACGCTGGATATGCTTGGCGTGCCTGTGGCCGGCGTTCCCGGTTCTGCCATTCCGCCGTCGCTCGAAAAATACAAGTCCGACACCTACCCGAAGGTCGGTACGCTGTTTGAGCCGGACTATGAGGCGGTCAATGCTGCCGAACCCGATCTGATCATCGTCGGCGGCCGGTCGCAGTCGAAGTATGCCGAGCTTGCCAAGCTTGCGCCGACCATCGACCTGACCAACGATGACAAGGACCTGATTGGCAGCGTCAAGAAGAATGCCGCCATTCTTGGCCTCATCTTCGGCAAGGAGGCTGAAATCAAGGCCGCTTCGGAGAAGCTCGACGCGTCGATCGCAAAGCTGCAGGGCGTTGCCAAGGGCGCCGGCACCGGCCTCATTCTGCTGACGACCGGCGGCAAGATCAGCGCCTATGGCAAGGGTTCCCGTTTCGGCGAAATCCACGACATCTTCGGTATCGAACCGGCGGATCCGAAGCTCGAGGTCGCGACCCACGGTCAGGCCGTTTCCTACGAATACATCCTCGAGACCAATCCGGACTGGATCTTCGTCGTCGACCGCGACGCGGCGATCGGCCAGGAAGGCCAGCCGGCAGCAGCCCTGCTTGACAACGAGCTGGTACGCCAGACCAAGGCCTGGAAGAACGAGCAGGTCGTCTATCTCGATTCTGCCAAGCTCTACCTGACGAGCTCGGGTCTGAAGTCCGAACAGGATATCGTCGATCAGCTCACGCAAGCGCTGAGCAAGAAATAGGCTTGAACTTTTCACGAGGGGCGGCAGGAGCGATCATGCCGCCCTTTGCCATGCCTTTGCCTGCCCATCGATCCCATGCCGTGTGGAGAAAAACATGTTGAAAGCTACGAGCGGTTTTACCACCGACCGCGCCTCGCAATACCTGCAGCAGATGTCCAAGCATTTCGCGCACAAGACGTCGGTCGAATTTACCGAAACGGATTCGGTTGCGGCGATAGGAGTGAGCACCGCGCGCATGACTGCCCGCGGACACCTGCTGTCGTTCGTCGCGGAATCGCCTGATGCCGAGGCGCTGGCGGAGTGCAAGGATGTGATCGAACGCCACATCATCCGCTTCGCATTTCGCGAGGAACTGAAGGCCCTCGATTGGACCGAAACCGCCGAGTGAGGGGCGACGCCTCCTGTTTCCACGCCTTCAATGCTTGATCCGTGACCTCGTTTCTCCCGGCTTGCTCGGCCGGGCCTGCAGATGCGCCGAGATGCCGGCTGGCAGCGATGGCTCAAGCAAGGGCGGTGCCGTCGGGAGCCGCACCGATGCATCGAGCGTTCGTTTTGGTGACACGAGAACCCTCGGCGGCGATGCGTTCGACACCGGGGTTTGCGCCGGCTCGGGAACCTCGTCCTGTTGGCCTTGTAGCGCCGCCCTCAGGCGTATGACAGCGTCATGCGCTTTCAGCTTGCAGCGCATATGATCCGGATCGTCGGAGAGGATATCTTCGAAGCTCGTGAAAACGCTGAGCGCTTCTTCACCACGGCCGGTCGCGCAGAGTGCGACGCCGAGCTTGTAGCGTACGAGGCTCAGCAGCGGATGGCGGGCGAGCAGAGCTTCGAAGGTCTCGGCCGCTTCGCCGTAGTGTCCCTGCGCCATCTGGCTGTCTCCGAGCCGGTGCTGGATCTTGCCGGCGCCCGGCATTGTCGCAAGCAGCCCCTTGTAGAGATACTCGGCCTCGTCGTGCTCGCCCTTGTCGTCGAAAAGCTGGGCGAGGCCATAGCGGGCGCGGGTGTGTGTCGGCATTGTGTGGATGACCTGCCGGTAACCGGGTTCTGCCCGATCCAGCTGCCCCTGCTTGTGTAGCTCAACGGCGCGCTCGTAGACATGTTCGATGCTGCGCGGGTTGAGGCAGTTGCGCAGATTGCGGCCGGATAGCGTTCTGACAAGCATGCTGCGAATGCGGCGTTCCTCGACACCGAAGGAATACTTATAGGCCTCATTGCCGCGCAGGAAGTCGTAGATCCGGTATCCCTCGGCAATGGCGTCGCGAATGGCGAAGCCGTGCAGCAAAAGCCCCGGAGAAGGGGTGGTCCATTCCTCGTCGCGACCAGTGATGTAGAACAGAACCGTCTTCTTCTGCCGATCGAGCAGATTGGCAATCACGCCGAGCGGCCGGTCCTGATACCAGAGAACCGGAACGTCGAGCGCACCCTGATTGAAAGCGTCGAGCAGCATCTCCCGGGTCAAGGTGATCAGGCGGTCGACTTTGCTGCCCTTGCGCTCCGCCCACTTGATGCGCCACAGCCGGAACAGCGTGTCGAGATCACGTTCGATCGTCTCACTCGTCGCGTGGGTAATGCGGTAGTCGGGCGACGCCTCGACCATGCGCATGAAGCGTCTGAGTTTCTGACGGGTCTGGGCGCTCATATGCGTTGCGAGATACGCCTCCCAGCTTTCCGGCAGGGTCACATAGGGGCAGATGGTATTGTCGATATTGTCGGAATTGCTGCGTTCGTTGCTGGTCTGCGAGAACTCGGTTTGCGGAAAGGCCGCCAGAAGACGATCGAGTCGCGAGGAGGCGGTGTAGAAATAGTCGAACGTGAGGGTCGTCCAGTTCTCCCTGCCGATATAGGCGGAGAAGGCATCGGCCGCCGCGTCCTCCAGGCCGGGCCGACACAGGAAGCCGGTGTAATCGGCACCGTAGTTGCCCGCCATCCGGATTTCGTCACAGAATAGCTTGGTCTTTTCGTCCTGGTAGGTCGATACCTTCAATGGCAGGAAAGCGCAGTAATGGGCGTCGCCGTCCTGCTTCAGCGCCAGAACAAACCAGCGATGACGGTGCGACAGATACTTCTGCAGCCATTGCCAGGAAAGAAACAGATGGGCTTCTGGATCTTCGAAATAGATCCGGTCCCAATCTTCGCGAATTTTCTCAAATTCTTCTAAAGTCTCAAAAATATCTATTTTCATAACGCCCTCGGTACGCAACTAAAAAATACAATTCTTAAAGCATATCTCCGGCCCGTTTGTTTTCAAAACGACCTTAGGTACTAGTCAAATCATAGCCCGGCTGTACTAATGACATCATCCGAATGCATCGTGCCGTCCGCGGAGGATAGAGGCCACGCCTCCGCCTCTAGAGCATTTCCAGGAAAAGTGCGAAGCGGTTTTCCGTCAGGAAATGCGTAAAAACAAGCTGTTAGAGCGCTTCTGCGGCCATGTCTAAACCGGAAACGCTCTAGATCGAACGCTCGTCGAAATTCGGCCGCGAGCGAATGAACGCCCACAGGCTTTTGCTGATCTCGGTGATCTCCTGGATAGCGGCTTCGAGCCGCTCCAGCTCGCGGGCATCGAGCTGCTCGACCTTGCCGTAGCGTATGTCCTTGTCGCCTTCGACCAGGCGCATCAGCTGGGTGCTGGAAATCTCGCCCTGCTCGTCGAAGGAGTAGATGCAGTGGTTGTACTTGTTGCGCATTTTCGACTGCTGTTTCAGCCGGTCCATGATCGAAAGAACGCTGTCGCGCGTCTCGACGGGGGTGGCTGGCAGCTTGGCCAGGCGTTCGGTCAGATCGATGCGGGCGCGCGTGGTGTTCAAGGTCAGGAAGACGACGATCGCCTGCTCCTTTTCGACACTGAGCAGATGGGCGATGACGTAGATCAACAGGCTTTCGGTATTGGTCCAGACATAGTTGAGGCGGCCGACAAGCAAAAGCACCTCGTGTATCGCTGCCATCAAACGTCTCCCCCATCCACCACCGGCGGCACGCCGCCATCACCGACGATGCCCATCTTGACGGAAATACACGCGCCTTCAAGGCGTGTGCCGCTCGCCCGTGAGAACCCGAAACCTGCTGGCCAGTGCTGTCTTGCGCGGACTTCATAGGCAGCCTCCCCGCTTCGCCTCAGGTTTCCTTGAATGCGCGCGACATGCTGTCGGTAATCGGCTTGGTCAGATATTCGAAGAAGGTGCGCTCCGACGTGGTGATCAGCACTTCCGCCGGCATGCCCGGCACCGGATGGAAACCGTGGATGCGGTGGATCTCGCTGACGGGAACTTCTACGCGAACGATATAGACATCTCGCTGCTGGCCGCCGCTTACCTCTTCGACGGAGTCGGCGGAGACGTAAAACACCTTGCCGCTCAGCACCGGCGTCGTGCGGCGGTTGAGCGCCGACAGGCGGATCGTCGCGTCCTCGCCCACGCGCAACTGATCGATGGAGGTTCGCAGCACCTGCGCCTCGATGATCAGCGGCACGTTGGCCGGCAGAATTTCCATGATCGGCTTGCCCGTCGCGATGACGCCCCCGGCTGTGTGGAAATAGCTGCGCACCACGGTGCCGTCGACGGGCGATCGGATCGTGGCGCGGCCGAGAACTTCGCTTGCCTCACGCAACTGCTCGCGCACCCCATCGAGGTCGGCTTCGGCAGCTTCGAGCCCATCGAGGGCCGCCTGCTTGTTGGTGTTGACGGCGATCACCGCCTCCTGGCGGTAGCGGTCGATCTGCGACAGGCTTTCCTTGACCTCGGCATCGAGCCGGCCGATCTCGCCCATGGCATCGGCGGCAGCGCGGTCGAGCGCCATCAGTTCCGATTTCTTGATCAGGCCGCTTTCGGCGAGCTTGCTCTTGGCGGCGCGCTCCTCGTTGAGAATGTCCAGTTGCTTGTTGAACGATTCCTGCTGGCGCTCATAGCCTTTGGCGCGGAATTCCAGTGACTTGATGTTCTGGTCGATGAGGTTCAGCTGATCGTCGAGCTTGATCTTCTTGCTGTGGAAGTTGACGTTCTGGCTCTCGATGATCGCGTGGATATCGGGATCGCTCGACTCTTTCTTGACGATGTCGGGGATCTTGAACGTCGGGCTGCCCATGGCTTCGGCGCGCAGTCGCGCGACCACCGCCTCCAGACGCAGCCGCTTCAGATTGAGCGCGCGCTCGTTGGCCCGCGACGGCGTCTGGTCGAGCTTGACCAGGATGTCGCCGGTCTTGACCTTGTCGCCTTCGGCCACCAGCATCTGCTCGATGATGCCGCCTTCGAGGTGCTGGATGATCTTGTTGTTGCCGTTGGCGACGAAGCTTCCCTGGGCAATGATCGCCGCCGCCAGAGGGGCTGCGAAAGCCCAGTAGCCGAAGCCGCCGAACGAGGCAAGGATCAGCGCCAGGCCCGCCATGCTGTGCAGCTTGATCGATCGCGGCACCTCCGAATACCACTCGACGGCATGTTCTTCGGCGGCATTCTTTTTCTCGCGGCTCATGGTCATTCTCCGGCGATACGGGGTGCGGACTTCTCGTCTTTCGGCTTCGCACTGATGGCCGCAAGCACGTCGGCACGCGCACCGAACATGGCAACGGTGCCTTCGTTCAGCACCATGATCTTGTCGACGCATTGCAAGAGCGCCGGGCGCTGGGTGATGGTGACGGTGGTGATGCCCTGTTTCTTGGCGTGCACCAGCGCCCGGGCAAGAGCCGCCTCGCCATTGCTGTCGAGATTGGAATTGGGCTCGTCCAGCACGACGAATTTCGGGTTTCCGAAGAAGGCGCGCGCCAATGCGATGCGCTGTTTCTGGCCGCCCGAAAGCGGTGCGCCGTCGGCGGCGACGATCGTCTCGTAGCCTTGCGGAAACGAGGCGATCAGTTCGTGCACGTCGGCAAGCACGGCCGCCTCGAAGATCGCGCTGTCTTCGACGTCGTCGCGCATGCGCGAGATGTTGGCCTTGATGGTGCCCGGAAAGAGCTGCACGTCCTGCGGCAGATAGCCGATGCTTTCGCCGAACTGCCGCTGGTCCCAGTTTCTCAGGTCCATGAGATCGAGACGGACATTACCGGACGTCGGAACGATCGAGCCGACGAGCATCTTGCCGAGCGTCGTCTTGCCGGAGCCGGAATTGCCGATGACGGCCAGCGATTCGCCCTTGTTGAGCGAGAAGGAAATGCCGTTGAGGATCACCCGCTTCTGCGGCGGCGGCACGAACAGGATGCGTTCGACATCGAGCCGGCCTTCGGGCTTCGGCAGGCGCAGTCGCGGGAAATTCAGCGGCGAATTGACCAACAGCTGCTTGATCCGGCCGTAGGCGGCACGCGAATGGTTGAGCTGGTTCCAGCCCTCGATCGCCCCTTCGACCGGCGCAAGCGCACGTCCCGCAATGATCGACGCGGCAATGACCATGCCGCCGGTGAGGTGCCCGTCCATCGACAGATGCGCGCCCCAGCCGAGCAGGGCGACCTGGGTGAACATCCGCACCGCCTTCGAGGCGCCGGTAAAGACGATGCTACGGTCCTGGGCGTAGACCTGTGACTTCAAGGAACCGGCGGTTTCGCGGCCCCACATCTTCACGGCTTCCGGGATCATCGCGAGTGCGTTGATGATCTGCGAATTGCGCGCCATCGAATCCAGGTGGAAATTGGCGCGGCTGAGGAAGGCATTGGCTTCGCTGAACGGCTGCGACGTCGCCTTCTGATTGAGGTAGGCGATGACGAACAACACGACGCAGCACATGATGACGATCAGCCCGAGCTGCGGCTGGATGATGTAGACCACCACGACGAAGAACGGCATCAGCGGCGCATCGAGGAACGAGATCAGGGTGCCGGAGACGATGAAGGAGCGCAGCTGCTGAAGGTCGCTCAGCACCTGATAGTCGCGACCGTTGCCGTGTAACGATGCTCGTGCGGCGGCACTCAAGATGGGCGCGCCGAGCTGGACCTCCATTTCGACCGCCGTCCGCATCAGGATGAAGCGGCGGATGGAATCGAGGATCACCTGCAGGACGATGGCGCCGAGCACGGCGATCGTCAGCATCACGAGCGTATCCTGCGAGCGGCTGGTCAGCACCCGGTCCGAGATCTGGAACAGATAGATCGGAATGGCGAGGACCAGCACATTGATCGCGATGGTGAAGGCGATGACGATCATCATGTTGCGGCGGACGATGGCCATGCCGTTGCGCAGGCTCGCGGCAAAATTGACAGGCCCCATGCGCTTGTGGAACGTGTGCTTGTCGCCGCCACCGCCACCGCCACCACCATTGCCATCGGTGGGAACGCCGTTGTTGCCGCCGCCATCGCGCGCGGTCGGGCGGCGGTCGTTCTCCTTCAGGGGCCCGGGATCGTTGTCGATCGTCTGCGGCAGAGGGCGACCCGGTCGGCTCTTCAATTCATCGGCCGGGTCGCTGTCGTTGCCACGACGCGCGGTGATTTCCGGTTGAACAGGGCTCGCCTGCCCTTCGAGCGGTTTGGGTTCTGGCGCTTCAGCCGGCGAGACCCTTGCCGGTGCAGCCTCTGCGAGCGGCACCTCGACGATGGGTGCTTCTACCGGCACCACTTTGGGCTCGACTTCCTGCAGCGGCGCGCTTTCGCGGCCCTGCCACAAGGCACCTTCGCGCCGCGGGCCGAAATGATAGCCGGCCTGTTTCTTTTCGGTATGGCGGATGGGGTTTGCCAGCGAATGGGTAACGGCAAGCAATTCGGCATCGGAATCGTCATGGGCGACGGGCGTTTCGGCGCGTTTCAGGGGCGCGGAAACCATTTCCTGTTTCGGTGCGTCGTCGTCCCGTGTCGTGCGGATATCGAGCCCGACTTTTCGCAGGCCTTCGACGGCCTCGTTGATCGCGGCAATGCATTTGTCGGTCAATGCGGCTTCAAGCTCATCGACCGCTTCCAGAATCGGCTCGCTTTGCGCAGGCGTTCTGCCTGCACCGCCACGCCATTTCGAAAGATCGTTCATGCCTTCTCCCCGTCATTTTCTTGTTAGGCCAATACCGTGTGCATGACGTCATTCCATTGGCCGTTGGACCAGGACATGTCGTTGCCGGTATTGATGACCGTGTCGGTTTGATGCGATGGCGTGTCGTCGTCGCCGATGAAGGCGATCACTTCGTTGGCAAGTCGGTCGCCCTTGGGCGTCACGTCCGATGAGCAGCTGTCGTCATCGACAATGCCGGCCTGGATCAGGATGGCATCGGAATAGACCTGGCCGCCGACATAGGTGGTCTGGCCGAAGCTGTCGTAATCGATGATCTGAGCGGTGTTGACGACAACGTTGCCGCCGGTGTGGATCGTGACTTCGGCGTCCGGGTTGTTGTCCAGGATCTTGTTGGCGACGTAGCTGACCGAGTCGGCGTCGCCGAGAACGCTGATCTGCTTGATGACGTTGACATCGTAGAGATTGCCGGTGATGTAGAGAATGTTCAGGCCTTCATAGCCCTGGAAATTGAGGTCGCGCGAAAAGCCGGACGGCAGTTCGTTTTCGCGATCGTTGATGTTGTCGACGGCTTTCTGGATATAGTCGGGCATCGCCTCGAAGCGGTCGTTGGTCCCGATGTTCTGGATCGATGCCTGGTTCCAGATCAGGTTTCCGCTCTGGTCGACGGTCATGCCGTTGCCGGCTGTGATGCCTTTGACGTCGTCGTTGTCATAGAACACGGCGACCTGGGTGATCATGTTCATGTCCAGGATCCTGCCGCCGACGATCACCAGATCATATTGATCGCCGACACCGAGGAAGGATGCGAGGTTGACCACCACATTGCCGCCGGTCAGCGCCGTCGTCTGGACGCCGCTGGTGGTGACGGTCACCGTGTCGTTGTCATTGAGGAAGTTGTATTGCTCAACCCAATGGACGAAGGACACGTCGCCATCGACCATGCTGACGCGCCAGGAATTCGGAAAGATCGAGGACTGTGCGGCATCGTCGTCCCGGTCGGATGACCCGGAATGATATTCCTCGCGGCCGAAATTGGCGATGTTCATCGCGACCGAGCGCGAGGCGGATTCGGCGGAGTTGTCGCGCAGAACCTTGTCCAGCTTGTCGTCGTCGGCATAGACATAGGATTGGGAGATGACGTCGATCTGGTGGTAGCCACCCATCACCGCGGTCACCGGGGCAATGATACCGGTCTCGACGATGCTGACGATGTTGGCGACGATGTTGGCGCCGGTTTCGACGTAAACGGAGTTTTCGCTCTTGTCCTCTTCCTCCTGGAGCGGGCCGTCGGTGCCTTCGGGATCCGCGACCGGCTGCGCCAATCCACGATCGGGCATGAAGTCGGCAAGAACCGGCGCTTCGTCGACAAGGCAGCCGTTGACGTAAACACCCTCGATGCTGTCGGCGGCCAAGGCAAAATTGCCATTGTCATCCACCGGCAACTCGTCCGGAGACACCGTTACGGGAAGATTGATCGCGTCATCGAGCGGATCGGTTTCGGTGGGTGGCTCCGCGAGCGCAACGGTCGTGACGGGACCGGCGCCGGCTTCCGGGGCGCTGCCTGATGCCGGCGGCTCCGGTGGACGGTTTTCTGCGGCATAGCTCGACAGATCGTCGGCGATTTTCGACAGGCCCTCATAGGTATCGACGCGGGTGTAGTGCGCGAAGGGCGTGGCCTCCGTGGCTTGCTCACTGAATTCGGCGAGCTTGTAGGTGACGTAGGTCGTGTCGCGCGCAGCTTCCGTCGTATCAGTCATGTTCAGCACGTCGTCGTCGCGCACCATGTTTGCCTGGACGACATGGGCGATGACCGAGCCCGGTCCGTCGTGGACAACCAGCTTGTCTTCGACGGGGGCGCCGTCGGGTTGGCCGAAGTTGCCGAACAGCTTTCCCGGAACAATGTTGCCATACTGGGCGACGGCCTCGGCAAAATGGTCGCCGAAGCCGCGGATGCGTCCGAAGAGATCCACATCGGCAATGTCGTGGGAGGGCGCCCGGTAGAGCACTTCAGGATCGTAATCGATCAACTGGAACGACGAGGCGAAGTCGGTCGGCCTTGTTTCGCCGTCTTCGAGCTGCTGGAGACCTTCTTTGAGATCGCCACCGTCGAGCTGCTTCTGTCTCAACCGCGCTTCATCGATATCCGCTTCGAACATGCCGATGAAACGTGCGATGATTTCAGTGACTTTTTCCGTATGCATCGTCCCGATCCTTCCCTTTTTCCGCATCAAAGGGAGACTTCGGCGGGCCTAGGCAGACATGCCCCGGTAAAAGAAACGAACCGATCCGAAATCAAGTTTCCGCGACTGCACCGGCCACTGAGGGCCGGTGCAGTCTTCTCTTGTGAAATGGATCGATCAGCCGTCGGTGTCGTGGCCGACATCGGTGGTATGCGAATTGCCGCCAATGACGCTGGAGTCGACAGAATTGCTGACGAGGTTCGCGCCCTGGACGATTTCCTGATGGAAGCCGGAATTTGCCAGGATCGCAGACGAGTCCGACGTCGTGCTGCCGTTGATACCGTCGCCGGCCTTGAGGTCCCAATCGGACTTGGTGTCGAAGTTCAGGCCGTCGCCGCCATCCGAATGCCCACCATCGGCGCGCAGGTCGTTGTTGGCATCGCTGTTGTTCATTCTGAAGTCATAGGCCTGGTCCTGATCGGCAAGATTGTTGGCCTGGACCACGCTGAAGCCGGTGTCATTGCCAGCGCCTTCGAGCGAGTTATTGAGGATGTGGTCGACGTTCAGGTTGAACGAGAAGTCGTCACCGATATTGAAGGCGAGATCGCCACCGGCGATGCCGAGATTGTCGAAGTCCTTGATATCCTTCAGCGTTGCAAAGTCGTCGTCCGATTTGGTGATGATGTCGTTGTCGGATGACGAATAGTTGTTGCGGTTGTCGCCGTTTTCGTTGGCTTCGGTCTTGATGTCGGTATCGATATCCGTGTCGATGTCGGTCTTGGTGGTAACCTTGCTGTCGTAATCCCATTCGTAGGAATTGTCGCGGTTATCGCCATTGTTCTTCTGGTCGATGTCGGTCTCGACTTTGCTGTTGTCCTTGTAATCGTAGTCGTAATCGTAGTCAGTCGAGCTGTCGGTGTAATTGTTGCGGTTGTCGCCGTTTTCGTTGGCTTCGGTCTTGATGTCGGTGTCGACATCAACGTCCACGTCTGTCTTGGTGTCGTTGTCCTGCGAATTGTCGGTGGAGTGGTTGCCGTTGCCGATGCCAACGTTACTCGTTGAGCCATCGTCTACGTCAAGGTCATTGGCGGCACTGGTTGCCAGCCCATCGGCGAGAGCGCCGACTTTCAGATCATCATCGGCCTTGATGCTATCGTCGAGCAGTGCGGACATGTGGTTCTCCTCCTGAGAAGGAGCCAGCACCGAAACCCCTACATCTTTTATGGGGTTTTCAACGGGGCTGGCTCTTTTTTGAAGTTCAGATGATGCTCCCGCGGGATATTCATCTGTCGGGTTTCGATATATTTCAGTGTTATTTTAAGTATATCTTTTTGGCGGTTTAATTCCCGCACTCAATCATTACGTGTGATAATGTCGTTGTTTTTAATACTGGTTTACGCGTTTATACGCTTACGCATTCACACGGGCCGCGAACCAGAACGCACACACAGTTCCCTGGCTCGGATCGCACGAAACTCAAGTGCGATGGCTGGAGTGTGGCTCCGAATGCGATGAGACGATAGACATCAATTGGAGCTATTAGGCCCTTTTCTGGGCGAATATTGCTCGGTTTCGCGGGATTTTGTGCGTCATAAGGTTTTGTTAAGTTTTATGAATCTGTAGCTTTGACAGGTGTCGGCGCTGGCTCGAAGAGTGCGCCCCAGGGTGGAGTCAGGCCTTGCCAGGCACCACGTGAAGTGGGATGCTCATCCCAGAGGATAGCTATTAGGAAGTATTATTAGGTATTCTCTGCAAGCGCCGTCTGGCGGAGCACTGTTTCTGGCGCCTGTCGCGGCCCTGGAGAGTGTGTTCGGGGCTTAGGTGGCGGAAGGAAATGCAACAGATGGAACGGTTGATTAGCCTGGGGTTAGAGCCACTTCAGCCGTTCGAATAGGCCTTTGCTATACATTTGATTAACGAATGACCCAAAGATGGTTCGATTTAGAACGATTTAAGGGCGATTCCGGAGGGCTTCTAATCCTTTTGGGTTGTTCCACCCTTCTTGTCTTTACGATACATTAGCTAGTGCGAATTTTCCGTCTGTGGGGCGAGTTCGCATTATTTCACTGGTTATGAATAAATTTGCTGAGATGGGCGTAACTCCGAGTCAGGCTGGCGCACCCATAAAAATAAATGGGAAAACCCAAGGAGGGCGTAATGCATCCTGAAGGCTCCAACGTGGGCGATTTTGAAGATAACAACAAAGCTTTGTCGCAAAAGAAAAAGATTGTCATGCTTGCCAAGATCGACCTGTTCGCCGAGTGCCTCATGCAGGCGGTCGGCTCGCGGTTTCCTGGGCATGACGTCGTCAGTCTTTCCGACCCCGACAATTTGCTCGACGGCAACCTCGTCGATGTAAGTCTGATCATGCTCTACCGCATGTCCCCCAAAACGTTTCCGACCATTCTGCGGACAATCCACGAGTTCCATCCCAAGGCCTCGATCGGATTGGTGGTGGACAATGCCGAAGAGCTCGATCCGTCGATCGCCGGCTTCGTCGAAGAGCGGCTGATCCATGGCGTTCTTCCTCTCAATCTGCACCTCGATGTCTGCCTCGCGGCGATCGATCTGCTGATGAAGGGGGGCGAACATTTCCCCGCTGCGCTGTTGCGACGGCTGTCGGTGGATCCCTTTGCCTCGACCAAGCATTATGGCCGGCAGGCAGAAGTATCCGATGCGGCTGTCTATGCCAATGCCGCAAAGCGGCGCCGGGAAGCCAGTCTGGGTGGGTTGACGACGCGCGAAGTGCAGATCCTCGACCTGATCTGCATGGGGACCCAGAACAAGATCATCGCCGATCGTCTTGGATTGTCGGAAAACACCGTGAAAGTTCACGTCCGCAACATCTATAAGAAGATGAACGTGCGCAACCGCACCGAAGCGGCATCGCGCTATTTCACCACCGACGCGGATTCCGAACATGCGGCAGGACCGTTTTCTTCGCGCTGGAAAAATTGACGCCGTAAGGCATCGGAACTGAGGTTTCCATCGCTCTTCGTCTCTTGGCGAATGTCAGCGATGTGGACTGAGATTCTGTGTTTGCTCGAATGCTCTGGCGTTATTTTGAAGTTTGGTGTGGCGATCCGGGCGGGCGCGGCAGGTATTGCCGTGGCCGCTAACAAGGTCGTCGTGCTGCGGACGTGGTGTCCCGCCGACAGGCAGCGAAAGCATGGACGTATAGAGAGCCGAAGCGGGATAGCCGGCCCAGGAAATAACTGCCTTTCTATGGTGGTGGATTCAGTCGGCCTGCTCCGGTGAAGTTAACTATACTTCTTAACTCTCGGCTATATCCGTGGTCGCTTGTGCGTATTTCTATCAATTTGATGCAGATGTACTATTATAACTTGATGATTTTAGGCATCGTATTTTTATTATTCTATATTATCATTGACTATTGATTAATAATTTGCTAATTTACTCATGCGGTAAATGTTCCGGAAGAATTCGTGGTTCTTCTATTTTTTCATTTATAGTGTCGGGTTGTGTTTTGAATTCTTGATAAAGAATAATTCCTTATTGTAGCTTTCATTCATGGCTCGTCTCCAATCACCAGATGCAATGGTGTGTATAATAATTGGAGGTGTGTAATGCGTAAGGTCGGTCGCGGTGATCTGTCGGTCGTCGACAGACAGGATTTTCTCAAGAAAGTTGCAGGCATACCCAAACGAATACTGGTGACCGGAGGCGGCGGATTTCTCGGGTCACATCTTTGCGAAAGACTTCTTTCTCTGGGGCACAGCGTCGTCTGCCTCGACAATTTCTCGACCGGGCGTCGGGAGAACCTTTCCCACCTCAGCGAGATAAGCCGCTTCCACATTGTGGAACACGACGTTCGCAAGCCCTTCCTTTTCGATGTCGACGTCATCTTCAACTTCGCCTCGCCAGCGTCGCCGCCGGATTACCAGGCCGACCCGGTGGGAACGTTGATGACCAATGTGCTCGGCGCCATGAACGTTCTGGAGAACGCCCGGGCCACCGGAGCCACGGTTGTGCAGTCCTCCACGTCGGAGGTCTACGGCGATCCGCTGCACAGCCCGCAGCGCGAAAGCTACTTCGGCAACGTCAACCCCATCGGGCCGCGGGCCTGCTACGATGAGGGCAAACGATCGGCGGAAACCTTGTTCTTCGACTATCACCGCACCTATGGGGTGAAGACGAAGGTTGCGCGGATCTTCAACACCTATGGGCCGCGCATGCGCCCCGACGACGGACGTGTGATCTCGAATTTCGTGGTCCAGGCGCTGCTTGGCAAGGACCTCACGATCTATGGCGACGGCCAGCAGACGCGCTCCTTCTGTTATGTCGACGATCTCATCGAGGGCTTCATCCGACTGTCGATCTCGGACGACAATTGCATCGGTCCGATCAACCTCGGAAACCCGGGCGAGTTCACGGTTCTCGAACTTGCCGAGATGGTCCGCTCGATGACCGGCTCGCGCTCGTCCATCGTCCATCGTGCAGCGGCCGTCGACGATCCGCGTCAGCGCCGACCGGATATTTCCCAGGCGATGGCAGAGCTCGGCTGGGAACCGAAGATCGCGCTCCGCGAAGGGCTTCACCGCGCCATTGCCTATTTTGATCGCCGCCTGGGCACATCAGATCTCGCCGTGGCGGGAGAGGCGGTATGATATGTCGCGCGTCGTTCTTGTCACCGGCGGAGCCGGCTTCATAGGCAGCCATACCTGCAAGCGCCTCGCTGCGGCCGGCATCCTGCCTGTTGTCTTCGACAACCTGTCGACGGGGCATCGCACCAATGTCCGCTGGGGACCGTTGGTCGAGGGAGGGCTTGAAGACACGGGACGGATCGTCGAGGCGATCCAGACCTTCAGGCCCGAGTGTCTGATCCATTTTGCCGCCTCCGCCTATGTCGGGGAATCGGTCGAGGATCCCGGAAAATACTACCGCAACAATGTCGCCGGCAGCGTTTCTTTGCTGGAGGCCTGCCGTCAGGCGGGGCTGAACCGCATCGTCTTTTCCAGCACCTGTGCGACCTATGGCGTGCCGCCGCGCTTGCCGATCACCGAGGACACCGTCCAGCTGCCGGTCAATCCTTACGGCCGCACAAAACTGATGATCGAGCTGATGCTTGGCGATTATGCCCGGGCCTACGGGTTCCGGTCCGTCGCCCTGCGTTATTTCAATGCCGCAGGCGCCGACCCTGAAGGGCAGCTGACCGAGCGGCATGACCCGGAGACCCACCTGATCCCGCGGGCATTGATGGCCGCGGCCGGTCGTGTCGACAGGCTCGACGTCTTCGGCGACGACTATGCGACGCCGGACGGCACCTGCATCCGCGACTACATTCACGTCGTGGACCTGGCTGAGGCGCATGTTGCCGCCGTCGATTATCTGCGCAACGGCGGCGACCCGCTCAAGGCCAACCTCGGTTCGGGCCGCGGCACATCCGTCCGGCAGGTGATCGACGCCATTCACCAGGTCACCCGCAGGCGGGTTCCGGTCCAGCTTTTGGCGCGTCGGGACGGCGATCCGCCGGTGCTTTATGCCGACACCACCCGGGCACGCCAGACGCTCGGCTTCCGGCCGCAGCTGTCCGATATCGAAACCATCATCAAAACGGCCGCTCCCGGTTTCGGGCTGGAGGTGCGGTCATGACGAGCAGGTTCTCATCTGCCGATTTCGCCGGGACCGACGCGTCGACAGGCGCGCCAACAGGGGATGCACCGGTGCCGCTCGTTGCGCTCTTTTCCAAACGCATGCGGGTTGCGAACGCTTTCGGCATCGCAGCCTGGGTTGCGGCGTTCCTGTACTTCTGGGCCTGGTGGCTCGACCCCACCCATGTCACCCATTGGCCATCCTACGTCATGATTACGATCGTGGTCGGCTGGATCACGTTGCTGCCCGCCTATTTCATCTTCATTTTCGCAGGCGCCAAGGTGGCGGGAAGGAGCGGCCAGGCCGTTCCGCGGGGCCGTATCGCCATGGTGGTGACCAAGGCGCCGTCGGAGCCTTTCGCCGTCGTTCGAAAGACGCTGCTGGCAATGCTCGACCAGATCGGCTGCGACTACGACGTGTGGCTGGCAGACGAAGATCCGTCGCCCGAGACGATCGACTGGTGCGCGCAGCAGGGCGTGTTCCTTTCGACGCGCAAGGGCGTGGCTGACTATCATCGCGCCACCTGGCCACGGCGCACCCGCTGCAAGGAAGGAAACCTCGCCTACTTCTACGATCACTACGGCTACGACCGCTACGATTTCGTCGCCCAGTTCGATGCCGATCACGTGCCCGAACCGACCTATCTCGTCGAGGTTCTGCGGCCGTTCTGCGATCCGAAGGTCGGTTATGTCTCGGCGCCGAGCATCTGCGATGCCAATGCGACGCGCAGTTGGTCGGCGCGAGGCCGTCTGCACGCCGAAGCGAGCCTGCACGGCTCGCTGCAGGCGGGCTACAACAACGGCTGGGCGCCACTTTGCATCGGCTCGCACTATGCGGTGCGCACCGCGGCGCTGAGAGAGGTCGGCGGCCTGGGGCCTGAGCTTGCCGAGGACCATTCAACCACCCTGTTGATGAATGCCGGTGGCTGGAAGGGCGTGCATGCGCTGCAGGCGATCGCCCATGGGGATGGACCGGCAACCTTTGCCGATCTCGTCATCCAGGAGTTCCAGTGGTCGCGCAGCCTGGTGACGATCCTGCTCAAGTATTCGCCGATCTACGTGCCGAAACTGCCGCTGCGGCTGAAGTTCCAGTTCGTCTTTTCCCAGCTCTGGTATCCACTGTTTTCCCTGTTCATGGCGCTGATGTTCCTCCTGCCGATCATTGCGCTGGTCATGGGGCGCAGCTTCGTTGCCGCCACCTATCCCGACTTCGTGCTGCATTTTGCGCCGCTGTCGCTGGTTCTGGTTGGCCTCGCCTATTTCTGGCGCTCGACCGGCACGTTCCGGCCCTACGATGCGCGGGTGCTCAGCTGGGAAGGCATGCTGTTTCTCTTTGCCCGCTGGCCGTGGTCGCTGCTTGGCTGCGTGGCGGCCGTGCGTGATCACATCAGCGGCTCGTTCGTCGACTTCCGTATCACGCCCAAGGGCACGGGGCCTGCGGCATCTTTGCCGTTGCGCGTGATGATGCCCTACCTCCTGTTGTCGCTCGGCTCCGCCCTTGCGCTGTGGCTGGTCTCGGACGCGGGGACGGCGCGTGGCTTCTACATCTTTACCGGCATCAATGCCCTCATCTATGCCGGGCTCGCCGCCACCATCCATATCCAGCATGCGCGGGAAAACCGCCTTGCCCTCGTTCCGCGCACGGCGATGACGGCGCTGACCGGCGGCTGCCTCGTGGTTATCTCGGTTCTGTCGGGGCAGTCGGCTGTGCGCCATGGCGCAGAGGCCACAGAAGCGCTTTCTCAGGGGCTTGGCTTTGTCGGGCTGACCGAAGCGAAGTTTTCGGTCGCCGGTGCCGGGCAGGGCGGCTCTGACCTCAGGGTCGTGCGGTTTCGTTTGAAATGGAAAGGGTTTTCGCCAGCCGCAACAGACGGGCTGGGGAAAGGCTCCGGCGTGCCGGAGGTGACGGAGACGAGGGTTACAGCCAAGGTTGGGCGGCTTCAGGCATCGCTGTAAATGCAGCTTGCCTCAGGCCCTTCACCGCAAATGCCCCTCAAGCGAGGAGAAAAAGTGATGAAACGGTCCATGAATGTATTGCTTCTGCCGCTTCTGCTGCCTCTCGCAGCCTTCGCGGCCTATACGGGCGCGCAACCGGCCAGGGCGAAGATGGAGATCAAGCCGATCCCGCTCAGCGCCTACGAGGTCTATTCCCTCTACCGGAACAAGACCTGGCAATGGCCGACGGGCGGCGCTCGCTTTACCGCACATGACAGGAAGCTTGTCGCCTTCGTCGACGACAAGGGCAAACGCTCGTTTGCGGAAGGCAGCTGGTATGTCAGCGACCTCGGCATGATGTGCATGCAGGCAAGGTGGACGGCAGCCGATGGGTCCGGTCCTGCCCGCACCTGCTTCGGGCACAGCAAGATCGGTGACACCATCTACCAGCGGCGCGTGCCGAATGGCGAGTGGTATGTCTTCAAGCATGCCAAGCCGAAGCCCGGCGACGAATACAGGAAGCTCGTCGCTTCCGACGCAATCACGGAAAAGGCGTTGCGCCTGAAGGACCAATTCCTGGCCAAGAAGAGCGGTCGCAACCCCACAGGAGGATGACATGAAACGCAAATTGGCATTCGCCCTCTGCACAGCGCTCGCCCTTCATCTGGGGTCCGGCGCAGGTCTCGTATCCGCGTTGGCACAGGAGAAGGCCGATCTTGCCGCCAATGGCAGTGCAGGTCAGACGCAGACAATGGCCGACAAGCGCCCCGTCATTCACCCTGGCGGAACGCGGTTCGGGGCCTATGATCCACACGGCGATTTCGGCGGTCAGGCCGATGTTTCGACGGAGCATCTGTTCCTGCCATGGGAAGACGTGGATCTGGAATCGCTGCGCATGGCTGACGCCTACGCGCTTCAGCGCAAGCGCAAGCTCCTGGTCACCATCGAGCCCTGGTCCTGGTCTCTCGACTGGAAGCTGACGCCCACTCAGCTGCGCGACCGCACGCTCGCGGGCGACTACGACGCCAACATGGAAGCGATCGCCGCCATGCTGGCAGAGTTGAAGAGCCCTGTCATCGTGCGTTGGGGGCAGGAGATGGAAGACACCTCCGGACGGTTCTCCTGGGCCGGATGGGTGCCGCAGGACTACGTCAAGGCCTACCGACACGCGATGGATATCGTGCGCAAGCGCGTCCCCAACGCGCAGCTGATGTGGTCGCCCAAGGGTTTGCCGAACCTCGGCGAATATTATCCGGGTGACGACTATGTCGATCTCGTCGGACTTTCGGTGTTCGGTCTCGAACCGTACGACGCGATCGAGCATGGCGGTCCGCAGACCTTCAAGCAGGCGCTGAAACCCGGCTACGATCTTGTCGCCAAATACAACAAGCCGATCTGGGTCGCCGAGCTCGGTTGGCAGGGCAGCAAACCCTACATACAGTCCTGGATCGACACGGCCACAGAACCCGACCCGGATTTCCCAAACCTGGCCGAGGTCGTCTATTTCAATGACCGGGACGTGCATGAATGGCCGCATGAGCTCGGTCGACCGAACTGGCGTGTGGTCAACGACGCCACGAACTGAGGGCCGTGACGAGGCCTATACCAAAAAGCCCCTCGCCAGCGGGCGAGAGGCTTTTATCGGATTGAGAAAAGCGCCACTGCAAGACAACGCAGGCGCTGTCCGGGCTACTCGGCGGCCTGCGGCCCAAGTTCGCCGCGACGGATCTGGTCTGCCTCGATCGATTCGAACAGGGCGCGGAAATTGCCCTCGCCGAACCCTTCGTCACCCTTGCGCTGGATGAACTCGAAGAAGATCGGTCCGATGACCGTCTTGGAGAAGATCTGCAGCAGGATCTTGGTCATGCCACCGTTCACCACGCCTTCTCCGTCGATCAGGATACCGTGCTTCTTCATCCGCTCGATCGGTTCGTCGTGGCCATGCACACGCGCGTGTGACATGTCGTAATAGGTTTCCGGCGGACCTGGCATGAACTTCAGGTCATTGGCCGCCAGCTTGTCGGTGGCGTCGTAGATGCCATCCGTACCAACGGCAATGTGCTGGATGCCTTCGCCCTTGTACTTGCGCAGATATTCCTCGATCTGGCTGGTATCGTCCTTGGACTCGTTCAAGGGAATGCGGATCTTGCCGCAGGGCGAGGTGATCGCGCGGCTGACGAGGCCGGTGATGCGGCCGTCGATGTCGAAGAAATGGATCTGGGTGAAGTTGAACAGCTCGCGGTAGAAGGCCCACCACTTGTCCATGTTGCCGCGATAGACGTTGTGCGTCAGGTGGTCGAGATAATAGAAACCGACGCCTTCCGGCTTGGGATTGCGCTCGCCGGCCCATTCGAATTCGGCCTCATAGGCCGAGCCCTTGGCGCCGTAGGTCTCGACGAAATAGAGCAGCGATCCGCCGATGCCGACGATCGCCGGGACATCGAGACACTTGTCGGTGCCTTCGTAGGGGACGGCGCCCTTTGAGACCGCGTGATCGAAGGCATGTTTGGCATCGACCACGCGCCAGGCCATCGACGGGGCGCAGGGGCCGTGTTCGTCGACGAAGCGCATGGCGTGCGAGCCCGGTTCTGCGTTCAGGATGTAGTTGATGTCGCCCTGTCGCCAGACGGTGATGTTCTTGCTCTTGTGCCTGGCAACAGGGCTGTAGCCCATGCGGGTAAAGAGCTCGGCGAGCTTCTCCGGCTCCGGATGGGCGAATTCGACAAATTCGAAGCCATCCGTACCGGCCGGGTTTTCCGCCGTGATCGTTGCGGGCGGGGCATCATGTGGGAACGGGCCCATCGGAAGTCTCCTCTATTTAAGTTCTCCAGATCGCTCTGGCCTCCAAACTTTGCTGGAGTATGACGCAAATCCGATGCATGATGCTTGTATTCTTGCGTGTTTTGGGCAGGATGCCGCACGAAACGTGCGAAATGCTGTATAAGGATGCATGAATGGAGCAGCTTGACGGGTTCGATCTCAAGATCCTCAGCGAACTGCAGCGCGACGGGCATCTCACCAACAACGAGCTGTCGGAGCGCATCGCCCTTTCGCCCTCGCAATGCTCGCGGCGCCGCACCCGCCTGGAAGCCGAGGGGTTCATTACCGGCTATCAGGCGCAGATCGACCGGCAGAAGCTCGGGCTCGACCTGATGGTGGTGATTTCGGTGACGCTCGCCACCCACAACCGCGACAACGCCAAGCGTTTCGGCAAGCTGATCTCCAGCCTGCCGGAGGTTCTGGAAGCTTACGCGCTGACCGGGGAGATGGACTATCACCTGCGGGTGGTGACACCCGATCTTGCCGGCCTTTCGCGCTTCGTCAACGATGTGCTCTTGCCGCATGACAGCGTTCAGCACGTCAAGACGTCGATCGTGCTCGATACCCTCAAGAGCTTTCAGGGCGTACCGATTCCGGAACGCATGAAAGGCTGAGGTTGGCGTAAGGTTCAGCTGCGGGAAGGGCGCTTCTCTGCCGTGTCAATCGCCCGCTCGATTGCTTCAAGGCCGGTGCATAGCGCCTTCAGGCCACTGGCCCCGATCAGGTCATTGAGTTGCGCCTGATAGGCGCTCGCGAGGTCTGTCAATTCGCGGTAGGCGGTCCGGCCGGCCTTGGTCAGTTCCAGATGTTCCAGCCGGCGGTCGTCCTGGTTCGCGCTGCGCTGCAGCCAGCGCCGCTCCTCCAGGCCAGAGACGGCGCGGCTGACCTTGGTCTTGTGCATGGCAGAATGGGTGCCGACATCCGTTGCCGTCATGGCGCGGGCGGAGCTTCCAAGCGCTGCCAGCGTTCGCCACTCGGGCCGCGTCAGCTGGTAGCGTGCCTTGTATTCGGCGGCGAAGCGTACGGCGACGAACTCGGCCGCGCGGTTCAGTCTGTAAGGCAGGAACGCATTGAGCTCGAAGCCATCGGCCGCCATCTGTGGCATCCTTGATAGTTACAAAATCGATAGTTACGATTGCAACTAATAGGTCGACAGCGCGCCGCCGTCCATCAGGATTGGGACTGGTGCGCACACGCATTGAACGTGCCTTGGTCTTCCGAGATCAACCGTGATCGTCGGCGGGGCAGGCGCCAGAGGAGGAGGTTCAGGTGATGTTGGACAAGGCACAGAAGCAGGCGGGCGCCGGGTCGGCGGCGGGTCAAACGCTCGATTACATGCCGGGTTTCGGCAACGACTTCGAGACAGAAAGCTTGCCCGGCGCCCTGCCGCAGGGCCAGAACAGCCCGCAGAAATGCGCCTACGGTCTCTATGCCGAGCAGCTCTCCGGCTCGCCCTTTACCGCGCCGCGCGGCACCAACGAGCGCTCCTGGCTCTACCGCATTCGCCCGAGCGTGCGCCACACCGGGCGCTTTCAGAAGATCGACTATCCGCACTGGAAGACCGCGCCGCACGCGGCCGATCATTCGCTGGCGCTCGGTCAGCTGCGCTGGGGGCCGCTGCCGGCGCCATCAGAGAAATTGAATTTCCTCGAAGGCATTCGCACCATGACGACGGCGGGCGACGCGCTGACGCAGGGCGGCATGGCCGCGCACGCCTACGCCTTCAACGCCGACATGGTCGACGACTACTTCTTCAACGCCGATGGCGAGCTTCTGATCGTGCCGGAATGCGGCGCCATCCAGGTGTTCACCGAGCTCGGCAAGATGGATGTCGAACCCTCGGAAATCTGCCTTGTGCCGCGCGGTACGATGTTCAAGGTGACCCGCCTTGGCGAGGAAAAGGTCTGGCGCGGCTATCTCTGCGAAAACTACGGTGCCAAGTTCACATTGCCCGACCGTGGGCCGATCGGCGCCAATTGCCTCGCCAATCCGCGCGACTTCAAGACGCCGGTCGCGGCCTACGAAGAAAAGGAAACGCCCTGCCGCGTGCATGTGAAGTGGTGCGGCGCTTTCCACGTGACCGAGATCGACCATTCGCCGCTCGACGTCATCGCCTGGCACGGCAATTATGCGCCCTACAAATACGATCTCAGAACCTTCTCGCCTGTCGGCGCGATCCTGTTCGACCACCCCGATCCGTCGATCTTCACGGTGCTGACGGCGCCCTCGGGCGAAGAGGGAACGGCAAACATCGACTTCGTCATTTTCCCGCCGCGCTGGCTGGTGGCCGAACATTCCTTCCGTCCGCCCTGGTACCACCGCAACATCATGAGCGAGTTCATGGGCCTGATCTATGGCCGCTACGATGCCAAGGAAGAAGGCTTCGTGCCCGGCGGCATGAGCCTGCACAACATGATGCTGGCGCATGGGCCGGATGCGACCGGCTACGAGAAGGCGACAAATAGCGAGTTGAAACCGGTCAAGCTCGACCATACCATGGCCTTCATGTTCGAGACCCGCTTCCCGCAGCAGCTGACCCGCTTCGCCGCCGAACTGGAGACGTTGCAGGACAACTATATCGATTGCTGGACCGACCTGAAAAAGCGCTTCAACGGCACGCCGGAAGGCGACTGGTCTTGAGGACACGACTGGTCCTCATCGGCAGCAAGGGTGGTCCGGCGATCCGTCCGGGCGGCCCTTCGCCGACCTCGTCATTGCTTGAGATCGGTGGCCGCACCATCGTCGTCGACTGCGGCCTCGGTGTTACCCGCGGCCTCACCGATGCCGGCGTCAATCTCAAGGTGTTGGATATTGTTTTCATCACCCATCTGCATTCCGATCACGTGCTTGAGCTCGGGCCGTTGATCCACACCGCCTGGACCGCCGGTCTTGCGACCACCGTGCGCATTTTCGGCCCGCCGGGAACGCGCGACTATTGGCACGGTTTCCTGCAGGCGATGAAATTCGACATCGATATCCGCATCGTCGACGAGGGCCGACCCGATCTGCGCGACCTTGTCGACATCATCGAGTTTGGCGAGGGCGCCGTATGGACCGAAGGCGGCCTGACCGTGTCGGCGCTGCGCGTCGATCATCCGCCGGTCACCGATTGTTTCGCGCTGCGGTTCGACCATGCGGGCGCGAGCGTGGTGTTTTCGGCCGACACCGCCTACTTCCCACCGCTCGCCGATTTTGCTGCTGGTGCCGACATCCTCGTGCATGAGGCAATGCTGGCCGAAGGGGTCGACCGATTGGTGGCGCGCACCGGCAACGGCGCGCGGCTGAAGGAACATCTGCTGGCAAGCCACAGCTTTGCCGAGGAGGCCGGTCAAATCGCTGCGGCCGCTGGCGTCGGACGGCTGGTGCTGCACCATCTCATTCCGGCCGATGACCCTTCGATCGGCGAGGCGGATTGGACCGCGGCCACGCGCAAAAGCTGGGCTGGTGCCTTGACGATCGCGTCTGACGGCCTTGTTGTGGAACTTGCGGACGAATCGTCTGCGTAGAGGGAGGATTGCATGAAACTGGCGACACTCAAGGATGGCTCGCGTGATGGAAAACTCGCGGTCGTCTCCCGCGATCTCACCCGCTGCTCCGAGGTCGGGCATATCGCCCGCACGCTGCAGGCTGCACTCGACGACTGGGAACACACAGGCCCACGGCTCGAACGCGTTGCCGAAGGCATCGAGACCGGCGCGCAGCCGACGATCCGCTTCCACGAACACGATGCGCTTTCGCCGCTGCCGCGTGCCTATCAGTGGGCCGACGGTTCTGCCTACGTCAATCACGTCGAGCTGGTGCGAAAGGCCCGCAATGCCGAGATGCCGGCGAGTTTCTGGACCGATCCGCTGATCTACCAGGGCGGCTCCGACAGCTTCATCGCGCCGCGCGATCCGATCCTGATGGCGGATGAAAGCTGGGGCGTCGACATGGAAGGCGAGATCGCCGTCGTCGTCGACGACGTGGCGATGGGCGCTTCGATCGAGGAGGCGCGCGCCGCCATCCGCCTGGTGATGCTCGTCAATGACGTGTCGCTGCGTGGCCTCATCCCGGCCGAACTCGCCAAGGGTTTCGGCTTCTACCAGTCGAAGCCATCGTCGGCCTTCTCGCCGGTCGCAGTAACCCCAGACGAACTGGGCGATGCCTGGGACGGCGGGAAGCTGCATCTGCCGCTTCATGTCGATCTCAACGGCAAGCCGTTCGGTCGGGCCGATGCCGGTGTCGACATGACCTTCGATTTCGGCCAGCTGATTGCGCACGCGGCCAAGACCAGGCCGCTTGCCGCAGGCACGATCATCGGTTCGGGTACGGTCTCCAACAAGCTTGATGGCGGCCCCGGAAAGTCGGTCTCCGAAGGCGGCTCCGGCTACTCTTGCATTGCCGAGCTGCGGATGATCGAGACGATCGTCGGCGGCGCGCCGAAGACGCATTTCCTGCGCTTCGGCGATACCGTGCGCATCGAAATGAAGGACAAGGCCGGCCACTCGATCTTCGGGGCGATCGAACAGTCGGTCGGGCCTTACGAAAAGGCTTGAAGGCCAGGCATTGAGCGGGACGAGGGGCAGGGCGTGAACGAGACCGTACTTTTTGACTATTGGCGGTCCTCGGCGAGCTACCGGGTTCGCATTGCGCTCAACTGCCTCGCAGAGCCCTATCGTTCGGTGCCGGTGGACCTGCTGGCTAAGGCCCATCGCCAGGCGGAACACCTCGACCGCAATCCACAAGGGTTGCTGCCCGTGCTCGACATCGATGGCGAGCGTTTCACGCAATCGCTCGCCATCATCGAGTATCTGGCGGAAACACGGGAAAAGACTGGCTTCCTTCCCGATGACGCTGCCGGACGGCAGCGCGTGCGTGCGTTGTCCTATGCCATCGCCATGGACATTCATCCCGTCTGCAACCTCGGCGTCGTGACCTACGTCATGGCCAATGCCGCGGATGGCGAGGCTGCGCGCCGCGACTGGATGCGCAAATTCATCGGCGAGGGGCTGGTTGCCTTCGAGCGCCTGCTTGACCACCCTGCCGCGGGCAACTTCTGCCACGGCGATGCGCCCGGGATGGCGGATTTCTGTCTGGTGCCGCAGGTCTACAACGCCCGCCGCTGGGACGTCGATCTTTCCGCCTGCCCGAAACTCGTCGCGATCGATCAGCGCTGCGCCGAGATCGACGCCTTTGCCCGCGCCCACCCCGACCGCACCCCGCGTTAGGCATCTGAGCCCCCGTTGCCAAGCCGCTCCGTCGCCGTCTGGCCGGTTCCGTCCAGCCGATGTCGCGAATGGATCGACAGGCGGTCAAAGGTCGCGCTAGTTTTCGCGGTGACTGGCCGTATAAGGGGGGCCGGAAAAACCTCTGGAGCGAGAGACAGATACCGATGAAAAGCTATGTGCTGACCGTCACCTGCAAGTCCACCCGCGGCATCGTTGCTGCCATCACCGGTTATCTCGCTGAAAAAGGCTGTTACATCACCGACAGTTCGCAGTTCGACGATCTGCAGACCGGCCTGTTCTTCATGCGGCTGACCTTCATCAGCCAGGAAGGCGCAAAGATCGAAGAATTGAGGGAAGGCTTCGCGCCTGTCGTCAAGCGCTTCGACATGACTTGCGAGATCCGCGACAGCGAAGAGCGCATGAAGGTGGTGCTGATGGTGTCGCGTTTCGGCCATTGCCTCAACGACCTGCTCTATCGCTGGAAGATCGGGGCGCTGCCGATCGATATCGTCGCCGTCATCTCCAACCACTTCGATTACCAGAAGGTGGTCGTCAACCACGACATCCCCTTCCACCACATCAAGGTGACGAAGGACAACAAGCCGCAGGCGGAAGCGCGCATGCTGGAGATCGTCGAGCAGACGGATGCCGATCTCGTCGTGCTCGCCCGCTACATGCAGGTTCTGTCCGACCAGCTCTGCAAGAAGATGTCGGGCCGGATCATCAACATCCATCACTCGTTCCTGCCGTCATTCAAGGGCGCCAACCCCTACAAGCAGGCCTATGAGCGCGGCGTTAAGCTGATCGGCGCCACGGCGCATTACGTCACCGAGGATCTCGACGAGGGTCCGATCATCGAGCAGGACATCGCCCGCATCACCCATGCCCAGAGCGCCGAGGATTACGTGTCGATCGGCCGCGACGTGGAAAGCCAGGTGCTGGCGCGCGCCGTTCACGCCCATATCCACCACCGTTGTTTCATCAACGGCAACCGCGTCGTCGTCTTCCCGGCGAGCCCCGGCTCTTACGCCTCCGAGCGCATGGGCTAAAGCATGGCGCGCAAAAGTGTGCCGCGGTTTTGCGATAACGACATGCGTGAAAACAAGACCTTAAAGCGCGCCAAGCGAATCTGAAAGATCGCGACGCGCATTAAATGGCGGGCCGATCAGTAGCCCACCCGCGAGACGATGAGCGCTGCCGGTTCGACCGGCAGCGCTCAAACTTTATTGCAACAGCTCCAGCCCGACCGCTGTCGCCTCGCCGCCACCGATGCAGAGCGATGCGATACCGCGCTTGACGTTCTTGGCGCGCATGGCGTGCAGGAGCGTCACGATGATGCGGGCGCCAGAGGCGCCGATCGGGTGGCCGAGCGCACAGGCGCCGCCGTTGATGTTGACGATCTCGTCGGAAAGCCCGAGATCGCGGATTGCGGCCATCGCGACCACGGCGAAGGCCTCGTTGATTTCGTAAAGGCCGACGCTGCCCTTCTCCCAGGCAAGCTTGGCCATCAGTTTGTCGATCGCGCCGATCGGTGCGGTGGTAAACCAGGCCGGTTCCTGCGCATGCGCGGCATGGCCAGCGACGACGGCAAGGGGCGTGAGCCCCCGTTTTTCCGCCTCGCTTGCACGCATCAAGATCAGCGCCGCAGCCCCGTCGGAGATCGACGACGAATTGGCGGCCGTCACGCTGCCGCCATCCCGGAAAGCGGCTTTCAGCTTCGGGATCTTTGCCGGATCCGATTTGGTCGGCTGCTCGTCGCGATCAAGATTAGCGGTCTGCCGCTTGCCGGCGCCGCTGACTGCCACCGTTTCCTCGGCAAAGGAACCATCCTCGGCTGCCCGATTGGCGCGCTCCAGCGAGCGAAGCGCAAACGCGTCCTGATCGGTGCGCGAGAACTGGTAGTGTTCGGCCGTGTCTTCGGCATAGGTGCCCATCAGCCGGCCGGAATAGGCGTCCTCAAGACCGTCGATGAACATGTGATCCTTGACCTCGCCATGCCCCAAGCGGAAGCCGCCACGCGCCTTCGGCAACAGATATGGGGCGTTGGTCATCGACTCCATGCCGCCGACGGCAAGCACCGACGCGCTGCCCGAAAGGAGCGCGTCGTGGCCGAGCATCAGGGCCTTCATGCCGGAGCCGCAGACTTTGGAAATGGTCGTCGAAGGCGTTTCCTTGCCAAGGCCGGCGCCAAGAGCAGCCTGGCGCGCCGGGTTCTGGCCGATGCCGGCCGGCAGTACATTGCCCATCAGCACCTCGTCGACAGCGTCAAGGCCAGCGCGGTCGAGTGCTGCCTTGAGCGCTATGGCGCCGATTTCCGGTGCGGTCAGATCTTTCAGGCTGCCCTGAAAGGAGCCCATCGGGGTGCGCGCGGCCGACACTATGACGATCGGATCAGTTCTGCTCATGTCTTTCTCCCATACGGCAAAAGGCAACGGTTAGCGCTGGTGGGCGCTATTTCACCGGTACGCCGCTCATATATGCAGTGCGTGTCCCAGCGCCTTGAGCGCCGCTTCCTGAAACGCTTCCGATTGGGTCGGATGGGCGTGGATCGTGCCGGCGATGTCTTCCAGCCGCGCGCCCATCTCGATCGCCAGACCGAAACTTGCCGAAAGTTCCGACACTCCGTGGCCGACCGCCTGGATGCCGAGAACCAGGTGGTTGTCGGCGCGGGCGACGACGCGCACGAAACCGTCTTCCGACAACGTCGTCATGGCGCGGCCGTTCGCCTGGAAGGGGAACTGGCCGATCTTGATTTCGATGCCGCTGGCGCGCGCTTCCTCCGGCGAAAGCCCCGCGGTCACGATCTCCGGGTCGGTGAAGCAGACGGCAGGAATGCAGCGCTTGTCCCAGGCGCGCTTGTTGCCGGCAACGATCTCCGCGACCATTTCGCCTTGCGCCATGGCGCGGTGCGCCAGCATCGGCTCGCCGGTGACGTCGCCGATCGCATAGATGCCACGCATCGAGGTGCGGCACTGGTCGTCGATGCGGATAAATTTTCCGGCACGGTCGAGATCGATCTCCTCGAGCCCGAAGCCGTCGGTCACCGGTCGGCGGCCGACCGTCACCAGCACCTTTTCGGCCGGCACTTCGATCGGGCGGCCATTATGCTCGGCAAGCAGGATCTTTCCGTCGGCAGCGAGCCCCTTGGCGACCGTCTGGGTAAACACCTCGACGCCGAGTTCGCCGAGGCGCTTGGCGATCGGCTTCGACAGCTCGGCGTCATATTGCGGCAGGATGCGCGCCTGCGCCTCGAGCACGGTGACATGGGCGCCGAGTTTGGCAAAGGCGGTGCCGAGTTCCAGCCCGATGTAACCACCGCCGATGACGGCGACGCTGGCGGGAACACTCTTCAGCGACAGCGCCTCGGTCGAGGAAATGACCTGGCCGCCGAAGGGCATGTCGGCAAGCTCGATGGGAGCCGAGCCGGTGGCGATGACGATCGCTTCGGCGCGAATGCGCTGCAGGCCGGTCTCTGTCTCGACATCGACGGTCTTGCCGTCGACGAAACGAGCCGTCCCGATGACGGCCTTGACGCCGGCCTTCTTCAGCAGGCCGGTGACGCCGCCGTTCAGCCGGCCGACAATGCCGTCCTTCCAGGCGACGGTGCGGGCGAGGTCGATCGTCGGGTTGGCGAGCGACAGGCCGAGCGGGCTGCGGCCCGAGGCGGCCGAGCGCAATTTATGGAATTCGTCGGCGGCATGGATCAGCGCCTTCGATGGAATGCAGCCGACATTGAGGCAGGTGCCGCCGGCCTTTGCCTTCTCGACGATCACGGTGTCGACGCCGAGCTGGCCGGCGCGGATGGCGCAGATATAGCCGCCGGGGCCGGCGCCGATGACGAGCAGCTTGCAGGAGATTTCCTTCATGTTCGCCTCATGCCTCCACGAAAATCAGCGCCGGCGTTTCGAGCAGGGTCTTCACCCGTTGCACGAAGGTCGCCGCATCCCAGCCGTCGATGACGCGGTGATCGAAGCTCGACGACAGGTTCATGATCTTGCGCGGCACGAACTGCGTGCCGTCCCAGACCGGGCGAACCGCCAGCTTGTTGACGCCGACGATCGCGACTTCCGGGTGGTTGATGACAGGCGTCGAGACGATGCCGCCGAGCGCCCCGAGCGACGAGATGGTGATGGTCGATCCGGTAAGCTCGTCACGGGTCGCGGTGCCGGTGCGCGCCGCTTCTGCCAGCCGGTTGAGCTCGACCGCGCAATCCCAGATGCCGCGCGCTTCGGCGTGGCGCACGACCGGCACAGTCAGGCCCGCCGGCGTCTGCGTGGCGATGCCGATGTGTACGGCGTGGTGACGACTGATGATGCCGGCGCCGTCGTCGAAGGTGGAGTTGACGCCGGGTAGATCGGCGATCGCCCTGACCATCGCGCGCATGAGATAGGGCAGGATCGTCAGCTTCGGCTGATCCGGCTTGCGATCGCGGTTCATCATCGTGCGCAGGTCTTCCAGCGCTGTCATGTCGACCTCCTCCACATAGGTGATGTGGGGAATGCGCGAGGTCGACAGCGTCATCTTCTCGGCGATGCGGCGGCGAAGGCCGGTCACCTTGATCTCGTCGACCGCGGTCTTGCGCACGAGCCCTGCCGGGGCTGCGACGGGCTGGGCGCCGCGAGCCAGAAACAGATCGAGGTCGTCATGCGTGATGCGGCCGGCAGGGCCGGTGCCGGTCACCTGGCGCAGGTCGACGCCGCTTTCGCGGGCGCGTTGGCGCACGGCCGGCGAGGCCAGCGCCTTTTCCAGCCGCTCGGGTGCCACATGTACGCCGTTCCTGGCCGGTGCGGGCGTCTTCGCCTCTGCCTTCGCCTCGACCTTTGCCGGCTGGCTCGGCTGTGCGGCGGGAGTTTCAGCTTTTGCCGAAGGCTTGTCTTCCGCCTTGGCCGCCGATTTTTCTTCGGCTGCAGGCGCATTGGCGCCTTCGCCGGCGATTTCGATGCGCACCAGCGGCGCCTTGACCGCAACCGTATCGCCGATCTCGGCGCCGAGCCAGATTACCGTGCCGTTGACCGGCGAGGGGATTTCGACTGTTGCCTTGTCGGTCATCACGGCGGCGAGGATCATGTCCTCGCGCACGGGATCGCCGGGTTTCACATGCCATTCGACCAGCTCGGCCTCGGCCACGCCTTCGCCGACATCCGGCATCTTGATTACGAATTCGCCCATGCTCAGGCCTCCATCACTTCGACGAGCGCGCGTCCGACGCGCGCCGGGCCGGGGAAATAGTCCCACTCCTGGGCATGCGGGTAGGGTGTGTCCCAGCCGGCGACGCGCACGACCGGGGCTTCCAGATGGTAGAAGCAGTGCTCCTGGACGAGGGAGGCGATTTCGCCGCCGAAGCCCGAGGTAAGCGTCGCCTCATGCACGACGACGCAGCGCCCGGTCTTTTCGACCGATTGCACGATGGCATCGAGATCGAGCGGCAGCAGGCTGCGAAGGTCGATCACCTCGGCGTCGATGCCGGTCTCTTCGGCGGCTGCCAGCGCCACATGCACCATGGTGCCATAGGCGACGACCGTGACGGCCGAACCCTTGCGGCGCACCTCAGCCTTGCCGATCGGGATCGTGTAATGGCCCTCCGGCACCTCGCCGAGATCGTGCTTCGACCAGGGGATGACGGGGCGATCGTGGTGGCCGTCGAAGGGGCCGTTATAGAGCCGCTTCGGCTCCAGGAACATCACCGGATCGGGGTCCTCGATCGAGGCGATCAGCAGGCCCTTGGCGTCATAGGGGTTGGACGGCACGACGACCTTGAGGCCGCAGACATGGGTGAACAGCGCTTCCGGGCTCTGGCTGTGCGTCTGGCCGCCGAAGATGCCGCCGCCGGTCGGCATGCGCAGCACGATCGGGCAGGTGAAATCGCCGTTGGAGCGGTAGCGGATGCGGGCCGCTTCCTGGGTGATCTGGTCGTAGGCCGGATACATGTAGTCGGCGAACTGGATTTCGACGCAGGGCTTCAGCCCGTAGGCCGCCATGCCGATCGCCGTGCCGACGATGCCGCTCTCGCTGATCGGCGCGTCGAAGCAACGGGTCTTGCCGTATTTCGCCTGGAGCCCCTGCGTGCAGCGGAAGACGCCGCCGAAGTAACCGACGTCCTCGCCGAAGACGACGACATTGTCGTCGCGCCCCATGGCGACATCCATGGCGCTGCGCACGGCCTCGATCATTGTCATTCTGGCCATATCAGTATCCTGCCTTCTGGCGCTGGCGGCGAATATGCGGCGGCATCTCGGCATAGACGCCTTCGAAGATGTCGCGCACCGAGGGCCTGCCGCCGGCATGCAAGGTGCCGTGGCCCTCGGCCTGCTTCTGCGCCTGGATCACCGCGTCGACGATCTCGGCTTCTGCCTGGGTGTGGCGTTCTTCCGACCAGGCGCCGCGCAGGATCAGGTGCTTCTTCAGCCTAAGGACGGGGTCGCCGAGCGGCCAGGCTTCCGATTCCGTCTTCGGCCGGTAGGCGCTCGGATCGTCGGAGGTGGAATGGGCGCCGACGCGGTAAGTGACGTATTCGATCACCGTCGGGCCGAGGTTGCGCCGGGCACGTTCGGCCGCCCACTTGGCGACCGCATAGACGGCAAGGTAGTCGTTGCCGTCGACGCGCAATGCGGGAATGCCGAAGCCGAGGCCGCGCGCGGCAAAGGTGCCGGACCCGCCACGGGCGATGCCCTGAAAGGTCGAGATCGCCCACTGGTTGTTGACGATGTTGAGGATGACCGGCGCCTTGTAGGTGGAGGCGAAGACGAGGGCAGAATGGAAGTCCGATTCCGCCGTCGAGCCGTCGCCGATCCAGGCGGCGGCGATCTTGGTGTCGTTCTTGATCGCCGACGCCATCGCCCAGCCGACCGCCTGCACGTATTGCGTGGCGAGGTTGCCGGAGATGGTGAAGAAGCCATGCTCCTTGGAGGAATACATGATCGGCAACTGGCGGCCGCGCAGCGGATCGCTCTCGTTCGAGAAGATCTGGTTCATCATCTCGACCATCGGGTATTCGTCGGCGATCAAGAGGCCCGCCTGACGATAGGTCGGGAAGTTCATGTCGCCCTTGTCCAGCGCCTTGCGGAAGGCGCAACTGACCGCTTCTTCGCCCAGATGCTGCATGTAGAACGAGGTCTTGCCCTGGCGCTGCGCCATGACCATGCGCGCATCGAAGGCGCGGAGCGTCATCATGTGCTTGAGGCCCGCGAGCAGTTCATCGTCGGACAAAAGTCCGGCCCAGGGGCCGACCGCCTCGCCGTCGCGGTTCAAGACGCGGATGATCGAATAGGCGAGGTCGCGGATCTCTTCCGGAGCGACGTCGATCTCAGGCCGCGGAACGGACCCGGCCTTCGGGATCTTGACGTTGGAAAAGTCCGGCTGGCCACCCGGCCGGACCGCCGGTTCGGGGACATGCAGGCTAAGTCGATCGGGATCGCTCATGCGGTTTCCGGCCTCCCTCCGGAGTGCGCGACGCGCACCAGCAAATATCGGGGAAAACGGGATATCGCCTCATGGCAAAAGTGGGCGGGAGTACCCGCAGGCTCCTCCGCCCCGGATCGTCACGCCTTCCTCCTCAGCCCCGTTCTCCCGACGGGAATGCACACAGACTGCCATGAGTTCCGGGGCTTATGAAGGCCTTTCGGCGGCTCGGGAGGCCTACGACAGAAGAAAGACAGATTCCTGCCATGACCGTGGCTGCGGCTGGTGCCGCAGCGATTTCCGATCGGCATCACGCGTAATTTTCTTGCGTGACGACTTCTGGTTCGGTCGCTCAAACCGGTGGAGCGATGGTGATCGGCGTGCCATCGGAGAAACGCGACAGGCGAAAAGGCGTGGGGTCGACGATCGGTTTCTGGCCGGTGACGAGGTCGGCGACCAGGTGCCCGGCGCCCGGGCCGATACCGAAGCCATGGCCGGAGAAACCTGTGGCAACGACGAGGCCGGGCAGGCTCTCGACCGTCGAAATCACCGGAACGGCGTCGGGCGTGACGTCGATCAGGCCGGCCCAAACCTGCTGTACCCGCGCGTCGCGCAGGGAGGGCAGCGCCTTTTTCGCTTCATCGAATGCGCGCAGCGCGGAGTGCTGATCGGGCTGCGGATCCAGCACCCGGCGGCGCTCGAAGGCGCCGGGGCGATCGAGCGGGACGGCGCCGATCTCGAAAAGTTCTCGCCAGCTCTGGGCGCTGAGCCCGACCTGGACGGATTCGCCCTCGGCCTTCCGTGCCGGCTGGAAATCGCGGAAGAAGGCAAAACTGTCGGGCGCGACGGGATGCAGGTTGGCGCCGCCATCGGCAATCGTGTAGCCGCCGTCGAGCCGTTTGCGATAGGCGTAGGCGCCGGTGGCGCCCGCTCCTTCGGGGCCGCCCGAGACCGCACTGGTTCTGAGCACGGTGTTGCGGACCTTCAGTTGCGGCAGCCGGACGCCGAGGCCCTTGAGGAACAGCCGCGACCAGGCCCCGCCGGCCACGACCACACTTGATGTTTCGATCCGGCCCTTTTCGGTGACGACGGCGTTGATGCGCCCGGCTTGTCTCTCGATGCCGCGCACCGCGCAGCCCGATAGAATGCGGGCACCGGCGCGTCTTGCTCCGGCAACGATTGCCGGCACCGCCTTTTGCGGTTCGGCCCGGCCGTCGCTCGGCGTGTGCAGCGCACCTTTATAGTGGATGCTGGCGCCCGGCATCAGCGCTTCTGTCGCTTCAGCCCCGATTTGACGGCTGTCGACGCCATAGGGTCTCGCCATCGCCAGCCAGGCATCGCGGTTGGCGATGTCGGTCTCGTTTTCGGAGATGTAGAGGATGCCGCTGCGCCGAAAGCCGGTTTCACCGCCGACGCGCGCATCGAGCGTATCCCAAATCTTCAGCGCCTCGATCGCGAGCGGTATCTCCCGTTCGTCGCGTCCCATGACGCGCACCCAACCCCAGTTGCGGCTCGACTGTTCGGCTCCGGGCGTACCTTTTTCGCAGAGCACGACGTCAATGCCGCGTTCGGCGAGAAACAGCGCGGTGCTGACGCCGATGATGCCGCCGCCGACAATAACGACATCGGCTTTGGCCGGTTGGATCTGATCGGTTTCGACGACATCGAGAAGGGGACCTGGCATGGGAGATAAGCCTTCAGGCGGGGGTTACTGCGGATGCGCCATCGGTGCATGTCGGCACGGACAGATCAAGGCCCTGATTTTGGCCTTTCTCATTCTTTGACGGGCGCTTGCATCGACCGATGAGAAATCGGCCCGGCTCGGTCGCGAACCGACTTTCGATTTGCCGTGCAAGCTTCTATGTTTCGCGCATGAATGATCGCCCTGACGACCTTCGCCCTATCCTGCGCATCGACTTCCCGCCCGAAGACCGGCTTGGGCGCGGCAAGATCATGCTTCTTGAACACATCCGCAAGACCGGATCGATCTCGGCCGCCGGTCGCGCCATGGACATGTCCTACCGCCGGGCCTGGCTGCTGGTCGATGCATTGAACCGGATGTTCAAGGAGCCGTCGGTCGAAAGCCAGCGCGGCGGCAAACAGGGCGGCGGCGCCGCGCTGACGCCCTTCGGAGAAACGCTGATCTGCCGCTACCGTGAGATGGAGGCAAAGGCGCGGGCGGCGATCGCCGACGATCTCGCCTGGCTCGAAGCCGCTCGTGATTCCGAGCAAACGCCGATCAGTGATCGATTGCCACCGACTTAATGATGGCGTGAACCGGTTTGCCCTGGTGGAGTTGCAGCGCATCGCGTGAGAATGTCGTGATGCGCGCGGCGATCGTCGTTCCGCCGCAGTCTATGCGCACATCGACGCTGCCGTTTTCGCCCGCCACCAGATCGACGATCGTTCCCTCCAGCACGTTGAGGGCGCTGATGCCCTCGGGGCGAACCGTCGCCAGCATGACGTCGCGCGCGGCGATGTGCAGGCGCAAGCCATGCCCCGGCGCCAGGTCGATCCCTTGCACCCGGATAAGCCGCTCGCCGACGCGCACCGTCGTCAGGTCGTGAGTGGTATCGTGCATCTCGACAACGCCTTCGAGCAATACGCCCGCTTCGCGCCGGCCGGTGGCAACCGTCGCTGCCGGCGCGCTCAACACGTCGGCGGCAGCGCCCGATGCCTTCACGCGGCCATCCTCCAGCACCACGACCCGCTGGGCGAGGCGCGCGACTTCGCTGACGGAGTGGCTGACATAGACGATCGGAATGCCGGCATCGTCGCGCAAGCGTTCGAGATAGGGCAGGATCTCGGCCTTGCGCTCGTCGTCGAGGGCCGCGAGCGGTTCATCCATGAGCAGCAGGCGAGGGGCGGCCAGCAAGGCGCGGCCGATGGCGACCCGCTGCCGTTCGCCGCCCGAGAGCGCCGACGGATTGCGTTCAAGCAGCTGGCCGATGCCGAGCATGTCGACGACGTGTCCCGTGTCGGCTGCCTTTCCTTGCTTGCCGGCAAACCAGCGGCCATAGGCAAGGTTGCTGGCGACGCTCAAATGCGGGAACAGGCGTGCCTCCTGAAAGACATACCCGAAGCGGCGGCGATGGACCGGCGTGAAGATCCGCCGTTCGCTGTCGGCGATGATGTCGCCGTCGAGCACCACGCGACCGCTCTGCGGCTTCATCAGGCCGGCGATGATGTTGATCAGCGAGGTCTTGCCCGAGCCCGAGCGGCCGAACAGCGCGGTGACGCCGCCATCGGAGGTGAAGGCAGCGTCGACGGAGAAGTCGCCGAGCTTGTGGCGGGCTTCGACGAGCAGGCTCATGCGGCAACCGTCCGCTTGGCGGCAGCGTTTGCCAGCAGTTCCGAGAGCATCAGCGCCGCCATGGAGATGATCACCGAGATGATCGTCAGGCGCATGGCGCCGGCGTCGCCGCCCGGCACCTGGGTAAAGGTGTAGATCGCCGCCGACAGGGTCTGCGTTTCGCCGGGAATGTTGGAGACAAAGGTGATCGTCGCGCCGAACTCGCCCATGGCCTTGGCAAAGGCGAGGATCATGCCGGCGATGATGCCCGGCAGGATCAGCGGCAGGGTGACGGTGAAGAACACCCAGATCGGCCCGGCGCCGAGCGTGGTCGCGGCATCCTCGAGCTTGCGGTCGACCGCCTCGATCGACAGCCGGATGCTGCGCACCATCAAGGGAAAGGCCATGACGGCGCAGGCAAGGGCAGCCCCGGTCCAGCGGAAGGAAAAGACGAGGCCGAAATTCTCGGCCAGAAACGCGCCGATAGGTCCTCTACGGCCGAACAGAAGCAGCAGCAGAAAGCCGGTGACAACAGGCGGCAGGATCAGCGGCATGTGCACGAGACCATTCAGCGCCGTCTTGCCCCAGAAGCGGCCGCGGGCAAGCAGCATGGCAACGCCAAGCGCAAAGGGCAGGCTGCAGACCATCGCCACCGTCGCCACGCGCAGGCTCAGCAGGATCGCCGTCCATTCCGCCTCGCTCAACTCCAACCAATCCAAAGTCGTGTCACCCCCGGTCGAAATGTAGAGCGCCGCGCGATGTGCGCGCGGCGCTGGAGAACGATAGATGCTTCGCCCGTTTCTGGACAGGCGAGGCGACGGTTATTTCAGGATGGTGAATCCCTGCTTTTCAAAGAGCGGTGCAGCCTTGTCGGACTTGATGAAGTCGACATAGGCGGCGGCATCGGCGTTCTTGCTGTCCGCCGTGACCGCGATCGGGTAGATGATCGGCGGATGGCTGTCCTCGGGGAAGGTGCCGACGACCTTGACGCCCGGATCCGCGGCAGCGTCGGTCTGGTAGACGATGCCATAGGGCGCTTCGCCGCGCGAGACCAGCAGCAGGGCTGCGCGCACGCTCTCGGCGCCGGCGACTTTCTGTTCGACGCTCGACCAGACGCCGAGCTTTTCAAGCGCGGCCTTGCCGTATTTGCCGGCCGGCACGGAATCGACCGCACCCATCGCCAGGCGACCGTCGCCGATCAGCGTTGTCAGATCGAAGCCCTGCTTGATCTCGACCGGCGGCGCATCCGCCTTGCCCGAGACGAGAACGATACGGTTGCCGAGCAGGTTGGCGCGAGTATCGTCCTTGATCAGCTTTTTCTCAGCGAGATAGTCCATCCAGGCGAGATCGGCGGAGATGAACACATCGGCCGGTGCGCCCTGTTCCACCTGCTTGGCAAGGGCCGAGCTCGCCGCATAGGAAACGGTCGTCTCCTTGCCGCTTTCCTTCTGCCATTCGGCGTTGATCGCATCGAGCGCGTTCTTCAGGCTCGCGGCGGCAAAGACCGTTACCTTGTCTTCGGCCATGGCGGCATCAGGCGCAAAGGTTGCTCCGGTAAAGGCGACGCCAAGGGCGAGCACCAGTCCCTTCAGCAATTGTCTGCGTTGCATCATCATGCTTGCCTCCATCAAGTTCGTGGTATTTTTCAGGATATAACGATATCTCCTCCTGATTAGCGTTGTATCCATTGAAATACAATGCTGCTCGAAAGCGCTAGTAAAAGCCGTGATACAAGCGGCTCGTCGCGGGATTGATGCTTGCGGTGGCGGGTGATCGGCCTAAATTCCCGGGCGACAGGCGGATGCAACGGACCGGAGGCGGTATGGACACGGCAGTGAAGCTCGAAGACAGCTGGAAAGCGGCACTGGAGCCGGAATTTTCCAGCCCGTATATGGGCGAACTCAAGCAGTTCCTGGTCGATGCGCGCAGCGAAGGGCGGCAGATCTTTCCGCGGGGGCCTGAGTATTTTCGGGCGCTCGATCTGACGCCGCTCGACAAGGTGCGCGTCGTCATCTTGGGCCAAGATCCCTATCACGGCGATGGCCAGGCGCACGGGCTCTGCTTCAGCGTACGCCCGGGTGTTCGCACGCCGCCGTCGCTCGTCAACATCTACAAGGAATTGAAGACCGACCTCGGTATCGCCCCGGCTCGCCACGGCTTTCTCGAAAGTTGGGCGAAGCAGGGTGTGCTGCTGCTCAACAGCGTGCTGACGGTCGAGCGCGGGCAGGCGGCCTCGCATCAGGGACGCGGCTGGGAGCGCTTTACCGACGCGATCATCCGCGCCGTCAACGAGGCGGATCACCCGGTGGTGTTTCTGCTCTGGGGATCCTACGCGCAGAAGAAGGCCGCCTTCGTCGACCGATCGCGCCATCTCGTGTTGCGGGCGCCGCATCCGTCGCCGCTCTCGGCGCATTCCGGTTTTCTCGGCTGCCGGCATTTCTCCCAGGCCAATGAGTTCCTCGTCTCGAAAGGTTTTGAGCCGATCGACTGGACATTGCCCGAAAATCCGGAAGTCTCTTAGTCTCCTGGATACCATGGCGCTGGCGGCCGGAACGCTGTCGCGAGTGGAGCTTGCGTCTCAATCGCCGATCCGCCAAAGACACGGACAGCGCCGCGCGCTGGTTCAGGCGCGCAACGGGTGCTGAAACACTTTGACGAACGACAGGGGCGCGTGTGCGAAAACTTCTGATCATCGGCATCGGCTCCGGCAATCCCGAGCACATGACCGTCCAGGCGATCAACGCGCTCAACCGCGCCGACGTGTTGTTCATCCCGACCAAGGGCGAGAAGAAGACCGAGCTTGCCGAGGTGCGCCGCGAGATCTGCGCGCGCTACGTGACGCGCGCTGACAGCCGCACGGTCGAATTCGCGGTGCCGGTCCGCCGCACCGAGGGCGTCAGCTATGACGGCAGCGTCGACGACTGGCACGCCCGCATCGCCGAGATCTACGAGCACCTGATCGGCAGCGAACTGGGTGACGACGGGATCGGCGCCTTTCTCGTCTGGGGCGATCCGATGCTCTATGACAGCACCATTCGCATCGTCGAGCGGGTGAAGGCGCGGGGCAAGGTCGTCTTCGACTATGACGTTCTGCCGGGGATCACCAGTCTGCAGGCGCTTTGCGCCAGCCATCGCATTCCGCTGAACCTGGTCGGCAAGCCGGTCGAGATCACCACCGGGCGTCGCTTGTCCGAGAGTTTCCCCGAGCGCAGCCAGACCTCTGTCGTCATGCTCGATGGCGAGCAGGCCTTCCAGCGGATCGAGGATCCGGACGCGGAGATCTATTGGGGCGCCTATCTCGGAACGCCTGACGAGATCGTCATCTCCGGTCGCCTTGCCGACGTCAAGGACGAGATCCTGGCGACGCGCGCAAGGGAACGCCAGCGCATGGGGTGGATCATGGATATCTACCTTCTGCGCAAGGGTGCCGATTTCGAGGAATAGCGGCTCCCGCACCTGCTTTCACACGGCTTTTCCCGTCGTCTTTGATCTCTCTCAACGTCGGTCACTGTGCTATAGCGTCTGGCGAAAAGACGCCCACCGATAGGGCCAGCGTTGGGAGAGACCGAGACAAGCCGATGAGCAGTTGCGCCGTGCCGACAATGCAAACAACGGATGCCGCCGCCATGCGTCGCGGCGCATGCCCGTCGCTTGCCGCACCGATGCCGACAGGCGATGGGCTGTTGGTGCGGCTGCGCCCGCTCGACGGCAGCCTGACACTTTCGCAGTTCTCTGATGTCGCCAAGGCCGCCCGCCAATTCGGCAACGGCATTCTGGAAATTACCGCGCGCGGCAACGTGCAGGTCCGCGGGCTGACGGCATCGACCGTCCCCGGCCTTGCCGAAGCGATCGGCGAGGCGGCGATCGTGGTTCCCGACGGCGTTGCGATCGAGACTCCGCCGCTTGCCGGCATCGACCCGGAAGAGATCGCCGACCCCCGGGGCCTCGCTGCCGCGCTGCGCAAGGAGATCGCCGCACGGCGGGCCGCTTTGAGGCTCGCGCCGAAGCTTAGCATCATCGTCGATGGCGGCGGTCAGTTCCATCTCGGCGATACGCTTGCCGACCTTCGCCTGCAGGCCTTTCGGCGCGGCGACGAGATTTGTTGGAGCCTGTCGCTTGCCGGAACCGCTTCGACGGCGAAGCCCGTCGGAGTCCTCAAAAGCGAGGCGGTGATACCGGTCGTTATCCGGATTCTCGAAGCCTTGACCGCCATCGGTCCGGCCGCACGTGGCCGGGATCTCGACGTTTGCGCGGTTCAGGCGTTCTGTTCGTCTAGCGCCGAGAGTGTCGGCATCGCTTTGTCTTTGATGCCCACACCTTCGGTCGTCGGCATCCACGATCTCGGTTCGGCTGGCATTGTGCTTGGTCTCGGGCTCGCCTTTGCCCAGATCGACGCGATCAGTCTTATGGCGTTTCTTCGGCAAGCCGCCGAGCTTGGGGCACGAGAAATCCGGCTTGCGCCCGGACACGGTTTCTTCGTGCTGGGTCTGGAAGGAGAAGCTGCCGCAATCACCCAGCGCCTCGCGCTGGCTCAGGGGCTCCGCATCGCGAGCGACGACCCGCGAAACCACATTGCCACCTGCGCCGGCAGCACCGGCTGCGCGTCCGCATGGATGGACACCAAGGCAATGGCGCGGCTATGGGTGGAAACGGTGCCGGATCTCTTCGACGGCTCGCTGACGGTGCATCTCTCCGGCTGTCTCAAGGGCTGCGCCCGTCCGAAGGCGTCGGGGTTGACGCTGGTGGGTGCGCCATCAGGATATGCGCTTGTCGTAAATGGGGCGGCGAAGGATGGCGCGAATGCCTACACCGATGAAAATGGAATGAAATCCGCGCTGGAACGGCTGGCCGACCTGGTGCGCAAAAACAAAGACGCTGGCGAATCGGCGCGCTCCTGTCTTACACGGCTGGGTGCCGCGCGCGTCTCGGCTGCGTTCGAACAGGGATAGAAATGCCTGAGTATGATTACATCCGGGATGGCAACGCCATCTATGAGCGTTCCTTCGCCATCATTCGGGCAGAAGCCGACCTTTCCGCCTTCTCCGAGGAGGAAGCCGATCTCGCGGTGCGCATGGTGCATGCCTGTGGCCTGGTCGAGGCGTCGAAGCAATTCGTGTTTTCTCCCGACTTCGTCACCGCTGCCCGCGGCGCCCTGAAAAACGGCGCGCCGATCCTCTGCGATGCCGAGATGGTGGCGCGCGGCGTGACACGCGCGCGCCTGCCTGCAAACAACGAGGTCATCTGCACGCTTCGCGATCCGCGCACGCCGGAACTGGCAGCCGAGATCGGCAACACGCGGTCGGCTGCGGCGCTGAAACTCTGGAGCGAGCATATGGCCGGCTCGGTCGTTGCCATCGGCAACGCGCCGACGGCGCTGTTCTATCTCTTGGAAATGCTGCGCGATGGCGCACCGAAGCCGGCTGCGATCATCGGCATGCCGGTCGGCTTCGTCGGCGCGGCCGAATCGAAGGATGCTCTCGCCGAGAATTCCTATGACGTGCCGTTCGCCATTGTGCGCGGTCGCCTGGGCGGCAGCGCCATGACCGCTGCCGCGCTCAATTCGCTCGCGAGGCCGGGCCTGTGAGCGGCGCGGGTTTGGGCCGGTTGATCGGCGTCGGCACGGGTCCCGGCGATCCGGAGTTGTTGACGGTCAAGGCCGTCAAGGCCTTGGGCGAGGCGGATGTGCTTGCCTATTTTGCCAAGGCGGGGCGCACCGGCAATGGCCGCGCTGTCGTCGAAGGCCTGCTGAAGCCGGGTCTCGTCGAGCTGCCGCTCTACTACCCCGTCACCACCGAGATCGACAAGGATGACGGCGCCTACAAGAGCCAGATCACCGATTTCTACAACGCGTCTGCCGAGGCCGTCGCCGAACACCTCGCGGCCGGCCGAACCGTCGCGGTCTTAAGCGAAGGCGATCCGCTGTTCTTCGGCTCCTACATGCACCTGCATGTGCGGCTTGCCGGTCGGTTCCCGGTCGAAGTCATCCCCGGCATCACAGCTATGTCCGGCTGCTGGTCGCTTGCCGGCCTGCCGCTGGTCCAGGGCGACGACGTCCTGTCGGTGCTGCCGGGCACCATGGCCGAAGGAGAGCTTGGCCGACGCCTGGCCGATACGGAGGCTGCCGTGATCATGAAGGTCGGGCGCAACCTGCCGAAGATCCGCCGGGCGCTTGCCGCTTCCGGAAGGCTCGATCAGGCCGTCTATGTCGAGCGTGGCACGATGAAGAATGCGGCGATGACAGCGCTTGCGGAAAAGCCTGATGATGAGGCGCCCTACTTCTCGCTCGTTCTCGTTCCCGGATGGAAGGACAGGCCCGGATGGAAGGACAAACCATGAGCGGCACGCTCTATGTCGTCGGCACCGGTCCCGGCAGTGCTGCGCAGATGACGCCGGAGACGGCCGAGGCCGTTTCGCAGGCGCAGGAATTCTTCGGCTACTTCCCCTATCTCGACCGCCTGAACCTCAGGCCCGACCAGCTCCGCATCGCGTCGGACAATCGCGAGGAGCTCGATCGCGCGCAGGCGGCGCTGACACGGGCTGCGGCCGGCGCCAGGGTCTGCATGGTTTCGGGCGGCGACCCCGGCGTCTTTGCCATGGCGGCAGCCGTCTGCGAGGCGATCGACAAGGGACCGGCGGAATGGAAGTCCGTCGATCTGGTGGTGACGCCAGGGGTGACGGCGATGCTCGCCGTTGCCGCTCGTATCGGCGCGCCGCTCGGTCATGATTTCTGCGCCATTTCACTTTCAGACAACCTCAAGCCCTGGGAAGTCATCACCAAACGGTTGAAGCTCGTGGCGGAAGCCGGGCTGGTGATCGCGCTCTACAATCCGATCAGCAAGGCGCGGCCTTGGCAGCTTGGCGAGGCCTTCGAGATCCTGCGCGGCGTGCTGCCGGCATCCGTGCCGGTGATCTTCGGCCGCGCCGCCGGCCGGCCGGACGAACGCATCGCGGTGATGCCGCTCGGCGAGGCCGATGCCAGCTGCGCCGACATGGCGACCTGCGTCATCATCGGTTCGCCGGAAACGCGCATCGTTGCGCGCGAAGGCAAGCCGGATCTCGTTTATACCCCGCGCTTCTACGCGGGAGACAGCCAGTGATCGATGCGTTCGAGCGCTGTGTCGCAGTCGCCGACCGACGGCACGTCGGCGGGCTTGCGGCGCTCGACCATGATCACCGCGATCCCAAGTTTGCGGGCCGCCGCGATCTTTCCATAGGTGGCAGCGCCGCCACTGTTCTTGGCGACGATGATATCGATGTGGTGACTTTCAAGCAGGTCGATCTCGTCCGCTTCGGCGAACGGGCCGGTGGCAAGGATCGCCGTCGCATCCGGCAACTTCAAGGGGGGCGTCACCGGATCGACGCTGCGGATGACGTAACTGTGCTGCGGCGCTGCCTCGAAATGAAAGGCCTCCTGCCGGCCGATGGCGAGAAAGACGCGGCGCGGGGCGTCACCAAGGGTGGTCACCGCTTCCGCGACGCTGCCGACGCCGGTCCAGGCGTCGCCGGCTTCCGCCTGCCATTCCGGGCGGCGAAGGGCGAGAAGGCGCACTTGCGCGGCCTTTGCAGCCGCGGCGGCATTGTGGGAAATCCGGGCAGCGAAGGGGTGCGTCGCGTCGACGACCAGCGCAACCTCTTCGGCAATGAGGAAGGCCGCAAGACCCTCGGCGCCGCCAAACCCGCCGATGCGGGTCTCGACCGGTTGCGGGCGCGGATCGGCCGTGCGGCCGGCAAGCGAAATCACGGTTTCAAAGCGCGTGTCGCCGGCAAGGCGGGATGCCAGTTCGCGGGCCTCGGTCGTCCCGCCAAGAATCAATATGCGAGGTTTTTCCATGGCTGAGGTGTCGAACAGCGATCCGGCCATCGTCTCCCCCTGGTTGACCATCATCGGCATAGGCGAGGATGGTGTAGCCGGTCTCGGCGACGAGGCCAAGCGGCTGATTGCTGCCGCGCCGGTCGTCTATGGCGGCGCTCGCCACATGGAGTTGACGCAGTCGCTGATCAGGGGTGAGGGCCGTGTCTGGCAGAGCCCGTTCGGCCGCTCGGTCGAGGAGATCGTTGCGCGACGAGGCAGCCCGGTCGTCGTGCTCGCCTCGGGCGACCCCTTCTTCTTTGGTGTCGGTGCCACGCTTGCGCGCCGCGTTGCCGCATCCGAGATCCGCACCCTTCCGGCCCCGTCTTCTTTCAGCCTTGCCGCCTCGCGGCTTGGCTGGGCGCTGCAGGAAGCGACGCTCGTGTCGCTGCATGGACGGCCGATCGACCTGGTTCGGCCGCATCTGCAGCCGGGCAACAGGGTACTGGCGCTGACGTCGGATGGAACCGGACCGAAGGCGCTCGCCGAGCTATTGACGGAAAACGGGTTCGGTCAGTCGCGGCTGACGGTTCTGGAGGCGCTGGGCGGCGCCGGCGAACGCGTGACCACGCAGATTGCCTCGCTCTTCATGCTCGGCGTCGTCCACCCGCTCAACGTCTGCGCCATCGAAGTGGCCGCCGACCAGGGCGGCCGGGTGCTGCCGCTTTCGGCGGGCCGCGACGATCTGCTGTTCGAGCATGACGGCCAGATCACCAAGCGCGAAGTGCGGGCACTGACGCTGTCGGCACTCTCGCCGCGCAAGGGCGAGCTGCTCTGGGATATCGGTGCGGGCTCAGGTTCGATCGGTATCGAATGGATGCTCGCCGATCCGGCGATGCGGGCGATCGCCATCGAGGCATCGCCCGAGCGCGCGGTCCGCGTCGGCCGCAATGCCGAGGCGTTCGGCGTGCCCGGGCTGATGGTCGTCCAGGGCAAGGCGCCGGAAGCACTTTCCGGCCTTTCACGCCCCGATGCGATTTTCATCGGTGGCGGCGGCAGCGAGCCGGGTGTCATGGATGCTGCAACAACCGCGCTCGGCAGCGGCGGCCGCCTAGTCGCCAATGCCGTGACGACCGAGATGGAGGCGGTGCTGCTGCAGCGCCACGCGCAGCTCGGCGGTTCGCTGATCCGCATCGATATCGCCCGGGCGCTGCCGATCGGCGGCATGACGGGCTGGCGGCCGGCAATGCCGGTAACGCAATGGTCCTGGACGAAGAGCTAGAGCAGCTCTGCGCCCGGACGTGTATGAGACAAAGAGAATGGGGCGGTTCTGCATTTGCGTGAACGGCGCCTGGAACGTTCGGAGAGACACATGACGGTACATTTCATCGGTGCTGGCCCGGGGGCGGCAGATCTGATCACGGTTCGCGGCCGCGATCTCATCGGACGCTGCCCGGTCTGCCTTTACGCCGGCTCGATCGTCTCGCCGGAACTGCTGCAATATTGCCCGCCGGGTGCCCGCATCGTCGACACCGCACCGATGTCGCTCGACGAGATCGAGGCGGAATATGTGCGCGCGGCGGAAGCCGGCGAGGACGTCGCCCGGCTGCATTCCGGCGACCTTTCGGTCTGGAGTGCCGTTGCCGAACAGATCCGCCGGCTGGAGAAGCATGGCATCGGCTATACGATGACGCCGGGCGTCCCATCCTTCGCGGCAGCTGCTGCAGCGCTCGGTCGCGAGCTGACCATTCCCGCCGTGGCCCAGAGCCTCGTGCTGACGCGGGTTTCCGGTCGGGCTTCGCCGATGCCCAATACCGAGACGCTTGCCGGCTTCGGCGCGACCGGTGCGACGCTCGCCATTCATCTCGCCATCCATGCGCTCGATCAGGTGGTCGAAGAACTGACGCCGCTCTATGGAGCCGATTGCCCGGTGGCGATCGTCGTCAAGGCGTCATGGCCGGATGAGCGGGTGGTGCGGGGAACGCTTGGCACGATCTCAGCCAAGGTCGCCGAAGAGCCGATCGAGCGCACGGCGCTGATCTTCGTCGGTCCCGGTCTGGAAGCCTCGGATTTCCGGGAAAGCTCGCTCTACGATCCCGCCTATCAACGGCGTTTTCGCGGCCGCGACGCGCTATAAATCTACTCTTCGGTATCTTCCGAGATCTCTTCGCGAAGCGGCTTCTGCTTCAGCGGCACGCCGCGGCGTTCTTCGACACGGTCGCGATAAAGTGCTGCCTGGCCGAGCAGCATCAGCGTCACCGGCGTGGTCATGATGACGAAGACGACGATCAGCACTTCGTGAAACACCCAGCGGTTCTGCAGCACGGCAAAGCAGACCATCGAGGCGGTGCAGATGAGGATGACGCCGCCGCTGGTGGCAAGCGTCGGCGCGTGCAGGCGGGTGTAGAAATCCGGCAGCCGGAGCAGGCCAACCGAGCCGATCAGCGCAATGGCCGCGCCGAGAAGAACGAGCCCGCAGACGACAAAGGCAGCCCAGGTCGGAAGGTCGGTCAGATGGCTCATTCGATCACCTCCCCGCGCATCAGGAACTTGCCAAAGGCGATCGACGAGACGAAGCCGATCAGCGCGACGATCAGAGCGGACTCGAAATAGATGCTGTTGGCGGTACGGATGCCGAAGGTCAACAGCATCAGCATGGCGTTGATATAGAGGGTGTCTAGACCGAGGATGCGATCCTGCGCCCGTGGCCCCTTGATCATGCGATAGAGCGCGAAGGCCATAGCGAGCCCGATCATGATCTGGGCTGCGAGGATCGTCCAGATGATTGCTAGCACCGTCATGCGAACATCTCCTTCAAACCGGCCTCGTAACGCTTCACCGTCCGTATCCAGACTTCCTCATTCTCCATGTCGAGGACGTGGAAAAGCAGCGATTTCCGGCCGCGATCATATTCGAGCCACGCCGTGCCCGGCGTCGCAGTCATGATGCAGGCGAGGAGGGCAAGCGCATTTTCATCCTCGATATCGATGTCCACCGTCAGGAAACCCGAGTTCGGCGCCCGGCGGCCGACGCGCAGGATGACGAGCGCGACGGCGATGTTGGAGCGGATCACGTCGAGGAACACGCTGGCGCTGAAGCGCAGGGTGCGCAGGATGCGGCGCGGATGCGAGCGGGCCGGCGTGAGCTTCAGCGTCACCCAGCCGAGCGCGATGCCGAGGATCGTGCCCATGACAATGGTGCCGGGGGCGACCGATTGGTTCAGCAGCATCCAGATGATCAGCAGGCCGACGGACAGGAGCGGGTAGGGGAACCACGTGCGCATCGTTATTGCCCTCCCACACGCGGCGCCGTGAGGACGCGCTCTGTATAGCCCGAGGGGTTGAGCAGCGAATCCGCCGTCGCCTGCATGTAGCGCATCGTCGGGCCTGCCTGCAGGCTCAGGAAGATGCAGGCACCAAGCAGCACCACGACCGGCGCGATCTCGATGACGAAGACCCTTGGCACGGTGTTTTCGATCGAGGCCCAGAACGTGCGGATGCCGACGCGGTTCATGGCGATCATCGCGGACAGGCCCGACAGGATCAGCAAGGTGACATAGGTCCAGTCGGCAGCCGACAGCGCCGGCACAGGCTCGACGCCGGAGAGGCCGAAGAGGCCGCTCAGGATCGCGAACTTCGCAACGAAGCCCGAAAGCGGCGGCAGGCCGGCGAGCAACAGCGCGCAGAGGCAGAAGCAGAGGCCGAGCACCGCCATGGTGCCGGGAATTGCGGCGCCCGCCTCATCGACCTCTTCATCCTCGTCGGCATCACCATAGGCTTCCATCGTCACGGCCAGAACGTCGGCGCCGGCGTCGCGGCCGCGCTCCACCAGTTCGATCAGCAGGAAGAAGGCCGAGATCGTCAGCGTCGAGCTGACGAGATAGAACAGCGCGCCGGCAATCATGCTCGAATGCCCGAGGCCGATCGCCGCCATCAAGGTGCCCGAGGAGACAAGCACCGAATAGGCGGCAAGCCGCGCCATCGCCTGGGAGGCGAGCACGCCGATTGCGCCAAAGGCGATCGTCAGCATGCCACCGGCCACCAGCAGCGTCTGGCCGAAGCCGGCGGAAACCCCGGCATTGACGCCGAAGACGAGCAGCGAAAGACGCAGGATGACGTAGATGCCGACCTTGGTGAGAACGGCAAAGACGGCAGCAACCGGCGGTGTCGCGGCCGAATAGGCTGTCGGCAGCCAGAAGCTCAACGGCCACATGCCGGCCTTGACCAGAAAGGCGACGCCGAGGATGCCGGCGCCGACTTCGACCATCTGGCGGTTTTCCGGCGAAATGGTCGCGAGCTTGATGGCAAGGTCGGCCATGTTGAGCGTGCCGGTCGCGCCATAGATCAGGCTGACGCCGATCAGGAACAGCGACGACGCGGCAAGATTGATCGCGACATAATGCAGGCCGGCCTTGACGCGCAGCGGGCCGGAGCCGTGCAGCAACAGGCCGTAGGATGCCGCCAGCATGATCTCGAAGAAGACGAAGAGATTGAACAGGTCGCCCGTCAGGAAGGCGCCGTTGAGGCCGGCGATCAAGAGCTGGAACAGCGAATGGAAGTGATGGCCGGCCGTGTGCCAGCGGGCGATCGAATAGACCTGGGCCGCAAGCGCCAGGCCGCTCGTGAGGCACAGCATCAGCGCCGACAGCCGGTCGAGCACCAGAACGATACCGAACGGCGCCGGCCAGTTGCCGAGCTGGTAGACACTCGTGCCGGCAAGGAAGCCTTCGCTCGAGGCCGTAGCGCGCATCAGCACCATCGAGAGCACGAAGAGGACAAGCGTCGAGACGAAGCCCATCACGCCCTTGATCATGCGGTTGCGCTCGTCGATCGGGATCATCGCCGCGCCGACCATCAGCGGTATGAGGATGGGCAGGATGATCAGGTGATGCAGCCAATCAGTCACTGCGCTGCTCCCTTCCGTCGACGTGGTCGGTGCCGGTGAAGCCGCGCGAGGCGAGCAGCACGACGAGGAAGAGCGCCGTCATGGCAAAGCCGATGACGATGGCAGTCAGCACCAGTGCTTGGGGCACCGGATCGGTATAGCGCGAGAGATCGCCGACGCCACCGGGCTCCAGAATGGGGGGCGCGTTCACGCGCAGCCGCCCCATGCTGAAGATGAAGAGATTGACGGCATAGGAGAGCAGCGACAGGCCGATGATCACCTGATAGGTGCGCGGCCGAAGCAGGAGGTAGACGCCCGAAGCGGTGAGGACGCCGATGGCGGCAGACAGGATGATCTCCATTACTTCGCCTCCTTTGCGGCGCGAAGGGCACGGGCATGGGCACGCGGCGCACGGATCGACTGGTGCGCGAGCGCGATCAGGATGAGGACGGTTGCTCCGACCACCAGCGAGAAGACGCCGAGGTCGAAGAAGATCGCACTTGCCAGCGGGATTTTCCCGACGATAGGCAATGTGATGTACTGCGCGTGCGAGGTCAGGAACGGATAACCGAACAGCCACGAACCGATGCCGGTTGCCGCCGCGACGATGATGCCGATGCTCATCCAGCGAAGCGGATGGATGCGCAGCCGCTCCTCGACCCAGCGGGTGCCGCCCGACATGTATTGCAGGATGAAGCCGATCGACATGGCGATCCCCGCCGCGAAGCCGCCGCCCGGCAGGTCATGGCCGCGCAGGAAGAAATAGGCGGCCAACATGCCGCTGACCGGGAACATCCAGCGCATGATCACGGATGGTACGAACAGATATTCGGCGACGCTGTCGCCCTTGGCGCGGTCGGGGTGATCGTCGTCGAAGGCATTCTGAACCTTCTGCTGTTCCGGCGCCTCGAGACTGTCGGCCTGCGGGCGGAAGCGCAACAGAAGGGCGAAGACGGTGAGTGCGACGATCGCCAGAACCGCGATCTCGCCAAGCGTGTCGAAGCCGCGGAAGTCGACGAGGATGACGTTGACGACATTGGTGCCGCCGCCCTCCTTGTAGGCGCGCTCGAGGAAGTAGCTGGCAATGGTTTCCGGCATCGGGCGGGTCATCACGGTATAGGCGATCAGCGCCACGCCGCCCCCTGCCACAAGGGCAAGCACGAAGTCGCGCAGGCGTCGAAGGCGAACCCGCAGCGAAAGCAACTCGGATTCCTGGGTGTCCTCGATGCGCTTGGGCAGCCAGCGCAGGCCGAGCAGGATCAAGACCGTCGTGACGATCTCAACGAGCAACTGGGTGACGGCAAGGTCGGGTGCCGACAGCCAGACGAAGGTGATGCAGGTGACGAGACCGGCGCCGCCGAGAAGCACCAGGGCCGCCAGCCGGTGGAATTTCGCCTGATAGGCAGCACCCACGGCGCAGGCGATGCCGATTGCCCATAGAAGAGCGAAGGCCGGATCGATGCCGCGCACCAGAAGCGGCGGCAGTTCGAAATGGTTGAGAAGCAGCGGCAGGGCACCGGCCATGATCGCGACGAAGACCAGGAAGCGCATCTGCGGCTGCAGCCGGCGCGTGCCGAGCCTCTGCTCGAGCCAACGCGCCCATTTCCATGAGAGCGTCACGAGCACCCGTTCGAAGATGCGCTGGCCGTGCAGCAGCCGGAAGACCGGCGGTCCCTCGGTGCTGGTCGCCAGATAGTTGCGCATCAGGAAGTAGAGGCCGATACCGCCGAGAAGCGCCACGAAGCTCATGATCAGCGGCAGGTTCCAGCCGTGCCAGACGGAGAGGTTGTACTGCGGGGTGCTGGCGCCGAGGATCGACACGACGGCGGTGTGCAGGAACGGGCCAATGGTAATCGCCGGGATGATGCCGACAACCAGGCATGCGAGCACGAGGAACTCGATCGGCGCCCGCATCCAGCGTGGCGGCTCGTGCGGGATCTTCGGCAGATCGCTCGGGATCTTGCCGAAGAAGACGCTGTGGATGAAGCGCAGCGAATAGGTCACCGCGAACATGCCGGCAAGCGTGGCAACGTAGGGCGTGATCGTATCGAGCAGGTTGGCCTGATGCGTCTCGATCGCCTCGGCGAAGAACATTTCCTTCGAGATGAAACCGTTCAACAGCGGTACGCCGGCCATGGCGGCGCTGGCGACCATGGCGAGCATGGCGGTTCCGGGCATGTAGCGTATCAGCCCGCCGAGCTTGCGCATGTCGCGGGTACCGGTCTCATGGTCGATGATGCCGGCCGCCATGAACAGCGATGCCTTGAAGGTGGCGTGATTGACGATGTGAAAGACGGCGGCGACTGCGGCCAGCGGACTGCCGAGGCTGAGCAGCACCGTGATCAATCCCAGATGACTGATGGTCGAATAGGCGAGAAGCCCCTTCAGGTCCTGCTGGAAGATGGCGAAATAGGCGCCGAGAAGGAGCGTCGTCAGGCCGGCAAGGCCGACGATCCAGAACCAGGCCTCGGTGCCGGCCATGACCGGCCAGAAGCGGACGAGCAGGAACACCCCCGCCTTCACCATCGTTGCCGAGTGCAGGTAGGCCGAAACGGGCGTCGGCGCTGCCATGGCGTGCGGCAGCCAGAAATGGAACGGGAACTGCGCGCTCTTGGTGAGAGCTCCGAGCAGGATCAGCACCAATGTCGCCAGATAGAGCGGATGTTCGCGGATCGTGTCGCCGGAGGCGAGCACGACGTCGAGATCGTAGCTGCCGACGATACGGCCCATGATCAACAGCCCGACAAGCATGCAAAGCCCGCCCATGCCGGTCATCGTCAGCGCCATGCGCGCGCCGTCGCGGGCGTGGGCATTGTGATGCCAATAGCCGATGAGCAGGAAGGAGACGATGCTCGTCAGCTCCCAGAAAACGGCAAGCAGGATCAGGTTGCCGGAAAGCACGACCCCCAGCATCGACCCCATGAAGGCGAGGAACAGGGCGAAGAAGCGCGGGACCGGATCTTCGGCCGCCATGTAATAGCGGGCGTAGAGCACGACGAGCACGCCGATCGCGGTCACCAGCACCGTAAACAGCCAGGCGAAGCCGTCCATCCTCAAGGTGAAGTTGAGGCCAAGCTCCGGTATCCAGGCCAATTCATAGCGAAGAACGCCGCCGGAGGTGACAAAGGGGTACAGGCCGGCTGCAATCAGGAAGCAGAGAAGCGCGATCGCACCTGCGAACCAGGCCGTTGCGCCGCGTTGATCGGACGGAAAGAAGATTGCAATGAGGCTTCCCGCGAACGGGGCTAGGATGAAGACAGAAAGCAATTTCCCCGCGTATTCGATCGTACCGTTCCCTTCTCTTGGGCATAATGGAGATTGGGTGCCGAAGCCCCTCAAGGACCATCGCGAAGGCAACGGTCGCAGACGATGCCGTCATAGTCCGCATAGCGGTAACAGCCGTATGTTTTTATGACGATTTTCCCTGGGGCTGCCAAGCCTCGAGGGCGGGAAAAATGCGTGAGGGGGGCATTTTGCCTCTATCACTTGCGCGCCGAACTGTCGCAGCCGACCAAAGACCGTATCAGGCTGCCTGCCACCTGCGCTCGAAAACAAAAGTGCCTAGATCGTTGGCGCTCATCGGTCTGGCAAAGGCATAGCCCTGCAGGCCATGACAGCCGAGCTCCTGCAGAATACGGGCATGGTCGAGCGTTTCGACACCCTCTGCGATCACTTCGATGCCGAGCGATGTGCCGATATCGATGATCGATTCGACGAGGCGCTTTTCGGTCGGCGAATTCAGGATCGGCAGAATCAGCTGGCGATCGATCTTCAGGCGCCGTGGGGACAGCTTCAACAGGCTGAGGATCGAGGCATAGCCGGTGCCGAAATCGTCGATCTCGATATCGATGCCGAGTTCCTTGATCCGGCGAATGTTCGACAGCACCGTGATGTCGCTCTCATCGAAGGAAATCGATTCCAGAAGTTCGAAGGACACGCGGCCGCGCGGGATCTGCAATTGTTCGAGACGGTCGATCAGCCCTTCGTCGTGCAGTCGGGCATAGGAAAGGTTGACCGAAACCTTCGGGATATGAATGCCGCTGGCCTCCCATCGGTAAATCTGGAACAGCGCCTGCTCCAGGATCGCCTGGTCGATGGAGGCGACGACATTGATGTCTTCGGCGGTCTTGAGAAAGGTGTGCGGCCCCAGCAACCCCTTGGTCGGATGGTCCCAGCGCGCGAGCGCTTCGACGCCTATGACCTCAAGGGTGTTCGGACAGAACTGTGGCTGGAAATGCGCGATGAATTCCTTGTGTTCCAAACCGCGAAGGATCTCGTCGGCGGTCTGTTTGGTCTTGAACACGGCGGTCTTCAGATCGCCGGTGAAGGTTTCGTGCCGGTTGCGACCGCGGCGTTTGGCCTCGTAAAGGGCGATATCGGCATTGACGAGGATCTGGGATAGCTCGTCGGACGGCTTGGCCTGGGCGGCTATGCCGATGCTGACGCCGATGCGGCATTCCTGGTCCTTGTAGCGAACCGGAACGCTCATCGCTTCGATGATGCAGGAAGCAAGCCGCGCGTCGGGCTCGGCACTATCCTCCGGGCGGACGAGGACGAATTCGTCGCCACCGATGCGGGCGACGAAGTCCTTCTCCTTGGCGTTGGTGCGCAACAGTTTCGCGGCGTGGCGCAGGATTTCGTCGCCTGCGGCATGGCCGAGCGTATCGTTGATCTGCTTGAAGCGATCGAGATCCATGTGGAAGATGCTGAGCCTCGCCTCGGCATCGAAATGATGGCTTCTATCCGCAAGCACCTGGTCGAGAAACCGGCGGTTGGGCAAGCCGGTCAGCGGATCGTGCAGGGCATTGAATTCCATGCGGTAGCGAGCTGCTTCCAGTTCGGCGCTATGCGCTTCGGCTTGCCGCTTGGCTTCCGACAGCGTCGCGCGGGTCTGGATGTCGGCAGTCACGTCCCAGTTGACGCCGACGAACTTCTTGCGCCCGTCTGCGCCGTCATAGGCGGAGCCAACCGCACGGATATGGCGCACGGTGTCATCCGGCAGTCGCACCCGAAACTCGGAATTGTAAGGGGCGCCCGAGTGAAGTGCCTCGGCAAACTCCTCCTCGGCATGAGCGACATCATCGGGATGCAGGGCCGACTTCCAGTCCTCATAGTCCTGGCGGACCGATCCCGTCTTGCCGTAGAGTTCTTTCATGCGCTCGTCCCAGAGCAGCTTGCCGCTGGCGATGTCGAGTTCCCAGATGCCGATCTCCGAAGTGTCGAGGGCGATCTTCAGGCGATGCGACAGTTCCTGCAATTGTGCCTTGCTCTGTCTGAGGGCGCGGATGTTGTTCTGGCGCTCGCTCATCAACCGGCCGGTCAAGAGCATCGGCAGGACGATCATCAGGCCGCCGGCGACAATCAGCGCGCGGATGAGCCAGGCGTTGCGCGCCGTCTGCGGCCAGCCGCCCTTGGGAACGGCAGCGATGTGCCAGGAACCGCCAGGAAGCAGAACGGTCATCTCCACCGGCGCCTGATCGAAAATCCTGGCATTCCCGTAGAACGCCGTGCCGTCGCTGCCCGTCCCGTCGCGGCCGATGATGGCTATATCGATGCCGAGCGAAGGGGAGAAGAGGCCGCTGTCATTGTAGAGGCGATCGACGTCGATGACTGCCGAGACGATGCCCCAGAAGCGATTGCTGCCGCCGCCTGCTTCGATCGAGACCGGGAACCGGCCAATCAGCCCGCGCCCGCCCTGCACCAGATCCACGGGGCCGGCAAGAACCATCTTGCCGGTATCCCTGACCTTCATGACGGCTGCGCGCTGCGCCTCATTCTTGCGGTAGTCGAGCCCGATCGCCTTTTCGTTGCCTCGCATGGGATAGGCCATGCGCACGATAAGGTTGGGTGCGGCGGCAATGCTGCGCAGTTGGGAGCGTTCGGTGAAAATGCTGCGCGAGAGCGCGGCAAACCTATCCTGATCCATGCCCGGCTCGGTCACGATGGTGCCGATCAGGCCGCGCACGAGCTGGATGTTGCCGTTGATGCTGGCTTCGAGCTTCGAGCGGATCGGGTTGAGTTCGTCGGCGACTTGCGAGCGCATGCGCGCTTCGGAGACCACCTGGTTCTGGTTGTCTGCGAGGATGCCGGCCACCAGAACGACGAGAGAAGCGATGATCGCAGGAAGGTAGTTCGGCGTCAGAAACCCGAAGAGTTTCTTTTTCCCGAGATCGAAGGCATGTCTGGCAGGCACAAGATCACCCCGGCGGCATCTGAAGGTTACGAAACGACCGGGATGATCCCAAATTGGTATTAACAATTATTGTTTTAGGTTGCGCTTTTATGCTCGGCCGTCTTCATTTTGCCGTCTTTCGCTCGGGCAGTTTCTTGCGCTTGGTCTGCGCAAGGTCTTCCAGTTCGCCTTCGGTCATGGATTTCTCCATCGCGCGCGATGCACCTCTGAGTTCGGACTTCTTCATGTCTCCGCGTTTGGCGGCGAGAGCCGCGCCGGCCGCCTTCTGCTGTGCCTTGGATTTTGCAGGCATATCGCATCTCCTTGCGTGCGCTCGAGTAACTCAAACGCCATCCGGGCGGGTCTGTTCCCGGTTCTCGATCACGACTTGCTCTCGATCATTGCCTGCAAGGTCGCCAGACGATCGGCCTCATGCGGCAGCTTGTCCTGTCGCAGTCGGGCAATGCGCGGAAAGCGCATGGCAACGCCGGATTTGTGCCGCGTCGAGCGGTTGAGGCCCTCGAAGGCGACCTCGAGGACGAAGCCGAAATCGGGTTCCGCGCGCACCGCCCGGACCGGGCCGAAACGCTCGGTGGTGTTGTCCCTGACGAAACGGTCGAGGATTTCGAGTTCGGCATCGGTGAAGCCGAAATAGGCCTTGCCCACCGGCACCAGTGTTTCCATGCCGTCGATCTCGGTCCAGACGCCGAAGGTGAAATCGGAATAGTAGCTGGAGCGCTTGCCGTGGCCGCGCTGGGCGTACATCAGCACGGCGTCGACATTGTAGGCCGCACGCTTCCACTTGAACCAAGGCCCCTTGGCTCTGCCGGCGGTGTAGGGCGAATCCAGCCGCTTCAGCATGATGCCTTCGATGACCGGATCGGGCGGCTCGGAGCGCAGCTGGTCGAGCTCTTCCCAGGAGGAAAACGGCACAAGCGGCGACAGGTCGAAATGCTGCGGCGAGGCGCGTTCGACGAGATCACCGAGCATCGCCCGCCGCGCCAGGAAGTCTTCGGCCCGCACGTCTGTTTCTCCGGAAAAGAGCACGTCGTAGGCGCGGATGAAGGCCGGGTATTCGTCGAGCATCTTGTGGCTGACGGTCTTGCGGTTCAGCCGTTGCTGCAGGTCGGAAAAGGTTCGGGTGGCGCGGTTGGTGCGGGCAGTGCCGCCGACCAGCAGTTCGCCGTCGATGACGCCGGAAAAGTCGGCCGCTTCCAGCACATCGGGGAAGGCGCTGGAAATTTCGTCGCCGCTGCGCGAATAGAGCCTCCTGGTCCCGCCGATATTGGCGAGTTGCACGCGGATGCCGTCCCATTTCCATTCGGCGGCAAAATCCTTCGGATCCAGCCCATCGAGATCGCCTTCCCCGACGGGCGTGGCGAGCATCACCGAATGGAAGACGGCGGGCGTCGACAGCACCGGCCTGTCCGCCTCACCCGCCAGCCACTGGAAGAGTGGCAGGTAGGGTGGGGCGAGCCCGTGCCAGAGGGTCTCGATCTCAGTGACGTCCTTGCTGCCCATTTCGGCCAGTGCCTGTTTGGCAAGCTTGGCGGAGACGCCGATGCGCAGGCCACCGGTCACGAGCTTCAGGAAAGCGAAACGCGCCGACGTGTCGAGTCGGTCGAGCATGTCGCGAACGATGCTGCGCACATTGGCGCGGCCGGTCGTCTGCAGCGTCTCGATGGCGTCGCCGAGCGGAATGTCGTCCGGTACAACGCCCTCAGGCGGCTCCCAGACCAACGACACCGTTTCGGCGAGGTCGCCGACGTAATCGTAGGAGTAACGAAACAGCACCTCGTCCATGCGCTCGAGCAGGAGGTCGCGGATCATCGCCGGCTTGACGGTGGCAAGCGACAGCGTGCCGGCGATGGCCGCCAGTGCATAGCCGCGGTCCGGGTCCGGCGCGGTCACGAAATAATCCGCCAGCAGCCGAATCTTGGCGTTGCGCTGCGGGGTCAGAACGAGGCGATCTAGCAGTTCGGCGAAAGCCTTCATCGCTCATTCTCCCTCGTCGTCGTAGCCGACGAGATGCAGAGGCCGCGCGGCGATGCCCTCGAGCTCGCACCAGCGCACCAGCGCCTCTTCGCGCCCATGGGTGACCCAGACCTGTGACGTGCCGATTTCGCGGATCGTCCGCGTCAATTCGGGCCAGTCGCAATGATCGGAGATGACCAGCGGCAATTCCACCCCCCGCTGCTTGGCCCGCTGCCGGATCATCATCCAGCCTGAGGCGAAGATCGCCAGGGGATCGACGAAGCGCCGCGCCCAGCGGTCGGCGAAAGCCGCTGGCGGGCCGATGACGACGGTGCCGGCAAAATCCTGCTTGTCGTCGGCGGCAAGCGTTGCCGGGCGGATTTCGCCGAGGTCGATGCCTTCGCTGCGATAGTAGTCGCAGAGTTTCTGCAAGGCGCCATGGATGTAGATCGGCTCGTCGTAACCCTGCTCGCGCAGAAGGGCGATCACCCGCTGCGCCTTGCCGAGCGCATAGGCGCCGACCACATGGGTGCGCTCGGGGAATTGCTTCAGCGACGTCAGCAGTTTCTGCATTTCGGCGCGGTCGTCAGGGTGGTGGAAGACCGGCAGACCGAAGGTCGCCTCGGTGATGAAGACGTCGCAGGGGACCGGTTCGAAGGCCAGGCAGGTCGGGTCGCGGCGGCGTTTGTAATCGCCCGAGACGACGATGCGCGTGCCCTTGGCCATGACCGAAATCTGCGCCGAGCCGAGCACATGGCCGGCCGGGTGAAAACGCACCTCGACGCCATTGACTGTTATTGTTTCGCCCAGGGCTACGGCCTGGCTCGTGCCGCAAAAGCCTTCGCCATAACGGATGCGCATGATGTCGAGGGTTTCGCGGGTGGCGAGTACCTGGCCGTGGCCGGAACGGGCGTGGTCGGAATGACCGTGAGTGATCAGCGCGCGATCGACCGGCTGGACCGGATCGATGTAGAAATCCCCGATCTCGCAATAGAGACCTTTCGGGGCGGGATAGAGCAGGGCGTCCGGTTTCATGCCCTTAGAGATAGCTGGCGAAAATGGATCCGCCAGCCATCGGTGCAAAGTTTTTCGAGCAGTCGACCGTGCCGATCTGCCCGGGGTGGCATCAGTCGTGCAGTGCCAGCGTGTCGCCGATCAGCTTCAGGGTTTTTGCCGCATCGATGTCGATGCAGGCCTTCTGGCTCGGCAGGTTGTCCCATGGGCTCGGCGGGAACAGCCGGCTGTCGGGCTTCTGGATCGTCTGGCCATCGGCAATGCCGCCGCACACGACGCGGATCACGCCGCTGCGCACCTTGAACAGATCCGGCGCCACGACATAGGCGCAGGCGCAGCTGTCATGCACCACCATACCGTCAGGCACATGCTGCTCGTAGAAGGTGATGTAGAACTGCGAGATGTCCGAGAGCAGCTTCGCCGGCGCTCCGCCGCGCTCGGCGATGTCGGCGAGCATCGCCTTGGTCATCACCGTCTTGGTGGTGACGTCGAGACCGACGACAGTGACGGGCCATAGTGCGGTCATGACGACGTCGGCCGCCTCGGGGTCGCCATGGATATTGGCTTCGGCGGCCGGGGTGATGTTGCCGTTGACGTCGAAGGCGCCGCCCATGATCACAACTTCGCGCACCAGCGGTGCAAAGTCCGGGTCTTCGCGCAGTGCCAGCGCCAGGTTGGTCATGCGGCCGACGGCAATCAGCGTCACTTCGCCGGGATTGGCGCGGACGGTGTCGATGATGAAGCGGTGCGCGGAACGCGGATCGACGGGCAAGTCGATCGTCTCGGGCACGTCGATGTTGCCGAGGCCATCGTCGCCGTGGATGAAGGTCGGCCAGCCGACATGCGGCCGATCCGGATTGAAGGTCTTGTCGAGACCTTTTGCGACCGGTGCCTTGATGCCCCACTCACGCTTCAGGAACAGCGCGTTGCGGGTCGTCGTTTCGACCGAGGCGTTGCCGAAGACCGTGGTGATGCCGATGAGGTCGATATCCGGGTGGCGGTGGAGGAAGAGGAGCGCCATCGCATCGTCGATGCCCGGATCCGTATCAAAGATAACTTTGTGCATGTGTTCTTCTTTTCTTTTTCTTGCGTTTGACGGGTCGCAATGGAGGCAAGATGCCCGCGAAAGTCAATCGGTGATCGATCCCGGTTGGATATGCCTGACGGCAAAGTTGGTGCAGCCTGTGACATGAACTGTGCTCTTTTCGATCACCCGGCTGCCGAACCCGCTTAAACTTTCCGAAAGGTCGAGCGCTTATCCTTGCAAGGCGCCTTCGGGCTTTTGTTTCAGTTCCTGTTATGACAGCGGAGCCATTCTCGTGAAGGCTATTCTCGGCAAGTTGCGCCCATCGAAGAGGCTGGTCGTCATCCTTGCCGCCGCATTCGGCGTGTCGGCTGCCTCAGGTGCGGCCGCCGTCTATGTCGGCCGCGACGCGCTGATGGAGCGGATGTCGAAGCCCGCCACCTCCGGTCTCGAATGCACGCTGGTCAGGACCGTCAAGCTCGGCCATCACGGCCAGCGCTGGGTTCGCCTGCACATCAAGACGGACCGCGCCGATGGCGAGGCGCGCATGCGCACGGCGCTTCGCGTCGTCGGCGCGCTGTCCAAGACGGAGAAGGCCGATCTCTATCAGGTCGTCGTTCTCGATGCGGCCGGACCGGAAGAGCGGGCTGCGGTGCGTGGCGCCGCAATCGGGGCTCAGGTTCTTTTCGCACCGGGCCCGCAAAGCGTGCCCGGCATGGATGCGCCTTTCCGCGCGTCCTACAATGACGGCACGGCAAACTCGGCCGGCTTCTTTCACGGCAACACGGTCGATCTTTCGGTCGGCGATATCGGTGGAATGATGGCCGGCATGGACGATCGTTCGCCCTGCATCGATCCGAACGCTGTCACCGTCGAGGGCGAGGCTGGACCCGAAGCCGCAGCGCCAGAGCACAAGGCCGAGAGCGCCGAGGCGCCAGCAGGCCACTGACACACGGTTAGCCTTGGAGGGCGCCGGCAATCCATCATTGAGAACGAAAAAAGCCCGCCGCAATCGCGCCGGGCTTTTCTGTCTTGTGCTGTTGTGGCCCTGATCAGTCGGCCTTGTTGCGGCGCGCCGGAAACAGGATGATGTCGCGGATCGACGGCGCGTTGGTGAGCAGCATGATCAGGCGGTCGACGCCGATGCCGAGGCCACCGGCCGGCGGCATGCCCTGGTCGATGGCGTCAAGGAACTCGTCGTCAAGCTGCTTGGCCTTTTCGCCGCGGGCATGCGCCTGCTCGAGCTGCTCGACCATGCGGGCGCGCTGCTCTTCCGGATCGTTGAGCTCGGAGAAGGCGTTGCCGAGTTCCCAGGTGTTGCAATAGGTCTCGAAGCGCTCGACAAGGCGCGGCTCACCCGGCACTTCCTTGGCGAAGGGCGAGATGTCCTTCGGGAAGTGCGTGACGTGCGACGGCTGGATCAGCGTCGGCTCGACCTTTTCTTCGAAGACGAAGGCGAGGCACTCGCCCCAGGTCCAGTCCTTCTCGACTTCGAAGCCGGCAGCCTTGGCGGCAACGCGGGCTTCCTCGTCGGTCTTCATCGCCAGGAAGTCGATGCCGGTCGCTTCCTTGACGGCATCCGGCATCGGCACGCGGCGGAACGGACCCTTGAAGGAGATTTCCTTGTCGCCGAACATGAATTCGGTCGAGCCATGGATCGACAGAGCGAGCTTGGTGAACAGCCGCTCGACGAGGTCCATGATGTCCTCGTAGTCGGCATAGGCCCAGTAGCACTCCATCATGGTGAACTCGGGATTGTGCCTTGTCGAAACGCCTTCGTTGCGGAAGTTGCGGTTGATCTCGAACACCTTGTCGGTCAGGCCCGAGACCAGCGTGCGCTTCAGGTACAGTTCCGGCGCGATGCGCAGGTACATGTCGAGCTTCAGCGTGTTGTGGTGGGTCTTGAACGGCTCGGCCGTGGCACCGCCATAGACCGAATGCAGCATCGGCGTTTCGACTTCCATGAAGCCGTCTTCTTCCATGAAGTGGCGGATGCCGGAGACGATCTTGCTGCGCTGCTGGAAGCGGAGCTTGGATTCCTCGTTGGTCATGATGTCGAGGTGGCGCTTGCGGTAGCGCAGCTCGATGTCGGATAGGCCGTGCCACTTCTCGGGCATCGGCAGCAACGACTTCGTCAGCATGGTGATCGCCTGCGCGTTGATCGTCAGCTCGCCGCGCTTGGTGCGGCGCACGACGCCGGTGACGCCGATGATGTCGCCGATGTCAATCATCGGCAGCAGTGCGCGGGCGTCTTCCGGCGTGGTGTCCTTGTGGCTGAAGATCTGGATCTTGCCGGAGGCGTCATGGATATCCATGAACATGCCGGAGTTGCGCGACGAGTAGACGCGGCCGGCGACCGTGACGACATCCTGCGTCTCGGTGTCCAGCTCCAGGGTCTCATACTTCGCCGCAAGTTCGGCATTGGTCATCGTGCGGTGGAAATGCGCCGGATAGACGTCGCCGATCTGTTCGCGCAGCAGCTTCAGCTTCTGCGCGCGTACTTCCGTCACGTCGGAGGAGAGGGCTGTTGTCTCGGTCTTGTCGTTCATCGTCCTGTCCTTACTTTCCGCTGCCGGCCATCGAGGCGGCGACCTGGCCCGCAACCTTCAAGCGCTGGCGCACGACCGAGCGGCCGAGCAGTTCCATGCTGTCGAAGAGCGGCAGGGAGCGCGACGAGCCGGAAACCGCGACGAACAGCGGCGCCAGCACGACCTTGAGCTTCTTGCCCATGCGGTCGGCGATGGCGCGCAGTTCCGCCTCGATCGTTTCCTTGTTCCATTCGAGGATCTTTTCCAGGTCCGGCTGGACCGTGTTGAAGATCTCGACCAGTTCTTCCGGGCTCGACTTGATCTTGGCGAAGGCCGAGGGTTCGAGACCGAGGTCGGACTTCAACAGGAAGTCGGCAAGCGCGGGCAGTTCGCCGAGCTTGGAGATGCGCGATTGCGACAGCTTCAGGCCCTGCTTCAGGCGATCGTTTTCGGACGCCCAGGCCAGAACCCGGCCGAGGAACTCGTCGTCGCTCAGCTTCTCGCGGATCCAGCGGCCGTTCAGCCAGTCGAGCTTCTGGATGTCGAAGATCGCACCCGACTTCGACAGGTTGTCCGGGTCGAACTTTTCGGCAAGCTCGGCCATCGTCATCAGCTCCTCGCCTTCGGCGATCTGGATGAAGAACAGGCCGAGGAAGTTCATCAACGCTTCCGGCAGGTAGCCGAGCGCCGAGTAATAGGAGATCGATGTCGGGTTCTTGCGCTTCGACAGCTTCGACTTGTCGGCGTTGCGCATCAGCGACAGGTGCATGAACACCGGCGGCGTCAGGCCGAGATATTGATAGATCAGGATGTGCTTCGGCACGGAGGCCAGCCACTCCTCGCCGCGCGCGACGTGGGTGATCTTCATCAGATAGTCGTCGACGACGTTTGCCATGTGATAGGTCGGCATGCCGTCGGCCTTGAGCAGAACCTGCATGTCGACCGAATCCCACGGGATTTCGACGTCGCCGTAGACGCCGTCCGTGAACTTGCAGGAACCCTCGGTCGGGATCTTCATGCGCACGACGTGCGGCTCGCCGGCATCGACGCGGCGGGTCACTTCTTCGGCTGAGAGCGTCAGGCAGTGGCCGTCATATTTCGGCTGCTTGCCGGCGGCGCGCTGTGCCTCGCGCATCTGCTCCAGCCGCTCGGGCGTGCAGAAACAGCGGAAGCCGTGGCCGTTCTTCTCGATCTGGCGGACGTAGTCGAGATAGATGTCCTTGCGATCGCTCTGGCGGTAGGGGCCATAGGGGCCGCCGACATCCGGGCCTTCCGACCATTTGAGCCCGCACCATTTCAGCGCGTCCAGCACCTTCTGCTCGAATTCCGGCGTCGAGCGCGTGGCGTCGGTATCTTCGATCCTGAGGATGAAGGTGCCGCCGTGCTTCTTTGCGAAGAGATAGTTGAACAGTGCGATATAGGCGGTGCCGACATGCGGCTCGCCGGTGGGGGAGGGTGCAATGCGTACCCGAACTGCTGAATCTGTCATGGTCTTTGCCCGTTTTACGTGCTTTTCGCCCCTTGCCGGAAGACAAGTCCGGCCGCCGGGCGCGCATTTTATGGGAAGGAAAGGCCCGTAGGGGTGCCGCACCAGCGGTATCGGCGGGCTATTCCAGTCGGCTCGCGTGAGACCATAGAACATGGAGCATGTCAACGGAAAGTGGATCACTCCGGTTTTTGTTGACACCGCCGATGGCTGGCTATATTGAACCACAAGGTTATTTAACTGAAAGGTTTTTTAGAGAATGACGGAAGATCGCTTGTCGACCACGCTTTCAGCCCTCGCCGATCCCACGCGCAGGGCCATCCTCGCCCGGCTCTCTCTCGGCGAAGCTTCGGTCGGCGAACTGGCGGAGCCGTTCGAAATGAGCCTGCCGGCTGTTTCCAAACACTTGAAGGTGCTCGAGCGTGCGGGGCTGATCAGCCGTGGCCGCGAGGCGCAGTGGCGCCCCTGCCGGCTCGAAGCCGCACCGTTGCGCGACATCAACAGCTGGCTCGACAGCTACCGCCGCTTCTGGGAAGAGAAGTTCGATCGTCTCGACGTCTATCTGCAGGAACTGCAGAAGGGCGATCCGGACGCGGAGAAAAACTGAAATCTGTCCCTCCGGCGCATTGGCCGCGCGAAGCGCACCTGATCTCGACGCCTGAAGCCAGCAGGAACGATTGACCGGATGATGCGTTATCCCTTCGAGAGGCGCGAACTGTGCCCAATCGGACATGACGGAGGTGGAGAACGCGGGAGTTTTTCCGATTTCTTCCCGTGGGCAACGAAACGGCAGTCGAGCTCCCTGACCCGTCCGGCCTGCATCCTCGTGATGCAGGCCTTTTTCGCGGACAACGAAAAAGGCGGGGTATTGCGCCCCGCCTTCACAGTTTTCGTTGACGGCAAGGCCTCAATTTAGCTTGCCGGCCGCCTTCTTTCGCAGCCGCGCATTGCGCGCCACCATGTTGAGAACCTCGACCAGGGCCGAAAACGCCATGGCGGCGTAGATGTAGCCCTTGGGCACGTGCAGACCCATGCCTTCTGCAATCAGCGTCGTGCCGATCATCAGGAGGAAGGCGAGCGCCAGCATGACGATCGTCGGGTTCTTCTCGATGAAGTTGGCAAGCGGTGTTGCGGCAACGAGCATCACGGTGACGGCGGCGACGACGGCAATGACCATGATCGGCAGATGCGGCGTCATGCCGACGGCGGTGATGATGCTGTCGACCGAGAAGACCAGGTCGAGCAACAGAATCTGGCCGATCGCCGCGCTGAAGCTGCTGATCGCCGAAGAGGCGATGAAATCCTCGCCGTGGTCGCTCGGATCGACGCTGTGATGGATTTCCTTGGTCGCCTTCCAGACGAGGAAGAGACCGCCGGCGATCAGGATCATGTCCTTCCAGGAGAAGCCATGTCCGAAGACCTCGAAGACCGGCGTCGTCAGCTTGACGATCCAGGCGACGGTGCCGAGCAGAGCGAGGCGCATGACGAGCGCGAGACCGATACCGATGCGGCGGGCCTTTTCACGGTGTTCGGGTGGCAGCTTGTTGGTGAGGATCGAGATGAAGATCAGGTTGTCGATGCCGAGAACCACCTCCATGACAACCAGTGTTATGAGGGCAACCCAGGCAGCCGGGTCCTGGGCTAGCAGCATTAAATCCTGCATCGGCGATCTTTCCTTGTCTCGGTGGCGCGTCGTCGCGCAAGAATCGCGGCAGTATTTAAGCAACATTGCGAAAGTGACAAGCGCCGCCGCGCGTTTGCAGCGGCGCTTTACCGTTTACGGTTTCAGCGGAATCCACATTTCCACCACGCCCATGCCCGAATGCGGGTCGAAGCGCTCGTCGTAACGCTCGATCAGGTCGGGCGTTTCTCCATGCTGGAGACCGGCCTCCGGAAGATAGGTGCCGAAGATATGCTGCGCGGTCGTCGCGATCGACGAGATATGGCCGCGGTGCAGGAACACGATATAGCGCTGTTTCGGCAGCTTGATCGTCGAAAAGCCTGCGGGCAGGCTGCCGGCGTCGTCTACCTCCGCTGCGGCCATGTAGTGAAATGTGCCGGCTTCGCTGTTGCTCTGGCTGCAGACGCCATAGGCGACATTGCCCTTCTGTCCGGGAATGTTGCCGAAATGGGCGTTGAAGCGCTGCCAGAGCGAAGGAATGCCTTCGGTGCGGCCGTAGGCATAGGTTTCGCCAAGGCCGGCCAGAAGCAAGGCCGGGCCGTCTTCGAAGCGGGGCGGGTCCAGTTTGAGGAGGCGGGTGTCGTCCATTCTGATCGGCTCCGTCAGTGCGATGTTGCTGAGGTGCCCTTGCTTGCGCACGGTCTCCGGCGTCACGCCGAACTGCTCGCGAAAGGCACGGGTGAAGGCCTCGTGCGAACCGTAGCCCGCTTCGAGCGCCACCGCGAGAATCCTGGAGGAGCCATCGGCAAGGGTTTGCGCAGCGCCGCTCAGGCGGCGTGCGCGGATATAGGCGCTGATGGAGTAACCCGTCACCAGTCCGAAGACGCGCGACAGATGAAAGCGCGAAAAGCCGGCAGCCTCTGCGATCTCCTCCAGCGATATATCGCTCGCGAAATGGCTCTCGATGAACCAGATCGCCCTTCCGATAGCACTCATGATCACTCCCGTGGCAGACACCCATGCTCATAGGGTTTTGCCGCAGGGCGTGCTTGATCGCAATTGCTGGATTGAAGAGTGGGGCGGCCGAATGCGCCCTTCGGCTCAAGCCGTCTTCTTCGGCCCGTATGCGGCCATGAAGACCCGCACAGCTGCCGTAACCGTGCCCTCGATCTGCTCGCGCGGCGGCGCCGAACACATGCCGCCGAACAGCCGGTGCTTGAAGAGGCCCGCCTGTGCCATCTCGATAAACTGCCGGGCGGCCATTTCGGTATTGTCGATGTCGAGCGTTCCCGCCGGAACCTGGCGGTCGAGATAGGCCTTGAGCACCGTGTAGCCGTTTTCCGGTGCCTCGCTGAAGAAGCGTTCGGCCAGATGCGGCATGCGGTCGATGACGCCGATCACCATGCGCATGGACCGGATCGTCTCTTCGGCGGTCATGCTGGTCGTCAGTGTCACGCCGAAATCGAAAAGCGATTCCTCGACATCGTCGTGATCGTTGAGCGCATGTTTGGCGGTCTGAACCACCCGGGTCTTGCCCTGGATGATCAGCGCCTTGAACAGGTCTTCCTTGTTTTCGAAATAGACATAGAGCGTGCCCTTGGAGACGCCGGCCTCGCGGGTGATGTCGTTCATGCTGGCGGCGTCGAAGCCCTGGTTCATGAAGGCGCGCCGGGCGCCCTCCAGGATCTGTTCGCGCTTGGCGGGGTCTTCGCCCGCCGCATGGCGTCCGCCGCCGGGACAAAGCTGGTCGTCCATGCCGTTGTCAGGCTGGATGGTCTCTTTCTGTCCGGTCTTTGCTGGTTCCATGATCGCCGTCTGTGCCCGTCCTGTTCGCATTAAATTACATCCATCGAACTGCGCGGTTCGATTCCCTCTTGATATGCGACGTCAAAGCGATTAAGTCAAGCTTCGATCGAACCGAACGGTTCAGTTCAATCACCACTCATTAACCAGGCCGGTACCCATGTCCGCATCCAAAACGTCCAGCGCCGCTCGCGTTCGCCCTGTCGGCGAGGATTTTGAAGTTCCGCAGACCCATGAGGCCGCGCCCGAAGCCAAGGGTGCGACGGACGAGGCGCCTGCTGTGACGCAGCAGCCCGCTGTCGAAGCCGCCCCGAAAAAGAAGAAGCGCAGCCCGATCTTGCCGGTTCTCGGCCTCGCAGCTTTGGCCGCAGGCGGCTGGTATGGCTATGACTGGTGGACCAATGGCCGCTTCATGGTTTCGACGGACGACGCCTATATCGAGGGCGACATCGCCACGATCTCCCCGAAGGTTTCGGGGTATGTCGCCAAGGTCGACGTCGTCGCCAACCAGCAGGTGAAGGCCGGCGACCCGCTGGTCACGCTCGATGACGGCGACTACCGCATCGCCGCCGAGCAGACCGAGGCCCAGATCGCCACGCAGAAGCTGGCGCTCAGCCGCTTCGACGCGCAAATCGCCGGGGCAAAGGCGAGCCTTGCCCAGGCGGAAGCCCAGAAAAACGCTCTCGAAGCAACGGTGCGCGGCGCCGAACTTGCGCAAAAGCGCGCAAGCGACCTCCAGTCCAAGGACGTCGGCACCGTTGCTTCCCGCGACAATGCCGACGTTGCGCTGGACCAGGCGCGGGCCAACCTTGCCGGCGCCGATGCGAACATCGCGACCGCCAACGCCAACATCACCGTGCTGCAGGCGCAGCGCGCCGAGGCGGAAAGCCAGATCCGTTCGCTCGAGCTTGCCCGCGACAAGGCCAACCGAGACCTCGGTTTCACCGTCCTGAAGGCACCCTATGATGGTGTGATCGGCAACGTCGCTGTCCAGGTCGGCGACCTCGTCTCCGCCGGCCAGCGTCTGGCGGCACTCGTGCCGGTCGACCAGCTCTATATCGACGCCAACTTCAAGGAGACGCAAATCGCGCATCTGGTCCCCGGCTCGAAGGTCAAAGTCCATATCGACGCCTATGACGAGCACGCGGTCGAAGGCACGGTTGCCTCGATCTCGCCGGCATCCGGCTCAGTGTTCTCGCTGCTGCCGGCCGAAAACGCCACCGGCAACTTCACCAAGGTGATCCAGCGCGTGCCGGTGCGCATCACGCTGCCGGCCGATGTGCTGGCGGAGGGCCATCTGCGCGCTGGCTTGAGCGTCGTCGTCGACGTCGACACGCGCACGGCACCCGCTGAAACCAAGGTCGCCGCCACGAAGTAATCGGGCCTGACGCGCCGGCGTGTTCGATCGAACGCGCCGCTCGCGCCTTCATACGCAGGGAGTGGCTCAGATGGCCGCAACGGCAACAGCAGGCTCGGTGGCGGCCGCCGCACCGAAGGTCGAGGAACATATGGACCCGAGAAGGCTGATCGCCTTCTTCGCCATGGTCGTCGGCATGTTCATGGCGATCCTCGATATCCAGATCGTTTCGGCGTCGCTCGCCGAGATCCAGGCGGGCCTGTCGGCCGGCTCCGACGAGATCGGCTGGGTGCAGACCTCCTATCTCATCGCCGAAGTCATCATGATCCCGCTGTCGGGCACGCTGGCGCGCATCGTGTCGACCCGCGTATTGTTTTCGGTGTCGGCTGCGGGCTTCACCGCGGCAAGCGCGCTGGCCGCGACCGCTACCAATATCGACCAGATGATCGTCTATCGGGCGATCCAGGGCTTTATCGGCGGCGGCATGATCCCGTCCGTGTTTGCGGCCGCCTTCACCATTTTCCCGCCGTCGAAGCGCAACATCGTCTCGCCGATCATCGGCCTGATCGCCACGCTGGCGCCGACCATCGGCCCGACCGTTGGCGGTTACCTCAGCCACGCCTTTTCCTGGCACTGGCTGTTTCTCGTCAACGTCATTCCCGGCATCATCGTCGCGACGCTGACCTGGACCTTCATCGATTTCGACAAGCCGGAACTGAGCCTCTTCAAGAAATTCGACTGGTGGGGGCTCGCCTCGATGGCGGTCTTCCTCGGTTCGCTCGAATATGTCCTGGAAGAAGGCAACGCCAACGACTGGTTCAATGACGATCATATCGTCATGGGCGCCGTTGCCACGGTGGTAGCCGCGGTGATCTTCTTCTATCGGGCGTTCAAGGTGGAGTTCCCGGTGGTCGATCTTCGGGCGTTCTCCAACCGCAACTTCGCCTTCGGCTCGATGTTCTCCTTTGTCATGGGCATCGGGCTCTATGGCCTCACCTATCTCTATCCGCTCTATCTCGGGCGCATCCGCGGCTACGATTCGCTGATGATCGGCGAGACGATGTTCGTCTCGGGTCTGGCCATGTTCTTGACCGCGCCGGTTGCCGGCATCCTGTCGGGCAAGCTCGATCCGCGCGTGCTGATGACCATCGGCTTTGCCAGCTTTGCCAGCGGCACCTGGATCATGGCGCACCTGACGGCCGACTGGGACTTCTACGAGCTGTTCATCCCGCAGATCCTGCGTGGCGTCGGGCTGATGCTGTGCATGGTGCCGATCAACAACATCGCGCTCGGCACCATGCCGCCGGCGCGCATGCGCGGCGCATCCGGCCTCTTCAACCTGACGCGCAACCTGGGCGGTGCCGTCGGTCTCGCGGTGATCAACACCATCCTGACCCAGCGACAGGACCTGCACTATGCCCGGCTTTCCGAGCATATCCAGTGGGGTAACCCGGAAGCTGTGGAGCAGTTCAACAACATGGCGGCCAAGTTCGACGCCCATGGCCTCGACGGTGCTTCGATCGCCATCAAGCAGCTTGCAGCGATGGCGCAGAAGCAGGCGATGATCCTGTCGTTCAGCGACGTCTTCGTCATCCTGACGGTGCTGTTCCTGTCGCTGATCCTGGGCGTGATGATGATCAAGAAACCGGAGGGCGTTGGCCCAAGCGGCGGCGGCCACTAGGCCCGGCAACCAAGCCCATCCGCACGGTTTACGCGATCGTCGCGTTGCGGCACAATCCGGCCGGAAAACAATCGCCGGCCGGGCGGAAACGGGGTCATTCATGCAGGCATTCAAGCGCTTCGCCATCTCCCGGCGGTCCTTCCTTGCCGGTGCGGCCGGCATGGGCGCGGCATTGCTGGCAAGGCCGACATGGGCAGCCGGGCGCCCGCCCATCGATGCCACCTTCCTGTTTTCGAACGACATCCATGCCTGCCTCGTCTCGACCGAAGGCCTTGCGCCGAACTGTGCGGCGGAGGGCAAGACCGACGAGAACCTTTTACGTCACGTGGCGGCGCTCAATGGTCTGCCGGCGATGCGGTGGCCGGAGAGCGTTGCCGGCGAAGCGAGCGGGCTTGGCAGCGCCGGCCGGCGGATCGGCCATCCGCTCGGCCTGGTGCTGGGCGGCGACGTGACCGATGACGGCGGCGGGCAGGTGCGCCAGCCGCGCGAGGGACGACAGCTACAGCAGTTTTCCAGCCGCTATCAGGAAGGACCGGGTGCCGACCGGGTACACTTCCCCGTCTATGTCGGTCTCGGCAATCATGACCTCGACCAGGATGGCCCGCCGCCGCATGTGGACTGGTATCGCCGCGAACTACGCGACTATGTCGAACTCAACCATCGGCAGACGGTGTTCTACAAGCCGCCGGTGCCGGTGAGCAATTACGATCCACTGTCGGATTGCTACTCCTGGGACTGGGGCGGGCTGCATCTCGTCCAACTCCAGCGCTTCGGCGGCGATGTCAGCAAGGGCGCCGTCGATGCGCTTCCCTGGCTGAAGCAGGATCTGGAAACCTACGCGGCCGACGGCCGGCCAGTGATCCTGTTCCAGCATTATGGCTGGGACGCTTTTTCGACCGAAGTCTGGGACGCTTCCGCCAAGACCTTCGACGATCAGGGCGACGGCCCGCCACATTGGTGGAGTGCCGAGCAGCGTCAGGCGCTCGTCGACGCCATCGGGGGCTACAACGTCGTCGGCGCGTTTCACGGCCACCAGCACGAAACGGCGATGATCTATCGCCGCGAAGGTCTCGACCTCTTCAAGCCCAAGGCTGCGTATATGGGCGGTTTCGCGCTTGTGCGCGTGACCGACGGCTTCATGGACGTGGCGCTTGGCGAAGCCGGAAAAGGCCACGGCGAAGTCGTTTTCACCCAGGCGTTCAGCAAGCGGTTTTAGCCAGCGAAAACAGCGTTCGGCAGTCTCGCTCGCATTTTTGATTTACGTACATCAAAAATTCCTCTAAGGCAGTTTGCGGGAGGAAATGATGCGCCCTACAGTTCACGACATTGCTGCAGAAGCAGGCGTCAGCCTTGCGACCGTCGACCGGGTTTTGAACAATCGCCCGGGGGTCAGGTCGGTCACGCGTGACAAGGTCGAGCGCGCCATCGCGACGCTCGGTTATGTCAGGGACGTGGCGGCGGCCAACCTTGCCAAGAGCCGCAGCTATCCGCTGATCTTCATCCTGCCCGAGGGCGAAAACGCCTTCATGCGCGGGCTTGAGGCGGAGATTGAAGCAGCAATAGCCCGTTCCGCCGTCGAACGCACCGAGATTACCATTCTGTCCGTTCCCGCTTTCGATGCCGCGGCGCTGGCCGCAGCCCTCGACGACGCGCGCCGGCGCACACCGGCCGGCGTTGCCGTCGTTGCCGTCGAGGCGCCGGAAGTGGTTGCCGCCGTCGGGCGGCTTCGCGAGGACGGCATTGCTGTCGTCACGCTCGTCTCCGACCTGACCGGGTCGGAGCGCGACCATTTCGCCGGTGTCGACAACATTGCAGCCGGACGCACGGCGGGCAGCCTGATGCGGCGTTTCCTCGGCGGCCGCGACGGGCCGGTCGCGATCGTCGCCGGCTCGATGCTGGTGCGAGACCACCGGGATCGGCTTGAAGGCTTCAGTACTGCCGTCAACGAAGGGGCGGCCAAGCGGCATCTGCTGCCCGTGGTCGAGGGCCACGACGATCCGACCGAGGTCGAGACACTGGTACGGGATCTGCTGGCAGCGCATGCGGATCTCGCCGGCATCTACAGCCTCGGCGCTGGCAACCGCGGCCTGATCGCGGCGCTCGAAGAGGCAGGGCGACAGTCCGAGATTTGCGCAATCGCGCATGAATTGACGCCGTATAGCCGGGCTGCACTGGTGTCGGGCACGATCGATGCGCTGCTCAACCAGGATGCGGGTCATGAGGTGAGGAGCGCCATTCGCGTGCTGAAGGCCCGCGCTGACGGCCTGTCGATGATCGAAGCGCAGGAGCGCATCCGCATCGATATCTTCCTGAAAGACAACCTGCCGGTCGAGCCGGCGTAATACTTTGAATTTACACAATTCCTGACGGAAAATCGTTGCGCGCTTTTCCCGAGGTTGCTCTCAATGGAGGCCTACATGTATCTCGGACTGGATCTCGGCACCTCGGGCGTCAAGGCGATGCTGATTGACGACAGTCAGCGCATTGTCGGCTCGGCTTCCGGTGCGCTCGATGTCTCCCGGCCGCATCCCGGCTGGTCGGAGCAGGATCCGGCCGATTGGGTGCGCGCCAGCGAGGAGGCAATCGCCGGCCTGAAGGCGGCGCATCCCGCAGCGCTCGGCGCCGTGCGCGGCATCGGCCTGTCCGGCCAGATGCACGGCGCAACGCTGCTCGATGCCGACGACAAGGTGTTGCGCCCCTGCATCCTCTGGAACGACACCCGCAGTTTTCGCGAGGCGGCCGCACTCGACGCCGACCCGCAATTCCGCGCCGTCACCGGCAACATCGTCTTTCCCGGGTTCACTGCGCCGAAACTCGTCTGGGTGCGTGAAAACGAGCCCGAGATTTTCGCCAGGGTGCGCCGGGTGCTGTTGCCGAAGGACTATCTGCGCCTGTGGCTGACCGGCGAGCATATCTCGGAAATGTCGGATTCGGCCGGCACCGCTTGGCTTGATACGGCCAAGCGCCGCTGGTCGGAGAGCCTGCTTTCCGCCACCGGCATGGAGGAACGGCAGATGCCGGACCTCGTCGAAGGCACGGATGCAGCCGGAACGCTTCGGTCCGAACTCGCCGCACGCTGGGGAATTTCGGGCGATGTCGTGGTTGCCGGCGGTGCCGGTGACAATGCCGCTTCCGCCTGCGGCATGGGGACTGTGGGGGAGGGCCACGCCTTCGTTTCGCTCGGCACGTCGGGCGTGCTGTTTGCCGCCAATGCGCGCTATCTGCCCAACCCGGCAAGCGCCGTTCACGCCTTCTGCCATGCGCTGCCGAACACCTGGCATCAGATGGGCGTCATCCTGTCGGCGACCGATGCGCTCAACTGGTATTCGGGCATCGCCGGTCATAGTGCCGCCGATCTCAGCGCCGAACTTGGCGAGACGCTGAAGGCGCCCGGCGGCGTGACATTCCTTCCGTATCTTTCCGGCGAACGCACGCCCCACAACGATGCCGCGATCCGCGGCGCCTTTGCCGGGCTCGGCCACGAGAGCAGCCGAGTGGTGCTGACGCAGGCGGTGATGGAAGGGGTTTCCTTTGCCATCCGTGACAGCCTCGAAGCCCTGCGTGCTGCCGGTACGACGCTTTCGCGGGTGACGGCAATCGGTGGCGGCTCGCGCTCGCGTTATTGGCTGAAGTCGATCGCGACTGCGCTCGATCTGCCGGTCGATCTGCCCGCCAACGGCGATTTCGGCGCTGCCTTCGGCGCCGCGCGTCTGGGGCTGATCGCGGCAACCGGTGCCGATCCGGTTGCGACTTGCTACGCGCCGAAAACAGCGGAAACGATCGCGCCCGATGCCGGCCTGGTGCCTGCCTACGAAGAGGCCTACCAGCGCTACCGGCGCCTTTATCCGGCCATCAAGGGCGCGACGACGTGACCGCACCGCGCCCTTCCATGGCTGTTTCCGATCGAGCGCACTTACTGCGCCGGTACCTTGTCGATGAAGCCGGTAACCTGCTTCAGTCGGCCGTTTTCGATCAGGCCGATGTCGGTGCCTTCGATGACGGAATCAACGCCTTCGGGGCCGAGTGCCCAAGAGAAGCGGATCGTGTCGGCAAACCCGTCGGGGGCGCCCTTCAGCGTGAAGACGAAGCCGGGGAACTGGCCCTTGACGCCGGCGATCAGGCCGCCGATGCCCTCGTGCCCGTCACCCTGCATGATCGGGTCGCGGTAGGCGACATCGGCAGTAAAAGCCTTTTCGATCAGTGTGTTGCGGCTGCTGACCTCGGCGTTCCAGGCGGCGATATAGGCCTCGGCGATTTCGTTGAAGTCGTTCATCTGAATGTTCCTTCGGTTGGCGTTTCGATGCCCCAGATATCGCCCGCCGAGGGAATGAAACCAATTACCTTCCACGTAATGGCCGGACGTTTCGCAACCGCGACGCCGGTCCACCACCCTTAAGAGGAGCTACACCGTGAGCACGGGATTTTTCGGCGATATCGCCAAGATCAAGTATGAAGGACCGGAGAGCAGCAATCCGCTCGCCTTCCGCCACTACAACAAGGACGAGGTCGTCTTCGGCAAGCGCATGGAAGATCACCTGCGCTTTGCGGTCGCCTATTGGCACACCTTCGTCTGGCCGGGTGGAGATCCCTTCGGTGGACAGACCTTCGAGCGCCCCTGGTTCAAGGACACGATGGACGCGGCCAAGCTGAAGGCCGATGTCGCCTTCGAATTCTTCCAGCTGCTCGGCGTTCCCTACTACTGCTTCCACGACGCCGACGTGCGTCCCGAGGGCCGCAACTTCGTCGAGAACACCAGGAACCTCAACGAGATCGTCGACTACTTCGCAAAGAAGCAGGCCGACACAGGCGTCAAGCTGCTCTGGGGAACGGCCAATCTGTTCTCCAACCGCCGCTACATGTCGGGTGCCGCCACCAATCCTGACCCGGATGTGTTTGCCTTTGGGGCCGCGACGGTCAAGACTTGCCTTGACGCCACGCAGCGTCTGGGCGGCGAGAACTACGTGCTGTGGGGCGGACGCGAAGGATATGAGACGCTGCTCAACACCGATCTTTCGCGCGAGCTCGACCAGCTCGGCCGCTTCGTCAACCTGGTTGTCGAATACAAGCACAAGATCGGCTTCAAGGGCGCGATCCTGATCGAGCCGAAGCCGCAGGAGCCGACCAAACACCAGTACGACTACGACGTCGCCACCGTTTACGGCTTCCTGAAGAAGTACGGCCTGGAAAAAGAAGTGCAGGTCAATATCGAACAGGGCCACGCGATCCTTGCCGGCCATTCCTTCGAGCATGAGCTGGCGCTTGCCAACGCGCTCGGCATCTTCGGTTCGATCGACATGAACCGCAACGACTACCAGTCCGGTTGGGACACCGACCAGTTCCCCAACAACGTGCCGGAAATGGCGCTCGCCTACTACCAGGTTCTGGCCGGCGGTGGCTTCAAGAGCGGCGGCACCAACTTCGATGCGAAGCTGCGGCGCCAGTCAATCGATCCCGAAGACCTGCTGATCGGCCATATCGGCGGCATGGATTGCTGCGCCCGCGGCCTCAAGGCTGCCGCCCAGATGATCGAAGACAAGGCACTGTCCGGCCCGCTTGATCAGCGCTATGCCGGCTGGCAGGTGCCTGAAGCCAAGAAGATGCTCGACGGCGGCTTCTCGCTGGAAGAGATCGAAGCCTGGGTACTGAAGTCCGACCTCAACCCGCAGCCGAAATCCGGCAAGCAGGAGCTGCTGGAGAATGTCGTCAACCGCTACGTCTGATCGGGCAGTCGTATACGTTTTGTGAACACGGGGCGGAGGGAAACCTTCGCCCCTTTTTCTGCCCTGAATGCTCGCCTGCGGGCCCCGGGCATGCCTCGAACGGATTTGCGAAAACTGTCCTTCGGCCGGTTGCTCCAAGCAAAAAATCTGCTAGTTTCGGCGCCTGCAACGTTTCAGGTACTTCAGTAAGAGCGAAAATGAAACCTTCTTCCGCTTCTTCCTGTCGTTGGCCTAAGAGGCCGGCTTTGTCGGCAGCCATAGCATCAGGAGGATGTTCGGGATGAAAACGATCAAGGGCCCTGGCCTGTTTCTGGCGCAGTTTGCCGGGGATGTCGCGCCGTTCAACTCGTTTGCGTCGATCACGAAATGGGCGGCCGATTGTGGCTACAAGGGCGTGCAGGTGCCGACGTGGGATAGCAGGCTGATCGATCTGAAGAAGGCGGCGACGTCAAAAACCTATTGCGACGAGCTTGCCGGCATTGCGAGTGACAACGGTGTGGAGATCACCGAGCTTTCGACCCACCTGCAAGGCCAGCTGGTCGCCACGCATCCGGCCTATGACGAGGTGTTCGACGGCTTTGCCGTGCCGGAAGTGCGCGGCAACCCGAAGGCGCGGCAGCAATGGGCGGTCGAGCAGGTGAAGCTGGCGCTGACGGCCTCGAAGAATTTGGGGCTCGATGCGATGGCGAGCTTTTCCGGCGCGCTCGCCTGGCCGTTCGTCTATCCCTGGCCGCAGCGTCCTGCGGGCCTGGTCGAAACGGCGTTCGACGAATTGGCAAAACGCTGGAAACCGATCCTCGACCATGCCGAGGATTGCGGCGTCGATATCTGCTACGAGATCCACCCGGGCGAGGACCTGCACGACGGCATCACCTTCGAGATGTTTCTGGAGCGCACCGGCAACCATGCCCGCGCCAACATGCTCTACGACCCCTCGCATTATGTGCTGCAGTGCCTCGACTATCTCGACAACGTCGACATCTACAAGGATCGCATCCGGATGTTCCACGTCAAGGATGCCGAGTTCAACCCGACGGGTCGGCAGGGCGTCTATGGCGGCTACCAGGGCTGGGTCAACCGGGCCGGGCGCTTCCGCTCGCTCGGTGACGGCCAGGTCGACTTCGGCGCGGTGTTTTCCAAGATGGCGGCCAATGATTTTGCCGGCTGGGCGGTGGTGGAGTGGGAGTGCTGCCTGAAGCATCCCGAAGACGGCGCGCGCGAGGGGGCGGAGTTCGTCAAGCACCACATCATCCGCGTCACCGAAAAGGCGTTTGACGACTTTGCCGATAGCGGCACCGACGAGGCGGCCAACCGGCGGCTGCTGGGGATTTGAGGCGGAGCCACGGAGCCGGCGGGAGGTTTGCGACGGGCGCTGAGCCTGCGGTAGCCACAGCTGCAGCCGCGACCTTGGTTCCCGGCCGCGGCCCCTCACCCTAACCCTCTCCCCGCTTGCGGGG
>NZ_MUNW01000072.1 GCF_002002725.1 Sinorhizobium sp. A49 | reverse complement strand
CGCAAAGGCCCTGGATCACATAGGCGATCGTCCTGACGCGGTTGACCGAGATGCCCGAATAGCGCGCGACATCCTCGCTCGAACCGACAGCGACCACATGGCGGCCATAGCGGGTGCGATAGAGCACGAAGGCGGCAATCGCAGCGGTGGCGAAGATCACGATAATCGGCACGGGAATGCCGGCGACCGAGCCAAAGTAAACAGGCCGATAGATCTGCTGCAGCTCGCGGTCCTGCAGCGTGATCGCCCCGCCTTGCGACAGCCACGTCGTCAGCCCGCGATAGATACCCATGGTGCCGAGCGTGGCAATGAAGGGTTCGATCCTGCCGACAGTGGTGATGAGCCCGTTGACAAGTCCACAGGCAGCACCCAGTAGCAGAGTCAGCATTGCGGCGCAGATCAGCATCAGCACCGGATCGGCGATGACGCCGCTGTTCATGAACAGGATCATCAGGCTCGCGACGAAGGCGACCATCGAGCCAACGGAAAGATCGAGCCCGCCGGACGAAATCACATAGGTGGCGCCCAGCGCGATTATGGCGATGAAGGCGCTACGGGTGATGACGTTCAAAAGGTTGGCGACGGAGACAAAGTTCGGATTGGCGAAATAGCCAAGGATCAGCAGCAGTGCCAGCGCGACAAAGGGCGCAATGGCCGCCATGTCCCAGTCTCGTGACGTTCTCGGCGCCTTCTGCGTTTCGGTTGCAACATTCGTCATAGTCATGTCCCGCGCTTACGCGGCCTCCCCGGTATTGGCGCCTGTCGCAAGAACGACGATCTCGTTTTCGGTCATCCTGTCTCCCGTAACTTCGCCGACGATATGGCCCGCCCGCATGACCAGGATGCGATCGGAGATACCGATCAGTTCCGGCATTTCCGATGAGACGACGATGATCGACCGCCCCTCCTCCGCGAGCTTGGCGATGAATTTGTAGATCTGTTCCTTGTTGCCGATGTCGATGCCGCGCGTCGGCTCGTCGATGATGACGATCTCCGGATCCAGCATCATCATCTTGGCAAGCAGAAGCTTTTGCTGGTTGCCACCCGACAGCTGCCCGGCAAGGATATCCTTGCGGCCGGTTCGGATGTCGAACTCGCGGATCGCCGTGTCGAGCGCTTCGGTTTCTTGTCTGCCGTCGATCTGCAGGGTTTTGACAAACCTCGAAAGCGATGCCAGCGTCAGGTTAACCCGGAGGTCCTTGGTCAGCAACAGGCCTTTGCCCTTGCGGTCCTCGCTCAGATAGACCAGCCCGGCTTTCAGGCTTGCCTGAACGCTGGAGAAGTCGACCGGCCGGCCATGATGCCTGATCCTGCCATGGCCCGGACGAAGCCCGGTGATGCCTTCCATCAGTTCAGTGCGGCCGGCGCCGACAAGGCCGGCAAAGCCCAGGATCTCGCCCTTGCGCAGCTGAAAACTCGCATTGCGGGCAAAGCCCGGCACCGAAAAATCCTCGACCTCGAGCACGACGTCTCGTGCAGGCCCGCCATGCCGTTCGGGGTAGAGCTTTGCGACATCGCGTCCGACCATCAGCCGCGCCATGTCGGCCGGCTGCAATTCGCTGGCATCGTGGGCGGCCACGACCCGGCCGTCGCGCAGCACCGTCACCCGGTCGGCAATTTCCTTCACCTCGGGCAGGCGATGCGAAATGTAGAGCACGCCCACACCCTTGGCGCGGATATCCTTGATGACCTTGAGCAGCGCTTCGGTTTCATGTGGCGTCAGCGACGCCGTCGGTTCATCGAAGATCACCACCCGATGCGGTACCAGCAGCACCCGCGCGATCTGAACCAGTTGACGCTGGGCGATCGACAGCCGGCGCACGATGGTCTTCGGGTCGATTTCGGCACCGAGATCGCGGATCGCTCTGGCTGCGCCATCGTTCATGGCGCGGTCGTCGACGGTCAGCCCCTTGCGCAGTTCGCGACCGAGATAAATGTTCTGCGCCACCGTCAAATCCGGTGCGAGCAGGATTTCCTGGTGGACGAGGACGATGCCGGCCTCTTCGGCATCGACGGGACCGGAAAAATGCACAGACTTTCCGTCGATCGCAAGCTCGCCCCGGGTCGGCAAATGGTTGCCGGCCAGGATCTTCATCAGCGTGGATTTGCCGGCGCCGTTTTCGCCGATGATGGCGTGGACTTCGCCTGATCGCACGGACACATCGATGTCGCGTAGCACCTCGACGATACCAAACGTCTTGGAAACGCCCTTTGCCTGTAGCACAGGCGGCGCACTCTGGGATGTCGCAGCCGTCATATGGCGACCGCAATGGTCAAGCCATGCCACATGGGCTCGGCCGCCACGCCCCGTGCGCGGGCACGAACGCAACGAAATAATGTCATAAGAACTCCTCCGAAATCACTGCTAGCCCATTTTCTGAGGTACGTAAATCAGAATTTGTTTTGATCGATGCGGATTTGAAGCGCCAGCGGCGCGGCAGCCTCGAAGCGGAGCGCGAAACGAAGGAACAGCCCGGCCGCTTCAGGCCCGGACACCGAGACGAATGATCGATTTTTCTGGGAGTGATTCCCGCCCGCCTGGCACCGAACAGCCTGCAAATGGCTTGAGCCTTTGCGCATATTTCATGCTATCGGAGTGCACTATGAATGAGAGTCCGTTTGCATCATGAGCACGAAGACCAGCGGTTACCTGTTCGCTTTCCTGGCGATCTGCATCTTTGCCGGCCAGGATGCGATTACCAAGTATCTTGGCGATCGTTACCCGGCACTCTTCATAACGATGATCCGGTTCTGGGCATTCGCGCTTTTCGTGTTTTGCTTCGCCGCAACGTCACCGGGCGGAATTCGTGGGGCCATCCAGACGCGCCGCCCCTGGCTGCAGATCGTCCGCGGTCTGTTGCTGGTTGCGGAAATCGTCATCATCGTCTTTTCCTATGTGCATGCCGGGCTCGCCATGAGTCAGTCGATCTTTCAGGCAACGCCGCTGATCATTACTGTCCTCTCGATACCCCTTCTCGGAGAAACGGTCGGCTGGAGGCGGGGGATGGCGGTCATGGTCGGCCTGATCGGCGTTCTGGTGATCATAAATCCGATCGACGTTCACTTCGACCTGTCGCTGCTGCTGCCGCTTGCGGCAGCCGTGCTGTTTGCCCTCTACAGCATCGCCACCCGCGCCGTCAGTCACGAGGATTCGGCCGTCACGAGCCTGTTTTATGCCGGCGTCGCAGGCGCAGTCGCGATCTCATTGATTGGCCCATTCTATTGGACCGAAGTGCAGCCGTCCGACTGGTTCGCCCTTGCCGCGCTGTGCGTCTGCGGCACGCTTAGCCACTATTTTCTCATCAGAGCCTATGGGCTGCTACCGGCCGCAGAGGTGCAACCCGTCACCTATTTCCAACTGGTCCTCAATGTCATCATCGCTGTCGTCCTGTTCAACGAGATCGTGACGCTGAACATGGTGGCCGGTGCAGCCATCGTTGTCGGTGCTGGCCTTTTCACCATCTGGCGCGAGCATCAGTTGGCGAAGCGATCTTAAACTCTGACGAGTTGCACGCCCGACACGCGCTCGTCCTTTAAGGCTCCTCGACGGGGCGTGCTTCCGTCAGCCATTCAACGAGATCGGCAACCTTCCTGCGCGTCTCCACGCGGGCCGGATAGAGAGCGTAATAGCCGTAGCCGCTGTCGATGATGCGCGGGAACGGCGTCACCAGCTCGCCGTTTTGCAGGTCCTGCCTTGCAAGATAGAGGTCGCCCATCGTGACGCCGTAACCGCTTGCGGCAGCCGTCATCGCAAAATCCTGCGTGTCGAAGATCTGGTTGCGGGCGGCGCGAAAGTCATAGGCCCCTTCCGCCTGCAGCCACAATGTCCAGTCGCTTTGTCGCGGATTGGAGTGCAACAACACGCAAGCCGACAGGTTCTCGAGCGCCGCCGGATCGCCGAGCGTTTCGGCAACGGCCGGCGAGCACATCGGCGTCAGCTTTTCCGGAAGCAGCAGGAAAACATCCATGCCCGGCCAATGGCCGTTGCCGTAGGTGATCAGGAGATCGATGTCGCCGACGGTGAAGGTCGGGCGGGCAAACCATGCCGTGTCGATCGTAATGTTCAGGTCTTCGTGACGGCTCTGGAGTTCGGGCAACCGGGGCAACAACCAGCGCCGCGCGAAGGTCGGTGGCATTCTGATGGTGAGCGACCGGCTCTTCGTTCGCGTCGCCTCGAAGGAGTTGCGCAGCGAGACGAGCAATCCATTGACGATCGGCATGATCGCCGCGCCCTGCTCGGTGATCACCACCTTGCGGGTGTGGCGCTCAAAAAGACTGCAGCCGAAATAGTGTTCCAGTTGCTGGATCTGGCGGCTGATCGCACTCTGGCTGAGGTTGAGTTCCGTGGCTGCGGCCGTGAAGCTGCCGGTTTCCGCAACGATCGAGAATGTCTGGAGCGTCTGCAAGGGCGGCAAGCGATTCTGCTCGAATACCGGCTTCAAAGGGCTCCTCCGCGATGGCGACTGCGGCATTTAAACAGTCGCCATCGCGTTGGTAAAGCGCAGACTGGCGCGATCAGGCAAGAAGCGTGCGGAGCTCGGCGATGGCGCTTCTGACCTGTTGCGGAGCCGTTCCGCCCGGATGGTTGCGGCTGCCAACGGAGCCTTCCACGCTCAGCACCTCATAGACATCCTCACCGAGGGCCGGCGCGAAGGCCTGCATCTCGGCCAGAGGCATTTCGGAGAGCGTCGCCAGACCCTTCTCTCGCGCCAAGCCGACGATCGCCGCTACAGCGTGATGGGCATCGCGGAAAGGCCGGCCGGCGCGCACCAGATAGTCTGCCAGATCCGTCGCCGTGGAATACCCCTGTTCGGCAGCGGCCAGCATCTTCGGGGCACGCACCTTGATCGTCGGCAGCATCTGAGTGGTCACCGTGACGGCACCGCGCACATTCTCCAGCGTATCGGTGAGGGGAGGCTTAGATTCCTGCTGGTCCTTGTTGAAGGCCAGCGGCTGTGCCTTCATCAGCGCTGCCGATGTCGCCAGATTGCCGATGATGCGCGCCGCCTTGCCGCGCACCAGTTCGGCGAGATCGGGGTTGCGCTTCTGCGGCATGATCGAGGAACCGGTGCAGAACTGGTCGCCGACCTCGATGAAATCGAACATCGGGGTGCACCACAGGATGACTTCCTCGGAGAAGCGCGAGAGATGCCCCATGATGATGGCCCCGGCCGCGCAGATATCGACGACGTAGTCCCGATCGGATACGGCGTCGAGCGAGTTGCGAAACGCCCGGCTAAAACCGAGTTCCGCCGCACTATAGGCCGGGTCGATGGGGTAGCCAGTGCCGGCCAGTGCGGCCGCCCCGAGCGGCGAGACGTTCAGCCGCTCGCGCGCCTGCCTTACGCGTTCAAGGTCACGCAGGAACATCTCGGCATAGGCCATCATGTGATGGCCGAAGGTGACGGGTTGGGCGACCTGCAGATGGGTGAAGCCCGGCATGATGGTCTCGGCGTGGCGATCGGCGAGATCGACGAAAGCCAGCACCAGTGCCTTTAGCTCGGACGCGAGCGCATCCAGTTCGGCGCGGGCGTAAAGGCGGATGTCCGTTGCCACCTGGTCGTTGCGTGAACGCGCCGTATGCAATTTCTTGCCGGCGTCGCCGACGAGCGCCGTCAGGCGGCTTTCGACGTTCATGTGAACGTCCTCGAGCTCCTTCTTCCACACAAACGTGTCGGCGCGCATTTCGTCGGCGATCTGATCGAGGCCAACCTGGATCTGCTCGTTTTCCTCCGTGGTCAGGATGCCGGCTCGCGCCAGCATGTGCGCGTGGACCTTGGAGCCGGCGACATCATAAAGCGCGATGCGCTTGTCCTGGTCGAGGCATTCGTGGAAATCGCGGAAGTCTGTGGATACCGCTTCCTTAAAGAGCGGCGACCAGGTCGTCTCAGCCATCGTAGTCATCTTATCCTCTCGGCATTCTTGCGGTTGTTGTTACGCGGCCTGGCCGATCCAGCGTCAATGCAGCCACTGCAAAAGCTCCCGCGCATCGGTGCATGTGTCGAGCGTGAGGACGCGATCGCGCAGGCCATCAGCCTTCGCCCGCGGCAACACGGAGCTGGCCAGGTCGTCATATTTTCCGATCAGGCGGTCGTCGCTCAGCGGGTTCGCGGGGCTTCCAAGCGGGAAATCGATCGTCGTCCTCACATGTCGGCCGTCGCTCGTGGCGAGCGCGACCGCCGGTTCCGCCTCGTCAAGCATGGTCGGATCGACCCGGACGTCCATGCGCTGGAGCCACCGGTCAATGCCCGGGTCGCGCCAGGCGCGTTCCTCAAGTTCCGCGAGCGATACCTTGCCGTACTGAAGCCGCGCGGCGATCGCATAGGGAAGGCTCATCTGCGCCTGCGCGCGCGATGTCAGCACCTTGCCGCCGCACATGCCAAACTGGAAGCCGCTCATGTCGACAGTAATTGCGGCGACGTTTTCGCTTGCGAGTTCCAGATCGCCCATCAGCTTGTCGACCGCGTCGATCGCCGCATGAGTGCCGCGGCAGGTGGCATGCGGTTTGATCGAGCAACGCTCGATGCGCCAGTTTTCGCCGAAGCCGTGGACGAGCATCGCCGGATCCCCCTCGCCCCGACAAACGGCCTGGAAGAAACTCCCCCAGGCGTCCACATCGAAAACATCGCCCGGCCCGACAAAGCCGCTGGCGGCGAGGCGCGCGGCGAGAAACCCGCCTTCCGCGGCCCGACCGGCATGAAGCTTCTTGGCCGGGCTGCCGTCGTGGATGAACGCCCATGTGCCACCGGCAAAGGAACAGGCAAGGCCGAGCGCCGAGTCGATGCGCTGCGCGTCAAAGCCGAGCAAGGTTCCGGCGGCGGCCGCCGCCCCGAAGGCGCCGCAGGTGCCGGTCGAATGCCACCCGAGGCCGTTATGCGTCTCGTAGCCGCCGGCGGCTTCCAGAACACGCCGGCCGACCTCGTACCCGATCAGCACGCTTTTCAGAAACTCCCTGCCATGAACGGGGCGCGTCATCTCGCCCAAGGCGGCGACAGCCGCCGGCAGCACGACTGCGCCGGAGTGATCGCATCCACCGCTGTCATCAAGTTCGAGGGCGTGGGCCGAAATGCCGTTGACGAGCGCGGCGGTGCGCGCATCGGTAAAAAGCGGCGTCCCCCAGATGAGTGAAGAACCGTTCGCCGCGCTCACCCCTGTTGCAGCAAGCGCCATGCGCGTCTCGGCCGACGCGGAGCCGGCGACTGCGACGCCGAAGGTATCGAGCACATGCTGCTTCGCTTTGCGGACGGTTGCTTGTGGAAAGTCGTCGAACGCCGTGGCTGCGATCTTGAGCGCCAGCGACTGAAGGATCGTGTCAGCCATTGGATTGCTGCTCCTGCAGGTAGGCATCGTAAACATGAAGGGGATGGGTTAGCGGCGGCGCGACACCGTTTTTGCGATGCCAGTCTGCGATCATGGCGCCGGTGGCGATCCAGACGTCGTCGAAGCCGCGGATATGGGCCAACAGGTCTTCGACGATGGAGATCCGTCCGGGCGTACCTGACCACTCCGGCCGGAGTTGCAGCACGTAGCAAAGGCCGAAGCGACGATAGGCATCGAACTCCGCGATCCAGTTGTGAAGGACACCGTCGTAAGACGGGATCCGGCTCTGCCCTTTCGGAAAGGCCGGGGTGAAATTGAACTGGAAGTAGGGCCGATCCTCCAGCTCAACGTGCACAGGGATCTCGACCAGGCGGGAGGGGTGCAGATAGGGAACGTCGTCGCCGTTGAGGGAAGCCGACCAATGGTACCCCGCCTCCAGCAACGATTGATCGAACCCTTTCGGCCAGTTCCCGGCTGGAAGGCGGAACCCGGTGGGCGCTTTCCCCGAGAGCTGGCCGAGTGTTTCCCGTGACCGTTTCAGCAGATCCACCGACTGTGACGCCGACATGCGGTCGTGGCGCTCGAAGGCCCAGCCATGACTTTCAAGATCGTGGCCGGCGCCGGCCACTGCCTTCAGCAAACCGGTATGCTCTTCGGCGACCTGCCCCGGCACAAACCAGCTGGCGGCGATATCGAAAGATGCGAAGGTCCGGCACAGGCGCTCCACGCCGCGGGCGGCGCCATACTTCCAGACGGAAAAGCTCTTGCTGCGCTGGAAAAGGTCCGGGGCGGCCGCCACCGCATCCATCCCGTCGTCAAACAGCACCGAGATCAGTACCGCGCAGCGCTTGCCCTCGGGCCACATCGTTGTCGCCTGTTCGTTCATGCCGGCGTCCTTCCGATGTCTTGGCTGTGGCGATCGATCCACCAGCGCGCGATGTCGCCGCAGCGGGCGGTCCAGACCGCATCGCCATGCGCGACAATCGCCTTGAAAAGCCCCTCGAGAATCGCGAGGCGACCCGGCTTGGCGCAAACCTTGGGGTGGAGGATCGTGGTCCAGCACAGGCCTTCGCGGTGGTATCCTTCGAACTCCGCACGCCAGTTCTGCTCGACGGTCCGGTAGTCGGAGATCCGGTCGAGACCAACAGGGAAATCAGGCTCTTCCGTGTAGGCGAGCGCCGTATAATCATCGATGTCCCAGCGACCGGGAATTTCGACGAGACCCGGTTTCGCTGCTGCGCCTGGATGGAAATAGGGACGGTCGTCGCCGCGCATCGAGCTCGAATACAGAACACCGAAGGCGCGCAGCAGATCCGCAGTCTCGGCGCTCCAATCGCCGGAGGGGGTGCGGAAGCCGATCGGCGTCACGCCGAGCCGCTCCTGAAAGATGGCACGCGAGCGCTCCATGATCGCGAGCTGCTGCTCACGAGTAAGATCGATGAAAACCTCGTGGCGATGGCCATGATAGGCGACTTCGTGCCCCTCGCGGACGATCCGCTCGCAGTGAGCGCCCCAATGCAAAACAACCCATGTAGGAATGAAGAAGGTGGCCTTGAGCTCGTAGGCCGATAGCAGATCGAGCAAGCGCGGCAGGGCCTTCCATGGCCCATAGGCGCCCTGCGAGAAATAGCGCGGGTTTAGAAGCAGCGAACCGTCGAGCATCGCGTCGCCCGTCGGACCGTCGACATCGAAGGCAAGCGCGACCGCGGATTGTTTTCCTGGCGGCCACAACGGGGCCAGACGATCGGCAGCAAAGTTAGTTTCGGTCAGCATGGTCTTTGTCCGGTTTTTGCCACCCCCGGCGGAAGCGCCGGGAGCGGTTTTCGCAAGACAAAACTCTCCCGTTCCGGCGCTGGGGCCGGTTGAAAAGAAAAGAGCTTTGAAGGGTTTACTTCCCGCTTATCTCGGAGAGATCAGGTGCGCGAGCGGGAGATGACGGCTTACTTCACGCCGTTGATCACGGCCTTCGGCACGGCATTGTGCGCAAGACCCCACTTCGTCAGCAGTTCGTTGTAGGTGCCATCCTTGATCAATTCGTCCAGAGCACCGGCGATAGCGTCGCGCAGCGCCGAATTGTCTTTCTTGAAGCCCATGCCGAACGTGTCGTTGCTCAGGAGCGGGTCGCCGACGAGCGTGAACGTGTCCGGCTCGACGCGCATCTGGTAGGCGATGGTTTCGATGCCCTGCACGACCGCATCGTAGCGACCCTGCTTCATGCCGAGGCGGGCGGCGTTGGAATCGGCCGTGCCTTCGAACTTGATCGCCGGCTTGCCCTTGCCCACGCAATTGGCCTCGCTCCAGCCGGTGACGTTTTCGCCGAAGCTGGTGCTGCGGCTGCCGGCCACCGTCTTGCCGCAGAGATCCTCCGGCTGCTTGTACTGCTCGGCACCGGCCTTCGTCGTGAACAGGATCGGGCCGCTCGTCAGGTAGTCGACGAAGTCCATGCTCTCCTGACGTTTGACGTTGTCGCTCATGCCGGAGATGATCACGTCGCCGCGGCCGGTCTGAAGCCCGCTCTGCAATTCCTGGAAGGCAGAGGTGACGAACAGCGGATTCAGCTTGAGCTTGGCCGCGATCGCCGTCGCCAGATCGACATCGAAACCGTCAAGCGTGCCCTTCTCCGGGTTGACGAATTCCATCGGCGGATAGATCGGATTGGTCAGGATGCGAAGCTCGCCGTCGTTGACCAGGTTGAGCTTGGTCTCGGCCGAAGCGACGCCTGCGGAAAGAAGCGCCAGCGCAGACACGGCCACTCTTAGAAATTTCATGTCATTCTCCTCTTGAGGTTATTTTTCGTTGTCAAAGCACCGCAGAGATGAAGCTCTTCACTCTGGGATTGGTCGGATTCTCCAAGATCTCCGCGGGCGTTCCGGTTTCGATGATCCGGCCTGCGTCCATGAACACCACCCGGTCCGCCACCTCGCGGCAGAAGCCGAGTTCGTGGGTAACCACGATCATCGTCGTGCCCGTGGCAGCCAGTTCCTTCATGACGCCAAGCACTTCGCCAACCAGTTCGGGATCGAGCGCCGACGTCGGCTCGTCGAACAGCATCACCTTCGGCTTCATCGCCAGCGCCCGAGCAATTGCCACACGCTGCTGCTGGCCGCCGGACAGTTCGCCCGGATAGGCGTCCGCCTTGTGGGCCAGGCCGACGCGCTTCAACAGGGCACGCGCTTCCTCGGCGCATTGCTGCTTCGGGCGTCTCTGGACGCCAACCGGGCCTTCGATGATGTTTTCGAGCACGGTGCGGTGCGGGAAGAGATGAAAACGCTGGAAGACCATGCCAACGGACTGGCGCTGGCGCGCGACGTCGCGGTCGGACAGCGGATAGAGGTGATTTCCGTCACGGCGGTAGCCCGCAATCTCGCCATCGACGCTCACATAGCCGCCTTCGATGCTTTCGAGCTGATTGATGCAGCGCAGGAACGTGCTCTTGCCGGAGCCGGACGGACCGATGATGCAGACGACTTCGCCCTTGCGGATGCTGAAATCGATGTCCTGGAGCACATGGAAGGTGCCGAAGTATTTCTGGAGGCCATGGGCTACGATAAGCGCTTCCATCAGACGGCCTCCTCGATGGTGGCCGGCGGAGCCGGGGCGGTTTCTTTGCGACCGGTAGCTCCCCATCCCTTGGAGAAATAGCGCTCGATATACATCTGCCCGATGCTGAGGACCGTGACCACGGCCATGTACCAGATGGCGGCAACGATCAGCAGCTCGATGACGCGCGAATTGACATAGTAAATGTCCTCCACGCTGCGCAGCACCTCGGAATACTGGATGACGCTGGCAAGCGAGGTCAGCTTGACCATGCCGATCGTCTCGTTGCCGATCGGCGGCACGATCACACGCATCGCCTGCGGCAGCACGATCTTCAGTGTCGCACGTAGCTTGGTCATGCCGATCGACAGGGCCGCCTCAGTCTGCCCCTTGTCGATGGAGAGAATGCCGGCGCGCACGACTTCGGCCGTATAGGCACCCTGCTGGATCCCCAGGCCGAGAAAGGCAGCGACGAAAGGCGTCATCACGTCGACGGTGCGCAGCGAAAACAGACCGGGGATGCCGATGGTCGGGAAGATCAGCGCCAGATTGAACCACAGGAGCAATTGTAGCAGCGCCGGCGTACCGCGAAACAGCCAGATATAGCCGACGGAAACACTTCTCAGAACCGGATTGTCGGACATGCGCATGACCGCGGCGAGCACGCCGAGCAGAATGCCAAGCGCCATGGCGCAGAATGTCATGATGATCGTGTTGACCACGCCGGCCATCACGGCCTTCGAGAACAGGTTTTCTCCGACATAGCTCCAGGCGATATCGCCGAGCCAAAAGGCCCTCACAAGCAGGACCAGCATTGTGATGAATACGAGGGCCAGTATCTTCGTGCCGATCTTGCGCCGCGGCACGACGACAAACTGGCCCGGGTCGGCAAGTCTGGTATCGCTCATGGAGGTTCCCCGAAGCTTCGCGCTTCACTGTTGTTCTGGATTGGGGGCAGCCTAGTCCTGACGGCTCGCCCTGTGCAAACGAGATATCGACATGCAATTCATGCGTTGAATGCATAAATCGCCACCCGGTACTGCCGCCGGACGGATTTCCTTGGAAACCTGCCAGGAGCAAGGCAGGGCTGATCTCCCGCTTCCTTGCCGATAGCCGTGTGTTTCCTTGAGAACAACCTGTCGCTTGGTTATAACGGCGCCGTTTTAGAGCTTGCGGCCAGACATTGGTTGATCCCGCCCTGAGGGGCAGTAAAACTTTACTAAAATCGATTTCGGAACTTGGGCGGATGTGACATAGTCGCCCGATGACAACAATGGAATGACGGCATGGTCACTATCAAGGAAATCGCCAAGAGCGTTGGCGTGTCGTCGGCCACGGTGTCGAGGGTACTCAACTACGACCCGGCCCTGTCCATCTCGCCCGCCAAGCGCCAGGCGATCATCGAGACGGCCGAGGCACTGAACTACGAGACCCCGCGCAATCGCAACAAGGCCAACGGACAGGCTGCCCCCAGCCTTCTGACCAAGCTTGTCATCGTGCATTTTCTCGAGCCGTCGGATGAGATTGCCGATCCCTATTATGTCGGTGTGCGACTTGGCATCGAAAGCCGCTGCCGCGACCTGAGAACGGAGATCGTCAAGGTCTTCCACTCCGATGCTCTCCCCGAAGCGTCCCTGCTTGAAAGCGCATCGGGCGTGATCGTCATCGGCAAGCACTCGGACAACGAGATTGCATGGCTGAACGAGCATGCCCGCCACGTCGTTTTTGCCGATTTCGACCCCCGGAGCGACCGGCTGGACAGCGTGTTCTCCGACGTCGGCCTCGCCACCCGGAAGATCCTCGACGCCTTGAAATCCAGCGGATACAGGCGCATCGGCTTTATCGGCAGCCACGAAAATCTGAATGGCGCTGTCCAGCGTTTCGCCGAGCGCAGATGTGCGGCCTATATCGACTGGCAGACGAAGAACGGCACCTTCGCGCCTGAGCTGCTGGCGCTCTCCGATTGCTCGTCGGGTCAGAGCCTTCGGCTCGACACCGGCTACCGTCTCGCACGCGAACTGCTTTCGCTCTCCGACCGGCCGGATGTGATCGTGACATCCAACGACAACATGGCGATAGGCACCTACAGGGCGATCCAGGAATTCGGCCTTTCGATCCCGGACGACATTGGCGTCATCTCCTTCAACGATATCCCGGTCGCGCAGTTCCTGACGCCATCGCTGACGACGGTGCGCATCCATGGCGAGCATATCGGCGAGACGGCCGTCGATCTGTTGCTCGAACGCCTTTCCGGCCGCAGCTACGGCAAGCAGGTGCGCATCTCCACCGAACTCGTTTGGCGCGACAGCTGCCGCAAACCGCAGGAATCCTAGGCATCGAGAAGCGGTTTCGCGGCGGTGATAAATATTTACTAAATCTTCCTTGCGTGTTGCCTGAATTTCGGTAACTGTTGCGTGGACGGCAGGAGAGGAGAACCTGCCCTCAGCAAGTTTCTAGGGAGGAAACGATGTACCGCAAAACGATACTGTCGCGCGTTTCGGCTGGCGCGTTCGCCGCAGCAAGCCTGCTTGCGTCCACCGCCGCCTTTGCCGGTGAGGTCACGGTCTGGTGTTGGGATCCCAACTTCAACGTTGCGATCATGAAGGAAGCCGCGGCGCGCTATAGCGCAAAGCATCCCGAAACGACCTTCAACATCGTCGACTTCGCCAAGGCCGATGTCGAGCAGAAGCTGCAGACGGCGCTGTCGTCGGGCACAACCGACGCCCTGCCCGACATCGTGCTGATCGAGGACTATGGCGCGCAGAAATACCTTCAGTCTTTCCCCGGCGCCTTCGCCGAGCTTTCCAGCAAGGTCGATTTCTCCGGCTTCGCGCCTTACAAGGTTCAGCTGATGACGATGGACGGCGCCGTTTACGGCATGCCGTTCGATTCCGGCGTCACCGGCCTCTACTACCGCAAGGATTATCTGGAGCAGGCCGGCTTCAAGCCCGAGGATATGCAGGACCTGACCTGGGACCGTTTCATCGAGATCGGCAAGCAGGTCGAAGCCAAGACCGGCAAGAAGATGCTCGGTCTCGACATCAACGACGCTGGCTTCATCCGCATCCTGATGCAGTCTGCCGGCGGCTGGTATTTCGACAAGGACGGCACGCTGTCGATCGAAAACAATGCGGCCCTGAAGGCAGCGCTTCAGACCGAGCAGAAGATCCTGCAGGCCAATATTCACAAGCCCGCTGCCGGTTGGACCGAATGGGTGGCGTCCTTCACCTCTGGCGATGTGGCCACCGTGACGACGGGCGTGTGGATTACCGGCACCGTCAAGGCCCAGGCCGATCAATCCGGCAAATGGGGCGTGGCCCCCATTCCGAAGCTTGATGTCGAGGGTGCATCCCATGCTTCCAACCTTGGCGGCTCCAGCTGGTACGTGACCGCAAGCTCCGCCGAGAAAGACGAAGCCATCGATTTCCTCAACGAGGTCTATGCCAAGGATGTCGACTTCTATCAGAAGATCCTGACGGAACGTGGTGCCGTCGGCTCGTTGATGGCAGCGCGCAACGGCCCGGCCTATTCCGAAGCCGACGCTTTCTTCGGCGGCGAGAAGGTCTGGCAGAACTTCTCCGACTGGCTGGCGAAGGTTCCGGCGGTCAACTACGGCGTCTTCACCAACGAGGTGGACACGGCAGTAACGGCGCATCTGCCGTCGCTTGGCCAGGGTGCGCCCATCGACGACGTCTTGAAAGCCGTCGACAGCCAGGCCCAGGGCCAGATCCAGTAGCGATCCAAAGGCAGGCGGCATCCGCCTGCCCTCTTCGCTGGAGCGGCATGCGGCCAATGCGTCGCATGCCTTCCGCACCGTCATCCCATTTATCGAGGGCATCCCATGGCTGCCGGCAAAACAGGCGGTTTGAAGCGCTATTACGACCTGAACGGCTGGCTGTTCGTCGCTCCGTCCTTGCTTCTCATCGCGATCTTCCTCGTCTACCCGATCTTGCGCTCCCTTTATCTGTCCTTCTTCTCGGGCAAGGGCATGATGATGAAGTTTGCCGGCTTCGGAAACGTGGTGCGGCTATGGAACGATCCCGTCTTCTTTCAGGCGCTGACGAATACCGTCACCTTCTTTATCGTTCAGGTGCCGATCATGATCACGCTGGCGCTGATGCTCGCCTCGGTCCTGAACAACGACAAGCTGAAGTTCATCGGCTTTTTCCGCACCGCCATTTTCCTGCCCTGCGTCGCCTCGCTGGTGGCCTATTCCGTGCTGTTCAAAAGCATGTTCTCCGTTGACGGCGTCGTGAACTCAGCGCTTCTGGCGATCGGTCTGATCTCGACCCCAATCGGCTGGCTGACGGAGCCTTTCTGGGCCAAGGTGCTCGTCATCCTCGCCATCACCTGGCGCTGGACCGGCTACAACATGATCTTCTACCTGGCCGCGCTGCAGAACGTCGACAAGTCGATCTACGAGGCCGCGAAGATAGATGGCGTGCCCGCCTGGGCCCGCTTCGTCTACATCACCGTTCCGATGTTGAAGCCGGTGATCCTGTTTACGACGATCATCTCGACCATCGGCACGATCCAGCTGTTCGACGAGGTCTACAACCTGACCGAGGGGCGCGGCGGCCCGGCCAATGCGACGCTGACCCTCTCGCTCTATATCTACAACCTCACCTTCCGCTTCATGCCGAGCTTCGGTTACGCGGCAACCATTTCCTACGTCATCGTCATCATGGTGGCGCTTCTGTCCTTCCTCCAGTTCTACGCTGCGAGGGACCGGTCATGAACGTCTCGCGCCTTGCAACAACCGCGCTGCAATACGTCTTCCTGGGGACGGCAGCCTTCCTGTCGATTTTCCCGTTTATCTGGATGGTGATCAGCTCGACCAACAGGTCTATCGACATCATTGGCGGCCGAACCGGCATCGGCGATGCCTTCGGCACCAATGTCGCCAATTTCTTCGCACAGGTCGACGTGCCGCTGGTTTTCTGGAACTCAACCAAGCTTGCTGTGCTTGCGACGCTGTTGACGATCGTCGTGTCGTCGCTTGCCGGCTACGGTTTCGAGATGTTCAGGTCAAAGGCACGCGATCGCATCTACGCGCTTGTGCTTCTGACGCTGATGGTGCCGTTTGCAGCGCTGATGATCCCGCTGTTCATGATGATGGCGAGAAGCGGCCTCATCAACACGCACATTGCGATCATGCTGCCGACGATCGCATCCGCCTTCATCATCTTCTACTTCCGCCAGTCCACCAAGGCCTTTCAGACGGAGCTTCGCGACGCGGCCAAGGTCGATGGCCTCAAGGAATGGCAGATCTTTCTCTACATATACATTCCGGTGATGCGCTCCACCTACGCGGCCGCCTTCGTCATCGTCTTCATGACCAACTGGAACAACTACCTCTGGCCGCTCATCGTCCTCCAGTCGAACGAGACGAAGACGATCACCCTCGTCGTCTCCTCGCTCGCGTCCGCCTATTACCCCGACTACGGCGTGGTCATGATCGGCACGATCCTCGCCACCCTCCCCACCCTTCTCGTCTTCTTCGTCATGCAGCGCCAGTTCGTGCAGGGCATGCTCGGTTCAGTGAAATAGGAACGTCGTCAATGCGCATTACTGAAAACTTCAACGCCAATTGGGTCTTTCGCGACGGCTTCGAGCTGGCGCATGTTCACGCGCTTCAGACGGGCGAAACCGTGCGCCTGCCGCATAGCGCCGTCGAGCTGCCCTATAACTATTTCGACGAGACGGACTACCAGAAGCCGTTCACCTATCAGAAGCGCTTCGACTGGCGTGCCGAGTTCGAAGGTCGCGAAGTGTCGCTCGTCTTCGATGCCGCCATGGCCGACAGCGTCGTCTATCTGAACGGCAAGCAAATCATTGCGCACAAGGATGGCTACACTCCCTTCGAGGCGCGTTTGACGCCGCATCTGGTGCGTGGCGAAAACCTGATCACAGTCAAGATCGACGGCTCCGAGAACCCCGAAATACCGCCGTTCGGCGGCCAGATCGACTATCTCTGCTATGCCGGAATCTACCGTGACGTCTGGCTGAAAGTAACAAGCCCGATCTCGATCGCCAATGTGAAGATAGAGACGCCGGATGCGCTTGCCGAGACGAAGTCCGTCACCGCGCGCGTCTTCCTTGCCAATCCGCAGCAGCACGCCTTGACCGGCACGCTTGCTGCCAAGATCCGCCGCAAGGGTGGTGGTGAGGTTGCGGCCGCCTCGATCAAGGTCGATGGCAACGAGGTGATGTTCACTTTCCCCGATCTCACGGACATCGAACTCTGGGATATCGACAATCCGGTGCTCTATGCCCTGTCGCTCAAGCTCGAGACCCAGCAGGGCGAGGACGTGGTAACGCAGCGTTTCGGTTTCCGCACGGCGCTCTTTACGCCCGAGGGCTTTCTGCTGAACGGCCGGTCGCTGAAGCTGCGCGGATTGAACCGGCACCAGGCCTTTCCGCATACCGGCTATGCGATGGGTCGGCGCGCGCAGGAAAAAGACGCTGATATCCTGAAGCATGAGCTCGCCTGCAATGTCGTGCGCACATCGCATTATCCGCAGTCGAAGTGGTTCATCGAGCGCTGCGACGAGATCGGCCTGCTCGTGTTCGAGGAAATCCCCGGATGGCAGCATATCGGCGGTGAAGCCTGGCAAAAGGAATCGATCGAAAACGTGCGCCGGATGATCGAGCGGGACTGGAACCATCCCTCGATCATCATCTGGGGCGTTCGCATCAACGAAAGCCAGGACAACCACGCCTTCTACGCGGAGACGAACCGCCTTGCCCGCGAACTTGATCCCACTCGCCAGACCGGCGGCGTGCGCTTCATAACCAATTCGGAACTGCTCGAAGACGTCTACACGATGAACGACTTCATCCTCGGTAACGAGGAGCTGCCCGGCAACAATCGTGGGCGCGTGGTGCTGCGCGATCGCGTGGAAACGACGGGCATTACCCGGCCCATTCCCTACATGATCACCGAATACAACGGTCACATGTATCCGACCAAGCGCTTCGACCAGGAACAGCGCCAGGCGGAGCACGTGACCCGCCATCTCCTGATCCTGAATGCCGTTGCTGGAGATCGCGACATTTCCGGCTCCACCGGCTGGTGCATGTTCGATTACAACACCCACAAGGACTTCGGCGCCGGTGACCGCATCTGCTATCACGGCGTGCTCGACATGTATCGGATCCCGAAACTCGCCGCCTATGCCTATAGCTCGCAAGGGGACCCCAAGGACAATGTCGTGCTTCAGCCGGTCACCTTCTGGGCGCGCGGCGAACGCAATATCGGCGGTGTGCTGCCGCTGATCGTGCTGACGAACTGCGACTATGTCGAAGTGAAGTTTGGCGAATGGCCGGCAAAGCGCATTTATCCGGACAGGGAAAATTACCCGCATCTGCCGCACCCCCCCGTCGTGCTCGATCTGCGCAGCGTGACACCGGAAGAATTCGGCACCTGGGGCCGGGTCTGGCGCGAGGGGTCCTTTACCGGCTATGTCGACGGAAAGCCCGTGAAGACGCTGACGCTGCCGGCCGATCCCGTCCCGGCAACGCTCGAAGTCATCGCCGACGACACGGAGCTTCGCGCTGGCGAAAATGATGCCGTACGTGTGGTGGTGCGCGCCCTCGACCAATGCGGCAACCTGCTCCCCTATTTCGAGGAGCCGGTCATGCTGTCACTCGAAGGTCAGGGCAGGATCATCGGTCCGTCCGAGCACACGCTGAAGGGCGGCGCCACAGGCTTCTGGGTCGAGGCCGGTGAGGCCAAGGGCAAGCTTGAGTTGACGGTGAAGAGCCGCCGCTTCGACACCCAGTCCATCACCTTTACCGTCAACTGAGTAGTCATCATGGCCGAAGTCCGTCTCACCGACATTCGCAAGCGCTTCGGCGCGCTCGAAATCATCAAGGGCGTCGATCTGTCGATCGAGGCCGGGGAGTTCGTCGTCTTCGTCGGACCTTCGGGCTGTGGAAAGTCGACGCTGCTGCGCATGATCGCCGGGCTGGAGGATATCTCTTCCGGCGAGCTCACGATCGGCGGCACGGTGATGAACGATGTCGATCCGTCCAAGCGCGGCATCGCCATGGTGTTTCAGTCCTATGCGCTTTATCCGCACATGACCGTGCGCGAGAACATGGGTTTCGCGCTCAAATTCGCCGGCATGGCGAGAGAGGAGATCGACGCCCGAGTCAACGATGCGGCGCGCATCCTTGAGCTTGAGCCGCTTCTGGACCGCAAACCGAAGGCGCTCTCGGGCGGTCAGAGGCAGCGTGTCGCGATCGGCCGAGCCATCGTGCGCAATCCGCTCGTCTTCCTGTTTGACGAACCGCTGTCGAACCTCGACGCCGAATTGCGCGTGCATATGCGCGTCGAGATCGCCAAGCTTCACAAGGAACTGAAGTCGACGATCATCTACGTGACGCACGATCAGGTGGAGGCGATGACACTTGCCGACAAGATCGTCGTCTTGCGGTCGGGTGTGGTCGAACAGGTGGGCGCGCCGCTCGCACTTTACGACGACCCGGCAAATACCTTTGTCGCCGGTTTTATCGGCTCGCCGCGCATGAACTTTCTCAAGGCAAGGGTTGCCGCAGTGGGCGGCGGGCAGGCGACCGTGACGCTCACAAGCCAGCCCGACGTCCAGCTGACCCTTCCCATTGCCGCGCCATCCGTCGCGGTCGGGGATGCCGTTACGCTCGGTGTCCGGCCGGAGCATTTTCTCGGCCAGGGGAAAGGCGACGCGGATGTCAAAGTCAAGGTCGATGTTGCCGAGCATCTCGGCAACACCAGCTATGTCTACGCCCACGTCTCCGCCGATGAGCGGATCATCATAGAGCACGTTGACGTCCGCGACATCGCCAGCCGCGAGACCCTGACCGTTGCCATCGCCGCGTCCCGGTCCTTCCTCTTCGACAAGGACGGCCAACGACTGCGCTGACGCCGGGTCAAAGCAGGAAGAGTGTGAGCCTCGCCCATCGCCGATGGCACTTGCCTGCCATCGGCTGCCTTGGATTTCTGGCGCCGCGACTGGTTTGCCCTGTGCCACCCACGTCCTGATTTTCTTCAAGCACGCCTGACGCCCTGACGGCCAATGGAAAACCCCGGAACTGGGAGGTTCCGGGGCTTTCCTGCCACGCGACCGGGAGAAAAGCTACGCGGCGTGAACCTTTCTGGCACTTCTCGCCCATTCCGGGATCCAGTTGCCGTGGGCGGCGAGAAGGTCGTCGGTCAGCGACCAGATCTGGTCGAGATCGAGTTCGGCGGCCGTGTGCGGATCCATCATCGCCGCGTGGTAGAGATGCTCGCGGTTCTCGGTCATCAGGGCAGCGACCGTCAGTTCCTGCACGTTGATGTTGGTGCGGATCAGCGCCGTCAGTTGCGGTGGCAGATCGCCGACAAAGGTCGGCTGGATGCCGTTCTCGTCCACAAGGCACGGCACTTCGGCGGCGCAATTGTCGGGTAGCGAGGTGATGCAGCCATTGTTGCGCAGGTTGCCGTAGATGACAGAGGGCTCGCCCGTCCAGACGGAGTTCATGATCGAAGAGGCATATTCCTTCGACGGCTTGACCTCGATCGTGTCAGCGGAGCGATAGGCGGCCGCCTGCCCCTTCCAGCGTTCGACCTGCTCGATGCAACGCTTGGGATATTCATCGAGCGGGATGCCGAACTTTTCAATCAGATCGTCGCGGCCTTGCTTGATGAAATAGGGCGTATACTCGGCAAAGTGCTCCGAGCTTTCGGTGACGAAATAGCCGAGCCGGGTCATCATCTCATAGCGCACCTTGTTGGGGCAGCGCGGGTTCCAGCCGGGCTTGGGCGCGCGACCCTCACGGTAGGCGCGTAGCAGATCGGGATAGAGGTTGCGGTAGGAGCCATCCGGCTGGCGGTGCTCGAATTTGAGGAAGAAGGCCATGTGGTTGATGCCGGCCGAGCGGTAGCGGATCTCCTCGTAGGGAATGTTCAGATCCTCGGCGAGTTCCATCGCCGTGCCCTGGACGGAGTGGCAAAGGCCGACCTGTCTGATGTGAGGATATTTTTCAGCGATCGCCCAGGTGTTGATCGCCATCGGGTTGACGTATTGCAACAGGATCGCATTGGGGCAGACCTCGGTCATGTCGGCGCAGATGCTCCAGAGATGCGGTACGGTGCGCAGTCCACGCATGATGCCGCCGACGCCAAGCGTGTCAGCGATCGTCTGACGCAGGCCATACTTCTTCGGCACTTCGAAATCCGTGACCGTGCAGGGCTCATAACCGCCGATCTGGAATGCGACGACGACAAAGTCGGCACCTTCGAGGGCCTTGCGCTGGTTGGCGTGCAACTCGATGGTGGCTTTGGCGCCGAGCGTTGAAATCAGCTTGCGAACGACGACTTCGCTTTCCTCGAGCCGCTGCGGATTGATGTCCATCAGAGCGATCTTTGCGCCCGACAGCGCCGGACGCTGCAGCACGTCGCCGATAATGTTCTTCATGAACACGGTCGATCCGGCGCCGATGAAGGTGATCTTGGGTTGTCTCGTCATGAAATGCCTCTTTTCTGCTAGGCGGCCACTTCGAACGCGGCTCTGACGAGCCGTTCCGTGTAGGCGGTCTTGGGATGGGAAAGAACGTCTTCGACCGGCCCCTCTTCGACGATCTTGCCATGCTGCATCACCACCACCCGGTGGCAGAGTGCGCGCACGACCTTGAGATCATGGGAGATGAAGAGGTAGCTCAGTCCCTTCTCGTCCTGCAGCTTGCGCAGCAGTTCGATGATCTGTGCCTGAACCGAGAGATCGAGCGCCGAAGTCGGCTCGTCGAGCAGGATAAACTCGGGCTCCAAGGCGATCGCCCGGGCAATCGCGATGCGCTGCCGCTGGCCGCCGGAAAATTCATGCGGGAAACGTGACAGGATGTTGCTCGGCAGGCCGGCGCTGTTCAGCGCGTCGCGCACACGCTCCAGCCGCTCGTTGCGGGTGGCACCGAGTTTGTTGACGACAAGCCCTTCCTCGATGATCTGGCCGACCGACATGCGCGGATTGAGCGAGGAGAAAGGGTCCTGAAAGACGATCTGCATGCGCGAGCGCAGCGGCCGCATCTCGTCGCGCGTCTTGTCCTGGATCGGCTCGCCGTCAAACAGGATTTCGCCCCCTTCGGCTCGCAGCAGCTTGACCAGAGCCTGGCCGAACGTCGTTTTGCCTGATCCGGATTCGCCCACCAGACCCAATGTCTCGTGACGATGGAGCTTCAGGCTGAGGTTGTCGACCGCGACCAGTTCCTTGAGTTGCGGCTTGAAGAAGCCGCCCGCCCTGAGCATGAAGGAAACGCGCACCGAGCGACCTTCCAGGATGGCGGCCGAATCCGGCGGCATCGGGTTGGCGTTGCCCTTCGGCTCGGAGTTGAGCAGATGCCGGGTATACGGGTGCTGCGGGTTTTCAAACAGTGCCGCCGTCGTGTTGTGCTCCTTCACCTCTCCGTTCTGCATGACGTAGACATAGTCGGAGAATTGCCTGACGACGGTCAGATCATGGGTGATCAGGATCACCGCCATGCCCAGCCTCTTCTGCAGATCGCGGATGAGGTTGAGGATCTGCGCTTGCACCGTGACGTCGAGCGCCGTCGTCGGTTCATCGGCAATCAGCACGTCCGGGTTGTTGGCAAGCGCCATGGCGATCATGATGCGCTGCCGCTGGCCGCCCGACAGCTGGTGCGGATACTGGTTGAGACGGGATTCCGGATCGGGGATCTGGACCTGGCGCAAGAGTTCCAGCGTGCGTTCAGTTGCTTGCTTGCGGCTCAGCTTCTGATGCACCCGGATCGCCTCGATGATCTGGGCGCCGATCGTGTAGACCGGATTGAGTGAACTCATCGGCTCCTGGAAGATCATCGAGATGCGGTTGCCGCGCAGCGCCCGGCGCTGGCGATCGGAGAGCTTCAGCACGTTCCGGCCGTCATAGTCGATGCTGGAACGCTCCGACACCGTGGCGCGCTTGGTCAAAAGCCCCATCACCGTGCGGGCTGTCACCGATTTTCCCGAGCCGGATTCCCCGACCACGGCGATCGTCTCGCCGCGATAGAGCTGGAAGGAAACATCCTTGACGGCATCGACCAGGCCGCCCTCGACCTTGAATTTCACCGCCACATGGCGCGCGTCGATGATCGGAGAGCCGATGGCGGCGGCATGATCGTGCCGCTGTTCGGGCGCAAGCAGGTTTAACTCAACGAGTGCCATGGGCGCCTCCTCAATACGGGTCGACGGCGTCGCGCAGGCCATCGCCAAGCGCGTTGAACGCAAAGACGGTGATCAGCACGAAAGCGACGGGCGACAGGATCCAGGGATAGGACCCGATGACGGAATAGGTGGCCGTATCCTGCAACATCAGCCCCCAGGACATCAAAGGCGGCTTGACCGCAAACCCGAGGAAGCCGAGGAACGACTCCAGCAGCACCACGTTCGGGATCGCCAGCGTCACCGCGACGATGACGTGGCTCATGACGTTTGGAAAGATGTGCTGGAAGATGATGCGCCGGTCCGTGGCGCCGATCGCCATGGCTGCCCGCACATAGTCTATTCTCGCCAGTGCCAGCGTCTTGCCGCGCACTTCGCGCGACATCTGCGCCCAGCCCAGCGCCGACATGACGAAGATGACGAAGGCGAGGAAGACATTGGTCGGCGCCGTCACGGGGATCAGCGACGTCAGTGCCAGGTAGAGCGGCAGTTGCGGGAAGGCGAGCACCAGCTCGACGAAACGCTGCATCCAGATGTCAAAGCGTCCACCAAAGTACCCCGACACCATGCCGATCGTGGTGCCGACAACCGTGACGATGAACACCACCGTCAATGCGATCATCAGCGACACGCGAGAGCCGTGGAAGATGCGTGACAGCACATCGCGGCCAAACTTGTCGGTACCGAGGAAATTGACCGGCGTTCCATCGACGGCGCCGAAGAAATGCCGGTCCATCGGCACGAGCCCGAGCAGCCGGTAGCTGAAACCCTTGACGAAGAAACCGAGGTCCTTCGGATTGGCATAGTCCGGGCCGACGATCGGCTGGAAGGTGATCGGGTCGAGTTCAGTGCCCTCGCCGACCTGGTAGGTGCGCGGCCAGACGGGCTTGCCGTCCTGGTCGGTGATGCTGATCGTCTGCGGCGGTGCAAAGGCGACGCCGGTCAGCTTCGGATCGACGGGCGAGAAGAACTCCGCAAAGACCGTCATGAGCATTAGCAGGCAGACGAGGACGAGGCCGGCCATGCCGGTCCAGGAACGCTTGAGACGGCGCCAGACGAGCGCCAGGTAGGTTTCGTTGCCGTGGTGCGCTGCCGGCATCGGAGCGACGATGATCTCTTGAACGTCGGCCTTCATGCGTGGGCACCTCCGCCAAGACGCACCCGCGGGTCAAGCATCGCCAGCAGCATGTCGGCTATGATGTTGCCGATGATGAGCGTGGCCGACAACACCAGCATGAAGGTGGCGGTGACATAGACGTCACCGACCCACATGGAGCCGACAATGGCCGGTCCGACGGTCGGGAGAGCAAAGATGATCGCGGTCTCGATTTCGCCCGTCAGCATATAGGGCAGAACGACGCCCTGATACATGACCAGCGGATGAAGCGCATTCGGCACCGCATGGCGCATGATGACGGCACCTTCCGAAAGCCCTTTGGCGCGGGCGGTTTCGACATATTGGGCGTTCAGCGTATCGAGCAGATTGCCGCGCATGACGCGCATGTTGTAGGCGAGCCCGCCGAAGGTGGCGATGGCGATCACCGGCCAGACATGTTTCAGCAGATCGACAAATTTGTCGAAGGACCAGGGCGCACCGCCGTAGCGGGCGGAATGGAAGCTGTTGATCTCCGTCACGTTGAAATGGAAGACCAGGATGTAGACGATGATCAGCGCCATCAGGAAGCGCGGCACCGTCATGCCCAGGAAGGAAATGCCCGACAGCAGGCTGTCGACCCAGGAGTATTGCCGCGTGGCGGCAAGGATGCCGAAGGTGATGCCGATGATCGACGCGAGGATGTGGCATACCAGCGCCAACGCCAGCGTGCGCGGCAGCCTCTCGCCGACCACGTCCGCCACCGGCTTGTTGTAGAACAGGCTGTGGCCGAAATCGCCGCGGGTCAGGATGCCGGTGATCCAGTTGACGTACTGCACGGCCATCGGCTTATCGAGGCCGTTGGCGACCTTGTAGGCCTGCGCCTGGGCATCGGCTTCCTCGAAGGAGGCGCCGCCCTGATTGATCAGCTGCGAGCGGATATAGTCACTGTAGTCGCCCGGCGGCGCCTGAATGATCGCGAACGTGACAACGCTCAACACGAAGAGCACGGGTATGGCGGATGCGATGCGCACAAGCAGAAATCGGAACATGGCTGTTAGGTTCTCTTGTGTTGTTGAAGGACCGTTACGGCCGCGATCGGCTGCGGCCGGAACGAACGCTGCGAAGGGTCAGTTGATCGGGCCGCCCTCACCCGGCTTGCCCGGCAGCTGCTCGGGGAACAATTCGTAATCCCCCTGCTTGTCGGCAGCGACAAAGACCCTTTCCCGGATGATCGTGTCTTCCGCCCAGTTGAACATGAAGATCGGCGCGCCGCTCGGAATGTTGGAAAAGCGCTTGTTGATGACCAGCGCACCCGGATATTCCGTCAGGCCGACGGTATCGACATTGCTCGTCGAGACCTTCTGATACTGCTTCATCAGATCGGTCCGCTCGTCATTGTCGTTGCTGGCGATAAACTTGTTGACGATGTCGACGAGTTCCTTTTCGAACGGCATCAGATCAAGCTCGCCGCTCTCCGGCACGCGGTGATGCCAACTGGTGCGAGGGCCGGTGGCGGCCAGCTGCGGCGTGTTCTGCACGACGGACGACAATTCGGCGCCGTTGCGATGCACCATCCAGTCGAAGCGTCCGGCATAGTTGGTGGCGTCGCGCTGCTTGCCATCGAGCGAGTTGAGGACGATGCGCAGCCCGAGTTTTTCCATCTGGCCGACCACGCCTTCGGCGAGGTTCTTGTCGGTATTGTACTCGGAGGTGACGAGTAGCACGATCTCGACATCCTTGCCGCCCAGCGTATCGGCGGGATAGTTGACGAAGCCGTTGCCATCCGTGTCCTTCAGGCCGACCGTTTCAAGCAGCGCCTTCGCTCCGTCGAGATCGAAGGGATAATAGACCGTCGACTGGCGATCATAAAAGCTGGTGCCGGACGACAGTCCGCCGGGATAGATTGCGGTGAAGGGGCCTTTCACGAGCGACTCCCCGAGCTTCTTTCGGTCGATCGCCATCGTGACGGCCTTGCGGAAGTCGGCGTTGCGATTGAGCTCGCGCACGGCCTTGGCGCGTTCATCCGGATCGCCCCAGCCATTGCCCGAAAAATTCATGTGCAGATTGTAGCCGATCAGGCGGGCGCCGAAGGCAAGGCGCGCCGGTGCCGTCTCCGATGCGGCGCGCTTCAGGGATTCGACGAAGTTCTCCGGTTGCTCGAGGTTGGAGAAATCGCCTGAGCCGGCGATCGCCTGCACATCCCGGTCGGCCCAGGTCGACAGCTTGTAGTGCATCTCGTTGAGATAGGGCAGCTGGTTGCCGGCCTCGTCGACCTTCCAGTAGTACGGATTCCGCCGCAGCACGATGATGTCGTCCGATCGGTAGTCGACCGGCACCCAGGCACCCATGACCGGCATGTTCATGTACTCGGGCGGAAAGCCGTTCTTGTACTGATCGTAGGTCATGTCCTTGTTGTATTTGGGATGCTTGGTCTTGAGGATATGCGCCGGTCCCGGGCAGAAAGTGCCATAGGCCATCGAATAGAGATGCTGGCGCGGGAACGCTTCCTTGAAGGTCCATTCGACGGTGTTGGCGTCGATGGCCTTCAGCGTCGTGCCTTCGCCAAAGGTTTCCGGCGTCGCTCCGTTGAGCGGCGAGACGTTCGGATCGACGACATTGTCCTGCCAGTAGAACATCACGTCATCAGACGAGAACGGAACGCCATCAGACCATTTGGCACCCTCGATCAGGTGCATGGTCAGCTTGTGACCGTCAGCCGACCACTCCCAGCTTTTCGCAAGATTCGGCAAGGGTTCCATATCCTTTGCCTCGACCTGATAGAGCGGCGCGGTACGGGTCAGGCATTCGAACATCTCGATATCGATGCCGCCCCAGCCCTGCGTCTGTCCGGCCGAATAGTTCCACCCCTCCGGACGTCCGCCGACCACGTGACGCATCGTGTCGCCATAGACGCCGACGCCGTCAGGCATGTTGCCCGTCTTGAAGACAAGCGGTTCCTTCGGCAGGCGTTCGGCCACCGGCGGCAGCTTGCCGGTTTTCACGAATTTCTCCGTGACCCAGTCGGGCTCGCGATACTCCGGCAGAGCCTTGTATTCGAGGATGGAATCGCGCGGAACGTAGGTGATCTTGCCCTGTGCCGGGAATGGCGGCTGTTCGGGCACGACAGTCGGCTCGGAAGCCCAGGCCTGCACGGCAAAGGTCGATACGCCGACCATCAGGGCGGCTCGCAGTCTAAAATGGCGCATTGCGTTCATCGTTTCTCTCTCCCTCATGCTTCACGCCGGACCGAGGCGGTACGGCTTGCTCCTCAAGCATTTTCCTTCAGTCATGGCGCATGGGAGGCGTAGCGGCGCCCCTCCCAGGTTGCCGCTCGCCTCCGCCGTTGCCTCGGCGTATCAGCCGGCCGCGCGCAATCTCGTTGCTTCCTTCTCGGCGCGCAGTTCCTCGATCGACCGGATGTCGCGGCGGGCAGACCCCTTCCATTCGCGGGTCCTGACCGTTGCCTTGCTCAGGCGCTCGCGTGCGGCAGGCACGGCATCGGCATATTGGGGAAGCCACTGCGCCTGGGCGACGACCATTTCGTCGACCATCTGCCAGACCTCCTCGGGCGTGCAGATGGCGCCAACCAGGGGGTCGTGCAGCACCGCAAGCTTCAGCAGATCGATATCGCCGGATATCGCCGCGTGGACCGACATGCGCTGGACGTTGATCGATGAGATGCAGGTGGCTGCACAAGCCTCGGGAAGCGTGATGCCCGCGACCATGTTGATGCCGAAGCGGTCCACGAAGCCCGGCGATTCGATGATTGCGTCCGCCGGCAGGTTGGTGATCACGCCGTTGTTCTTCACATTGAAGTGGCCGCGGTAGACGCGCCCGGTCTCAAGCGCTTCGAGGATGTGGCTCGCATGCTCGTTGGAACGGCGCGCCGGATCGATCGGCTTGGCGGCGGCTTCGAGGAACTGCGGGAACTCGGTCTCGAACCAGTTGCGGGTCTCGGTCGAGTGGCGCAGATAGCCGCCGGTCTCGCCATGGATCCAGTCCGACATGTCGATCCAGCGCGCCACTTCGTCTGGCCGCTTGCGGTACCAGGGCAGGTACTCCGACAGGTGACCGTTGCTCTCGGTGGAGTAGACGCCGAACCGCTTGAGGACGTCGATCCGCAGCTTCTCCTGCTTCGAAAAGACCGGATGCGCCTCGAAGGCGGCAACCAGTTCGTCCTTGCCGATCTTGCGCCCGCGCACCCTCACGTCGACGAACCACGTCTGGTGATTGATGCCGGAGCAGATGAAGTCGAGTTCGCCGTCCTTGGCGCCGAGGATTTCGGCGATCTGTTCGCCGCCGTGCTGGACACCGTGGCAAAGCCCGATCGCGTCGACCTTGCCGTATTCGATCGCAGCCCAGGTGTTCATCGCCATGGGGTTGGCATAGTTGAGGAACTTCGCGCCGGGCTCGGCCAGTTCGCGGATATCCCTGCAGAAATCCAGGATGACCGGGATGTTGCGCTGGCCATAGAGAATGCCGCCGGCGCAGATCGTATCGCCGACGCACTGGTCGACGCCGTATTTCAGCGGGATCTGGATATCATCCGCATAGGCGCTGAGCCCACCGACCCGCACGCAGCTGATGATGTAGCGCGCGCCTGCGATCGCGTCGCGACGGTCGGTCGACGCGGTGACCTTGGTCGGCAGGTTGTTGGCCTCGACGATCCTGTCGAGGATCGACTTGATCATCTCAAGATTGTGCGCGCTGACGTCGGTGAGCGCGAACTCGACATCGTGGAACTCCGGAACGCAGAGAATATCGGTGAAGAGCTTCTTGGTGAAACCGACGCTGCCGGCGCCGATGATGGCAATCTTGAAGTGGCTCATGCTGTCCTCGTCGCTGTTCGGTCGGCTGATTGTGATGCTTTGGGTAAAATTGGTGCGCCGTGGAGATCGCCCTGGAGCGCGGCGCCTTTGCCGATCTCCTCCTACCATCCCATCGAAATCAGTCATCTTGCTTTGCTGTGAGGCATTATGCGTATAATGATGGGTGTCACCAGAGAGGTATTGTGCTTTCATGGGTAATTCTGTGCTGAAAAGATTGGTCGAGAACGGACCGGCCATGAAGACGGTTTCGCTGCCGCGCGGACGTCATAGCCTGCACACGATGCCGACCAGCACGGGCTATGAGATCCGCACCGATGCAAGTTACGATTGGGATGGCCGCAAACGGGGGCAGACACCGTTTACAGTGCTGCAGCACACACTCTCGGGCGCCGGAAACCTGCGCTACGAGACCCGCAATCACCGTGTGCGCGAGGGCGAGACGCTACTCCTGATGGTGCCACACAATCACCGCTACTGGCTCGAACCGGGCGGCCGGTGGGAGTTTTTCTGGATCTCCATGAACGGCGAAGAGGCGTTGCGCATCCACAAGGCCATCCTTTCGACAACCGGGCCGATCCTGAACCTGAAGCCCGAGACGATCGAGCATCTGGCGGACTGCAGCCTGCGACTGATTTCAGGTGGCGGCGAAGCGTCCGGCAGTGCATCGGCCATCGCCTATGAGGCAGCGATGGCCCTCTACGACGACGTCTTCGGCGCCCATCCGGTTTTCAGCCAGGAGTACCGGACGATGCAACACGTCATCCAGCATATCATGGCGAACCTTGAGCATCCCCTGCCCGTCGAGAAACTGGCCGACGTCTCGGGGCTCAGCCGTGCACATTTCTCGCGCGTCTTTGCCGCCAGCGAGGGCATGCCGCCCGCGGAATTCGTGCTGCGCAAAAGGCTGCAGAGAGCGGCAAAGCTGCTGACCAAGGCGGCGCATCTGTCCGTCAAGGAAGTATCGATCATGTCCGGCTTCGAGGATCCGAACTATTTCGCCAAAGTCTTCCGACGCCATTTTGGGGCGAGCCCCACCGAGTTCCGCACGACCGGAATGTATTCGAGCGTCGCCGCCAAAAACCAGGAGGCGATGAATTCGGCAAAGCGGAACTGAGTGGCGGCGCTGCATCCATAAGGGCCGACGTCGCCAAGGGCGGCGCGCAAACAAGCACCGACCTGCACGGCGGGGATCGAGGTGCAGTGCAACGCACGCATAGCTGCATTGCACAAAAAATGTTTTCCAAGTGATCAAAAAACGAGCATAACGCCTGCAGCTGATGCACATGGCGGTCTCCTCCCAGTTCCGCCGCAGCAGCTGTTCCCCTCTGGAGGTTTATTGACCTTCACACTTAAGGGCCGCGGTTTTCCGACGGCCCCTTTTTTTTGGCCTTTTTCCGCAAGTCCGCGCCTTCGGCAATGCCATCTGGCGCCAGCTGCAGCCCTTGGCGGACTCACCGATGATGCCAGCCCGCGTCAGTTGCCAGGTTCGTATTGGCATGTTGTGGCCTCGCTCCCAAGGAATTCCAGAAGCACGGCGTTGAACGAAGAGGCGGATTCAATATTGACGATATGCCGCCCCGGCAACGACACGTGACGACCACGCCGAACTCTGGCCGCGATATCGTCCAGATCCGCCGGCGGGCAAACCGGATCCTGCTCGCCGGAGATGGCAAGCAGCGGGTTTTCGATCTGCGCAAGCGCATCCCGCAGGTCGGCCTTTGCCAGAGCCGCGCAACACCCTACATATCCATCGGGCGATGTGGCGGCGAAACTGTCGAGCACCATGGCGACAGCGCGCGCTTCGCAAGCGCGGAACTTCGGTGTGAACCAACGCTCTGCCGTCGCGGGCACCAGTGCCTCCAGCCCGCCGGTTTGCACAGCGTCGATGCGAGCCGACCAGCTTTGCGCAGTGCCGATCTTCGCAGCGGTCGCGCACAGGACGAGCTTCCTCAAGCGCTCCCCGGCATGAATGCCCAACCACTGTCCTGTAAGACCGCCGATCGAAAGGCCGCAGAAATGCGTCCACTCGATGCCCAGCGCATCCAGCAGCGCAAGCACATCTCCACCGAGATCATCAAGAGAATAGGGCGAAGGCGGCGCGGACGACCGGCCGTGCCCCCGGCAATCGTAGCGCAAGATACGGTACTGCGCCGATAGGGCATCCACCTGAGCGTCCCACATATGCATGTCAGTGCCGAGGGAGTTGCAGAACACGAGCCAGGGTTTGTCGTCACCAGCGCCTCCATCGATGCGGTAATGCAGACGGTGATTGGAAAGCTTGAGATAGGCCAAAGCTCAATTGCTCCAGTGGTTGCGGTGAGGGATTGGTGTCCGGATTGCCGATAGCCCCGCGCCCATTAAGCACTGGCCAGAATGGGCGGAGGAACCATCCCCTACGAGCTATCGGCTTTGCCATGTTCGCCGGATAGCCTCAGGCGGTCGCAAGCCGGGCGACGTCGGATCGGCGGGCATTGCTGATCGCAAACACCAGCATGGCAAGCGCGGCGACTGCCGCCGGGATCGAGAAGATCAGGAAGCTCTGTTGAAGCGGAAACTCCTTTGCCAGAAGCACGCCGCCGAGCGTCGGGCCGACGATAGCGCCGATCCGACCCACGCCCGATGCCCAGCCAAGCCCGGTGGAGCGGACCGAGAGATTGTAGAGTTGCGCGACGCTGGCATAGAGCAGGATCTGCGTGCCGATGGTGGTGGCGCCGGCGACGAAGACCATGAGGAAAAGGATCCCCGCCGACGGGTTCAGGCCGATCAGCGCGATGGATGCGGTGGCCGCAACGAAAAAGCCGACCACGACTTTCGGCAGACCGAAGCGGTCGCCTAGCCGGCCGCCGACGATCGCGCCGGCCATACCACCGAAATTGAGCGAGAAGAGGCTGAGCAGGCTCGCCTTCTCGGCATAGCCGGCTTCCTGCAGCACCTTCGGCAACCAGGACGACAGCAGGTAGACGAGCAGCAGGCAGCAGAAAAAGGCGGTCCACAACATGAGCGTGCGCAACGCGCGCTGGTGACGGAACAGTTCCGCGATCGATGCGGACGCGCCCTTCGCCTCGGAAAAGACCAGCCTGTCATTGGCGCCCCTGTCATTGGCGCCAAGGGCTGCTGCAGGCGCGATCTTCGCGTAGATCCGTTTCGCCTTCTCCTGTTCGCCCTGACGAATGAGGAAACCGAGCGATTCCGGCAGCTTCCACAAGATGACCGGAAAGAGCAGCAATGGCAGCGCCGCGACGAAGAACATCGGCTTCCAGCCGAATTGTGGAATGATAGCGATACCGAGACCTGCTGCGACCATGCCGCCGACCGAGTAGCCGGAGAACATGATGGCCACCATGGTGCCGCGAAGGCGCTTGGGCGCATATTCGTTCATCAGCGCCACCGCATTCGGCATTAGCCCGCCGCAACCAAGACCGGCAAAGAACCGAAAGATCTTGAACTGCTCGGGCGAGTTGGCAAAGCCGGTGAGCAGTGTCGACACGGTGAACAGCAGAAAGCTGATCGCTATGCCCTTCTTGCGGCCGATCCTGTCGGCCAGCGACCCGAAGAAGAGGGCGCCAAACATCATGCCGAACAGTGCCCAGGCCTGGAGCGCACCAGCCTGCGGCTTGCTCAGGCCCCACTCGGCTATCAGCGTCGGCAGCACGGTGCCGGCGACGAAGACGTCGTAGCCGTCGACGATCAGCAGCAGGGCGCAAAGTGCGACCACCAACCACTGGAATCTCCCGAACGGATTGTTGTCTATCGCTTCATTCACATCGATGGTGCGCATGATCACTCCTCCCCGAAGCCGTTACGCATGGATGTCTTGTGTGTTCAGCCGAGGTCGCCCCCGGCGACGGGAAGCACGCTTCCCGTGATGTAGGACGCCTCATCCGAGGCAAGAAACAGGATCGGCGCCACCTGCTCCTCGATGGTCCCATACCGCTTCATGAAGGTGGATTGCTTCACCTGCTCCACGACCTCGCCCATCCAGCCCCTCTCGGCCTCGCTGTCGCCCGCGGCATTGCGTGGGATGCGGCGCGGCGGCGCCTCGGTGCCTCCCGGTGCCGTGGCGACCACGCGGATGTTGCGATCGGCGAGTTCCATGGCGAGCGATTGCGTCAGGGCGTTCACCCCGCCCTTCGCCGCCGAATAGGGCACACGGTGGATGCCCCGCGTTGCATTCGACGAGACGTTGACGATCGTGCCGCCCCCACGCGCAAACAGATGCGGCAATACGGCGTGACAGCAGTAGAGCGTCGGCATCAGCGAGCGGCGGATTTCCGCATCGATCTGCTGCGGCTCGAATTCGCCGTAGGGGCGCATGCGGATTGCCCCACCGACCGTGTTGATCAGCACATCGATGCCGCCGAAGGTCTCCGCTGCAAAGTGCATTGCAGCTGCAGCCCCTTCATAGGTTTCGAGGTCGGCGGTGAAAGCCGCGGTTTCAGCGTCCCGGGCCTCGGTGGCAACATCGGCGACGAAGCCGGCGCGGTCGACGAACAGGACCCGTCCGCCCTCTTCTGCCGCACGGATCGCCACCGCACGACCGATACCCTGCGCCGCACCGGTCACCACCAGCACCTTGCCGGAAAAGCGACCTTTAAAGCGCCGCGTACTCATGCGGCCACCTTCGCGACCGCATTCGGCGTGAACTTCTCGTAGTGGAAGCTATTCGGCCTCACGCCGTTTTCGTCGAAATGCCCACGGACCGCATCGACCATCGGCGGCGGGCCGCAGAGATAGACGTCGACGTCACCATCGTTGAGCATTTCGGCCGGCATGTGCTGCGTGACCCAGCCCTTGCGGGGGTGGCTGGAGGTTTCCTCGGCCACGACGGTCGTAAAGCTGAAGTTGGCAAGCAGCTTTGTATAGGCCTCGATCTCGTCGACGAGGACCAGATCGAGATCGCGCGTGACGCCATAGATCAGGTGGATGCGTTGCGTGGAATTTTCGCGGGCTAGCACTTCCAGCATCGACAGGAACGGCGCAAGCCCGGTACCGCCGGCGATGAACAAAAGCGGCCTTTGAACCTCACGGAGATAGAAGCTGCCGAGCGGCCCGGTCAGTTGCAGCGTCGTTCCGATCTCGGCGTGCTCCAGCCAGTTGCTCATCAGCCCACCGGGGATCTTCTTGATGAGGAAGCCGATGCGCCCTTGCCCTGGCGCCGTGCTGAACGAGTAGGAGCGGCTCTGGCCGCTTCCCGGCACGTCGATGTTGGCGTATTGGCCAGCCAGGAAGGCGGGGGCTGCGTCGACGTCGAGCTGGAGAACGATCGCCGCGTCATTGTGCGGGCTCACCCGAGAAACCGTCGCTGCGAAACTCTGTTGTCCGGTTTTGCACGCCGCTGATGTCGTTGGAACTGCGACCACGCAATCCGACGTCGGCTTCATCTGGCAGGTCAGCACGAGGCCGCTCTCGGCCTCATCCGAGGTCAACGCATCGTCGATGAAGTCGTCGCCCAGGTCGTAGCTGCCGCTCTCGGCCCGGCACTTGCAGGTGCCGCACACGCCGTCGGAACAGTCCATCGGCAGGTTGATCTTGTTGCGGAAGGCGGCGTCGAGTACTTTCTCGCCGGCCTTGCATTCGATGAAACGGGTGACCCCGTCCTCGAAGTTCAATGCGATCTTGTAGCAGCTCATGGAACCCTCCTCTTCAGTCCCTGTTCCGACCGCCGACGCGCGTCACAGGTGATAGACGTCGACGACCTGGCGGATGTAATCGTTCTTCAGCACGATCTTCTTGTTGGCGATCAGCAGCCTGTCGCCGTGCTTTTGCAGCGTGACGAACATGGTTCCGAAGAACTGGTCGGTGACCTTGTAGCGATGGTTCAAGGTCTGGAAGTTGTAGCGCAGATCGACCTCATCGCCCCGATCCTCCAGCACCTCGACATTCGTCACATTGTGACTGGTGCGCGGCTCCGGCGTGGAGGCGCCGGAGCGCTCGGTCTTGATGCGAAACACCCGGTCTTCGAGCCCGTCGCGGCTTGGGTAATAGATCAGCGAAATCTCGGAATGCGGATCCTCGGTGAGTTGGTCATCATCGTCCCAGGCCGGCATCCAGTAGGTCACGTCCGGGGCATAGCAGGTCAGCCACTCGTCCCATTGGCGATCGTCCAGAAGGCGCGCTTCGCGATAGAGAAAGGTGCAGATGGCGTCGTAGGAAATGCTCATGCCACCACTCCGCTCTTTTCGGCTGTCAGCGCGTCACGCATCACCTTGGCCCAGTATTCATGCTGGCGGACGAAGAGCCCCTCGTCCTCGCTGCGCTCTCCTGACAACAACGGCTCGATGCCCATGCGCTTGGCGTTTTCGTCGGGGCCATCGATCCACAACGGCGCGCCGCGCGACAGGTCGTTCCAGAGCGCTGTCGTTCCGGCATAGCCTTGCTGGCAGGCCCGGAATTCCTCCAGGTCGTCGGACGTGCCCATGCCGGAGACGTTGAAGAAATCCTCGTATTGGCGGATGCGCAACGCGCGGTCGGCGGCGCTCTCACCTTTCGGCGCGAAGCAGAAGATGCTGATCTCGGTCTTGTCGACACTGATCGGCCGTGTGACGCGGATCTGGGTGCTGAACTGATCCATCAGGAAGACATTCGGGTAGAGGCAGAGATTGCGCGTCTGGTTGACGATGAAATCGGCCTTGTCCTCACCAACCCGCGCCGTGATCTCCTCCCGCCGGCTGTAGACCGGCCGGACCTCGGGATTCATGGTGTTGGTCCACAACAGGATATGGCCGTTTTCGAACCCGTAGACCCCTGCGACCGAGCGGCTCCAGCTGTTGGCATCGACCGCCTTGGTACCCTCCTCGTTACGCCGGCCCATGGTGGCGGCGTAGTTCCAGTGCACGGAGCTGACGTGATAGCCGTCGCAGCCGTTCTCCATCTGCAGTTTCCAATTGCCGTCGTAGATGTAGGACGAGTTGCCGCGCAGCACTTCGAGGCCATCGGGCGCCTGGTCGACGATCTGGTCGATGATGACTTTCGTCTCGCCGAGATAGTCCTCGAGCGTCGGCACATCCGCCTTGAGGCTGCCGAACAGGAAGCCGCGATAGCTCTCGAACCTTGCGACGCGCTTCAGGTCGTGCGAGCCGTCTTTGGCAAACTGCGGCGGATATTGCGTCGACTTCTCGTCCTTGACCTTCAAAAGCTTGCCGTTGTTGGAAAAGGTCCAGCCATGGAAGGGACAGGTAAAGCTGCCCTTGTTGCCGTGCTTTCGGCGGCACAGCATGGCGCCGCGATGGGCGCAGGCGTTGATGACGGCATGCAGTTCGCCGTGCTTGTCGCGCGTGACGACCACCGGCTGCCGACCGATAGTGGTCGTGTAGTAGTCGTTGTTGTCAGGGATCTGGCTCTCATGGGCGAGATAGACCCAGTTGCTTTCGAAGATGTGCTTCATCTCCAGCTCGAACAGGTCTTCGTTGGTGAAGATATCGCGGCGGCAACGGAATATGCCGGCCTCCTTGTCGTCCTGCACGGCGGTGGCCAGCAGATGATTGAGGTCCCGGGCTTTGTCGATGATCGCAGACATGATCTATCTCCCGCAAAGCGCGCACCATCGGGCGCAGCCTTTGCAACACAGTCGTCGATGACGATGATTGTTGGGGGGGCGGCCCATCCGGGCCGCCGGTTTTGCCGCTCAGGCGGCTGCGCGCTTGCGCTGTTCGTTGACCTGGTTGTCGATGCCGTCGACCAGGGCCGTCAGGTGGATGTCGAACCTGATCTCCGCAAAGGGTCCGGCCAGACCGTTGGCCTTGATGCTGGCCTCGTCGGTCCGTTCGGTGACGGCCGGAACCAGGCCGTCTCGCGTCGCATAGGCGAAATCGTCGTCAACCAGCGGATCGCCTTCGATATTGATCTGGGTCGTCAACTTGCGATGGTCGCCGGCGCTGATGAACAGGTGGATATGCGCCGGGCGCTGGCCATGACGGCCGAGTGCCGACAACAGCCGCTCGGTGGGGCTGCCGGGTGGCACGCCATAGCCATGCGGCACGATGCTCTGGAACTTGTAACAACCCTTGTCGTCCGCGACGATCGTGCGGCGCATGTTGAACGGCGCCTGTTTTCCCGTCGGGTCGAAATGGGAATAGAAGCCGCGCGTATCACAGTGCCAGACTTCGACGGTGGCGCCCGGCAAAGGCTTGCCGCCGGCGCCAAAGACGGTGCCATGCATGATCAGGGTGTGGCCGTTTTCGTCGGTGCCGTCGTCGAGGCGGGCAAAGCCGTGCGATACCGGCGCGCCTGCCACATAGAGCGGGCCTTCGATGGTGCGTGGGGTTGGGTTCTCGATGCCGAGAGCCTCATCGATCGCGTCGAGGCGCTCGTCGAGGAAATGGTCGAGGCCGAGACCGGGCGAGATCAGCCCCGCCTGGCCGGTGGCGCCGATCTCGTTGAGCCAGGCAATGCCGGTCCAGTATTCATCGGGGGTGATATCGAGATCGTCGATCGCCTTGAACAGGTCCGACATGATCCGATGGACGATCTGCTTGACGCGTGGGTTGCCGTCGCTGTTGCCGAGGCCGCTCAGAACCTTGAGAAAGTCCTGTGTTTCCGGCCTGTCGAAGATCTGCACGTTCATTTTCATCCTCCTCTTGGATTGTTCAATAAATTCGCGCCATTCGCGTCCTCCCGGGCGCGGCGCCAAAGATGGTCTAGCTATCGTCGTCGCGAACCGCCGAGGGATGCCGCACCAGCGGCGTCACCTCGATATCCATGAATTTGAACAGCGGAAGGCCGGAGAGTATCTCGTGCAGTTCCGCATTGTCCTTGACGTCGAAGACGCTGTAATTCGCGTACTGGCCGACGATGCGCCAGATGTGGCGCCATTTGCCGCTCTTCTGCAGGTCCTGCGAATAGGCCTTTTCCCGGGCGATGACGTCCGCCAGCTCCGCCTGCGGGAGATCGCTTGGAATGTTCACGTCCATGCGCACATGAAAGAGCATGTTCAGCCTCCGTGCCCGGCAACGCTGATTGTCTTGCGCAGTCCATCGCGCGTGAAGAAGGCCAGACGCTCTTCATCGAGTTCGATGCCGAGCCCAGGTCCGGAGGGAACCGTCAGCTCAAACTCGCTGTAGATGAGCGGTGTCGCCAGGATCTCTTCCGTCAGCAGCAGCGGCCCGAACAGCTCGGTGCCCCATTGAAGGTTCGGAAAGGTGGAGAACACCTGCGCCGATGCCACCGTGCCGAAGGCTCCTTCGAGCATCGTGCCGCCATAAAGGCCGATGCCGGCAGCGTCGGCGATCGCCGCCACCCGCTGGGCATTGAACAGCCCGCCGCTTTGTTCGATCTTGACGGCGAACACGTCCGCACCGCTGACTTTCGCGATCTCGAACGCGCTTTCGGGGCCGTGCAGCGATTCATCGGCCATCAGCGCGACGGGAAAGCGACGCACGAGCCGCGCCAGTGCCGCAGCCGAGGCGACCGGCTGTTCGATCAGGTCGCAACCGGCGTCCGCCAGGGCGGCCATACCGAAGGCAGCATCTATCTCGCTCCACGCCATGTTCACATCGACCCGCACCGAGGCACGCTCGCCCAGCGCCCGCTTGATTGCCGCAACATGGGCGATGTCTTGGCGCAGCGGCCGTGCGCCGATCTTCAGCTTGAAAATCCGGTGCCGGCGCAGGTCGAGCATCTTCTCGGCCTCGGCGATATCGGTCTTCGTATCACCGGACGCCAGGGTCCAGGCGACAGGCAGACGGCTTCGCATGCGCCCACCCAGCAGCTCGCTGACGGGCAGGCCGAGCCGCTTGCCATGCGCATCGAGCAGCGCGGTTTCAACCGCACATTTGGCGAAGCGGTTCTCCTTGACCATCTTGCCGATGCGCGCCATCAGCGCCCGAACAGCGGTTGCGTCCTGACCGACCATGACCGGCCGAAAATAGGTATCGACCGCGAGCTTCATGCTCTCCGGGCTTTCGCCGCCATAGGCCAGCCCCGCGATCGTGGTGCCCTCGCCGATGCCGACGATGCCGTCGCTGCAATAGACTTTGACCAGCATCAGGGTCTGACCGTTCATGGTCGCCACCGAGAGCTTGTGCGGCCGGATGGTCGGCAGATCGACGAGCAGGGTCTCGATGCGTTCCACGACGGGGAACGCTGCTGCGGTCGGGCCAACGGATGTCAAGGTCGTGTTCATGAGGCGACTTTGCGCCGGGCGCGAAGTCCCGTCCAACATCAATTGCGTCTGCTACGATACCTTTCTGGTATCATAGGCGAAATAATGTCACGCTATCTGCACTTCCCGCGGTGCAGCATATCCTCGACACCTGCGAAATCGGTATATGGGGTGCAAGCAAATGATGGATCTTCGCCAGCTTCGCTATTTCGTCGCCGTCGCACGCGAGCGAAATTTTACCCGCGCAGCCCATATGCTGCACATCGCCCAACCGCCCCTGAGCCGGCAGATCCAGTTGCTTGAGGAGGACCTCGGCGTCCCGCTCATCATCCGCAAGAGCCGCCCGATCCGGCTGACTGAGGCGGGACGCCTGTTTTACGAACAGGCGCTGCAGGTGCTCGGCCGGGTCGAACAGATGCAGGCGGCAACCCGCCGCGTCGGCTTGAACCAGAACAGCGTCGTGTCCATCGGCTTCGTTGCCTCGACCTTGTACGGCGGCTTGCCGTCGCTGGTGCGAAAACTGCGCCAGCACGCCCCGGAAGTGGACATCCAGCTGTTGGAAATGGTCTCCGTCCAGCAGATCCCGGCGCTCAAGGAGGGCCGCATCGACATCGGCTTCGGTCGTCTGCGGCACAGCGACCCGAACGTGGTCGGCATGGTGTTGCGCGAGGAACGTCTTGTCGTGGCAATACCGAAGGATACCGCCCTTGCGGAAGACGCTTCGCCGCTTGCGGTCGCCGCCCTTGCCGGTCAGAAGGTCATTGTCTACCCCAAGGAACCCCGCCCCGGCTACGCCGACCATGTGCTGAACCTGCTGCAGAGCCATGACGCGCGTCCGGCCGAGGTTCAGGAAGTGCGGGAAATCCAGACCGCCCTCGGACTTGTGGCCGCCGAAGCCGGCGTGTGCATCATCCCCTCCTCCGCACGGCAGATGCGGTCAGACGTGCACTACCGTCTGCTTGAGGGAGAGGGCGCAACCTCGCCGGTCATCCTCAGCCATCGCGTCGGCGACAATTCGCGGTACATCGAACTCGTCAAACGGCTGATCGAGGAAATGTACGCGGAAAACCCGCCCTGGCTGGATCCGGCATACAACTTTGTTCCCAACCATGCCTCGGACGGCAGCCCAGCCGCGCACCTTGAGACGTTCTAACAGGCACCATGCCCGGCCTGGCAAGACGGTCGCTTCGACTTCGAGCCATCGCCGGAGCGACGTGCGTCCCGGCCTGACAGCCGCGCACGGCAATCGGCCATCTCTGCCGGCCGGAGTTTCGCGACCAGCCGAACCATTTTCATGACCAGCGCGCTTCGAACGCAGCGACTGTGGCAAGGTCCCGCTTAAAATGGGCCATCTCGACCTCTCGGCGCGCGGCATCCGGAATGCGCAGCAGGAAGGATGGATGAACTGTGACGAACACGGCCGGACCATGGTCTGAGCGCCGTATCGATCCCCTGACATCGGCCATCTTCGGGCGCTCGCCGGTGAGCGCGAACAGCGCTGTCGCCCCCAGCGCCACGACCAGCTTCGGCTTGACCAATGCCAGCTCCAGATCGAGCCACCATCTGCAATGTTCGACCTCGCCGGCATCGGGTCTTTGGTGCAGGCGCCGCTTGCCACGCATCTCGTATTTGAAATGCTTGACGGCATTGGTGACATAGAGGGAACGGCGATCGAGCCCGGCTTCGTGCGCCGCCGCGTCAAAAAGCTTGCCGGCCGGTCCGACAAAGGGTCGCCCTGCCAGATCCTCCTGGTCTCCGGGCTGTTCGCCGACGATCATGATTGGGGCATCGGTCGGCCCTTCTCCGAACACCGTCTGCGTGGCGCTGCAATGGAGCGGGCACCGCGTACAGCCGGCAGCCTCGGCACGAAGGCCCTCCCATGTCCCGCGCAACGGCGGCGGCTCATCTCGCGGCGCGTTTGCTGCGGCCTCAATGCGCGCATGAAAGGCCGGCGGGTCTCTAGCTATTCGCTCGCCCATGGCAACGACGCTCGCCTCCGCACCTGCGATCATCGCGGGTATGAGCGAGGCCTCCGGCAGATTTTTCCAGTACTTCTTCGGCATTTCCGCCTGCATCGCCTTCACCTTCAGTCGCGCAGGATTGAAAATGCTGGAAAAATAGGTGCGCCAGAGTTCTTCGGTGTCGTCCGACAACGAGGTCTTTTGGCCCGGAGTTGACGACACCTCCAGCACCTTGCCGTCCCAAGCGGCGATGCCGCGCGGGGTTGCGATCATCCAATCCATGTCGAAAAACCGCCTGTGAAAGAACGGTGCGACCCGAGCAACGATGTAATGATCCGGTTCGAACCATGCGACGAACCGGCGGCGGACGGCCTCTCCACACGGACCGACCTCCTTGAAACGAACAAAGGCCGTCATCTTGTGGCTGTCGCGCCGGACCGATTTCGCCAATCCGTGCAGAGCCGCGACATCGCCATCCGTTGCGATACCCAGCAGGTTTCGATCCCGTTGCAGCCGGTGGAGAACGCGGTAGAGAACGCCGAAACGAACCGGATCGGCATGACAAATGGCAGCGGCCGCAAGGTCGAGGAACAGCCTGGGCACAGTCAACGCCGGTGAGGCATGCTCCAACGGCGCTTGCTTCTCCGGATCACCGCGCTCCCGATTAAACAGATCGGCGCTTGCACCGGCCCCTTGATGCCATTCAACCGCCTCTGGCGGCACACCCGCCAGCAGCAGCCTGCGCGCCGCATCGCGCCATTCGCCCAGCTCTCCACGTCCTTCCAGGGCAACGACCCGCATCAAAACAGATCCAGCTGTTCGGGCCTGGGCTCGAACATCGAGCGCAAATCCGATCGGTCGATCAACTTGTGCGGCGTCCAGCCCTCCGTCGACAGGAATGGACGCACCTTCTTGACCGAGACGTGCAGGCGGGCGAGATCCTCCAACCTCAGACGACGCAAACGACGTGCCGAAAGAATGGCCCTCACGGCCTTCGTGCCAAGGCCTGGAACGCGCAACAGCGCCTCTCTCGACGCGGCATTGACGTCGAGCGGGAAAAAATGCCGATTGGCCAGCGCCCACGATAGCTTGGGGTCAAGCTTGAGATCGAGCATGCCATCCGGCTGGTTGGCGGTAATCTCATCGATGTCGAACCCATAGAAACGATAGAGCCAGTCCGCCTGATAAAGCCTGTGCTCGCGCATCATCGGTGGCTTGATCAGCGGCAGCTTGCGGGATGCATCTGGAATGGGACTGAAGGCCGAATAGTACACCCGGCGCAATCCGTAGCTGCCATAGAGCCTGGCGCTCGTGGCAAGGACCACTCGGTCATTTGCCTCGTCGGCTCCGACGATCATCTGTGTGCTTTGGCCCGCCGGCACGAAGCGTTTCCTTCGCTTGGTCTGCAGTGTCGCGTCATTGGCCTCATCGATCTTCAGCCGCAGCTCCCCCATTGATCTGCGGATATTACCTGGCCGCTTTTCCGGCGCGTAGGCCGCAAGGCCTGCATCGGTCGGAAGTTCGATGTTGATGGAAAGCCGGTCGGCATAAAGACCGGCTTGCTCGACCAGAAGCGGCGACGCCTCGGGGATGGATTTCAGATGAATGTATCCTGAGAAATTGTGGTCAACGCGCAAAGCCCGGGCGATGCGGACCATCTCTTCCATCGTGTAATCCGATGACCGAATGATACCGGATGAGAGAAACAGCCCTTCGATATAGTTGCGCCGGTAGAATTCCATCGTCAGCCAGACGACTTCTTCGACCGTAAACCTGGCCCGCTCGACATTGCTTGACGACCGGTTGATGCAATAGGCGCAGTCGTAGATGCAGAAGTTCGTCAGCAGTATCTTGAGGAGCGAAATGCATCTGCCATCGGGAGCGTAGGCATGACAAATGCCGGAGCCTTCCGTCGACCCCAACCCGCCGGTGTCCGCCGAGCTTCGCTTGACGGTTCCACTCGAAGCGCACGAGGCGTCGTACTTTGCCGCATCCGAGAGGATTGCGAGCCGTTCTTTGAGTGACTTCTTCATGTTTGTTCACTATATGTTCCATTCGCACTTGCGTCAACATTCAAGCTGCTGCAATCCGGCTCGTGCGCGGCTTTGCGATTTTGCAGGCTGGCCGAAGACCGTTGGGGATAGCGACGGCCGCGGGCCGGGCGATATCGATGGCACCGTCGAGCGAGGCGGTTGGAGCCACTCGTTCCGGCGGGCCAGCGATGGGCATGGGGCCGCAACGGCGAGGGTATCCGACGTTCCAGCTTTCGAGCCGGAACGCCTTCCACCGTTGCCAGGCAGGCTGCAGCCTAGGCGGCCGCCTCCCGCTTGGGCAGCACCCAATTCGCCCGCGGAAAGTGGCAAGTGTAGCCGTTCGGATAACGCTTCAGGTAGTCCTGGTGCTCCGGCTCCGCTTCCCAGAAGTCGCCAGCCGGCTCGACCGATGTCACGGCTTTTCCCGGCCAAAGGCCCGACGCGTCCACATCCGCGATGGTATCTTCGGCTATTCGCCGCTGCTCATCCCCAAGAACGTAAATCGCCGATCGGTAGGAGGTGCCGATATCGTTGCCCTGCCGGTCGAGCGTGGTTGGATCGTGAATCTGGAAGAAGTACTCCAGAATCCGGCGATAGCTGATCATCTCGGGATTGAAAACGATCTCAATGGCTTCAGCGTGTGTACCATGGTTGCGATAGGTGGCATTGGCCACATCGCCGCCGGTATAGCCCACGCGGGTCTCGATGACACCGGGCAGCGCTCGGATCAGATCCTGCATGCCCCAGAAGCAGCCACCAGCCAAAACAGCTTTCTCGGTCATTTGTTAGTCTCCACTTGCTTGAGATAGGCACCATAGCGCCCGGCGTCCATTTCGCCGAGCGGAATGAACCGCAGTGCCGCGGAGTTGATCCAAGAACGCAGCCCGGCGCAGGCAAAGACTTCAGACCCGGCGCAACGCAAGTCAGAGATGGTGGCGTGCAGGCGGGAGAGTTGCCCGCACACCACCCCACGCCGTAAGGAAGTCGCGTTGAGGCGCGAGCCCGAGGCGGCTTCCTTGCGCGGCAGGATCGCTACTTGCTCGACCCGGCCTTCGGCAGAGCCGCCCATTCCGCGAGGAATGCATCGCGGCTGCGGGCGGCCTCTTCCTCGTCGATCTTGAAGACCTTGATCGAGGCGAGTTCCGGCAGCTTCACGAAGTCGGAAACCTGGATGTCCGTGCGGCTCGGACGGCGAAAGGCGACCTTCAGCAGCTCGATCTGCGCTTCCTTGGAGAGCAGCGTATCGATTGTCTTCTTGGCGTTGTCGCCAGCCGGCGCACCCTTGACCAGCGCGGCGAATTCCGGCGTCGTGAAGGTTCCCGAGGACGGGTAGACGATGCTGATCTCCGTCTGGCCGCCGTCGACATAGCTGTAGCTGTTCGTCTCGAAGGTGAAGCCGACGGCATATTCGCCCATGGCCACGCCCTTCGGCACGGCCGAAGACGAACTGCTGACGACGAGGTTGGCAACCAGCGCCTTGTAGGTCGTCTCATCGAGCAGCTTCGACAGACCCCAGACGATCGTGTAGCCGGTCGAGCTGTTGGCCGGATCGGGCAGGACGATACGACCCTTCCAGGTCGGATCGGCGAGGTCCTTCCAGTCGGCCGGCGCTGCGGCGCCGTTCAGCTGTTCGGTGTTCACCATCACGGTAACGACATGGACGTTGGCGGGCTGGAAGTAATCTTCGGGAACACGCAGGTCCGCAGGCATCGCGGCCAATTCCGGCGAGGTGTAGGGTTCGAGCACATCCTTGAAAGCGCCCATGGTGTTGGCCGAGGACGACCAGAAGACGTCGCCCTGGGGGGCGGCCTTCTCCGCCTCGATGCGGCGCAGCAAGACACCGCTGCCGCCGGTAATGATGCCGGTCGTCACCCCCGTCTTCTCCTTGATGACGGCCTGCACGGCCTCGACGGCCGGGACCGGGTTGGTGGTGTAGATTACGGGATCGGCGGCCTCGGCGCCCGCGGCGGCAAAGCCGGCGAGAAGCATGGTCGTTGCGGCAAGTTTCATCATGGCAGTTCCTCCTGGTTGGTCTGAGATCGGCCGCGTCCCTCACGCGGCCGGATGGTCGTTGATCTTCACTTCGAACCGAACAGGTCCACCTTGAACACGGTCGTGGCGATCACGACCGGCAGCAGGATCACGGCGACCAGCACCAGGCCATAGGCCGAGGCATAGGCCATCAGGCCCGAGTCGATCAGCCGGAAGATCTGGATCGGCAAGGTTTCGCGGCCGCCGGAATAGACGAGCAGCGAGGCCGAGAGTTCGGAAACGGTGGTCGTCCAGGTCAGGATCGCGGCCGAGGCGACGGCGGGCAGCATCATCGGCAGCACCACGCGCAGGAACGTCCTGAACGGCGGCGAGCCGAGGCTGATCGAGGCTTCTTCGATGGAGTTCGGGATGTTGTGCAGGATCGCCTGACCGTTGCGCATGCCGAAGGGCATGCGGCGGATGACATAGGCGAGCACGATGATCGTCGAGGTGCCGGTCAGCGAAAGGAAGCCATCGTTGAAGGAGGCGAGAAGCCCGACGCCGAGAACGGTGCCCGAGAGCGCCAGCGGAATGGCCGAGACATAGTCGATCAGCGGCGTCACCAGGTTCGGTTTCTTGACGACGAGGTAGCTGACCAGCGTGCTGAAGGCGACCGAAATGAGCGTTGCGATGCCGGCGTAGAGGATCGAGTTGACCAACGGACCGGGCGCCGTGATGAAGACGCGGGCCACGTTGTCGAGCGTCCATTCGCCCCAGCGCATGACGGGGCCGCGCGAAACCGTGAAGGCGCCGACGGCAATGGTGACGAGCGGCAAGAGCGAGATGGCAACGACGACGCCGGCCGCAGCGCTGACGAGCACGCCCTGGCCACCCTTCAGCGGCTGGGGCTTGGCGCCCCTGCCCTGCACGATCTCGTAGCGGCCCCCGGCGATGATGCGGCGGTTGACGAAGAGCAGACCCATGACGATCAACACGGAGGTGCTGGCAAGCGTGCTCTGCATGGTGAGGTTGCTTGCCCCCTCCGCCACGGCCGCCTGGTAGATCGCGACCGAGAGCAGCGGCACGTTATGGCCAAGGATGGTCGAGATCGCAAAATTGCCGACGACCATGGTGAAGACAAGCAGCGCCGAGGCAAGGATCGCCGGGCGAATGACCGGCAACATGACATGGAAGCGCGAGCGCACCGGCGCCGTTCCGAGGCTTTGGGCGGCTTCCTCGAGCTGCGCATCGAATTTGCCGATGGCCGCCACCGTACCGATGTAGACATAGGTGTAGTAGATGAAGCTCATCGAGGTGATGAGGCCGAACCAGCCGTAGAAACTCGGAAGGAAGATCCCGTGGCCCTTCAGGAAGCGGGTGATGACGCCGTTGTTACCAAGGATCATCAGCCAGGTCTGCGCCGTCACGACTTCCGGAATGACCAAGGTGATAAGCGGCAGCAGCGTGATCAGCAGCTTGCCGCGGAAACGGAAGCGCGCCGAGACATAGGCAAGGGGCACGCCGATCAGCGTCGAACACAAGGTGACGACGCAGGCGAGCACCAGCGTATTGCCGATGGCCGCTAGGCTGCGCCCATCATGCATGAGCTGGACCCAACCCGAGCCGCCGTCTCCGAAGAAGCTCGCGGTAAAGATGTAAAGCAGCGGATAGACGACGAAGACGCCGAGAAGAGCAAGCGCCAGCGCGGAAAACCAGGGCCAGGGGGAGCGCAGAGCGGACGGGTTCATGACCGGATCACCCTTGCCGCGGCGGGATCGAAGCCGAGGTGGACAGCGGCACCCGGCAGGAAGGCGTCGTGCCCTGCGCCGTGCATTTCGGCATTGAGGACGAGGCCGCCTGCGCATTCGACGCTGTAGCTGGTGCGGGCGCCGAGATATTGCCGGCCACGGATGGTCGCCGGCAACGACTGCAGACCGGCTACCGGTGCTGAAGAAATCTTCAGATCCTCCGGTCGAAGAACGAGGAGGCCGTGCTCGGCGGGGCCTTCCAGCGCGTCGGTTGCCAGCAGGCGGCTGCCGGCGACATCGACCTCGACGCGGCCGGGAGCGGTCGGGCGCACGGCAACTTCGGTGCGGTTCGCCGCTCCGACGAAATCGGCGACGTAGCCGGTGCGCGGCGTCGCATAGATCTGCTGCGGCGTGCCCAGCTGCTCGACCTTGCCCTTGTTCATCACACCGATCAGATCGGACATGGACAGGGCTTCTTCCTGGTCGTGCGTCACGAAGACCGTGGTGATGTTCGCCTCGCGCTGCAATTCGATGATCGTCTCGCGGATCTGGACGCGGAGTTTCGCATCGAGATTGGAAAGCGGCTCGTCCATCAGCAGGACAGTCGGCTTGATGACCAGCGCGCGGGCGAGCGCCACGCGCTGGCGCTGGCCGCCGGAAAGCGCTGCCGGATGGCGCGAAAGCAGATGGCCAAGGCCGACCCGCTCGAGTGCGGCCTTCACCTTGCGCTCGACACCCCCGCCCTTTTCGCCGCGGGCGCGCAGGCCGTAGGCGACGTTGTCGGCCACCGTCTTGTCGGGGAAGAGCGCATAGTCCTGGAACACCATGCCGATCGCGCGCTTGTGGGGCGGGAGTTCGGTGACATCGCGGCCGCCGAAACGGATCTGGCCGCCGCTTGCCGGCGCAAAGCCGGCAATGGTGCGCAGCAGTGTGGTCTTGCCGCAACCGGAGGGGCCGAGCAGCGTGAAGAAGCAGCCTTGCGGAATATCCAGCGACAAGCCGGAAATGACGGTCTCGGCGCCGTATCGCACCGACAGGTTGGAGATCGCTATGCCCATGAGTTCCCTCTTCTTTGTCTTCAGGCTTATGCGTTGGCCGAAACGGCAGAGCCGGATTTCATGTCCTTGACGAGATCGAGCGCCTGGGCGTGCACCCTGGCGTCGCCCGCCCCCAGCAGCTGGCCGGAGCTTTCCAGCGTCAGCGGCGCGCCGGACCAGTCCGTGACGATACCGCCGGCGCCTTCGACGATGGGCCGGAAGGGCGCGAAATCAAAAACCTTCTGGCCGCCGTCGAGCGCCAGATCGGTGCGCCCATCGGCAAGAAGGCCATAGTTGAGGCTCGCCCCGCCATAGACCCGCGCGCTGGTGGCCGCGCGCAGCCGGTCGAGCGCCGGACGTTCGTTCTGTGCCAGATAATCCTGGTTGCTGTTGGTCATGATCGCCTCGGCAAGCGAGGGGCAGGAACGCACGCTGACCTTCTGACCATTGCGCGTCGTGCGCCGGCCTTCAGCGCCGATCCAGCGGGAATCGATTGCCGGAATGTCGATGATGCCGAGATGCGGCACGCCGCCGATGGCAAGCGCGATCAACGTGCCGTAGACCGGCATGCCGGCGATGAAGGCGGTCGTACCGTCGATCGGATCGAGCACCCAGACATGCTCGCTGCCGGGGCGCACCCAGTCGCGCTCCTCGCCGATGATGCCGTGGGAGGGATACCGCGCTGCAATCATGCTGCGCAGCCGGTCCTCGATGAGGATGTCCATGGCCGTCACAAGGCTGCGGTCCGCCTTGACCGAGACGTCGACCCGCGCCAGGCGGTTTTCCCTGAGCACGGCCCGAGCGACATCCGCCAGTTCCACGGCGAATGCCACATGCTTGTCTTCGATGAGGGCGGCGCTGGTCATTCTCTGTTTTACGCTTTCCCGTTTGTCGGCAGCCGCCATCGCTCCCGCAGTGCATGCAGGATGGGCGCCGGCTCTGGCTTCCGACTGATTGAAGAAATTGTTCGGGCCGTCTGCGACCTCTGCGATCTACCTACAGGCAATTCGCGTATGTGGCAATATGTGTTTTTAGTGGCAATATGTGTTTTTATGCGGCGATCCACATGTCACTTGTGGCAATGCGAGGCGTCGCATATCAAGAAGCGGCAAGGGAGGCTTCGCGATGTGGCAAGAAGAGCGTCAGCAGAAAATCCGTTCGCTGCTTGCGGCCTATGGCCAGGTATCGATCGACCGCATCGTCGATGATTTCGGCGTGTCGCGCGAAACGATCCGCCGCGATCTCATGGAAATGGAGATGGCCGGGGAGTTGCGTCGGGTGCGCGGCGGCGCTGTGCCGGTAACGCGGGAAGACACGACCTTCGGCGTGCGCATCTCGCAGCGTTTGCAAGAGAAGCGCGCGATCTGCGCGGCCGCCCTCGCCTTCCTCGAAAGCGGGCAGACCATCTTCATGGATGCGGGCTCGACCAGCTCGACCATGGCCGAGGCACTCGCCGGCCCGAGCGGCCTCAGCAACCTCACCATCCTCACCAATTCCATCGACGTGGCCAGCCAGCTGACGGAACGGGCGGGCGAACTTTCGCGCGGCACGCGCGTCATCCTGCTCGCTGGAAACGTCAAGCAGGACCCGATGGAGACGTATGGCGAGGCAACCATCAACGACATCCAGCGCTACCGCGCGGACATTGCACTGCTTGCCCCCTGGGGGGTCGACGCCACGATGGGCGCGATGAACTATTTCCTCCATGGCGCCGAGATCGCGCGTGCCATGGTGCGCAACTCCGGCCGCGCGATCATCCTGGCCGACCATTCCAAGGTCGGTGTCGTCAGCCGTTCAGTCTTCTGTGAGACCGGCGAGATGGCCCACCTCATCACCGATGCCAAAGCCCGCCAGAAACCCGGCTTCGAAGCGCTTGCAGCGGCCGTGCCGGGGCTCGTCGTCGCGGGCGAGTAGGCCGTTTTTCATCGCGCGGAACCGGTCATCCCGGTTGCAGAACCGAAAGGGTTTCGCACGAAGCCGTGCCCTCTTCACCGTGAGGACATCGTGTTTCGCTCCGTCTCATGCGGGCTTGCGCCCTCGCAGCCGATTGCGCGAACTTCGGGGTGCACGCGATAACCGTGCCAATGCTTCAGGGCATCGATATGGACAGCCGATCACCGACCCGCGCCTCGGCAGCAATGCCAACATTGCCGGGTCCAACGCACAACGGTCATGCAACGATTGCGCCAAGGTCGGTCTCCAGGTCGTGGCCACGATCCTCGCACCCTTTTCCGTCGTGCGATCTACCGATGGCAAGATCTTGCATCAGACTTTGGTCTTGCAGGGCGGGCACCTACGTCGAAAACCTCGCGGAACCTAAGTCTGTGTCACGCCTTCCCTGAAAGCCCTACCATACGAGGGCTCGAGATCGACCATTCCGGACAGATCGAGCCAAAAGCACGGGCAACCGCACTGAGGAGGGGGCAATGGACTACGGTGTCTTTTTTACCAACGCCCTGGAGGGACTGCGCCAGGAAGGGCGATATCGCGTCTTTGCCGATATCGAGCGCATGGCCGGCGCCTTTCCGCACGCCAGACTCCACGAGGGAGATCGTGTTCGCGAGGTCATGGTCTGGTGTTCCAACGACTACCTCGGGATGGGACAGCACGAAAAAGTCCGAAATGCCATGCACCAGTCGCTGGACCTGTCCGGCGCCGGAGCCGGCGGCACGCGCAACATCGCGGGCACCAACCACGCGCATGTGCTGCTCGAGCGCGAACTGGCCGATCTTCACCGCAAGGAAGCAGCACTGCTGTTTACATCCGGCTACGTGTCGAACTGGGCGGCGCTGTCGACGCTTGCAGCCAAGTTGCCGGGATGCGTGGTTCTATCGGATGCTGGCAATCACGCCTCGATGATCGAGGGTATCCGCCATTCGCGCGCCGACTACCGGATCTTCAAGCACAACAGTCCGGAGGATCTCGCCCGCTGTCTGGCCCAAGTCGAGCCGGATCTGCCGAAGCTCGTCGCCTTCGAATCCGTCTACTCGATGGACGGCGATATCGCCCCCATCAAGGAGCTTTGCGACGTTGCCGACAGCTACAATGCCATGACCTATCTGGATGAAGTCCATGCGGTCGGGCTTTATGGTCGCCGTGGCGCGGGCGTCGCCGAACGCGACGGCGTCATGGATCGCCTGACGATCGTACAGGGCACGCTTGGAAAGGCGTTCGGCGTGGTCGGGGGCTATATCGCCTCGACGGGGCCGATCGTCGATTTCGTGCGCTCCTTCGCCTCCGGCTTCATCTTTACGACCGCGCTGCCGCCGATGCTCGCAGCCGGTGCGCTTGCCTCCGTCCGGCATCTGAAGACCAGCCAGGGCGAGCGCAGGGCGCAGCAGGACAGGGTGCGCATGCTGCGCGACAAGCTCGACGCCGCCGGCATCCCGCATATGCACAATCCGAGCCATATCGTTCCGGTCGTCGTCGGCGACGCGGCCAAGTGCCGGGCCGTTTCCGACCGGCTGCTCGATGGCTTCGATATCTACATTCAGCCGATCAACTACCCGACCGTGCCGCGCGGCACAGAGAGGCTGAGGATCACCCCGTCGCCGCTGCACAGTCACGAAGACATCGACTATCTCGTCGACGCGCTCGATGTGGTCTGGTCGGAGCATCACCTCGCCCGCACCCGGCCGATCGGACCGACGATGCCTCGCTGGCGCGTGGCAAACAGGCTGTCTCTGCCCGACCCCGCGCAATGCCAGGGCTGTCGAAAAGTGATGGCATTGATGCCCGCGACGGTGGGCGACGACGTCCCCGTCCACGAGATGCACTCATAGGCGCAAGAGGTGTCGTCATGATCCACAGACGACCGACATGTTTCGATGCATCACCAGCACCCGGAGAACCCGAGGCCGAGCCGGAAACGAAACGCGGGCGGAGGCGAATGGTCGGTTCGGTCGCACTCGTTGCCGTTGCGGCCCTGCTTGCGGCAGCTTACCCGATGGTTGTCGGCAACCTCTTCCCGTCCGGAGGGTCGGCACTGGCGGTCGCCACCTCTGCCCAGGATGCCGTCGTGATGAGTGTATCGGTCGTCAACGCTTCACCCGGCGCCCTCACGACCACAAGCACCGTCTCCGGGTCGATCGTCGCCCGGGAGGATGTGCTTGTGGGAACGGAGAGCGAAGGCGCCGGCATTCTCTCCATCCTGGTCGAGGAAGGCGATACGGTGCAAGAGGGCCAGGTTCTGGCCGTCTTGACATCCGACCTCGACCAGATCGCGCTCGCCATGAACGACGTCGAGATCGAGCGCGCCGATGCCCTTTTGACCCAGAGTGAGAGCAACATAGCCCTTGCGCAAACGAACCTCGATCTCGCCAGCAAGGCCCTGGCTCGCGCCGACCCGCTCTCGAAATCCGGAGTAACGTCGCTCGACGTTCTCGAGCAGCGTCAGGCCGATGTCCTTGTCGCCGAGGCCAAGCGCGCGACCGCGCAACAGGCGAAACGCGTAGCCCTGGCGGAGCGAGCCATAGCGCTGGTCAAGCGTCGTGAACTGACTGCCCATCTCGAGCGAACACGCGTGCGTGCCCCCGCGTCCGGTATCATCGTCGAGCGGTTCGCGCGTGTGGGCGACATCGCCACGGGCAAGACGCCGTTGTTTCGCATCGCCAGGGGCGGACTTTTCGAGCTTGAGGCTCTGGTCCCCATGCGCATGATGGATCGGATCGGACCTGCCACGACGGCGTCGATCTACATCTCGGGCATGGGGCCGCTTGCCGGCACCGTCCGGCATCTATCGCCGCGGATCGAACAATCGACCAGAATGGCGCGCGTCCGCATTGCCCTTCCGCCGACCGCCACGCCCAGGCTCGGCGCTTTTGCGCGGGCGGAAATCCACACGACGGAACAGATGCAGATTGTCCTTCCACTCAGCGCCGTCCAGCCCACGGCCGATGGCAGCCAGGTGCAGCTGGTGGCGAACGGAACCGTCGAAACGCGCGCCGTCGTCACCGGTCGCAAGACCGCCGAGGCTGTTCAGATCGTGTCCGGGATATCGGCCGGCGAGCAGGTCGTCTTGCGCTCGGGCGGTCTGGTGCGCGCCGGCATGCGCGTCACGCCGGTTCTGCCCGCCGCCGTCGTCGCTTCCAACCTGTGAGGCATCCGATGGCCATCAACGTCTCGAAATGGTCGATCGAGCGTCCTGCCGTTGGTGTTGCGTTGTTTCTCGTCTTGACGGCGATGGGGTGGCTGTCCTTGACCTCGCTGCCGGTCAACCGCTTCCCGGAAATGGAGTTTCCAGTCGTCACAGTCATGTTGCGCCAGCAGGCGGCATCGCCGAGTGACCTGGAAATGCAGGTGGCGCAAAAGGTCGAAGATGCCTTCGAGGACATCGAAGGGCTTGATCGGCTGGACGCCACGATCGGCGACGGCAGCGTCGTGTTGAATGCAGAATTCGCCGCCCACGTTCCGCCTGAAGTCGCCCTGGATCGGATACAGGCCGCGATGCGGGTGATCCGGAGCCAATTGCCGGTCAATCTCGATGAGCCTTCGATCGAGCTTTCCAACATACGGCGGCTCGCAATCGCCACCTATGCTCTGCGCTCCGACCAGTTGTCGCTGCCGGCGATCTCCCGGCGCGTCGACGACCGCATCCGCCCCGCCCTGGAAAAAGTGCCCGGCGTCGGCAGGATTGCCCGGGTTGGCGGCAGCGAACGGGAGATCAGGGTCTGGCTGCAGCGGGATGAAATGGTCGCCCGTGGCCTGGCGCCACAGGATGTCAGTCGGGCGCTGCGTACGGTCGGCGACAACCGGGCTTCCGGTGCGGTGAAGACCGGCGGTTTCGATGAGCCGATCCGCACCGTGTCGACACCGATGTCGGTCGAGGATCTCGGCACGCTTCCTGTCAGAACCAGTGCCGGATCCAGCGACCGGCTTTCCGACATTGCCAGGATCGAGGATGCCTGGAGCGACCCTTCGAGTTTCGCAACGCTCGATGCCGTTCCGATCGTCGCCCTGACGATCTTTGCCGAAAAGCGGGCCAACGAGGTTGAGACGTTCGAGCAGATAAAATCTGCAGTTCAGAGTCTCGACGATGCCGAAACCATGGTGCAATTCACGCTGCTCGACGAGAACGCCAGCTATATCAGCAACAATTTTACCGGCACGATGCGGACCATGGCCGAGGGCGCGCTGTGCACCATCGCAGTCGTCTTTCTGTTCCTGCGGGATCGTCGCTCGACGCTCATCGCTGCCATCGGTCTGCCGCTGGCCGTGATCCCGACCTTTCTTGCCATGGAAGCGCTCGGCTTCTCTCTCAATCTCGTTTCCCTGTTGGGCTTGACGCTGGCAATAGGCCTTCTGGTCGACGACACCATCGTGGAGATCGAGAACGTGGCGCGTCACCGCGAGATGGGAAAGACGATCTGGCGCGCGGTCATCGATGCGACGGAAGAAATAGGCGGCTCGGTCACCGCGATATCGCTGACCGTTGCCGCGGTTTTCCTGCCGCTTGCGCTGATCGAGGGCTTGCCCGGTCGATATTTTCGGGAATTCGGACTGACCGTTGCCGTCGCGACGCTTCTGTCGCTGCTGGTCGCACGCGTGATCACGCCGTTGCTGGCAGTGGCGCTGTTGAAGCCCGAGCCAGCCGGCAAGCCCAGCAAATCCGGAAGTAGCCATGGTTTTTACACGCGACTGCTTCGGCTATCGATCGGCCGGCAGACAGTGTCGCTCGGCGGGCGAAGCCTCCGCCTCGACATGACCCTCGTGACGGTAACGCTCGGCCTGCTTTCCGTCGTGGTGCCTTTCCTGACGGTGCTGCCGACCTTGCCACGCGGGTTCATTCCGACGGAAGACGGGACCCGCCTGGCTTTCGCAATCGACATGGCCGACGGCGCCAGCGCCTCGTCGATGATGCAGAAATCCGTCGAGATTGCGCGCTCCCTGAAGAAGGACCCGGATGTCCAGCACATCTACGCCTACCGCGGCGACCTCAATTTCGGTCCGCCGAACCAGCAGTCCTTCACCGTTCAATTGATGCTGACGGCGCCGGGCGAACGCAGCCGGACACGCCAGCAGGTCGCCGCCGATGTCACCAGACAACTGGCAGCAATTGCGGATATCCGCAGCAGCGAACTGGGGTTGACCGGCAGCCGCCAATTCGCACTCACTCTTCTCAGCGATGACCCCGGCCGCCTGGAACTGGCAAGCGACAGCCTGTCGTCGGCGATGGCACAGATGCCTGAGTTCCGAACCGTGATGTCTCTGCGCCCCGCCCTTCGCAGCGAGCTGCAGATCGTCCCCGACCGGGATCTCGTTTCCGAACTCGGTATCAGTCTCGACGCGCTATCGGATGCCGTGCGCGTGGCCACTGTCGGAGATATCAGTCGCGAGCTTGCCCACATCGATCTGCAGGGCCGTCGGGTCCCGGTAAGGGTACAGGTGGAGGCTGGCGATGAGGTCGATATTTCGCTGATCGAAGGCATGCCACTGAGGACGGCCGATGGAAACGTCGTGCCGCTGGCGGCAATCGCCGAAGTCGTGGCAGGTTCCGGCCCGGCCGAGATCATAAGGCGCGACGGGGTGCGGCGCATCGATATCACCGCCGATCTCCACGGGGCAGTCACATCAGGCGCCGCCCTGTCGGCGGTGATGACGTGGATTGCAGCCAACCCCTTGCCGGACGGCGTCAGCCTGCAGCCCGCAGGCGAGACCCAGTCGATGCAGGACTTCTTTTCAAGCTTCTCCCGCGCAATTCTGCTGGCACTTGCCGCCGTGTTCGCGATCCTGCTGATCCTCTTCGGCAACCCGTTCCAACCGCTGACGATCCTGTTGTCGCTGCCTCTGGCCCTGTCCGGCGGCATCCTGGCACTCGCTTTCACCGGAAACGCCGTGACAATGCCGGTTCTGATCGGCGCACTGATGTTGATGGGCATCGTCGCCAAGAATGCGATCCTGATCGTCGACCTCTCGGGCCAGCTGATCAAGCAGGGTCACCCCCCCCGCGAGGCCGTGGTCACCGCCGCAGAACAGCGGGCACGGCCGGTGATCATGACCACCGCGGCGATGATCGCCGGCATGGTTCCCGTGTCCCTTGGTCTTGGCGATGGCGGAGCCTTCCGCGCACCGATGGCGATTGTCGTCATCGGCGGGCTGCTCGCCTCCACCGCCCTTTCGCTGCTTTTCGTGCCGGCATTGTTCCTGCGCGTTCACGCGCTGCAGGTCCTGTGCGCGAGGCTTGTCGGCGCCACGCCGCGCACGTCCGCAACACAGCCGCACGGTTGACGTCTCGTCCTCACACCTCCACGCGCGCCCGGCAGACAACCGCGTGCATTCCTTCATCCGCTCGGGAACCCGGAAGGCTCAGGGCCGTTAGTTGGGATCGACAAAACGAGGACAGGGATATGGGCTTCGATCAACTCGTTCCGGCGCCGGATCTCGCAGCTAAGGGCAAGTCGCCTTTTCCCGGCGAAACGGCGGAATATAGAAAAGCGCGGCAGGCCCTGCTGCGCGAAGAAATCGAGTTCCGACGGCAAATGACGCGGCTGGTCGAGCTGCGGCGGTCTCTGCCGGATGGGCCGGTGATCGAAAAGGATTATCGCTTCAAGGATGCCAACGGCAACGAAGTCGGCCTGGTCGAACTCTTCGGCGACAAGCAGACGCTTGTCACCTATTTCTGGATGTACGGGCCAGAGCGCGCCCGTCCCTGCCCGATGTGCACGAACTGGCTCGGTGCGGTGAACGGCAACGCCGCCGACATCAAGCAGCGGGTGGCGCTGAAGATCCTTGGCCGCAGCCCGGTCGAACGCCAACTGGCATTCGCGCAGGAACGAGGTTGGCGAGACCTCGACTTCGTCCAGACCGTCGGCGACGGCTATGCCCGTGATCTCGGCCTCATCAATGCGGATGGAAGCGAAAACCCGGCACTTGGCGTCTTCAAACGTGATGGCGAGACCGTCAGGCTTTTCTGGGCCAGCGAGATGACGATGGAGATGGCCGACCCAGGCCAGGACCCGAGGGATGCACCTGACATCGCGTCGCTCTGGTCGATCCTGGACCTGACGCCGGAAGGCCGTGGCACGGACTGGTATCCCAAGCTCAGCTACTGACGGCCATCATCCCGTCGCCAATGGATGCCGTGGACGGGTCGCGACGCTGGCGGCGCGCGTTCGGGAGACGAATAATGGCGTTAGCGTCGGCAAGATCTTCAAATCCGCAAGATTTGCCGGTGCATCTTGTGCAAATCACTTCGTGGTTTGGAGAGCCGTGGGGACAACGATGCGCAAGGCACTGACGCAGGCGAGCTACGATGCACGGATGAACAGGGTCATCGATCATGTCTATGCGCATCTGGAAGAGGATATCTCCTTCGACGAACTGGCCGACGTCGCCTGCCTCTCCCCCTATCACTGGAGCCGGATCTACTCGGCCATGCGCGGCGAGACCATCGCGGCGACCATTCGCAGGCTCCGGCTGCAGCGCGCTGCCGACCGGCTGGCCAATTCGGATGTCGATATCGCCACCGTTGCCGATCGCGCCGGATATGGTTCAACCGACACATTCGGGCGCGCGTTCAGGGAAACCTTTGGCACGACGCCCGCCGCCTATCGGCATAATGGTCCGCATGCCGCCTTCAGGGCGGCCAATGCTTCTGGGGACACAAACGGCTTTCCGGTGAGCGTCGTTACCCTGCCCGAGCGACGGTGTGCGTCGATCGACCATCGGGGCTCCTACATGGAAATCGACCGGGCGATGGCGCGGCTCTTTGGCGAACTTGCGGCCCGTGCGGCATTGCCGGACCGACCGGAGATGATCGGGGTATTCTTCAGGGATCCCGAGCTCGGTCCTGAAGAGGACTTGCGCTCTCGCGCCAGCATGCCGGTTGCCGGTCCAATCACGTTCGCCCCGCCAATGACCGAAACGGTCCTGCGTGGAGGCTCCTACGCAAAGCTGAGCTACACCGGTCCCTATGCGGCAATGCGCGGCGCCTATCGCTGGTTCCTCGGCGTATGGCTGCCCGGATCAGGCCATGAGCCGGACGATGCGCCGGTCTTCGAAGCCTATCTTGACGATCCACGCATGGTGCCCCAGAGCGAATTGCGGACCGACATCCATCTGCCGCTGAAAAGCACGCCATGACGATCCCACCCGTTCCATCTGCTGTCGCCGAGGTGCTTTCGCAACATGCGGCGACTGTACGGACGCGCCTCCTCGAGGTTCGCGATCTCATCTATATCGTTGCCGCCGAGACGCAAGGCGTAGGACCGCTGACGGAAACGCTGAAATGGGGCGAGCCTGCCTATCTGACGCAGGCAAGCAAAAGCGGAACGACGATCCGGTTGGGCGTCGTCAAATCCGCGCCTGGACAAGGCGCGGTGTTCTTCAACTGCAAGACAACACTTGTCGAAAGCTTCCGCGTTCACTTCGGCAACAGTTTTGTCTTCGAGGGCAACCGCGCCCTCTTGTTGCCGACCACAGGCGATCTGCCGACAGAACCGCTATCGCTCTGCCTGCGGGCGGCTCTGACCTATCACCGCCGCACGGCGGGGAGCGATGCAACGTCGCGCCCGCCGCCCGCGGCCCTGCTCAGACGATGAAGCGGATGGCACGCTGGATTTCGAAGAAGTCACTGGCCTCGAAGCGCAGCGTGCGGGCAGCGACATGCTCGACGCCGGGGTACCAGCTACCGCGATAGGCCTCGATCGGTGTCGTGTATTCGACGACCAGCTCGAACCGGTCGGCAAGTTTCGGCAGGCAGGTCTTCAGGTCGCCCGAAAGCGCCTTCTCCACGCCCTCGCGAATGGCGGCAACCGCAGCCTTTGGCGTCAGCGACCGGGTCGCCGGACCAAAACCCTCACTGGTGGCAACGGTGCCGATACCTGAAGCGATCGCCTTGGCCTCGGCGCACATGCCGGCGTCACCAGAAAGAAACGCCGACGGCACGCCGTAGCGCGCAGCACATAGCGCGTTCAGGGTGAATTCCGACGCCACTTCGCCATTGATCAGGAGCCGCGAGACCGTGCCGGTCAGCGTGTGGGCGAGCGGGTTGGTATCGGTGCCGGCCTTGTTGTGATAGCCGGTGTAGAGCGCTGCCGAAAAGCTCTTGTCGATGCCGAACATCATCAGATCGGGGTGGCCGCTCCAGCCCCTGACGATGCTGACATAGGCCGGCAGTTTCGACAGGATCAGGTTGCGGGCGGTCGAATGCGCGTCCTTGACCACGATCTCCTTGGCACCGGCAGCCTTTGCGCCTTCGCAGGCGGCCACCAGCTCGTCGGTCATGTATTCGCGGAATTCCTCGTATTCCGGATGGCCCTTCTTGGCCTCGTCCCAGGCGGTGATCCCCGCCGTGCCCTCGATATCAGCGCTGATAAAAACCTTCATGATCGTTCTCTCATCTCTCAAAGAAGCTCGGCCATCGACTGCAGCAGCAGATCGATCTGAGCCGGGGAATGTTCGGAAAACACCGCGAGCCGCAGGCTCGGCACATCGGGCGCATCGGAATAGCCGCCCGCCTGCTGCACCCGGACGATGATGTCGCGTTCGGCGAGACGATCGCGCAGCTGTTCCAGATCGGTCACGCCCTTGACGGTGACGATCGGCACCGGCATGTCGGCGACCTCGAAGCCGAGCGCCCTGAGGCCACTGCGTACATGCTTGATGTTGCGGGTGAGGTTGGCGCGCTTTTCCGGTGTCGTTTGCAGCACCCGCAACGATGCGGCGGCGGCCGCAGCAAGGCCGGGCGGTGCCGGCGAGGCGCCGCGCATGATCATCGCGTTGCGGGCAATTTTTTCTGCAAGGGCGGCATCGCCAGGAACGACGCCACCGAGCGCGCCAAACGCCTTACTCAAGGTGCCGGCGAGATAGTTTCCCTCGCCTTCGAGCCCGGCATGCTGCAACGAGCCGCGGCCGGTCGCGCCGAGAACGCCGACACCATGGGAATCGTCGATGCAGAGAAGTGCCCCTTCATAGGGCGCCATCGCCTGGCGATAGTCGACAAGCGGCGCGAGCTTGCCCGAGGACGGGAAGACGCCATCGGTCAGAACGGCCGGCCGCTCGCCCGGTTTCACATGCTGTGACAGCTGTGCTGCGAGATCCTCCGGGTCGGCATGGCGAAACTCGTGGATCCGTTTGCCGAGCGTCGGGATCGCATCGCGGGTGCTGTAATGCGTGGCGGAATCCATCAGGATGACGTCGAAATCGTCGCGCAGCCCCTGCAGCAGCACCATCGGGCTGGTGTAGCCGGAGACCATGTAGACGACCTCCTCCGTGCCGAACCAGTCGCGCAGCCGCTCCTGCAGGTCGGCATAGACCTGCATATGGGCGAGCGTGCCCGGCCCCATGCCGTACTGCCGCGTGGCGTCGCAGGCCGCCTCGATCACCTCGGGGTGGCCGTGCAGGCAGAAATAGGACGTGCCGCAATAGTAGTCGACCTCGCGCCCGCCGATGAACATGCGGGCGCCGAGGGGTGACTCCATCCTGATCGGAGCGGCCATGGTCCGGCTCACGCCGCTGCCGCCTGGGAGGGGCTCCGCCGCTCCAGGAACATCGGCCCGACGCGGATGCCGCGCTTGCCGTTGTCATCGACGGCATCGAGCTCGAGGATCTCGTCTTCATAAAGCCGCCCATGCATGCGGAAACGCCCTTCCTCGACCGGCTCGCAGGTATGGGTGCAGAAGTATTCGATCAGGCACTTCAACCCGCCATGGCTGTAGGTCAGGTAGGTGATGTTGAAATCCGGACCGTATTCACCGAGATGCGGCGCGATCGCGTCGGGCACGGTCTCGTCATCGGGCGCATCGATGCGGGTCCAGGTCGCGTCCTTCCAGACGAGCTTGCCGGCGTCGGGGAAGGCGAGGTTCATATGGGCATAGTCTGCGCCGCGTCCGTAAATGCGGCCATCGATGACGAAGTCGTTGCCGGCGACCGGCCGGATCTGGTGCGGCACGCCCTCGCCCATCAGGTAGATCTTGCCGTCCTTCGACTTGACCTCGACGATCTCCTGCGTGGCGTCGTCGCGGTAGTAGCCGGGCAGCGTCTTGAATTGCGCCTCTGAGATCTCCGGCGGACGCTGGGTACGCTCCGGCATCTTGCCCATCTTGCGCTCGGCAAGGACGATGCGCACGCCGTCGACACCGAGCCGCGAGGCGATCTGGTTGGCGAAATCAAGGGTCGCGAAGATCAGCACACCGACGCCGGCGGCCGGCAGAAGCATCATCTGCGAGGCGTAGCCGTAGACCGCGCCACCGTGACCGACAGAGGTCCAGCCGTCGACTTCGCCGGCGCCGAAGCACAGGCCATAACCGTTAAGCGTCTTGTCGTGGCCGCCCGGACGCTTGCCGAACGGCGTCCACATTTCGCGCAGCGACGCCGGCGAGATGATGGAATTGCCCTCGGTATCGAAACCGCCACGCAGCAGGCATTGGGCGTAGCGCGCCATGTCGCCGGTGGTGGAGAAGATGTTGCCGGCCGGCGACCCGCCGAGGCTGAACACCGGCGCCGGCGTGTCGCCATCGAGCGTCCACATGTCGGCAGGCGCAAGCCGCTCGCGAATGCCGGGCGCCATGCCGCAGGACGAGCCGTCCATGCCGAGCGGCTTCAGGATGTTGGCGGCGACATAGTCGGAATAACTCTGGCCGGTGACCGTCTCGATCACCCGGCCGACGACGGCGATGCCGGCATTGGAATAGTGCATTATCCCGAGGCTCGGATCCTGCTTCAGAACAGAGCTTGCCAGCTCGTTGACCGTATCTTCGAGCGGCGGCCGGGTGGCGTCGAGATAGTGGCCGCTCTTCGGTTCGCGCACGAGACCCGCCGTATGGGTCATCAGCTTGCGCAGGCTGATCACCGAGCCGTAAGGCCCACCCTCGGCGCCGGCGAACGGGTTCTCCGGCTTGAAGCCGGGCAGATAGGTCGAGACATCGACATCGATATCGACAAGGCCCTTCTCGACCAGCTGCATGATCGCCAGCGACGTGAAGGTCTTGGTGATCGAGCCGATGCGGAAGCAGGTGTCCTTGCCCATGGCGAAATGGCGATCGTGACGCTGGACATGGCCTTCGGCAAGTACGCCGTCGCGGTCGACGAGGGCGTAGGAGATCGAGGGGATCGCCTTGTCTTCAACCTCATGGCGGATGAGATCCTCGAAAAGCTCGATCGAGGCGGCAGACAGAGAGGACATCGGAAATGCTCCTTGAACCTTAATGCGGAGTGGGGGTCTTAAAGGGATTGGATCTCAATGGGCGTGGCGGGGGTCGAGCATGTCGCGCAACGCATCACCCACAAGGTTCCACGACAACACGAAAAGGAAGACGGCAGCGCCCGGGAAGGCCAGCGTGTACCAGAACTGGAAGGGATTGCCGGGCTGGCCGACGATCCAGTTGCGCGAATAGGCGATGAACTGGCCCCAGTCGGCATAGCCCTCTTCGGTGCCGACACCGAGGAAGCTGAGCGCCGAGGCCGACAGCACCATGGACCCCGTCGCCATCGTCGCCAGCACGAGCACCGGGAACATGGCGTTGGGCAGGATATGCAGCACGATCAGCCGGAGATCGCTGGCGCCGTAGCTGCGGGCGGCATGGATATAGTCCATCTCGCGGATCCTCAGGATCTCGCTTCGAACGATACGGGCATAACTCATCCACCCGAATGTCGTGAGCGCAATGGTGATCGGCACGATGCCCTTGCCGAGCAGCGCCGTCAGCACCATCGCCGCAATCAGGAACGGCACCGCCATGAAGACATCGACGATGCGCATCAGCACTTCCTCGATGACACCGCCGTAGTAGGCGGCAACGGCGCCGACGACCGTGCCGATCAGTACCGAAATCGCCACAACCCCGAGCCCGATCTTGAACGCAGTGCGCGTGCCCCAGACGACGCCGTAGAAGATGTCGTACTGGCCCTGCGTGGTGCCGAAAACGGCTTCGGGCGAAGGCGGCTGCGGCGTTGCCAGGAAGCCGGCACGCGGCGTGTCGTAGGGTGAAAGCTGGAAGCTTTGCGGTGGCGCCAGGACGGGTGCGAAGACGGCGATCAGCACGAAGGCGAGGAGGATCACGACGCCGAACAGCGAGACCGGATTTCTTGCGAGGTAACGAAGAAACTTCATTGCGTCTTCACCCTCGGATCGAGCAATGGATAGATGAGGTCGACGATCAGGTTCATGACCACCAGAACGACCGCGAAATAGAGGCCGAAGCCAAGGACAGCCGGGAAGTCGAGATTGGCAGCGGTCTTGGCGGCGAACTGGCCGAGCCCGGCATAATCGAAGATGGTCTCGGTGATGACGACGCCGCCCATCATGACGGCCAGCTCCATGCCGGCGATGGTCGCAAGCGGCAGAAGCGCGTTGCGCCGGGCATGACGCAGCTCGACCACGCGGCGCGGCAGACCCTTGGCGCGGGCGGTGCGAACATAATCCTGGCGCAGCGTTTCCAGCATCGAGGTGCGCATCACCCGCGTCATGCTCGCAACGTTGACATAGGTCAGCGTGATGACGGGTGCCGCGAGATGGCGAAGCGCATCGCCGAAGATCGCCAGATTGCCGTTGAGCAGCGCGTCGATGGTGTTGGCGCCGGTGTAGCGGACGAAGTCGCTGGAGCTGACCACGGTCTGCGCCCACTGGCTGAGCCGGCCGGGCGGGAACCAGTCGAGCGCCGAATAGAAGATCAGCAGCATCAAGAGGCCGAAGACGTAGACCGGGAACGACCAGCCGAGAATGGTGAAGATACGGATGACGTGGTCGGGCCAGCGGTTAAGATAGATGCCGGCGCGCGAGCCGAGGAAGACGGCGAGCAGCAGGCAGGGGACGAACGCCAGCACCACCAGTTCCAGCGTTGCTGGAAACAGCGACATCAACGCCGTCGACACTGGCTGGCGGGCCGTCTCCGACCAGCCGAGATTGCCGGTCAGGATACCGCCGATCCAGCGACCGTACTGGATATAGAAGGGATCGTTCAGCCCGTACTGCTCGATCATCCGGCGGATGCTTTCCTGGCCGCCCTTGAGATAGTCAGGCGACGGCGCATAGGCCGCCAGCCTCTGGGTCGGCGAAAGCGACATCTGCAGCGCGAAGATCATCAACGACAGGGCGAAGAGAACGATCGGCAGCATCATCAGTCGTCTGAGTGCATAGTTCAGCACGGTTCACACGTTCCGATTTCAGGGAAAATGAAGAAAAGGCATGTCGAGCGGATTCTCGCCCGACATGCCGATCGCCAATCAGTCGTTGGCCTTGGTCACCGGGTAGAAGTCCCAGGCGCCGTAGAGGATCATGTTGTCGACATAACCATCGATGTTGCTGCGGGTGACGACGTAGCCGAAGTCTTCCCAGAGGAACTGGGTCGTGGCGTATTCGTACGACATTTCCTGCAGCTTGGCGTAGATCGGTTCGCGCACCGCTGGATCGACCGAGGCCCAGGCTTCGTCGAGCAACGGCTTGAACTTCTCCGCCATCAGGTCGCGGTAGCCCTGGCCGACCATGCCGCCGACGAGGCCCGTGGGCGAGAGGTAGTAGCTGGCGGCACCGAGCGGACCGCCCGGGTCAGAATAGTCAGGACCCCAGCCCATCACCGTCAAGGGTGCTGCTGGCTTTTCGCGGTTGTTGAGCTTGTCCGAAACGGAGGCCCATGGCAGCGCCTGGATCTGCATCTTGAACTTGGGATTGATGCGCGACAGGCCCTGCTGCAGCGCCGAGAGTGCCGCGGTCAGCTGCGGGTTGCCTTCGGTCACATAGGCGGTGAAGGCAAAGCCGGTATCCCAGAGCTTGCCGTCGAACGCCTTCTTGAAGTGTTCCTCGGCCTTGGCGGGATCGTAGCTGTACACAGGCGAATCCGGGCGATAGCCCATGATGCCGCGCACTGTCGGCCCGCGCGACTGCACTGTCTTGTTGAGCAGCACCTGGGTCAGCAGCGCATCGTAGTTCTGGGCATAGTTGAAGCCCTTGCGCACGTCGATGTCGGCAAAAAAGTCCGGCGGAATGCCGGCACCGTCAAGCTTGCCGCTGCCGATGGCTGGATTGTCGTTGTCGTCGAGCGGCCAGGCAAAGAAGACGCCGCGCGAAAACACCTTCTGCAGGCCGTCGATGACTTTCACACCCTCGGTCTTGCTGAGTTCGTCGATGAACTCGACCGGTGCCGTGACGAAATCGGCGTCACCGGACAGAAGCTGCAGACGCCGCGTCGTCCATTCGGGAACGGTGCGCATGACCACGCGCTCGAGCTTGGCGGGACCCATGAAATAGTTGTCGAAGCGCTTCAGCGTGATGCGCCGATCGGTGCGGTCCCATTCCTCGAGCATGAAGGGCCCGGTGCCGTTTTCTTCGGCAAACAGCGGATTGGCGCCGAGTTCCGGACGGTAGTGGGCCTTCCAGGTGTCACCCGAGCCATCCCAGCCGCCAACCGAGGCGACCCATTCCTTGTCGAGGACCGAGGTGCCGAAAGGCAGCGCGATCACGCCGAGCGTGGCCGGAAACGACTTCGGCAGTTTCAGCGTGAGATTGTCGCCATCGACGACGATCTGCGAGGCGAGCTGGTCGTAGACCTTGCGCAGGACCTCGGGGCTGGCATCATTGATGGATTTGACTTCGCCTTCGGTCTCGACCCACTTGGCGATATCGGTGTATTTGCCGGCGGTGATCACCTCGGTGATCGCATTCGACATCCACGACTGGCCCTGGAGAATGGCGCGCAGCAGCGAATAGCGCACGTCTTCGGGCGTGATCTGGCCGTAACCCGGCTCGATCGTTGCCTTCTGGGCGTCGGTCAGCTTGTCGTAGTATTCCCAGGTGACCTTGCCGTCGGCGCCCTTGACGCCGACCTTGTGGGCGAAAACGCCCTTACGGATCGGGAACGTATAGCTCACCGAGCCATCGTCGGCCCGCTTGATCAGGCCGTTTTCGAGCGAGGGCACCTCGGTCGAAAGCGACGGCACGAACTCGGAGATCTTCGAGCCGTTGAAGTTCAGCAACCGGCTGTAGATGTTGAGTGAGCCGTAGGAGCTCGGCGTGTTGGCGATATAGGCCGGATCGAACGACTGGATGTCATCGGTCCACATGAAGACGAAGGTGCCGGGGTTCTTGGTCTCGGCCATAGCGGGCGCAGCCGCGATGCCGAGCCCCAGGCAGAGGGCTAGGGCTAAGGTGCGTTTCATCGTTGTTCCCATTTGGTGGAGGCGGAAGTTTTCTTCTCGTTACAGGGGAGGCTAGAAGAGCGCTTGCGGGTCTGTCCAATGTGTAGTTAGGATAGACTATGCAAAACACGCATGAGGGCCGGCATGGAACTGCAATGGCTTGAAGATTTCCTGGAAATTGCCGCCACTCGGAATTTCTCGACAGCGGCGACGGCGCGCAACATCTCCCAACCGGCCTTTAGCCGGCGGATCAAATCGCTGGAGAACTGGATCGGCGCGGATCTCATAGACCGCAGCACCTATCCCGTGCAGCTGACGCGGGCAGGCACGATGTTCCTGCCGGGCTGCCAGCGGCTCGTGCGCGAAGCCTACCGCCTGCGCACCGACTGCCGCAATGTCGCCGGAGAAAGCTCGGCCATGCTGACCTTCACCTCGCTGCATACGCTGGCGATGTATTTCTTTCCGAAATGGATCGGCTCGCCGCTGATCTCGCGTATGCCGCTTCGCACCAGCATGCATGCGGCCGACTTTCTTGAGAGCATCGATCACCTGTGTTCCGGCCAGTGCGACTTCGCCATCACCTATGTGCATCCTGATGGACCGCCGGTGCTGGAGGGCGGCCCGTTCGAATCCCTGCAGATTGGCAAGGATCGGCTCATCCTCGTCTCGGGAACCGACGACAGCGGCCGGCCGCTGTTCGACATCGACGTGCCCGAAACCACCGAGATCCCCTACCTCGCCTACTCGTGGAGCGACGGCTATATCGGCAAGCTGGCGACGCTGATCCAATCGCGCTGGCGCCGCCCGCTGAACCTCAGCACCGTCTACCAGTCAGGCCTTGCCGACGGCCTGAAGCACATGGCCGTTGCCGGTCGTGGCGTCGCCTGGCTGCCGCAGATCTGCGTGGCGGAAGCGATGCGGCAGGGGCGCCTTGCCCAGATCGGCGGCCAGCAGATGTCGCTTGAGCTGGAGATCCGGATCTTCAGGCGCGCCGGCTCCGGCAGCCATGACAGCGACGCCCTGTGGCAGCATCTCAGGCAATGTACCGCCCTGCCACAATATCAGAGCGGTTTCGAAGCAAGCACCGACGCGGCCTGAGGTATCGGACCATCCGAAAATTGCGGGCGCGGTGCGATATGCGAAGACAGGCGATACAATGCGCAATGCGCATAGTTTTGCTTGCCACAATCGTGACACATTGATTTCACTCGCTTTTGCGGCACGACGGAGCGGCGGCGACCGCGGTGCCAGCGCCAATGGGCCGGCCAGCCGAGGTGGCCGCCCCTTCCTCCCGTATTGACAGGATGCGACCTCGTTGCGAGACCTGAGAGCACAACGTCCCCTCCAACTCGGGTCCCTGTGCTGATGCTCTTGTCCAAATCCGCCACGCCTGAACTGCCTGAGGATGTCATCCTTTCCGTGGAAGACCTCGAAGTCTCCTTTGCTGCCGGCACCAAGGCGCAGTTGCGCGCGGTGCGCGGCGTCTCGTTCCAAATCGCCCGCGGCGAGACGGTCGCGCTGGTTGGAGAATCCGGGTCCGGCAAGTCGGTGACGGCGATGACCATCATGCGGCTGACCGAGTATGACGGCGCGACCATCACCGGCGGACGGGTGCTGATGCGCCTCAAGGACGGCAAGGTCGCCGACCTCGCCAAGCTCTCCGACAAGCGTGTCGAAGCTCTTCGCGGCGCGGATATCTCGATCGTGTTCCAGGATCCGATGTCGAGCCTGAACCCGGTTTTCACCGTCGGCGACCAGATCGCCGAGGCGGTGATCCATCACCAGGACAAGACGCCGGAACAGGCGCGCCAGATCGCGCTCAACACCCTGAAACTGGTCCGCGTGCCCGACGCCGAGCGCCGGCTCGACCAGTATCCGCACCAGCTTTCCGGCGGCATGCGCCAGCGCGTGATGATCGCCATTGCCCTTGCCTGCCGCCCGTCGCTGATGATCCTCGATGAGCCGACGACCGCGCTCGACGTGACCATCCAGGCACAGATCCTCGATCTGGTCCGTGCCCTGCAGCACGAGATCGGCATGTCGGTGCTGTTCATCACCCATGACATGGGCGTGGTCGCCGAGGTCGCCGACCGGGTCTGCGTCATGCTCAAGGGCGAGATCGTCGAGGAAGGTTCGGTCTACGACATCTTCGCCCAGCCGAAACATGCCTATACCCAGGCCCTGATTTCCGCCGTGCCGCGCCTTGGCAGCATGGCCAACAAGGACGCGCCGGAGAAATTCCCCTTGCTGGTGTTCGAACCCGAGCATGCGCTCGCCGAGGTAACAGAATGAACGCGTCCGCCCCGGTGAAGGAAACCCGCCAGCCGCTCGTTTCGGTGCGCAACCTGGTGACCCGCTTCGATCTCAAGGCTGGGCTGTTCGGCCACGTCTCTGGCCGGGTACACGCGGTCGAGAACGTCTCTTTCGACATCTTTCCCGGCGAAACCCTGGCATTGGTCGGCGAATCCGGCTGCGGCAAGTCGACGGTCGCCCGCTCGATCATGCAGCTCGACCGGCCGCGCTCGGGCTCGATCCGCTTTGACGGCACCGAACTGATCGGAGCGCCGCGCGCGGTGCTCGCACGGTTCCGGCGCGACGCCCAGATGGTTTTCCAGGATCCGTTCTCCTCGCTCAACCCGCGCATGACAATCGAGCAATCGCTGATGGACCCGATGCGGGTTCACAAGCTGGGCTCGACCGAAATGATGCGGGCCCGCGCCGCCGAGCTTCTGGCCAAGGTCGAGCTTTCGCCCGAGCACCTCGAGCGCTATCCGCATGCCTTTTCCGGCGGCCAGCGACAGCGCATCTGCATTGCCCGCGCGCTGGCACTCAGTCCCCGCCTGATCGTCGCCGACGAGGCCGTCGCCTCGCTCGACGTGACAATCCAGGCGCAAGTCATCAACCTCCTGATGGACCTGCAGCGCGAGATGCAGATCGCGCTGCTGTTCATCAGCCACGACATGGCCGTGGTCGAGCGCATCGCCCATCGTGTTGCCGTCATGTATCTCGGCGAGATCGTCGAAATCGGCGACCGCCGCTCGGTGTTCGGCAACCCGCAGCATCCCTATACCCGCAAACTCCTGTCGACCGTTCCGATCGCCGACCCGACACGCCGCCCGGAAGGGCGTCAGCCGATGTCCGACGAAATCCCGAGTGCCGTGCGCGCGCCGGACTTCGTGCCACGCGAACTGCCGATGCATCAGATCTCATCGACCCATTTCGTACGGCAGGTCGCAACGGGCTGACGAACCCGGCAATTCCCTCATCAAATCAGAGCACTCCAAAATGACGACTTCCAAAGTGACGGTGGCGGCCGCGACCGCGGCCGGCAACGCGCCCGCTGACCTTGACAACGGTTCAACCGAGACGAAGGCATCAGGATACTGGCGCCCGACGGCTGCGGAGCGGCCAACGCCTTATATCGAAGTCGATGAGGCGCGCCTTGTGCGCAACATAGAGGCCATGCAACGGCGCGCCGACGCCGCTGGCGTCTTGATGTTTCCCCACGTGAAGACCCACAAGAGCCTCTATATCGCGCGACAACAGCTGGCACGCGGCGCCCGCGGCATCACCGCATCCAAGCCGAGCGAGGCGCTGGTCTTTGCCGAAGCGGGCATCCCTTCGATCATCCTCGCCTACCCCATCGTCACGGCCCAGTCGCTCGACCGCCTGCTGCCCGTGGTGAAGGCGCGCGGCACGCAATTGCGCGCGATCGCGGCGAGCAAGCCGGGCGTCGACGCGCTATCGGAAGCTGCGGCGCAGCACGCCGTCGAGATCGGTGTCTTCCTCAAGGTCGATGTCGGCCTCGGCCGCGTCGGCATCAAGCCGAACGATCCGGCAGCACTCGAATTGTGTGCTCGGATTGCGGCGTCCGCTGGTCTGCACTTTGCCGGCCTGCTTTCCCATGCCGGTCATTCCTACGCGACCAACGGCCCGCAATCGCTCGCCAAGGTCGTCCACGATGAAGCCGCGGATCTCGCCGGGCTCGCCGGCCAGCTTCGGGAACGCGGCATCGCCGTCGACTGCCTTTCGGTCGGTGCGACGCCGACCTGCCTGGGGGCGCCGCTGCCAAACGAAGTCGACTGCATCCGGCCCGGAAACTACGTCTTTCTCGACGGCACGGCGCTCAGGCTCGGCATATGCACCGCCGACGATCTGGCGCTTTGCGTGGTTGCCCGCGTCGTTGCGTCCAATGACACCCACTTCATCCTCGATGCCGGCTCGAAATCCATGAGCTCCGATCGTGGGGCACACGGTATGGGCGGCGCCGGATTCGGCACGGTCGTCAGCGCCGAGGGCGATGGCGAAAAGGGTACCTGGACTTTAGAGCGACTATCCGAGGAACATGGCTTCGTTCCCTTCTCGGGCCGTCCCTTGGCACTGGGCAGCCGGGTGCGGGTCTTCCCCAACCACTCCTGTGCCTCGATCGCCAATTTCGACCATTTCGCGCTGCGTCACGCCAATGGCGAAGCGACCGTGCTGCCTGTCGATGCCCGCAGTTGCCAGACATAGTGAGGTTCGGGCACGGCGACTCGAACCGGGAGGTACTCGACAGACATGCCGCCCCGGCTCGCGGGAGCCGGCCTGTCGTCGACGCGGCAAGCTAGTGCCGTCGCCCCAGCGTGATCAGAAACATCGTCAGTAGGAAGCACAGCACTCCGAGAGACGATGGCAGCCCCTGAGGTCCGATCAGTTGCATCGCCAGTCCTGTCGCGGGAGAGCCCGCGATGCCGCCGATGCCCCATACGGCCGCGAAGGCCGCATTACCGGCAATCAGGGCCTGGCCGCTGAAACGCTCGCCGAGCCGGATCAGCGCCATGGTATAGATCCCGAACGAGACCCCGCCCCAGACGAAAACGAGCGGCCAGATGAACCATGAGGTGAAGACCCACGGTAGCAGCAGGCAGCCGAGCAGCGAAACGAGCGCGCAGAGCAGCATGGCCCGCGTCGAACCGAACGTCTCGGCTACGCGGCCGAGCAAGACTTGCAGCACGGCGTTGCCGGCGATGAAACAGGTGATGAGCGAAGCAACACGCTCCTCAGCACTGCCGAACGCGGCGCCATAGACCGCAAACAGGGAAAGCATGATCTGCTCGAAAGCGGCAGCGACGAAAACCGCAAACAATAGCAGCGGTGCCAGCGCGAAGAAGCCGCCGACTGATGTTGCCTCGCCGTCATGCTGCATGTCAGGCAACCGCGGCACGACCGCAAGCACGATCAGGCCGCAGACAATAAAGGCCAGCATGCCGACCATGAAGGGTGGCCAACCCTGCGTCCCGACCAGACCGAGGGTCAAAGGGCCTATGGCGAAGCCGCCCGAAACGATCGAGGAATAGAGGCCCATGATACGCCCCCGGCTCGATGCGGGCGTGATCGACATCAGCCAGGTTTCGCTGATCACGTAAAGCGGATTGGCGAAGATGCCGAGCAGGAAGCGCAGGGGCATCCAGGCCCAGACGTTTTGTGCACAGGCAATCGCGAAGAGGGCCACCACCGCGAAAAGCGAGCACAGGATCGCGAGCCGAGCTCCGCCCACGCGCCGCGCCAGCGCCGGAAGGAAGGGCGCCGAGACGATGAACCCCAGCGGCGTCATCGCCGCCGACAAGCCGATCAGCCCGGGCGTCGTCCCCTGCCGCTCAAGGATGAAGCTGAGCAGCGGATAGGTCAGCCCCTGCGCCATTGCGAACACCGTGACGGTCGCGATGATGCCCGCCATCGCGGACCATGGGATCCGATCCTCTCGCGGTGTTGTCGGACGCTGCCGATGACGGCTCATCACCTCGGCAAGCGGAAACTGGCGATCCCTCGTCATTGCCGCATTCGCCTTACAACACTTGCCAGAAGGGTTTTGCGAGCTCTTCCTGGATCTGCCGCCTCGACAGGCCGACATCATCGATCAAATGCGGATCGTCCAGCAATTTTCGCTCGATCTCCGAACGAAAACGGTCTCGCGCGCGCGATCTCGCGATCAGCCTTTGCAGCCCCCTCAAGATGAAGAGCCCGTGCGACCGGGCGGCAGGTTTCCCGCTCGTTTCGGGCTGTACTCCTGGGTACGTGGCTGAGCCAAGATTGGAGACCTCGGTCATGGTAACCTCCATATGGGCTTGAGGGTCCTATGCCCCTCGATCCGAACGAGGCCGAATTCTGCCGCCAGCGCGCGGCGGCGTCATTAAGCGCGCCCAAAGAGTTCCAAAAACTTCCAAACCGGCTATAGATGCGCCGTATGCAGGGATCGCGGGTCGCCTTTGGTCCATTCGTGCTTGATCCGGGTGCGGGAACGCTCCTTCGGAACGGAGAGCCCATTGCCGTTGGCTACCGCGCCCTAAGGCTGCTTGCAGCACTCGTCGCACGTCCCGGCGAGGTCCTCGGAAAGGCCGAGTTGATGGACGCGGGCTGGCCGGGCATGGCCGTCGAAGAAGGCAACCTCACCGTCCAGATTTCGCAGCTGCGCAAGCTGCTGGGTCCGACCGCCGGCGGCGGTGAATGGATCGCCACGATTGCGCGCGTCGGCTATCGCTTCACGGGGACCATAGATGAGCGCGGCGGCGCCATGCGAAAGCCTTTGCCCCTACCCGACAAACCATCGATAGCCGTGCTGCCTTTCGTCAATCTCAGCAAGGATCCCGAGCAGGAAAGCTTCGCGGACGGGTTGACCGAAGACCTGATCACGGACCTGTCGAGGATCTCCGGCCTCTTCGTCATCGCCCGCAACTCCTCCTTCGCATACAAGGGGAAGGTGATGGACGTGGACGGGATCGCCGACGACCTCGGCGTGCGCTACCTGCTGGAGGGCAGCGCAAGGCGGGCCGCAGGACGCGTGCGGATCAACGTCCAGCTGGTCGACGCGGCGAGTGGCGATCATCTATGGGCAGAGCGCTTCGACCGCGACCTGGAAGATATCTTTGCCGTTCAGGATGAGGTCACGGGCAAGATCGTGGAAGCGTTGCTCGGCCAGCTGCGCGCTTTGCCCGCGCGCAACCGACCCAAAAACCTCGAGGCCTACGATCTCTGCGTGCGGGCGCGAAAACTGATGGATGATACACCGCAGGCAGCACAGGAAGCGCATCTGATGCTCACCCGCGCGGTTTCGCTCGATCCGGATTATGCCGAAGCCTACCGCTGGCTTGCCATGAACCACTGGATGGGCTGGGTCCATTCCGACGGCCCCACCGACGCTAGCCGTACCGTTGCTCTGGAACTGGCGCGCAAAGCTGTGGCGATTGATCCGAACGATGCCGGCTGTCGTTGGATCCTAGCTTACCTGCTTGCCTATGAGCGCACCTTCGCCGAGGCTGACCGGGAGTTCGCCAAGGCGATCGAACTCGACCCGAACGAGGCTGACACCTGGGCGGCATTGTCCGACATCACCATCCTGGCCGGCCGGATCGACGAAGGCCTCGAGCACATCGGCAAGGCGTTCCGCCTAAACCCGTACCCGGCAAGCTGGTACTATCTGACGCTCGGGCAGGCGCAGTATGCGGCCGGCGAATATGAAGCGGCAGTCGGGACACTGCGCAGGGACGAGACTTACCGGACAAGCTCACGCCGTTTCCTGGCCGCAAGTCTTGCCCAATTGGGCAAGCTCGACGAAGCGCGCGCGGAGGCCGAACTGTTCCTTGTCGGCAATCCGCATTTCACAACCCGCCACTGGGCCGCGACCGAGCCATTTCGCGACGCTGCGACGCTTGAGCATTTCGTCGATGGTTTCCGCAAGGCCGGGTTTCCGGAGTGACCCACCGGCGCGACCGGCCAACATGGGTCGCCCGTCGGTGATCCCCATCGCTTCATCCACGGCGCAAACACCCTGCGTGTCGTTGCTTTGCGACCGTCCGACGGCCGACATTCGCCTGGACGTTTCTGCAAGGCCATCCGCGTGAATTCCTTGGCCGCAACTTCTGGGAAACTGTTTCCCGATAAAACAACCGTCCTGGGGGCGGACCGGCGGATGACGTGCCTCCGGTGTTTGGAGAGGGCCAATGCACGAAGACAAAATCCGCCAGGCTCTGATCGAGCTTCTGTATCGAAATTCCTATGGCGTGGTTATCTCCAACATCGTCATTTCTCTCGCCGCCGTGTCCGTCCTTCGGCATGCGGTATCGGTGAGTTGGCTGGCAGGATGGGTCGGCGCGCTTTACCTGCTCATCATCGTCCGTGTCCTTGCCTCCCGCCGGTTCTTCAGCCGGGCAAGAGACCCCCGGTCCATCATGCGATGGGCCTGGCTTGCAGCAGCGTTCACCTGGATCTCCGGCCTGTTGTGGGGCACGCTCGGCTGGGTCGGGTTCCTTCCGGACGAGCCTATTGTGCTTTCTTTCACGGTCATCGTGCTGACTGGCCTCGTTTGCGGCACGGTCCCCTCTCTTTCCGCTTTTCCGCCCGCGCTCATCGGATCGATCCTGGTCACTGTCCTGCCAATTGCCGTGCGCTGCATCCTCACCGACAGCGATATTTCCGGCGCTTTCCTGTTCCTGCTCGCCTCGCTCGTGGCGATCAATTTCTATTACTGCCGCATCACCTACCGGATGCTGCGTGAAACCGTCAGCCTGCGACTGGAAAACGAAAGCCTCGTCGGCAACTTGCAGGAGGAACGCGATCGGGCGCAGGCAGCCGATCGCGCCAAGACCCGCTTTCTGGCAGCCGCCAGTCACGATCTGCGCCAGCCGATCCATGCGTTGAGCCTGCTGGTCTCCACACTTGCGATTTTGGGGCAGCGCGGATCCGTCGCCTCCGGCGACGCCCGCGATCTGGCAACCAGGGCGAAATCCGCGGTCGGCAATCTCAGCGGATTGCTGAACGCGCTGCTCGACATCTCCCGGCTTGATGCCGGCATCGTCACCATTGCCAACGAGACGGTGTCGTTGCGCGAGCTTTTTCGCGATCTGCGCGACGAATTCACCGCGGAAGCAATCGGTCGTGGCTTGGAATTTCGGGTCGTCGACTGCGACCTTCTGGTCGACAGTGATCCCATGATGCTCCGGCGGATCCTGAACAACCTGCTGTCCAACGCCTTCCGCTACACGAAAACGGGCGGCATCCTGCTGGGTTGCCGCAGGCGCGGCAATTCGGTCGAAATCCAGGTCTGGGATACGGGCTGCGGCATCCCTGCCGATCAGCAGGCGATGGTTTTCGAGGAATTCGTACAATTGCAGAACCCGGCAAGGGACCGCACGCAGGGCCTGGGCCTGGGTCTTGCCATCGTTCGCCGCACCGCCGAGCTGCTGCAACACCCCTTGAGACTGGTTTCCGTTCCCGGGCGCGGTTCGATGTTCTCGATCACGGTTCCCAAAGCCCCCCCGATGAGGTCTCCGCTGCAACTCGTCCGGTCCGCGCCCACAGCGGGGATTGCAGCCGGCATCATGCTGGTGGAGGACGAAAAGGACGTCCTGGATGCCATGGTTGGGCTACTGACCCTGGAAGGGCATCGCGTCTATGCCGGCCGGTCGGTTGTCGATGTGCTGCGCACCCACGCGGAAGCCCTGAAGATCGGCGACGCGCCGGTCGATCTTGTCGTTGCCGACTACCGCCTCGAGCATGGCGCCAACGGTCTGGAAGCGATCGAAGGCCTTTGCTCCCACATCGGTCGTCGTGTTCCGGCCATCATCGTGACAGGCGACACCTCGCCATCCCGCCTCAAGGAAGTCAGCGCAAGCAGCGTTCGTATTCTGCACAAACCGGTCACCGGAGAGGAGCTGAGCGAAGCGATCCGTGCCGCCTTGAGCGAAGACGACGCTGTGGTCCCAACGCGAAAGCCCGCCGTGGGCACAACGGAGGGCCTGAGCCTTCGATAGCGTCAATACGCCGGGCGATGACGCGCCAGGCCCAGACCGGCCGTGTTTCTCATAGGCGCGGCGCGTCTCGACACGAAAAGGAAGATATCTTATCGCTTCTTCAGACGAGGAAGACGGAACGGGCGGAGCGACGATATGAACGCCGGAGCAAAGCGGAAATCGGTTCCGCCCAAGGCCGCACTCAGCGCGAAGCCGGCATCCATGGCGGCGAACTCCCCGACGTTCGAGCATATCGTTACCGACGTCAACGAGACGTTTCTCTGGCGTCTGGACGATTACCCCTGGGAGCGCAACGTCTGGAACTTCCATCCCGAGATCGAGATCCATCTGCTGCGGAAATCCACCGGCATGGCCTTCGTCGGCGACCATATCGGCGAGTTCTCGCCAGGCTACTTGACGGTCATCGGCAGCAACCTGCCGCATGACTGGGTTACGTCAACGGCGCCCGGGGAGATCATCGAGGGCCGCGATATCGTCATCCAGTTCCATCCGGATCGGATCCGGCAGATCACCGGCACCCTGCCCGAATTCGCGCAGCTCGATGTTTTTTTCACCCGGGCGGAGCGTGGCCTCGTGTTTCATGGCGAGGCTCGCGCCAGGGGTGGCGAATTGATCGAGCGGATGGGCACGGTGAAGGGGCTTTCGCGGCTTTCGCTGTTCGTTCAGCTTCTGGATCTGCTCGTCAACAGTGGGGAACACGAGGTGCTGTCCTCGCCCGAATTCGCGCCGAAACTGGACGCGGAATCGCTCGACGTGCTTCGTCGATCCCTCGCCTATATCTACGAGAACATCGCCACCGATATCCACCTGAACGACGTGGCGTCCGCGGCCGGCATGAGCGATACGGCCTTCTCGCGGTTCTTCAAGAAAAACACCGGCAACAGCTTTACCGACCACGTCAACAAGCTGAGGATCTGGCAGGCCTGCAAGCTGCTGGCAGAAGGCGAAATGCCGATAACCGACATCTGCTTTGAAGTCGGGTATCTCAACATCTCCAATTTCAACCGTACGTTCCTGCGCCACCACCGGATGACACCCTCGGCCTACCGCCGCCTCACGGGACAGCGCCGCACCTCGCGCAGCTGAGATTCTCACTGCTGCACGTATCCGCGAGCAATGAACCCATGCTCGAACGGTGGCGCGCGGAAGGCATATCCGGGCCATACTCCGCATTAAAGTACAGAAAAGGCGCATCGCGGGCGCTAGTTCACGTCCCGATAACGCCTATGATGACCGGCAGCGAAACGGTTCGCTATCAAAGAGACACGCACCCGATCTGAGGAGTTTCCGGCGCGTGTCGTTACGACCTTGGGGAGGTCCATCACATGAGAAAAGCCAGAACGCTCGTTTCGAGCATCGCCTTCGCATGCCTTCTTTCCAGCACGGCATCGACCGTTGCACTTGCCGCCGAGTGCACGAGCACAATCAAGGTACTCGCCCAGCCACGCGACGGCCTTACATTGCTCGAGGACTATAAGGCCGAGTTCGAGAAGCTCAGCGGCGGCGCGTCGTTCGAGATCGACTACCTCAATGAAAACGATCGCCGCGCCAAAACCAAGGCCGACGCGTCGACGATCGGCAAGTACAATGTCTACTACATCGACGAAGCCAACGTCGCCTTGTTCGCCTCGGCCGGCTGGGTCGCACCGCTTCTGGACTACTATCCCGCGGACTACGACTACGCCGACTTCGATCCGGGTCGCCAGAAAGTCGCGACCTATGACGGCAAGGTCTGGTTTGCACCGATTACCGGCGGCGGCGACCTCATGGTCTACCGGAAAGACCTGCTCGAAGCGGCGGGCATAACGCCGCCGAAGACGCTTGATGAATACATCGCCGCGGTGAAGAAGCTCAACCAGCCCGACCAGGGCATCTACGGCACCGCCCTTCGCGGTCAGCGAGGCTCGGGCGCGAACGTCTGGCGCTGGATGCCCTTCTTCAAAGGCTTCGGCGGCAACTGGTTTGACGGCAAGACGCCGGTCTTTGCCGGCGAACAGGCGGTAAAGGCAACCGAAACCTATCTCGAACTCTTCAAATACTCCGCGCCCGGCAGCCAGACCGGCGGTTGGGACGAGGCCGTTGGCGCGTTCACGTCGGGCCAGGTGGCGATGCTGATCGAATCCACCCCGCTTGTCGGTATGGCGATCGATCCGAAATCGTCGAAGGTCGCCGGCAAGGTCGGCTATCTGCCGCCGCCGGCACCGCTGACGGGTGGTGGATACGGACATGGCCTGGCGATCGGTGCCAAGGCCAACAAGGACGAGGCATCCAAGGCCTGCGCCGGCCTGTTCATCGCCTGGGCGACATCCAAGGAAAACGAGAACCGGCGGCTGGAGGCCAATCAGTTCAGCGAACTCAATCGCACCAGCATCATGACCAGCAAGAAGTTCGCCGAACTCTACGGGCCGGATCTCGGTCAGGCGCTGGCCGATACCGGCAAGGTGACCGCCGTCAACTTCTGGCAGAACCCGCAATGGCCCGATCTCGGAGACCGCTGGGGCATCATCCTGGAGGAGCTGATCACCGGCACCCGCACCGACATCAAGGATGGCCTCGACGAACTCGACGGGTTCGCCAAGGAGCTCGTGGCCCGCAGCCAATAGGCGGGCAGCCCCGACTGATCGCTCCGGCAAGACGGCCCTCTTGCCGGAGACGCTTCAGACCGCCGGAAGCGCGCTCGCCCCTTGCCGTAGGATGTCTACACCATGAAACAGAAAACGAGTTTGCCGGCGGTCTTCCTCACCCCGGCGATGATGATCCTGGCCGTGCTCGCATTCGTGCCGACTGTCTATGCGATCTATATTTCCTTGCAGAACCGCGAACTCAGCCGCCCCGTCGGCGACTTCGTCGGGCTCGCCAATTATATCGACCTCTTCTCCGATCGCCGCTTCATCAACGCGATCGGCGTGTCGCTGACATGGGAAGCGGTAACGGTCGGCATGACTTTGATCGTTGCCGTCGGCCTCGGCATATTGCTGTTCGAATGTGCCGCGCCGCGCATGCGAAACATACTGGCCCTGCTCTTTCTCATGCCGGTGATCCTGCCGCGCGTCTCGGCGGCTTTCGTCTGGAAGTTTGCATTCCATCCGCTCTACGGCATCGCCACCTACCCCTACAAGGCGATCACCGGCCAGCCGCTCGACCTGTTGTCCAACCCGGCAACGGCACTTGCGACCGTGGCGCTGGTCGACGTCTGGCAATGGGGCCTGTTCTTCTCGGTCATCGTGCTCAAGCTTCTGGAGACCTTGCCGCCGCAACCGTTTGAGGCGGCCCGTCTCGATCATGCCCTCACCTGGGAGATCTACACCCACATCGCCATCCCCATGCTGAAGGCGCCGCTGATTTCGCTCGCTTTCGTCAAGATGATCGAGTCGCTGCGCGCCTTCGACCTGATCTACGTCATGACGCGTGGCGGACCCGGCATCACGACGGAAACGCTCGACATGTACGCCTTCTCGCAAGGGTTCATCGAGTCCGGACGGATTTCCTACGCGTCGAGCATGGCGGTGTTGATGATGATCGCCACCTCGATCGCCTTTACCTTCATCTGGAAGAGGGTCCAGTGATGACCGCGCACAAGCTCGGCCGCCTGATCGGCCGCACCTTTCTCCTCCTGGCAGCGTTCTCCGCCGTCTTCCCCGTCTTCTGGACCTTGCTCAATGCCTTCAAGAACCGGGTCGATATCGTCACTCCGACACCGCTGTTCATCTTCACGCCGACGCTCGACAACTTCGCCTATGTGCTTGGCCGCGACAGCGTCTTTGCCGGACTGATCAACTCGCTGATCATTTCAGGGACCTCCGTTCTGATCGGTGCGCTTCTGGGGCTTCCTGCCGCTTATGCGATTGCGCGTTATCCAAATCGCTGGTCCGGCGATATCCAGTTCTTCGTGCTTTCGCTGCGCTTCCTGCCACCGGTGGCGATCGCCATCCCGCTGATGGTCATCTGGCTCGATTTCGGCCTCTATGACACGCGCCTGTCGATGATCGTCACCTACACGCTGCTGACGCTCGCAACCGTCATCTGGCTCAGCGTGCCGGCCTTCGCGAGGGTGCCGAAAGAGGTCGAGGAGGCGGCGCGTGTCGATGGCTACGGCACCTATGCGATCTTCTTTCTGATCGCGCTGCCGATCGCGCTGAGATCGCTGATTGGCGCCGTTGCCTTCGCCTTCGTGCTGGTCTGGAACGAGTTCCTGATCGCTCTGATGCTGACGACGTCCGATGCCAAGACCTTGCCGATCGTCGCCTCGGAACTGACGCAGCTCGGCCGCGACGTGCCCTGGGGCATTCTCAATGCCTCCGTCGTTCTTCTCTCGATACCACCGCTGCTCTTCATCGGAGTGCTCAGCGGCATGCTCAACAGCGCCTTCAAGCGCAAGACATCATGACAATAAGGAAAGCATTCATGGAAGCGTTGGTCCTCGAGCAAAAGGGCGTCCTGTCGCTGAGGGAGATCGATCTCCCCCTCGAACTCGGCCCGGATGACGTCAAGATCGCCATTCATACCGTCGGCGTCTGCGGTAGCGACGTGCACTACTACACCCATGGCGCGATCGGCCCCTATGTCGTGCGCGAGCCGATGGTGCTCGGACATGAGGCTGCGGGAACCGTCATCGAAATCGGCAGCAATGTCGGCGATCTGCAGGTCGGCGACCGGGTCTGCATGGAGCCGGGCGTGCCGGACCTGTCGTCCCGCGCCTCGAAACTCGGTCTCTACAATGTCGATCCGAAGGTGCGCTTCTGGGCGACTCCGCCGATCCACGGCGTGCTGACGCCTGAGGTCGTGCACCCGGCCGCCTTCACGTATCGGCTGCCCGAGAATGTCTCTTTTGCCGAAGGCGCCATGGTCGAGCCCTTTGCCATCGGCATGCAGGCGGCCGCCCGAGCCCGCATCGCGCCTGGCGACGTGGCCGCAGTCATCGGCTGCGGGCCGATCGGCATCATGGTCGCACTCGCCGCCCTCGCAGGCGGATGCAGCCGCGTCTTCATCTCCGACTTCAGCGCCGAGAAACTTGCGATCGCCGGGCAATACCCCGGGATTACGCCCGTCAACATCGCCGAGCGGTCCTTTGCCGGAACGATCGCTGCGGAAACCGGCGGCTGGGGTGCGGACGTCGTCTTCGAGGCAAGCGGTAGTGCCAGGGCATTTGCCGGCATCTTCGAGCTGGTCCGACCCGGCGGAGCCCTCGTTCTCGTCGGCCTGCCAGTTGAGCCGGTCACCTTCGATGTACCGGGCGCGATCTCGAAGGAGGTCAGGATCGAGACCGTGTTTCGCTACGCCAACATCTTCGATCGCGCGCTGCAGCTGATTGCGTCGGGGAAGGTGGACCTCAAGCCGCTGATTACTGAGACGTTCCGCTTCAAGGACAGCATCAGCGCGTTCGAGCGGGCCGCCGCTGCGCGTCCGTCCGACGTCAAGCTTCAGATTCTCATCGGCCGCAGGGAGGAATAGGTCATGGCGAACATCGTCTGCTCAAATGTCGACAAGCAATATGGTGCTGTCAACGTCATCAAGGACTTCAACCTCGACGTGGCTGACCATGAGTTCATCGTCTTTCTCGGCCCGTCGGGCTGCGGCAAGTCCACGCTTCTCAGGATGATCGCAGGGCTTGAGGACATCTCCGGTGGAAAAGTGACGATCGGCGGAAAGACCGTCAACGATCTGCCGCCGCGCGACCGCGGTGTGGCGATGGTGTTCCAGAACTACGCGCTTTATCCGCACATGACGATCTACGACAACATCGCCTTCGGGCTGAAGCGGATGAAGGTGCCAAAGCTGGAGATCGACCAGCGCATTCGCGCGGTTGCTGCGACGCTCGGTCTTGATCCCTATTTGCAACGCAAGCCGACCGAGCTTTCCGGCGGTCAGCAGCAGCGCGTGGCGATTGCCCGCGCCATGATCAAGACGCCACGGGTGTTTCTCTTCGACGAGCCGCTTTCCAATCTCGATGCGAAGCTTCGCAACCACATGCGGGTCGAGATCGCACGGCTGCATCAGAAGCTGAAGACGACGACGATCTACGTCACCCACGACCAGCTGGAAGCAATGACGCTCGCCGACCGGATCGTGCTGATGAAAGGCGGCGCAATCGAGCAGGTCGGAACGCCGGCCGAGATCTACGACTGACCGAGAACGCTGTTCGTTGCGGGCTTCATCGGCACACCAAACATGAACTTCATCGACGTGTCCGCAGACAAGGTGGAAGACGGATGGACGCTGCGCAGTGCCGGTGCGGATTTCCGTGTTTCCGGCAAAATGTTTGCGCTGGCACCGGGCCAGAAGGTCGTTCTCGGCTTTCGCCCCGCTGACCTGCAGATGCAAGAACCGTCGGCAGCCCGCACAAACGTCGTAGCCGGCATCGCCGATCTCGTCGAATTTCATGGCAACGACGCACTGGTGACATTTGTCTTTGCCGGTTGCGAAATCGGTGCGCTCGTCAAGGCCAATGGCTGCCCGAAGCCGGGTGATCCCGTTTCGTTTGCCCTCGAGGAGGGCAGCATCCATCTGTTCGATCAAGCAACGGGACTGTCGCTTTTGAAGATGTGACCGATAGGGCGCCGGTCCGTCAGCGGTGTTTTTGTGCCGGGCGACTGCATCTATTCGGTCGAACCATCATGCTCGCCGCAGCGCTGTCCGAGATGGACGATAGTCCGGGACTGTCGTAGACTGCCGGTCGGCTGTGGCGACGGTCCCTTGGGGAGCGAACGAATGCCTATCTTCATGGACCGGCACGATCTTGCAGGCGCTTCGGCCGAGGATGTCGCCGAAGCGCACCTTAAAGATCTCAGCATACAGGACCAGTATGGCGTCAAATTCCTGACTTACTGGTTTGACCACAGGCGCGGAACGACGTTCTGCCTCATCGATGCGCCGGATGCGGAAACCGCGCAATGCGTGCACCGGGAGGCGCACGGGTTCATCGCGGGAGAAGTCGTGGAGGTCGCCCTGTCTGCCGTCGAGGCATTTCTCGGACGAATACAGGATCCAGAGGCGGCGGGTGCGATCTCGAAAGACATGGACCCCGGCCACCGGGCAATCCTTTTCACCGACATCGTTGGATCCACCGAAATGACATCGCGTCTCGGCGATCTCATGGCCACCGAACTCATCAGAGCGCATGACGCCCTCGTACGTGGTTGCCTGGGACGGCTGTCCGGTCGCGAGGTCAAGCATACCGGGGACGGAATAATGGCGGCTTTCTCCTCCGCAGCGTCTGCAGTCGACTGCGCAATTGAAATCCAACGCGAGTTCCATCGCTACAACGCAGGCAATGCCGAGCCGATCCACATCCGCATAGGACTGGATTGTGGCGAACCTGTCGAAGACAGCAACGATCTCTTCGGCACCACGGTGCAGCTGGCAGCAAGGCTTTGCGCGACCGCTCATAGCGATCAAATCCTGATATCGGAAAACATATACCAGGAATATGGCAAGGCCGATGTCTTCACTCATGGCGGTCGCCACAAACTGAAAGGGTTCACAAAGCCGGTCATGGCCTACCGGTGCGAATGGCTGGGTTAGCTGCCGCCCGCCCCCACCCGTGAGGTGATCAGGTACGCAAATCTCGCAAGCGCTGCCGCGATTGGTCGGTCGTTTCGCCGAAGCGGATCTGGCATGCGATGCGCCCTTGTCACGGCAAGCCCGGACCGGGCTCGTTCAGTCTCGCCGAGAGGGCTGCGATCCGCCGGCCGCTGCGCCTCGTGCACGATACCCTGCTTGAAGGACTCGCCCCTGCTTCCGCATCGGCCGGAAAGAAACGTCGGCGGTTGCATCGACCATCGGCCTGGACGACGAGAGATAGGATCGGCAGGGTTTCGGACGGGGAGCGGGACACCAAGGCGGGCAATCTCACTATTCGTCGCCGCAATACCCGGGACGACATCGGCCAGGATGCCGCAGTTGCGCAACCGGACGATCTCTTCGCCGGTGCGTTCGCAGGTCATCGGGTCGCCGCACGTCAGGCGGACGACGCGCTTGCCGGCGCGCGCCAGCGACACCATCGTGTCGTTGACGTCTTCCTGCCCATGGCGCGTGCGGCCGCTGCGTTTATCGACGGGAAGGCGGTGAGCCTCGCGCCGCGCAAGTTCGAGCACCTCATCGGAAATGCCGCCGTCGAAAAGGATAATATCGGCCGCCTGCAGGGCACGCACCGCCTTCAGCGTCAGATGCTCCGCTTCGCCTGGGCCGGCGCCGACGAGCGTGACGCGGCCGGTGTCGGTCCGGTTCGCCGAGAGGCGATCCATTTCCGTCACCAGCCGCATCTCGACACCCTCCTCCGGTGTCTCCTGAAAGGCCCGATCGACAAAACGTTCCCAGAAGGCGCGCCGCGCGGCCCCCGGCTTCAGCCGCGCATTGACCGTTTCGCGGAGCGCCTGGGCCAGAGAGGCCCAATCCTTCAAAGCCGGCGGCAGCAGCGTCTCGATGCGCCTGCGGATCGCCTGGGCGAGGATCGGCGCCGCACCGTCCGTCGAGATCGAGACGACGACCGGGGAACGATTGACGATCGATCCGAACTGGAACTGGCAGTAAGCCGGCTTGTCGATGACATTGGCAGGAACGCCCGCATCCCGCGCGGCCTGACAAAACGCCTGCGCCTCCTCCTCCGTTTCGCAGTCGGCAATCGCGAGCGCCGCACCGGTGAGCGCCTCGGGCGTCCAGGCCTCGTTATGATGCACGAAGCTGCCCTGCGGGTGCGGGGCTTGCCCCGCCATCAGGCGCGCACAGACCTCTCCCAGATCCTCGATCGGCGCATAGACGTGAACCTCCGCGCCGCAAGCCGCCAACAGTTCGGCCTTCCAGGCGGCAGCGTCGGATCCGCCAACAACCGTGACACGGCAGCCCTCGAGCGCAAAAAACACCGGCAGCTTTGCCAGAGGCATCATGCGCGGCCGCTCGGCGCGCAAGGGTTTTTCATTCCGCGGCAGCAGCAAGGCATCCATCGACGATCCCCCTGATCTCGGCGCGGCAGGAGCCGCAATTGGTTCCGGCATTGAGTGTCTGACCGACAGCTTCGACCGTACGGCAGTCGTTGCGCACCGCGGCAACGATCTGGTTGACGCCGACATTGAAGCAGGAGCAGACGGTTGCTCCGGGATCGGGCGTGTCCGCGCCCGGCCGGCCGGCCACGAGCGCGAAGCGCAGGCGCAGATCTCCATGCGAAATGCTGAGCTGCTCGACCGCCCAGTTGCGGGCAACGGCGACGGGCTCCGGCGCGAGATAAAGTGCCAGCAGAAGCCGGTCGCCATCGAAAAAGGCAAGCCGGCGATTGCCGGACAGTCCGTCGGAATAGCCGATAGGCTCTATATCGTCTGGCAGTTCGAAGATGCGCCGGCACCAGGCGACCCAATCTTCGGGCGCCTGCTCCACGGCCATCTCCAACCGCCACCCGTTTTTTGCCTTTGCCAGCGCCCAATAGGTGCAATCGAGCCCTTGAGGCTTTCCGACACTCACCGCAAAACCATAGGCGGAGGCGGAAAAACGCCGAGCCGAAACAGCAACGTTCTTGGAGGCGGGCTGGCCCGAAACGGGATCGGTGATCGGCGGCACCAAGGCGTCGATGCGCGCCTTGGCCGCGAACTGATCGCTCCAATGCATGGGCACGAACAGGTTGCCCCGCGCCTGGCGTTCGGTAATCAGCGCCCGAACGATCGCCGCGCCATAGGGGCTTTCCAACACTACGAGATCGGCGGGCGACAGACCCAGTTCCATCGCGTCCCGCGGATGGATCTCGACGAAGGGTTCGCCGATATGGGCCGAAAGCCGCGGACTTTTTCCCGTCCGGGTCATCGTGTGCCAGTGGTCGCGCACGCGGCCGGTGTTGAGAGTGAAGGGGAAGGCAGCGCTGAGATGATCGGCGACACCGCTTGCGGCCGCGATGAAGCGCGCGCGACCATCCGGATGGTAGAAGCCGCCGTCGGCGAAGAAGCGCGTCGTCGCGCTTTCCGTGCCGCGCGGCTGCGGCCATTGGAATGGCGTCAACGCATCATAGCCGGCAGTATCGATCGAGGCATGGGCGCCGATATCGAAATCGCGCCGCCCGTTGTTTTCGAAGCCGGACAGGCCGGCATGTTCGGCAAAGATTTCGGACGGCGATGCGTAGGCAAACGCGCCCGAAAAACCCATGCGGTGCCCGACCTCGGCCAGTTGCCACCAGTCGGCACGCGCCTCGCCGGGAGATGGCAGGAAGCCGCGCTGGCGGGAGATGCGGCGCTCGGAGTTCGTCACCGTTCCGTCTTTCTCGCCCCAGCCGAGCGAGGGCAGAAGCACATGGGCGTGACGCGTGGTATCGGTCAGTTTCAGGACATCGGAGACGACGACGAAGGGACAGGCCTTGAGCGCCGCCTCGACCGCATCGGCATCCGGCATGGAGACAACGGGATTGGTCGCCATGATCCAGATTGCCTTGATGCGCCCGTCGGCAACAGCGCGAAACATGTCGACGGCCTTGAGTCCCGGTTTCGACGCCAACGCGGGTGCGCCCCAGAAACGCCTGACCTGATCGCGATCTCCAGCCTTCTCGATATCCATGTGTGCCGCGAGCATGTTGGCAAGACCGCCAACCTCGCGGCCGCCCATGGCGTTGGGCTGGCCGGTCAGCGAGAACGGCCCCATGCCGGGCCGGCCGATGCGGCCGGTCGCCAGATGGCAGTTGATGATGGCATTGACCTTGTCGGTCCCGGCCACCGACTGGTTGACACCCTGGCTGTAGCAGGTGACGACCTTCTCCGTCGCTTCGAACAGCCGGAAGAAGGCCGCTATTTCCGCTCTGGCGAGCCCGGTCGCCTCGACGAGTTGGGTCTCGTCGAGCGTACCTGCCGCCGACAAAGCTACGGCGAAGCCGCTGGTGTGGGCGGCGATGTAATCCTGATCGACGGCCCGGCTTGTGGCCAGATGCGCGAACAAACCATTGAACAGCGCGACATCGCCGTCCGGCCGGATCGCCAGATGCAGATCGGCAATGTCGGCAGTCATCGTCCGGCGCGGATCGATGACGACGACCCGCATCTGCGGCCGCGCGGCCTTGGCGGCGACCAGGCGCTGATAGAGGACCGGATGGCACCAGGCGAGGTTGGAGCCGGTCAGGACCACGAGATCGGCCAGCTCCAGATCCTCGTAGCAGCCGGGCACCGTGTCCGCCCCGAAGGCACGGCGATGGCCGGCAACCGACGACGACATGCAGAGGCGCGAGTTGGTGTCGATGTTGCCCGAGCCGATGAAGCCCTTCATCAGCTTGTTGGCGACATAGTAGTCTTCCGTCAGCAATTGCCCGGAGACGTAGAAGGCAACCGAATCCGGCCCATACTCGGCAATCGTCCGTGAAAAGCGCTCGGCAACGCGGTCGAGCGCCTCATCCCACTCCACCGGCCTGCCATCGATCTCGGGGTAGAGCAGCCGATCATGGAGATCGAGTGTTTCGGCAAGCGCCGAGCCCTTGGAGCAGAGCCTGCCGAAGTTGGCGGGATGATCAGGATCACCTTTCACGCCGACATTGCCGTCATCGCCAACCGTCGCGATCACGCCGCAGCCGACACCGCAATAGGGACAGGTGGTTTTGACTTCGGTTGCCATTCGACTACTCCGCCGCGATCATCAGGCTTTCGAGCGCGATGAAGAGTGCACCGCCGTCGTTGCGCACGGGGATCGTGCGCACAGCCCCCTCGTCTGCACCAAGCGCCTTGCCGGTTTCGAGTGAAATCACCCAGTTGTGCAACGGGCAGGTGACGGCCGTGCCGTGCACGATACCCTGCGACAGCGGCCCGCCCTTGTGCGGGCAATGGTCCTCGATGGCGAAAACCTCGTTCTCGGCCGTGCGGAAGACGGCGATCTTGCCTTGTGGAGTACGCACACAGCGTGCGCCCCTCAACGGAATATCGGAGATGTCGCCGATCGAATGCCAGTTTTCGTTTGGCCAGTTCATGTCCATCACCTCACTCCGCGGCTTGAGAAAAGCCGACCGTCGCCATCGGCCGGAACTCGTGTTTGTCCTTGCCTGAGACGCGCTCCGACCAGGGATCGACCTGGGCGAATGCCTGGCTGAAGACGAAGCGCTCGTAGAACGCCTTGCGCCGTTCGGCATCGCCCATGATCTGGCGGCGGATCTCCTCGACACCGATGCGCTTGGCCCATTTGTAGATGCGCTCGAGATAGCGGGCCTGCTCGCGGTACATCTGCGTCAGCGCGACGATATGCTCGAGCGCCTCGTCTTCGGTCTTCACCAGGCCGAGAACCTCCGTGCCCTTGATGTCGAGCCCGGCGGCACCGGCAAAGTGGATCTCGAAACCGCTGTCGACGCAGATGACGCCGATATCCTTGCAGGTGGCTTCTGCGCAATTTCTCGGACAGCCGGAGACGGCCAGTTTCAGCTTGGCCGGCGTCCACGACCCCCACATGAATTTTTCGATGCGGATGCCGAGGCCGGTGGAATCCTGGGTGCCGAACCGGCACCAGTCGGAACCGACACAGGTCTTCACCGTTCGCAGGCCCTTGGCATAGGCTTGGCCCGAGACGAAGCCGGCCTTGCCGAGGTCGGCCCAGACGGCGGGCAAGTCTTCCTTCTCGATGCCGAGCAGATCGATGCGCTGGCCGCCGGTGACCTTGACCATCGGGATCTCGAACTTGTCGACGACGTCGGCAATCGCGCGCAATTCCCCCGAATTCGTGACGCCACCCCACATGCGCGGAACGACCGAATAGGTGCCGTCCTTCTGGATATTGGCGTGCACACGTTCGTTGATGTAGCGCGACTGATAATCGTCGGCATATTCGTCCGGCCAATCGCTGACGAGATAATAGTTGAGCGCCGGGCGGCATTTGGCGCAGCCGCAGGATGTCTTCCACTCCAGTTCCTGCATGACGGCGGAAATGGTCTTCAGGCCCTTGGCCTTGATCAGGCGGCGGACATCGTCGTGCCCAAGCTCGGTGCAAGTGCACATCGGCTGGACGGCGGCGGGATTATAGGCTTCACCCAATGTCAGCGACATCACCTGCTCGACGAGCCCGGTGCAGGAGCCGCAGGAAGCGGACGCCTTGGTATGGGCACGCACCTCGTCAAGCGACGTCAGTCCCTTGCCGGTGATCGTCGACACGATCTTGCCCTTGCATACGCCGTTGCAGCCGCAGATTTCCGCATCATCCGGCAAGGCTGCAACGGCCGCCGTAGGGTCCAGCGGGGACGCTCCCTGATAGGCCTGGCCGAAGATCAGGGTTTCGCGCATGGCGGTGATATCCGCGCCCTTTTTCATCAGATCGAAGAACCAGGATCCGTCCGACGTCTCGCCGTAAAGGACGGCGCCGATGATGCGGTTTTCCCTCAGCACGAGGCGCTTGTAGACGCCGGCGGTCGCATCGCGCAGGACGATCTCCTCGCGCCCCTCGCCATCGGCAAAATCGCCGGCGGAGAAGAGGTTGATGCCGGTGACCTTCAGCTTCGTATTGGTGACGGAGCCATGGTATTCCGCCTCGCCGCCGGCGAGCCGATCGGCAAGCACCCGGGCGCTCTCATAGAGCGGCGCCACCAGGCCGTAGCAGGTGCCGCGATGCTCGGCGCATTCGCCAAGCGCATAGACCGCCGCATCCGACGTCATCATGCCGTCGTCGACGACGATGCCGCGGTTGACGGCGATGCCGGCCTCCTTCGCCAGATTTGACGCCGGACGAATGCCGACGGCCATGACGACCATCGACCCCTCGATGATCCGGCCGTCTTCGAGTTCGATGCCCTCGACCTTCGTTTCGCCCAGAATGCGCTTGGTGTTGGCCTTGGTGATGATGTCGATGCCGCGCTCGGTGAGCGCCTTTTCGAGCAGATAGGCCGCGGCCGGATCGAGCTGGCGCTCCATGATCGTCGGCATCAGGTGGATGACGGTAACATCCATGCCCTGACGCTTGAGCCCGTAGGCGGCCTCGAGACCGAGAAGACCGGCGCCGATGACGATTGCGCGGCCACCATCCCTGCTGCCGGCAAGCATTTTCTCGACATCGTCGAGGTCGCGGTAGGCAAGCACGCCGGGCAGCTGGTGGCCGGGCACGGGAATGATGAAGGGGCTGGAGCCGGTCGCGATCACCAGCTTGTCGTAGGTGGCGGTGATGCCGTTTTCCGCCGTGACCGTGCGGGCCGTCCGGTCGATCTGCGCGACCTTGGCGCCCTTGTGCAAGGTGATGCCATTTGCGGCATACCAGGCGTCGTCGTGGATGACGATATCGGTATAGGCCTTTTCGCCTGACAGCACCGGCGACAGCATGATCCGGTCATAGTTGACGCGCGGCTCGGCGTTGAAGATCGTGACCTCGTAACGACCGGGCGCCTTTTCGAACAGTTCTTCGAGCATGCGGCCCGGCGCCATGCCGTTGCCGACGATCACGAGTTTCTCGGGATTTTGGTGAGCCATGGGAAATCACTCCGCAGCTTCGACGAAACGATGGCGCTCGTAGAGGAACTTGAGCACCGCTTCGCGGCATTTGAGATAGGTTCGGTCGGCGGCAAGCTCGATGCGCCGGCGCGGACGGGCAAGCGGCACGGCGAGGACTTCGCCGATGCGCGCCGAGGGACCGTTGGTCATCATGACGATACGGTCGGAAAGCAGCACGGCTTCATCGACATCATGGGTGATCATCAGCACCGTATTGCCGAGCTCGGCATGGATCTGCATTACCTGATCCTGCAGGTGGGCGCGGGTCAGTGCATCAAGCGCACCGAACGGCTCGTCGAGCAGCAGCACCTTCGGTTCCATGGCCAACGCCCGGGCGATGCCGACGCGCTGCTTCATGCCGCCCGACACCTCGGACGGACGCTTGTCGGCAGCATGCGCCATCTGCACCAGCTCGAGGTTGCGCATGGTCCACTCATGGCGCTCCGCCTTCGACTTGGTCGAACCGAAGACCTTGTCGACGCCGAGGCGGACGTTCTCGTAGACCGTCAGCCAGGGCAGCAACGAGTGGTTCTGGAAGACGACGGCGCGGTCCGGTCCCGGCTCATCGGCAACGCGGCCGTCGAGCAGCACCACGCCGGTGGTGGCCTGTGTGAGACCGGCGACGATGTTGAGCAGCGTCGATTTTCCGCAGCCGGAATGGCCGATGATCGAGATGAATTCGCCCTTGTCGACGGAAAGCGAGACCTGCTTCAGAACTTCCGTCCTGACGCCGCCGCGTTCAAAACTCTTGTCGATCAGTTCAAGCGAGAGATAGCTCTTGGTCATGATCTTTGCCTTTCTCACGCGGTGGCAGTGCCGCGGGTGACGACGCGGCCGACGAGGGCGATGAGACGATCGAGGAAGAAGCCGACGATCCCGACGTAGATCAGCGCAACGATGATGTCGCTGATCAGCGACGAGTTCCACGCATCCCAGATGAAGAAGCCGATGCCGACGCCGCCGATCAGCATTTCGGCAGCGACGATGGCGAGCCAGGACAGGCCGATGCCGATGCGAAGGCCGGTGAAGATATAGGGGGCCGCCGCCGGCAACATGATCTTGCCGAAGTATTCGAAGGCATTGAGCCGCAGCACCTTGGCGACGTTCTGATAGTCCTGCGGAATGTTGCGGATACCGACGGCGGTGTTGATGATGATCGGCCAGATCGCGGTGATGAAGATCACGAAGATCGCCGACGGCGTACCATCCTGGAAGGCAGCCAGCGACAAGGGTAGCCATGCAAGCGGCGGCACCGTGCGCAGCACCTGGAAGATCGGATCGAGGCCGCGCATGGCAAGCTGGCTCTGACCGACCAGCGCACCGAGCGCGATGCCGACCACGGCAGCGAGCGCATAGCCGATGGCCACCCGCTGCAGGCTCGCCGCAATGTGCCAGAACAGGCCCTGGTCGACGCCCTGGCCGACATAGAAGGGATGAGCGATCAGCTCCCAGCTTTCCTCAAGCACCCGCGTCGGAGACGGCAGGCTGGAATCGGGCGCCGAACAGACGATCTGCCAGGCGATAAGGATCAGCGAAAGCGTGACGATGAGCGGTGCGACATTTGCGGCCCCGGCGGAGAGCCGTGCCAGCAGCGGACGGCCGCTTGCCCGCTTCACCGAGCGGGTAAAGGCAATCACGGGGGCGGCAGGCCGCAGCGCCGACTGATCCTTGAGTTTGAGGTTGGTGACGGACATACCGTTCTCCTTGGAATTCGAAACCGGATGCTGGCGAGCGACGCCGCCAGCATCGCGATGGCTCAGGCGACGCGCGAGATCGAAAGGCTCTTGAGATAGGCCTGCGGGTCCGCCGGATCGAAAACCTTGCCGTCGAAGAATTTTTCGATGCCGCGCGATGTCGAGGACGGGATGTCGGAAACGCCGAGCTCCTTGGCCGCCTCGCGCCAGATGTCCTCGCGATTGACCTTGGTAACGAGCGCCTTGATGTCGGTGTCGGGCGCGAACTTGCCCCAACGGATGTTCTCGGTCAGGAACCATGAATCGTGACTCTGGTAGGGATAGGAGGCGTGGTCGCGCCAGAATTTCATGAGATGCGGGCTGTCCTCAACGATCTTGCCGTTGCCGTAGTCGTATTCGCCCTTCAGCCGGTCGACGATGTCCTTCGGCGGAACGTTGAACC
>NZ_MUNW01000080.1 GCF_002002725.1 Sinorhizobium sp. A49 | reverse complement strand
AGAGTATGCCAACCGTCGTCGAAAGCCCTGCCTCCAACTTTGTATATCAGCTTCATCTACACGGCTTCATCACTACTGATGGAAGGGACACAATCATGCCTAGACCACTTGACAACGAACATAAGAGATTTGAAGGAGCTGATCCTCAAGGCCTTCGGTCGGGATGTTTCCCACGATCTGGTCTATGACGTGGCCGGTTTCGTGCCCAAGAACTCGATGAACATCGTTCGGGTGCAGATCGTTGGCGATGCCAACTAGTTGTGGCTGTCCGGTTCTGGTGTCAACAAAGGTACCACCGTGCCCGCCCCCGATTTCTTCTCGAGGCGTGAAACGAGGAACTTGGTTTGTTCCTCCTTCGACAACTCCTGCCAGTTCTCGGGTAGAGAGACTGGTATCAGCTTGCTCATTCGTCCGCCTTCCCGCGATGTATCGAGCCGTGAGGGGGCGCCCCTCAATATCGAACATGAGGCGGCCTGTGTCATCGGCAACCGCTCCGTCCGGATAATCCGCCTCGAATGGTCGTTGCGGATAGCTTGGCGGATCATGCTCCATTTCCCGGTTTGCGGCAAGAACTCTGCTCCTCGGCTTTCGCATCACGGCAGCGGGAATGTTCCCCGTAACAGCGAGACCGGCGGTATCCATCGCCCGCGAAAGCCCTTCTTCACTCAAAGGGTCGACTTTGCCAGCGTACACATCCCCTGGAAGCGTTAGGCCCGACCAAGCCGCTTTGACCATATCTGCCGGGATACTATCGTTCAGGATGTAGCGAACAAGCTTCTGGCTTGTGCTTTCGTTCATCCTGGATGCCCTCCGATCTGGACAGGCGAAACTGGCTCACGCGTGAGCAGCTGCGCGGCGTTGGTCTCTCGCTTGAGCGCGAGTTCGGCGTCGATCTGGTAGCGCTTCAACGCGCCGTTCTGCTGGATTTCCGCAAGCTTCAGCTCCCGTTCCATCTCCAGCTTGCGCTTGGCGTTTTCGCCGTCGATCCGGGTCTTCTCGGCCGCCAGCTGCGCTTCCATCTGCAGCCTCTGCATGGCCGCATCCGGCTGCTGTTGCTGCTCAGTCGCCTGCATCCGTTTCTGGATGTCCTCGGGCGTCGGCTTGGTGAAGTAGAGGTCGGGCGATTTCAGCCCCGCCGCTTCCACCGTCTTGGCAATGCCGTTGTAGAGGTTGTCGGGCGAGACATAAGGGTTGTCGGGCCCAAGCGTCATCAAGAGCTTTTCCTGCAACTGCTGGATCATCTGGATCATCAGCATGTCGCGCTCGCGTGTGCCGGCGCCAAGGCCGGTGTTGACGGTCGCATCCATGCCGGCGTTCCAGTGGCGAGGGTCGAAGGTCACCCATTGCCCGCGAAGCCGCACGGCCCGCGGCCGGTCCTGGTGCCTGATGACGAGGCCGAGCAGGCCCTTGAACACCCGTTTCAGCCCTTGCGCAAAGGTGCGCACCATCAGCTCCGTCTGGCCGATGCCCGCCTGCTCCACCAGCGCCGTCGCCTTCGCCGTCATGTTCTGCAGCGCGTCCGGCGCCATGCCGCTGGAGGCGTCAGAAATGCCGGTGCGGTCGGTCGCCTCCTGGTCGAGATAGCCGAGCATCGAAAAGGATTCCCGCGCCACGAACGGCACGGCGGTGTAGCCGACAGCCCCGCGCACATCGACGCCCTGGCCGACGCGGATCGGCTGGCCGAACTTCGGGTTCAGCACCGATTCCGGGTTCTGGATCACACCTTCCTGCACGATCGGCTGCTGGTTGTTCTGCCAGTAGAGATTGTCGAGCGTCTGGCGCAGGAGCACGGTCTTCACCCGCTGGATCTCGGCCATATCGTCGGTGACGGAGTTGCCCTCGCGCTGGTGCGGGCGGCGCTCGGTGATGAGATCGGCAAAGGGCACCTCGTCCCATTCCTCGTCGTCCAGCAAGTTGTCCGGCCCGATACCGCCGGCAAAGACCAGGCGGCGCAGCTCGGCGATACCGTCGTCGTCGGCGTCCACCTTCACGTAGAGTTCGTAGTATTCCACCTCCTGCAGCGCGGTCGCCGTCGCCTCCCCGTCGCCAAAGACGTCGCGGCGACGGGCAAACGCCTCGTCGTCGCCGTCATGGTCGCCGGCGACAGTAAAGCCTTCCACCTTCGCCCGGTTATAGCCCATGGCGATGAGGTCGGAGCGGCGCATGCGCCGGTTGATGCCGGTGATCGGGCTGTCGTCGATCGAGATTGCGTCCGGATGGATGAGAAACTCTTCCAGCGGCACCGCGGCAAGCCGCGTCGTACCGCGCTCGCCGGTGCGGCGGATCTTCACGTTGAAGACCGGCTGCTCCACGCGCCCCGTCGGCAGTTCGATCGCCTCGACCGATTGCGATTGTTCCAGCACCTCCACGGCATCGTCGGCGATCAGCTGCACCAGCGCCGCCTCATCGAGCCCGGTATGGCTGGAAACCTCGACGGTCTGCTTCTTCTCGTACCACCAGCGGATCACGCCGTTCCTGAGCTTCAGCGCATCGTGCGCCGCGTCCTGCACCGCGTCATAGCCGTCGCTCTCGGGAAAGACGATGTAGTTGATATAGTCGGTCGCCTGCTCGGCGCCCGCCTCGTCGCCCTGGTTGACCGGCTCGTACTGCACCACCTTGTCATTGCCGAGCACGGTACGAACAAGCGAAGGCAGCACCTTCTTCACCGCCGCGCGAACATCGCGCGAAACCACCTTGGAGCGGTTGGCGTCGGACGGCACGTCCTTCATCACCCCGTCGTAATATTCCATCGCCCTGACGCGGTCGATCGACAGCGCGTCGCGATAGGTCTCGCAATCCCGGACGAGCTGGCTGACGAGGTCGGCCAGTTCCTGTTTTTTCATCGCTGCCATTACACAACCTTCCGATCCATGAATTTCCAGGCGGCCGCATCGGCCTTTGCCCGGGCAAAGCGTTTCATCATCAGCGCGTAGCGACAGGCCGAGAGAACGTCGTCGCGCTCCTTGACGATCCGACCGTCCTTGCGGTGGTAGAGCCTGAATTCCTCGAACCATTCGCCGCAGGTGGAAAACACCTTGAAGCGCCCGGTCTGCATGCGCTGCAGCATGTCGGATATCCCTGCCTCGACGCCGTTGGTGCCGTCGTCGAAGGTTGCCCGCTCCTGCAGCATCGCGAGCCCCTGCCCGCGATATTGCGCTGCCAGTTGCTCGCCCGAGCCCTTGTCGTGCTGCAGGCCGTCATGCGGCCATGACCAGGGCAGCCAGGCACCCCAGGGTTTTAAGCTGGCGGCATGAATGATCGGCGTCGCCTCGCGCTCGCGGTAGACCTTCGTCACGTAGAAGACATCGGCATCCCTGTCCCAGGCACAGGCGACGGCAGCAAACGGGTGATCCCAGCCGAAGTCGAGCCCGCCGATCTGCACCCAATGGCCGGGGATCTCGAAAGGCTCGATGCGGATCTGCTCCTCGGTCACCGGGAAAATCCGGCCCGAGCCCAGCGTCGGCACGCCCTTGGTGCGCGCTTCCTTCTCATGTGCGGGATAGCTCGCGATGATCTTCGCCCGCTCTTCGGGCGTGTAATGCTCGGCATCGTCGATCGTCATCGTCACCACCGTCCTGTCGTCGGAAGGTTCCAGCAGGTAGCGGCTGACCACCGAGCTCATCCCCTTCAGCGGCGTGAACGTCACGGCGACGGAACCGCCGGTCGCATTGGTGCGGGTGATGCCCTCGAAGTACACGTCCTCGGGCGGCTCCTCGTCGAACCAGACATAATCAACCGTGTTTGCCTGCCATTTGGCCCGGCCTTGCTCATAAGCCTTTAGAAGCAACGTCGAGGTGCCGCCGGCCGCATGGCGCACCGTCACGCTGTCGAGCGCGCCGGATGCGCTTGACCTGCGTGTCCAGCCGGCAATTGCCGCCTTCGGGATGTACCCGGTGCCCCAATCCTCCTCGTTCATCGGCGGGCCGACGAGCAGCCGCTGCACGCCATCGCGTGTCAGCTCGTGCGACTCCGAGCCGCCGATCATCGTGATCGGTCGGTCGAACCGTCGGCCCGCCCACCAATGAGGATAGTCTCCGGTCAGGTGCATCGCCGCTTCGGCAGCGCCTGCAAGCGTCTTTCCGAGCTGGTTTCCAGCCATGAACAGGCGCTCGCGAAAGCTCGCACCCGCCTCGTGAAACGCCGTCTGCCTGGCATAGGGCCGGTAGTAGCGCAGCCTATTCGTGTTCTGCCGCCGCCCGATCTCCATCGCCAGCTCCATCCGCTCCCTGAGCAGCGAGGAAAGGCTTGATCTTGGCGTCGAGCTTGCGGATCCGCTCGAGGAGTTGCTCATCCGTCATCTCCCCGATCTGGTTGACATTGACGGTCACGTCCTTCGGCATCAGCGAAGCCACGGCCTTGAGGAAATCATGCGGGTTCTTTTCGATCAGCGCCTGGATCGCCGCCGCCCCTCGGCTCTCCCAGGCGCAAAGCATATCCTCGAGAAAGAGCTCGCCGAGCTTGGAGCGCACCGCCTTGCGGGCGCGCGTTCGTGCAGGTGCACCCGCCCCGATTGGGGCTCCGACCCGCGGCTCGCGCGGCAGGAAACGCCCCGTCTTCGGGTCCTTGGCTGGTTTTCCGATACTCATGATGAGGACTCCCATGCAGCGCCAATGGCGCCGCAAAGCTCTTTACAGTCGCTCAGGCATCCGCGCGCGCAGCAAGCGGCAAACGAGCAACAGCCTTCCGATATCCACGGGAAATTGCGCGGACCCACTTGACCTTAGGTTGCATTATGTCACCAATACTAATTTACAGACCGCGCATTCGCTGCACCCGGTGCGGCCAAAGGCGCCTCACACCGGATTAGACAGGTGAGCTGGAGAGATAAAACATTCAAATTGCAGCATAATTTATCCATTCGATCGTCCCGATTTTGAGGAATTATGCCGATGAACAAGACGGGTGTCTGATGATCCAAAACGCAGTCAGAAGGTTGAAGACCATTTTCACGCCGCGGCTGTCCGCCGCAAATGTCTCGCCCAGGTTGCTCGAGCTCGCCACGTCAGGAAATCTCGACGCCCAGGCAGTGCTCGGCGAAATCTATTTCAACGATGGCCGCGAGGAAAACTACGCCGCATCCTACCACTGGAACGGACAGGCAGCCCGCCAAGGCCACGCCGCTTCGCAGGCCCGCCTCGCAACGATCTATGACAAGGGCCTTGGCGTCGAGCCCGATCCACAGGAGGCAATTCGCTGGTGGCGCAGCGCCGCGCGCAAGGGACATCACGGTGCCCGCCAGGCAATCGACAGGCACAACCGGGATGACGGCGGTGTCGACCTGAACACGGCACCGGCCGGCTTCTGCGCGGCACTCGATGCTCGCGGGAGGCACCGGGGGGCAGCCAAGGGAACACCCGCAGACAGCCTGTCGCAGCAGGCGCTGGAGATATCGGAAGAAGAACAGATTGATGGCGGCCGAGGCTGAGCAGACGAGCAACACCGCGTCGACACAGCTATCGACATTATCCCGCGGTCTCAGCCCCCCTGAAGCTGAGCAACACGGCTTTGACGTACGCTTCATCAATCAACTCCCCCGATAGGAGCAGCGACGACGAATGATCCAGCATTTATGGACGTGGCTGCGTGCAATTTTCGCCGGAAAGGCCCGTCGACCGCCTGCATTGGCCGATCCGCCGCCGCCAGGCGCCACGACCATAGCACCGAGACTGATCGAACTCGCCAAGGGCGGAAACGTCGACGCGCAAGCGGCGCTCGGAGAACATTTTTTCGGCGATAGCGAGGAAAACCTGGCTGCCGCCTACCACTGGAATGGGCTGGCTGCGCGCGGCGGCCACATCGGCGCTCAAGGGCGGCTGGCCACGATTTACCACGAGGGGCTAGGCGTCGAGCGCAACCCCAAGGAGGCGTTCCGCTGGTGGCATAGCGCGGCCCTCCAGGACCATTACGGTGCGCAGATGATGATCGCGGCCGCCTACGAACTTGGCATCGTCGTGGAAGCTGACCTGGAAGAAGCCGCCTACTGGGTTTCCCGCTCGTATTTCGGCGCAGGCGATCGTCCCGAGGCCCTCGAATTTGTCGGTGCCTATTACGAATCGGTCATACGGAAGTTATCCGAGGAGCAACGTCTTCGCGTTGCTGAACGCTTGCGCCACCTCGCAGAAACGACATCACGATAAGCGTCGCCGAACGACCTTATCAACGTCGCGCAAACGCGCAACGCTGTCCTTCCAGCAACGATGACACGCGAACAGGGCACGGCCCTTCCAAGAAGCCGAGAAGCACGTCAGGCGCGCCGGCCAATTAGAGAGAGAGAGAGAGAGAGAGAGAGAGAGACATCTGGATGGACAGCTGCGGGCTGCAAACGGCAGGAGCGCGATCGACCGTCTCGTGCCTCCAAAAATGAAAAAGGCCGCTTCGATTACGAAACGACCATCCTGAAATATCCTTAGCCCGCTTCCGGCAGAATGGCAACCCCTTCGCACAAAATTTGTTCTAGTTTCGTTCTTTTTTTTGGATGGCGCCCGCCTGGCCAGCCACTGGGCAATCAAAGGCGCGTGACGTGCGCCGCTTTCTCGTGATTTTGGCTTGCCAGCATCAGGCGTTGAATGCCGGGGCGCATCGGGCTGATCCTTGAGATTGCGCCGTCCACGAGAATCGGCACCGCCACCTCATGCACCGGCGACGCTCGCAGACGCTGCCGTTCGCCCTATGCCGGGGTTGCGCGGCCACGCATCAGCAGCAAGCCATCCTCAAATCTCGCCGGACATTTCCAACTTGCCCGGAACAACTCAAGCGCCACCTTCGTTGCCCTTTCGGATGAGCCTTCGCCGGCCCCGCGTATCGGTTAGGGATAACGTGCAGGTATTTGGTTGCGCTCGTCCGATTGTGCTATCATCGCTTCCGGGAGGAGAATGTCATGGAGAATTTCTTCGCACTACTCGCCGTTGTCGTCGGTTCCGCCGTGCTGGGCCTTGCCCTCGCCTACGGCATGCGCCGCCAGAGGGACAGCCACCCGCCACCCAAACACGACGATGCCACGCTGAAGTTCTAAAGCATGTCGCGCAAAAGTGTGCAGCGGTTTTGCGCTAGCGACATGCGTGAAAACAAGAACTTAAAGCAAGCCAAGCGATCTGAAAGATCGCGACGCGCTTCAAGGCATCTCGCCCAATGCCCGCCTTCTCCCGGTCGCGCATCGCGCGCCTCCAAACCCTCAGCCATGTCTGCGCCCCTCGGCCGCACACCCGTCAAAACGCGAAGGCCGATTGCATCGCCTTCGGATAACACCCTCCTTGCGTCGAAGCCAAAATACGGAACTATTCGCGTGCCTGGCCCTTATTCCTTGGTCACGATCAAGGAGATGCAAGATGCCCCGAACAACGCTGAAGCCGCGCCTGGCCCCTGATAGCCAGGGTCTTCCAGACCCCGAAGCCAGCGACGTGCCGGATGTGCCAACGGACCAGATCCCGGGTGGCGCCGACCTGCCACCCGTAGACCAGGGCCGTGTGCCGCCGGTACCTAGCCGTGACGAGGCAAATCTGGAAAGCGACGAGGCCCTGCCCGATGACGCGGAGGAAGAGGTGCTCGAGCGCGATCCGTCGCGGGAAGCCACCCGTTTCGATGAAACCCTGCCCGAATAGGCCCCGCCGAACCAGGATTGAAAAACGCCCACAAGGCGGCCTGCCTATCTGCCGCACATGCGGCTGCGGAGGCCGGAAATCCGGCTCCGCCGTCGCCCGAAAAGCGGCCTGACAGGAACCGCCGCCGGTAAGCCTCCGTTAACCCAAGCCCGCCGTTTCCGCTTCCACCGAGGTCGATATACGGCATCTGCCGTATTCCCGGCACCGAGATCCCGCCGTACGAGCGACGAGCCGCGTCAACGCTCCGGCGGGTCGCAGCGGCCGAAACCATGTGTGGAAACAAAGGAAACAGCGATGAAGACAATCATTATTGCCGCTGCCGCATCGTTCGCCCTGGCGGCGATCGCCACGGCCGCAACTCCCCCAAGTTCGACCCTGAACGCCAAGCCTGCGAAGGTCGAGCACGCGGGTACCGACACAATCGAACTGGCTGCAGGACCCGGCAGGACCAGCAGAACCTCGACGCCAAGCAACGGCAAGGGTTACTCATTCTGAGCAAGCCCGCGGGAGCGTGTTGGCTATTTGCGCCAATGCCTGTTGGTCAAACCGATACCCGCGCAACGTCGTCGCGCATTTGAGACCTTGTCTCTCGGCATGGCCATTTCGCGGATGAATGCCGCAGCGCCCGACAGGGCGCCAGCAAGCCAGGGTGGATGACCTCCCCGACAAAGACCCCGCCGATCGCAACCGACCGGCGGGGTCGTCTTGCATCAATAGTAAGGCGAGTAGCACTGCTGCCGCGGACCGCCATAGGGCTGGAACGAGTTGTCCCAGGCGCGGTAGGAGCGGTAGCGGTCATAGCACCAGCTGGCGTGCCGCGGGTTCACGCCGGTTTCGACGCGCCGCGGCGGAGCGGCAATCGCGCCGCCGATGATGGCACCGGCGCCGAAGGCTGCCAGCGGATACCACCAGCCGTCATTGTGACGGCGGTACCCATCGCGGTAGCCGCGATAACCCCGGTGGCCATTGTACCAGCCGTAGCGATACCCGCCGCTTCCCTGCCAGCTCGGCCGCGGGCGGTAGCCGCCATCCCAGTGTGGCCGTGGACGATAACCGCCGTCCCAACCCGGGCGTGGGCGGTAACCGCCGTCCCAGCCGGGACGCGGTCGATGTCCACCATGGTTCCAGCCCGGCCGCGGGCGATGTCTGTCGCCGCCCCATTCACGATACTGCACGCTCGTAACGTCGCTTTGCTGCCGCATCTGAACGGCCGCAACCGGCACGGCATTCGCAGGCGTATAGCTCGTCAGAGCCGTCACCGCCGCAAGGATCACAATGCCTATCTTCTTCATCTCGACACCTATCCGTTTCGAATAGGCGCAAGCTATCCCCCCTGGACGTGAACCCATGGTGAATGCGTTCATTGTCATATTAGCATGTAAAAACACAATGATATCGGCGACACCTCATGTCACCCAATCCCACGGCGGCATGGCAGAAGATCCTGCCGTCGGCGAATTTCGTCTTGCGCGAGATCAGACATATCTTTGCCGAGACGTCTTCCCTGCGCTCATCGGCGACACCACTTCAGCACACAGCCAGGCGGTGCAGAAGGCGGTCGCTCCCGATCTGCGTGGGGTCACCGCCGGCACTTTATCGGTTTGCCGAAAAAAGTTTCGGGCAAATGTCGGCCCTGTCTCTGGCCGTTCGTCATTCAAGCACAGAGGCCGGTTTGGCTTCGTCGATCAAAGGAGAAAAGACCATGCGCGTGATAGTAATGGTGAAGGCGACCGAGGACAGCGAAGCCGGCAAGATGCCCTCGACCGAGTTGCTCGAAGCCATGGGCAAGTTCAACGAAGAGCTGGTCAATGCCGGCATCATGCAGGCCGGCGAAGGCCTGCACCCCTCGTCCAGGGGCAAGCGCGTCGCCTTCGACGGCGCAAGCCGCCTTGTCATCGACGGCCCCTTCACCGAGACCAAGGAACTGGTCGCCGGCTTCTGGATCTGGCAGGTCAAGGACATGGACGAGGCGATCGCCTGGGTAAAGCGCTGCCCCAATCCGATGCCGGGCCCGAGCGAAATCGAAATCCGCCCGGTGTTCGAGGCGGCCGATTTCGGCGACGCACTCACCCCTGAAATCATCGAGCGCGACGACCGCCTGCGCGAACGCATCGGCGGCAACTGAGACCGCCCTTCGGCCCGCAATGCATTTCGGACAGCCGGGGTTCCAAGTGAATCCCGGCTGTCGGCACCGGCAGTAGCCACGCCATCCCTCCAGTTGCACCGTTGCCATTTCTATCTGGCGATCACCCGGCGGCAAATCTGCAGCGGCCCGGCCATATGCAACCAGCCTGTCCCACTGGTGTAGCAAAAGCGCCAGCCGACATTCGGATGCGCCTGCGCCTCACTTCGCCAGCGTGTTCTTATAGATGATCCCGTCCTTCATGATGATCTTGAAGTTGCTGTCGGCATCGGCCACGAGGTCGAGATTCTCCAACGGGTTGCCGTCGACGAGCAACAGGTCAGCAAGCGCGCCTTCCTCGACGACGCCGAGTTTTCCCGGATAGGGATTGCGTGGGCCGGAAAGCGCCAGCAACTGCGCATTCGTCCCGGTTGCCATGGAGAGCGCTTCGGCAGGCGTGTACCAGCGCTTGAGAGAGGCCAGGATCGCCCCCTGCTGCTGCGCCAATGCGCGGGAGAACAGCACATCGGTGCCCCACGCCGTCTTGATCTTGTATTTCTTCGCCAGTTCGTAGGTTCTGCCGATGCCGGGCCACACCTCATCCGCCTTGGCCCTCTCGACCGAACCTTCCGCAAAGCCTTGCCGCAACAACTCGGGTAGCGGCTGCAGGCTGAGCCAGATGCCCTTCTCGGCGATCAGCTTGGCGGTTTCCTCATCCATGAGGAAACCGTGTTCGATACACTTCACCCCGGCGGCTATCGCGATCCTGATCGCATGCGACGTGAAGGCGTGAGCTGCAACGTAGGTGCCCCAATTGTCGGCGATTTCCACCGCGGCCCGCAGTTCGGGCTCGGTAAAGGTGGTCACGTCGAGCGGACTGTGCGGTGAAGACACTCCTCCTCCCGCCGTCACCTTGATCAGCGCTGCCCCTTGCATGAATTGCTCGCGCGCGCGCAGCCGCACCTCGTCGGGGCTGTCCACCACGATGCTCCCGCCGACCTGCTCCATCCGGGCGAATGGGCCACCGATCACCCGCGGCAGGTCGCTCATCTGACGGAAATCGCCATGCCCGCTGGTGACGGTGATCATGGCGCCGGAGGGGTAGATGCGCGGGCCCTCGACAATACCAGTGTCTATCGCGCGCTTGAGACCGAACACCGGTCCGCCCACATCGCGCACGGTGGTAAAGCCGCGCATCAGAGTGTCCGTCGCCTCGTCGCCGGCGACGAGATTGTTGAAGCCGACATCGCCGAACGACTCTGCCGGAGTGGATCGCGCCAGCATTGCGTGCCAGTGCGCATCGATAAGGCCCGGCATCAGCGTGCGGCCGTTCCCGGCAATGCGCTGGGCGCCTTCAGCCTCGACAGGGTCTGTCGAGATCCGAGCGATCACATTGCCTTTGACCAGTACATTCGACGGAGCGGAAAGTGAGGTCGCGCCTTTTCCGTCGAAGATGCGGACGTTTTCGAAGAGCACATCATCCGCCCATGCAGCCGGGCAAGCGCCGAGCACGAAAAGTGCCGCAAGCCATCGTCTGCTGGACAACGGCACCTTGAAAGCTGTGCGGACGCAAGCGTACGCGGCTGCGGCGTGGGACAAGGCACGCGCCACAAACGTGGCTTTCATCAACTCCTGCGATGCGAAAGACTTGATACGCACGGCAATTCTCCAACCTGAACAAGGGGATAGGTCGTGGCACGAGAAAAAGTTGCAGTATTCATTGCGATAGGGCCGAGGCGCCAGCTATCGCTCGTCCATGTCATCGCAAGGCCATGCGCCCAGCCAGGCAGATCGCAATGCGGCAAGAAACAATATCAACCTCTGCTTTCGGGAACAAGCAGACGTTGACGACGCAAGCCGCAACTCGCCTCGATCGAGGGACGGAGCGAGACCTTTTCTCGAGCATCGTCCGGCTCCGCCCTCAGGCGGCCACAGCATCCAAAAGCGGCCGCCTATGGCTTTTTACCAGAGGTTCAAACCGCCACCCTTTCCCTCGAAAGCCCGAGGTGCCAGTGCAGCTCGGTCAGGCCGCGCTTCAGCCAGGCCAACTGCGGTTCCGGCATGGTGCGCAACACCTCGTAGTCCATGACGCAGACATTGAAGACCGTCGTTTTCACCCGCGGCCCGTCCGGCAGCTTCAGGAGCACGCCCTCGAGCTCCATCATCCGGTTGGTCGCAGCCCTTGCTGCCCGCGTCCGCTCAGTGGTCGTCTCGCCCTCAAACCCCTTGACGCTGAACAGCGACTGCGCCCTGACACTTGGAAAGGGAATACCGGTCAGGCTGTAGTAGCGCGCCATCTGCCGGGCATATTCGTCGCCCGCCTCGCGCTCATGTGCGGTCAGCTTGCCGTCGAGGAACATCCGCCCGAGCGTGTAGCCGGCGAAGGGACTGCCGGCATCCACGCCCTTCATTCCTGAAAAGTGCTGACGCTGCCGCGCCGCGATGGCGACCGAGCGCACCTCTCTTTCCGTTTCGCCGTGCTTGATCTGCCCGCCGGGATAGCGCGCCATGTCCGCCTTGCGCGGCCGGCCCGCCTTGCTTGCCCGCTTGATGCGAATGCGTTCTGCCTTGGATGTCATCTGTTCTTCCTTCTGCTCGTCTGCGTTCCATTGCCCATGCGCATCCGCCCGAAAGCCGGAGGCCGGCTGCGGCAAGGCGGGTACCCGTTTCGAAAATGCGAATTTGTCAGGGTGCGCCGGGCGCGCCGCTCAGGGCGGCGTCATGCTCGTCCGGCGGTTGGCCCAGCGGCAACTGCGACCCACCGCCGAGGTCGGCGGCAAACCGCCACCCGAGGTAGGCGAGCAATCCGCCAGCGGTGACATCCCGCCCCTCGCCACCGATCGCGATCGCCTGTGCCCGGGCCACCACCCTTCGATCCCACCGCTTGGGGGCCGCCTCATCGCTTGGCCCTCCCCTTGTTGACCGCGTGCAGCACCGAGGTGTGGTCGCGCCTGAAAATCCGGCCGAGCGCCGGCAGCGACAGGTCCTCGCGCTCGTCATAGACGGCCGCCATGCAGCGGTGACGCGGCTCGACCAGGCGCCGTTCCCGGCGAACCCCGATCACATCGGCCCAGCCGATACCGGGATAGGCCAGCAGTACCTCATCGACGATCTCGCGCACCGGTCGGCGGCTGAAGAGGCCGCCGTCAACGCTCGCGCCGCAAAGCAGTTGCGCCTGCGACAGGATCCGCGCTTCGGCGTCGGCAAGCGCCAGCTCCAGCTGCAGCACCCGCAGGCGCTGCGCCTTCACATGCGCGCTCAGTGCGCCGAGCAAGTCCTCCGGCGCGAGCGGCGTGTCGCTCTCCGGCGCCCGGGCCGCAGCCGTCGGCGCATCGGCCTCCGTGCCATGCGCCATCGCCACCCCGTCCAAGGGGGCGGTGGCATCGCCGTCGCTGTGTCGCCCGTTGGTCTCCCCGTTCCCTGCGGCGAGGCCTTTCGGCCACATTGTCGCGTCAAGTCCTGTCGCCGGCCCCGTCATCGGCCCCGTCATCGAATCTCTCGTTTCAGGCTGCATGGCTTGCCGCCTCCCCGGCAAAATCGATCGTCGAGCCTAAGGCCTTTGCCTCGGCCACATCGTTTTCAAGCCGCGCCCGAAAAGCGCGCTGCTCCGCGGTCGGCTCAGCCGTATCGGGAAGGTCGAGCATCCGGGCAAGCACCGCAGCCCGCTCGATCGATCGCGCCTCTCCGGGCATGGTCGCCGTCGCGCTGGTCGCCGCTTGCTCGGCACGGAACTGGCGAAGCAGCAGCCGAACCCGCTCGCGGACCTCTGGCGAGCGTTGGGCGACCGGCATTGCCGGGCTCAGCGCCTCCGTCATCTCGCGCTTGCGGGCCAGTTCGGCACGGGCGGCCGCCGCCTCGCTCTTGGCGAGCGCCGCCAGCACGGGCGGCTTGGGAATGGTGCCGAGAAGCACGCTGGCGTTGCCGGCATAGTCGCCGCGGATCAGCTTCTGCGTCGCCGTCGAAAGGCCGCAGGCCGGCACGCCGGAAAGCGCATATTGATAGACCGGCAGAAGCTTTTTCGGGTCGATGCCCTGCGGCATGGTCATGCCGGCGGTCTGCATCACGTTGAGGCTGCGCAGGATCGCATCGTCGCCCGCAGGCGTCAGCCGTTCAGTGAGCGCGGTAATCTCCCGGCTCAAGGTCGAATGTCGGTTGTGTGTTGATAAGGTCGTCATGTTCAAGGTTTCCATTGAGTTCGCGTTCTATCGCTTGTCGGCATTCCCGCTGGTGGCGGGCAAAGGCGCTTTCGCCTGGGCTCGCCTGTGGCCGGTGGTTCTTGCGTGGCCTTGCGGCATTGCGCATCCAGTTGCGCCAGGTGGCCAGCCAGTCGAGCTTGGCCGCGTCCCGTCCGGATTTCGCCGTCCAGTAGTCGCGGAATTTTTCAAGCTCCAGCTCCACCTCCGCCTCGCCGAACCCAAGCCGCGCGGCAAAATCCCGGTCCGGCTGGAATTGCTCGGGAAGGCGCACCGCGCGCCTGCCGCCTGACAATCGGTGCGATGGCGAAGGGGGTTGGGTGTCGCGCGTTGGCGCAGGGGATTGGGTGTTGTCGGGAGAGTTAATTTCTTTAGGGGGTGCGGGGGACCTTTCTTTATCAGAGAGGGCAGCGCCGCCCGTCGCCGTGACCGCCCGTGACGTCACGTGAGCGCGGTGGCGCTGTTGCCGTTCGCGATCGCTCGCCCGGCGCCGGTCGATGTCCGATTGCTGGCCGGCTTCGGCCGCGCGCACGGCGCACAGGATCATCTCCGGTGTCGCACCGCACTGAACCAGAGCCTCGACGATCGATGTGATGCGCATCGCCTAGACCTCGACCGTCACGGCGCGCGCTGCGCCGACGAAGCGTTCGGCTCGCCCCTGCGGCAAATGCCGCAGCACAAATCTGGTGAACCGTGCCGCGACGGCGCCCGGTCGATCAGGCGGTGCCAGCTCCGCCAGGATCTCGCGCTGTGGCGACAGCGCACCGCCCAACAACCGGACGAAGGCAGGCGCGCAGCGCCGCCGCAAGCACCGGTCCGCCTTGGCGCACCGGCCGCGCGTGCGTCGGCTCGAACGAACGGCCGCGCCATCCGTCCATCCCGCCGCACTCTCTGTTGCCGGCGAAGCCAGGCAACGCAGAAATCTCTGTAAACTCGCGTCACGCATAACGTCGTCTCCTCATCAATGTCCGCACGGGTTCGCCTCGCCAAAAGCGGCGATCGGCCTTGGCGTGCGATGCACCTGCTCTGGTTTCCTCCGCCTCCCCGCCGGCAAGCCGCCTGAAACCCCGCTTGCAACGTGCAAGGACGGGGCTTGGGGGCGAGGCTGGGTCCAGCCACGCAATGCGTGGCGCTGGAGCACTGCGCGTCCGGAATGCCGGGGCATCCGGAATGTCAGGGCATTGGAGATGCCGGAGCATCCGCCCTGACGCGCAAAGCCCGCTCCAGCCTTTCCCCACGCATGATCCCGCACCGAGATCGCATCCGATCGTCGGGGGCATGCGTCAGATACGGCTTGCCGGCGCCGAAATGGCAGCGAGGGGCCACCGGGGAGGAGGTGGGCAGCGGCCCCTCGCTATGATCGCCGCCTTGGCTGCTCCCGCGCGTACCGGATCGGCACGCAAAGGACGCTGCAGCCGCGCCGCATGTCATCCACACCGAACCGTTCCCGGCTCGGGCGCCATGCGACAAGGCAGCGATCAGTCTCGTATATGGCCCTGCCCGTCGTTGCCGACGTCGCGAGCGGCCAACAATTTCCGCGACCTCGTTTCCATCACCTGTGGGATCAGGCAGGTCGCAATCCCCCCCGTCATCACCTTCAGACGGAAGCAAACCGCCGACGAACGCTCTGACGAGATCCGGGCCGGACATCAGGCTTTCCCCCTGTCTCGCCCCACCGGCGCGAACGCGTCGTCGAGTTCGCGTTGCAGCGCCTCGAAGTCGATGCTCGGCAGGATTTCCTTGCCCCGTGGGTCTTCCCTTCCCTGCGCCGGCCCCTTGCCGGACAGCGTTGTCCGCTCGGAAAGGACCGTTCTGCTCCATCGGCTAAGCCTGCCAGACAAAACGATCTCGCCGGACACTCCCCTCCAGCCCGCGCGCCGCCGACTGCAGCCGAAGACCGGGCTGGCAAACCAGCTGACGGCGGCAAGCGTCACCGAAGTGGCGGAGAAGGCTGCAAGCCCGGCAAAGACCGGATTGCCGAAAATCGTATCCGTCACCGACTCAAGCATGGGCTGCCTCCACCACGACAAGCGCGCGTGCCCGGTTTTTCAGCCGGCGGATGGCCCCGCGCTCCTCCATCGCCGCCACCATCCGCGAGATCCCTGATTTTGAGCAAAGACCCAGATGGTCCTTCATTTCGTCGAATGTCGGCGAGACGCCGTTCTTGTCGGCGCTGTAGCTGCGGATGAAGCTGAGCAACTCGCTCTGCCTCGGCGTCAGCCCGTGCGGCCGGCGCGCGGGGTCCCTGGAGCCCCTTGGTTTCCTTGTTCGGGTCGTGGCGGCAGTCATCGGCTCACTCCGGCAAGCATGCAGTCATCGCCCATGCGGCGCTCCCCGGCGCGTCCCCGGCCATGATCGGGCCTGACGCACGAAGCGCCGGACCCGACGCCCGCAGGAACAGGCCGACCGGACCGCTCCGGCTTGAAGCGGCAACCGGGAAAATCGGTCCCAGAAGATGCGATTGACTCTTTGTTTCCGTTCATATCCTATCAGTAATAGGATCAGGCCATCTTATCAAGAGGAAAAATCCTATTGGACGTAATAAGCGGAATCTGGAATGCCATTTCCATGGATCAATTGCGGCGCCTTATCCGGGAAGCAGTCGATGCGAAGAGGACGACCTACAAGGATCTGTCCATCGCGATCGGGAAGAACCACGCCTATATCCAGCAGTTCGTCGAGCGCGAGAGCCCGCGCGAACTGCGCGAGCGTGATGTGCGCGCCATCACTGACCTGATCGGCACGACGCCGAACGCGGGAGAAGCCAGCCACCCCCGCAACGCCACCGGGTTCAATCCGCAGATCGTGCCCGGCGAGCAGCTCGTCGGCCATCGCGACCTGCCGATCTTCGTTGCTGCCCAGGGCGGCGACGGCCATGTGATCGTCACGTTCGATGCTGTCGAATACGTCAAGCGCCCCTCGGTGCTTGAGGGCGTCAAGGGCGCCTACGGCATCTACCTCACCGGCACCTCGATGATCCCGGCCTATGAGCCCGGCGACATGGCGCTGGTGCACCCGCACCTGCCGCCGACCCGCGACAAGGACGTCGTGCTCTACCACGTGCCGCCTGCCAACGATGCCGAGGCGATCATCAAGCGCCTGGTGTCGTTCAACGACCGGGAATGGACACTGAAGCAGTACAATCCCTATCTGGAATTCACCGAGAGCCGGGTGGAGTGGTCCTTCTGCCACCGGGTCGTCGGCAAATACAGCGCCCGCTGACGCCGCCCGACACCGCCCGGCAACATGGCCTCGTGACAGGGCCGGCGAGCGCTTACGCCTCAGCCTCACGCCGCAATGGCTTGAAAAACAACAAAGCCTGGAAAACAGCGTCACACCTGACGCAACGTGAGGCGCGAAAAGGCGACATCACAACGCAGGCGGCACCACGGGCCGCCGAAATCGCCCCTCAATCTTCTCCGCCGAAAGCCACCGGCCGACAAAAAGCCCGGAAGCCGGCGCGGCTCTCGGGCTTTTTCGCTTCGACCTGAAAGCCGGCAAACATGGCGGCGGCACGCATGGAATCCGGGGAGCCTCGACGACACCGTCTGCGCGCAGCGCCCGGCCCGCGGTCCTTTGCGCGGCACGCCCTGCCGCCGAACACAAGCGACATGAAGCGGCGACATGAACCGGCAAATGGCCCCGGCCGGCAAGACTGCCTCGCGCGATTGCCGATGCGCCTACGCGGCCATGACCTCCTGCATATCCGAGGGCAGGTCACCGCCGATGAAAAGGATGGTCGCATCCTCGAATTCACCGGTCGACAGATCCCCTGCCCGACTGAATGCGACAACGCCGACCTTGGTCGACGCCAGCCTTTCCGCCAGCCTGAGCGCGTGGTCGGCCCCGGTCGCCTGCACCGGGATGTCGGCGAGCAAGGCACCTCGATTTCCCCGGGTGAAGCTCTGAACGACGAAGTAAGTGACCATGTCATGCTCCTCTCTGCCACCTGCAATGGCAGCCCCAAGCTGACTCAATCCCTCGAACAAAACAAGAACAAACTGGAGGATATCGACAGTCCTGTCAGAAAAATCCTGCCGAAAGTATATTTCCTATTGACCGGAATATAGGATTTTTCCTATCATGAGTTACCCATCGAAACAAGGGAAGCCGGAGCCGCAGCGTGCCCCCGAGCCCGTGCCGCCTGCTTCGTCAGGGAGAAGGCATGACAGTGACATCGACACGGCAAAAACAGCCTGCGGCCCCGCTCACCCAGAGCCGCGAGATCATCCTTGCGGTCACCACGCTCGGACGCGGCCATTTCATCGAGGAAAGCGATTGCTTCGGCACTACCTTTGCCACCGCCGCCGAATGGCTGGCGGCCCATGACGGCGAACACGCCACCAGGCTCATCCGCTTCGATCTCGACGCATTGCACGGCGAAGACATCTCCGAGGCCATCGCCGACGCCTGGCTCGACGATTTCGATCGCACGCCGGATGACGAGCACCTGCTACCCGCCTTCGTGCGCACATCGCACGCCTGGGAGCGCTGGCGCGCCGATTTCAAGCCGCCGACCGGCGACCCCGGTCAGACCGTGCCCTACTGCCAAAGGGGCCACGGCACGCTCAACCACCGCCAGCAGTTCGGAGCTTAGGCCCTGATGGATATCGCGCTCGACAAATCAGCCCTCTTCGCCGCCATGGAAGCCTTCTGGCAAACGGAAGCCGGCAACGACAAGGGCGTGGAAGCGGCGATCACAGCCTATCTCGACCGCATGGGCCTAACCCCTTTCAACGAGATGGCCGCCCGCAAGCGCCAAGCCCTTGCCGCCTTAACCGCCCGCAAGCCGGATGCGGCGCGGCACGGCCGTGAACGCCCTCTCGCGCCGACGGCTTGAGCAGCGCCAAGCAATCTGCCATGGCAAAACTGGCGATCGACGCTTAAAGCTGGAAATCCCTGTACCCGCGACACGGGTGGATTTTATGCGCCTCAGCGCAATTGCATCTGGAATCGTTTATGAAAATCAGAAGTGCCACCCTTGCCGACTTCGACACGCTGGTGGCCCTCGATACGATTGCCGCTCACGATCCTGAGCGACGGGATCACATCAGTTCGTGGATCGAGGCAGGGTGCTGCCACGCCGTCGAAACGAACGGTTCCGTCGGAGCCTATGGTGTGCTGGCCTACCATTTCTTCGGAAACGGATTTATCGAAATGATCATGGTCGCGGAGCACTTTCGTCGCCAGGGCCTTGGAATGGCGCTCGTCCGACATTTCGCAGCCGTCTGCACGACGCCCAAGCTCTTCGCGTCGACAAACCTGTCCAATCGGCAGATGCAGACGCTGTTGCGCACCGCCGGCTTTCGCACCAGCGGCTACATCGACAACCTCGATGAAAACGACCCCGAAATCGTCTTCTGTTTTCATGCGGCGCAGTTGCGCGGCTGATGCCCGATCCATGAGTTGATAGGCTCAGAGTTTGCCGTTCGCTCCGAAACTCTCTTCGCGGTTGCCAAGCGATACCCCTTTGCAAACAACAGTGTTGAACGTATCGGGATTTGTGCGGATACCTTCAGCATCCGGTCGTCAAACTGTCGGCGCACCAGGGCGGTTGCGACATCCTTCGACGAGCGCCCTTCGCACAAGGAAGGCAGAGACGATGCCCACTGAAACGAACACGCCGCTGCTGAACGAAGACGATCTGCGCCAGATCGCGCGCTGGGCTGCCGCTTGCGCCGAGCGCGCCCTGCCCCTTTTCGAGGCGAAGGCCCCTGATGATACTCGCCCTCGCGCAGCGCTTTCGGCCATCGCCACCTTTGCGCAGGGCGGCGGGCGAACCTCGGCACTGCGCAAGCTTGCCTGGGCGGCCGGTCAGTCGGCGCGCGAGGTCGGCGATCCCGCAGCCTCGGCCGCTGCCCGCGCGGCGATGGCAGCAGCCGGATCCGCCTACACGCATCCGATCGCAACCCCTCATCAGGTCAATCATATCCTTGGCCCTGCGGCTTACGCCGCGCAAGCGGCAGCGCTCGCCGCCGTCGACCCGGCTGGCATCCTCGAAGCGGAGATCCGCTGGGTAATCTCGCAGGCATCGCCGGAAGTCCGCCAGATCGTCCAGCGCATGCCGGCGCGCGCGCCGAGCAACGGCCAGTTCCACGCATTGCTCTACCGGCTTGATACCGCCTTGCGCGCATGACAACAGTTCCATCGGCACCTGACAGAGAAAACGGCATGGAAATTCTAGATTGCACTGTTCCCTATTTCAGCCAATGGGAAAGCCCTGAGATGACATCGGCGGTCCTGTCTGAGGGCGCCTCGGCGCTTCAGCGCGATCCGCTCTGGCGCAATTCGGGCGCCGAGACGATTGAGGAATATGCGCGCTGGGCGGTGAATGTCTGCGGCATGGCCTGCCTGAAGATGATCCTGGCCGCGCGCGGCGAGTTGCACCCGATCCTGTCGCTTGCGCGCGGCTGCACGGAGTATGGCGGCTATGTCGTCAACCAGGCCGATGCCTCGATCAAGGGCCTGATCTATGCTCCCTTCGTGACCTATGTCGGCGAGCGCTTCGGGCTTTCCGCCCAAACGCTGACGAACATCCCGACGACAGACATTCCCGAGGTTCTGTCCGAACGCCGCGTCTTCATCGCCTCCGTCAGCAGCGCCATACGCTGGCCCGAGCGCGAGCCGCCTTCCAAAGGCGGCCATCTCGTGCTGGTCACGGCCGCCTCGCGGCAGAGTGTCCGTTTTCACAATCCTTCCGGCCATGACCGTGCCAATCAAGCCGACGTCGTCATGCCGCTTTCCACCTTCGACCGGTTCTTTGCCAATCGCGGTATCGCCATCAGCGTCTGATTTCGTGAGGCTGCCCAAGAAATACCCAATAAAGGCAGGCAGCAATCATCTGCAAAAATGCTAATAATCAAGCGGGGCAGGAACAGAGGGGGAGATACTCCATGCCGCGCCTAGCACAATTGTACTTCAAGACTGCGATCATCTTTCTGATCATCGGCATAGCCATGGGCCTGCACATGGCCATCGGCCAGGATCACAGCGCGATCGGCGCCCATGCGCATGCAAACCTTTTGGGATGGGTGACGATGGCGATCTTCGGGGGCTATCACGCGCTGAACCCGGCCAAGGCGCAAAAGCGTCTGGCGATGATCCAGTACTGCGTCTACACCGGCGGCGTCGTCCTGCTGATACCGTCGCTTTACCTGATGCTCACCGGCAGCCCGCAACTGGAGCCGTTGGTCGCCATCGCGTCGGTCATCACGTTCATTGGCGTCCTGCTGTTCGCCGCCATCATTTTCGGCAGTAGCGAGACCGTTTCGCGCTCGACGGCCGTGCCGTCGCGCTAGCAACCGGCGCGGTCATTCGCTCCATTGGCTCGGCAAGGCCGGGCGTTCTATATTGAGCGCCCGCCTTCAGGACGCGGCGCGTCGCATTGTCGACCGCAAGGCCCGTCTCGGTGCCATCCTTCTGAAAACCGCGCATGGTATTTCCGCAGGCCGACAGGCAAAACAGCGCCAGACACATGAACGCGATCGTGGCCTTCGACATCCTCATCTCCATCTTGGTTTCATCGTCCTGATGAGATGACGCATCTACCGGTAAATTCCACGTATCACGCAACAAAAACAGAGACAAAGCCTGCCATGCAATGGCGATCTGCGGCTTTGTGACCCGACGGTTTCCCGCAGATCGCCACGCGCTTCGGGCCGTTTGACGCCGATAACCTCCACTCGACACCTCCTAAAACTTGGCGCAATCTGAAGGTTGATGTTCGAGAGGATTTCATGATCAGGTTTACGCGAAAGAGTGGAACCCCTTTGGATCTCGAGGCGAGCCAGGTGCTGCGCATCCGCAAGACGGATCCGCGCCTCGATGACGATCTCGGCAACACGCTGATCAATGCCGGCCAGACCTTTTTCGTCCAGGAAGAGTCGACGGCCGTCGCCGCCGCCGTCAAGGCCGAGCTGCCGTCGCTCTATCGCTTCACCCACCGCCTGGGCGCACCGGTCTGGATCAACGTGCATGCGGCCAAGGGGCCGATGCCGCTGGCACCCAACCACCACGTGCCCGGCCTCAGCTCGGCACTCGATATCGGCGGCAAGCGCCAATATGTCCGCGAAAGCCCGGAAGAGGTCAGAAGTGCCATCGCGGCCGCCGGCGGCGATGTCCAGCCGATCCCGGAGGAGAGCCTCTGGGTGCAGGGACGAGAGACGCTGCGGGAAATTCTCGGAAGCCTGGAAGCCTGGGACGAAGAATTGTCAACGCTGGAATAGCAGCATCCGGCACCTTCAGCCTTGCCCAGCGGCGCCCCTCTGCCGCACGGCCTGACCCCGCACCTTATTTATTTCATCAAGCGTACCGGAATCGCCGAATCGGACCTTCCCCAGCCCAAGGCCGGCATAGTATTTACCGTACCGCGCAGTACGTTCCTTTATGGACTGCGCTTCCCCGCACCTGAGCCATTTTGGGTGCTTGCTTGCCCCGCCATCGCGCGGGGCTTTTTCTTCCGTGGCTCTGCAGCCGTTCAATCGACCTTGAAGACGGCATCGCCGACGAAGACGATCACATATTGCCCCTGCACTTCAGGCTCACGCGCCCAGCGCGAAAGCTGCTGCGAATAAGGCTCGCGGTTCCAGATATCAGGAAAGTCGGGATCGACCAGCACCGTGATCTGCGGCCCTTGCCGGTAGATCATCATGTGCGAGCGCGCCGGATCCCATTCGGATCCGAGCCGCTCGTCCGTCATCCAAAGACAGAGAAAATCCCGGCAAAGCTGCGGCCTGCGATCATAGATCCGGCAGCCCTGCCCCTCGATGCAGTTCTCGCACCAGGCGTTGGCCGGCTTTGCCAGCGCATCGATGTCCGGCAGCCGGCAACAGAGCGTGCAGGTGCCGCAGGCGCGATCGGCAGGTGAGGTCTCGTTCATGGGCGCGTCCGTACCATCTTGCTCGCGGACGCGACAGGAGATTCGACCGTTCCGCCCGCGCGTCTTGCGGCCGTGCGTGGACGCTGCGGCAAGGTCCAGATCGCTGGCCGCGCCGCCCTCCTCGCCGTGCTGCACGCGTCAGACGATGGCGCTTCCGGCCATGAACGCCAACACCAGGAAGATCAGGAAGACGGCCAGGGCGATGTAAAAGAGGATCTTGGCGATGCCAGCCGTCGCCGCCGAAACGCCGGAAAAGCCGAGAAAGCCGGCGATCAACGAAACCACGAAGAAGATGAGAGCCCATTTCAGCATCGCGATACCCCTGTTTGCAGTTGTCGCTACAAAAAGTCGTAGGCCGGCAAAAAGTTCCCGCCCGCGTGGCAGCGCCGCCATGCGCCTCCACCTCTCAATGCGGCCGAGATACCGTTCCAGTCATTGCGCTACACTGCAGACCCACACCAAGTATCGATGATAGGCCCCCTATCATCGAGACTTGGTACTAGCCAGAAATCCGGCCCGATACTCAGATAAGGCTAATGTCCCGGCACGGCCCTGCATTGTAGGATGCGCCCGTTGGTTGCGACCTTGGGGGCGGCAATGTTTCTGCAACGAACCGAAATTCGCGAACAGACGATCGAGATCAGGGAGTTTGCGGGCGAAGGCAGGGTCGAAATCGACGAGCGCATCCTTTTCGACGACAAGGATTCGCATATCGTTGTCCTCCTGGAGATCCTGGCAGGCGACGTCACCTTCACGCTGCGCGGGCCGGAGGTCGAAAACCTAGCCAAGGGCTTGGGTGATCGCGTGCGGCTCTATGTCATGCCTCCCGCCCGGCGGGCCTATGATGCCTTTCTGGAGATCCGCGCCAAGGCCGGCAGCCGGTTTCGCGCGATTATTGCCCGCATCGGCAGCGCTTTTGCCGCCGCCGCCAGTGAATTGCCCTGCCGCGCCTGCAAGCAGGTCTGCAAGCTCCTGGTGTCCACCGTGCTCGCCACCGTCGGCGTTCCCGACCTGCAAGACCTCGCCCCAGGCGACCTCTTGCAGATCAGCGCCGAGCAGTCATATGAACTCGACGAGGGGCTCGGTCATGCTGGCATCCACGGCCCGCTGGCGGAGGGTCCGATCGGAACGTTCCTTGCTTTGTTTGCCGACAACGTCAGAAGTGTCGTCTGGTCCACATTGCAGACCGCGCAGCAAGTCTTCCAGCCCCCCGACAGGATCTACACATTCGCCTGCAGGCGCCTCGGTTGCTGCCCCTGACACCGCGTTCCAAGGTGACACTTGAGCCGCCCGCCGCCTGCGTCGTTCCTCCCATGCAGCCAGATTGCCCGTCCGGCAACGCGAAGGCCGCTTCCAATTCCCGGCAAAGCTGATCACCATCCGGCACCGGAGGCCGGATATATGATTCGACTTACACGCCTGCTCCTCATTGCGCCCCTCGCCCTCATCGCCTCATGCGTTACCGGCATCTCCGAGGACATGCTCGACGCCGGCTGGTGCCGCAGGATGGAGGCGGCAAAGGCTGATGCCGATGACAAGGGCCGACGCAACCTGACCCTTGCCATGGCCAAGCACGATTGCGGGCGCAAGCTTCGCGAGGCGGACAGGAAGGCTGCGCAGCGCACGCCGTGATGTCAGCTTGGGCCGCTCGCGGACGGCATGCGCATCTGGGGCAAGATCGCAGGAAAAAACCTCGCCCACCGTGCCCGGTCGACGAGGCGCTGTATTTCCATCCGCGGAAGGACCCGATCCGGATGGTCGATCAGGAAGCATGCGGGCCTTCGTACTTGCGAGTGAAACGTCGGCCCGGCGCTTTGGTTCCAGCCATACGACGGCATAAGGCCTTAAAGCGGAACCGGTTTGCGGAGAATACAGCGCCCTTTGCGCGTCACGTTTGACGCGCGGTCATCCGGCGCCGCGCCGCGTATGTGCGGGATCTTTGTTGGTTCTACCGCAAGCGCAGGGCCAGGCGCCACACTCCATCGCGCATGCGGAAAAACAAGAGCTTAAAGCGCAGTCAGCAAACCCTGGAGAGTGCTGCGCGCCCTATGTCTGCTCGCCCAGGCGCGCGGCCCGCTGCCGCAGGAAGGCGGCATCGGCTGGCGAACCGGCAAGAGCGATCGCCATGGCATAGGCCTTGGCTGCGTCTTCGGCCTGCCCCATCCGCACCAGCAGCTCCGCCCGCGCCGCATGGTATGGCTGGTACTCGCGAAGTTCGCCTGTAAGCGCGTCGAGCGAGCGCAGCGCCGGCTCCAGCCATCCCGCTTCGCAAAGCGCCACCGCCCGGTTGAGGCGGATGACAGCCGTCGGCTCCAGCCGCAGCAGGCTGTCATAGAGCAGCACGATCTGCGCCCAGTCGGAGCGTTCACCCTGAACGTGGCAGGCGGCAATGGCCGCCTTGATCTGGTATGGTCCCGGCGCGCGGCGTCGCATGGCGGTTTCGATCAGTTCAAGGCCTTCGTCGATCTGCGCCCGGTTCCATTTCGCCCGGTCCTGCTCAGCCAGCGCCACGGTCGTGCCGTCCGCATCCACGCGCGCCAGGCAACGCGCATGGGTGATCAGAACGAGCGCGAGGCACCCCTCGATCTCGGGATCGCCAGGGCGAAGCCGGTTGAGCAATCGGCACAGAAACAGCGCCTCCTCGGCCAGATCCCGGCCCTGCCCAGGCCCTGCGGCATATCCGGCCGTAAAGATCAGATAGATGACGGCCAGCACCGATTGCAGCCTTTCGGCCCATTCCTCCTGGCCCGGCACGGCATAGGGTATGCCCGCCGCCGCGATCTTGGCCTTGGCGCGCGAAAGCCGCTGTCCCATCGTCGGCTCCGCGTCGAGAAAGACCCGTGCGATCTCCGTCGTCGACAGGCCGCCGATGGTTCGAAGCGTCAGCGCCACCTGCGACTTTGCCTCCAGCGCCGGATGGCAGCAGGTGAAGATCAGCCGCAGCCGTTCGTCCGGGATTTCATCCGGCTCGTCTGCAGCTTCGCCCTGCGTCAGCGGCCGCATGTCCACCATCTTGCGGGCTTCGGATTTGCTCTGGCGGATGCGGTCGATCGACTTGCGGTAGGCAACCTGCAAGAGCCAGCCCTGCGGCGCGTGCGGCACGCCGTTGCGGCCCCAGTGGGAAACGGCCGACACCAGCGCGTCCTGCAGCGCTTCTTCGGCCAGCTGAAAGCTGCCGAGGCGGGCGATCAGGGCTGAGAGCAGCCGCCCCCGGTCGCTGCGAACCAGGCTATCGAGAGCCCTGGTCGCCGCAAGGGCACCGGAGGCGGCAGAGTGCATGTTATTCGCCCCCGGGATTGTAGGTCATCAGCGGGCGAACCTCGACGGTGCCCCAGGCAACCGGCGGCACCATGGCCGCGTAGCGCAATGCACTGTCGAGATCGGGAACCTCGATGACATAATAGCCGCCCAGATGCTCGCGTGTCTCGGCAAAGGGGCCGTCCATCGTCTCCACCTTGCCGCCGCGCGTGCGCACCGACGTTGCCGTTTCGACGCCCTGCAGGCCCTCGCCCGATACGAGCACGTTGTCGGCCTTCATCCGTTCACTGAGCGCAAAAAAGCCGCCCATCATGGCTTCGAATTCCGGCGTGCCATAGGCGGGCTCTACCTTGGGGTCGTTATAGATCAAGAGCATATATTGCATTTTCGTGTCTCCTCCGGTTGCGGTTATGGCGGTTTGTGCCTGCAGCGGCAACGTCGCTGCGATGGTGAAGATGAGCATGGTCAGCAGAAAAACGCTGCGCCGGTGAAGGCGAACGGAAGCGTCCCGAAAAATCAGGGTCATGCGAGGCTCCATACTGTTGGCGAGAGCATTTCCAGAACGAATGCGAAGCGGCACTTGGTCAGGAAATGCCGGCGGTCCTGGTTTAGAACCCGGTGAGGATCCGCAGCAGCGCGATCGCAAGCACCGCAACGGCCAAGATGTTGGTGCCGTTGCCGAGATTACGCAGCGGATGACCGGCATTGTCGATCGGCAGGCCGAAGGGATGGGCAAGCCGGCCCACCAGCAGAAGGATGCCGGCGGCATGCAGCCACAGCGCATCGGTGCCCTGGGCCTCCACGAGCACCATCAGGACAAGCGTGAACGGCACCCATTCGATGAAGTTGCCGTGCTGGCGGATCCTCTGCAGCAGCTTGGGATCGCCGCCATCGCCAATCGAGCAACTGAGGGCGGTGCGGACGTTGCTCACCCTGATCCAGAGAACGAACCAGATCGGGATGAGCAGAAGGGCATAAAGAGAAGTCGTCGTCAGCGTCATGGGTTATCACCGGTTTGAGTTGCTTACGGCCCAAGAACGGAAGCCGCCGCTGGATTTCGACATGGCGCCGAAATATTTTTGAAAGGACTGGAAAGAAAGTCGCGCAAGACGCTGCCGCTCAGGACCGGCACCCGCTTCGAGCAGTTGCCAATTGCCGGGCCGGCGTGTCCCGGAGGTGTTCATGCACTGAATCGCTTCTGTCGAACGGGTAGCGCACCGACGAATGATTTGGTTGTAAAGGCCTCGCGGCAATAACGATATACAATAAAAATAGCTCTTACAATCAAACAATTAAGGAGATTTTACACACGGAATACGGGTCATCTGCGCAACTTTCCAACCGCGCCAGTGAAGGAACCGGCCCGAGACGGGCGCGCTTGTGCGCCATCTCGTGCCGAAGAGATGAAAGCCGGGAGCCACAGCCGGTCCCCCGGCGCCGGGCGCAGCAAAGCAGCCGGCCTCCATCCCTCCGCCGAGCGGATTGCCGGGCGCGGATGAAACGCGTGCGCTGTCGTTTCGCTCTTCCGGCCGGAGGCGCCCGACAAAAAGACCCCACCAACCGAAAACGGCTGATGGGGCCAGACAGACCGCTTGATGGTACACGGTCTAGAAACGTCAGTAGTAGGGCGACATGCACTGCGCCCTTACGCCCGCCCTCGGCACATAGGTGTTGTCGTAGGGCCGGTAACTGCGGTAACGCGACAGGCACCAGTCGACATGGGCCGAGCTGTATTCGCTCGGCTGCGGACGATACTGAGGCTCGCGATACTGGGGCTGCTGGCTGCCGATTGCCCCGCCGATGATGGCCCCGGCGCCGAAGGCTGCCAGCGGATACCACCAGCCGTCATCGCCGCGGCGATAGCCCGGACGACGATCCTCGTAGCCGCGATAACCGTTGTGCCAGCCACGCCCCCTGTCGTTCCGGTCCCACCGGCGATCGTCGCGCCGGTATTGCACGGCCTGCACTTCCGCCTGGCTGAGGACCCGGTCGTTGCCGATGACAAGCGACGCGGCCTGGGCAGGCACGAGGCCGGCAATCGCTGTCGCGGCGGCGACGAATGTGACCATGATCTTCTTCATTGATATTCCTCCTGAAACCATCGTTTCGCATTTGAGCATGAAGACCAAACGCCACCGCCTGCCATTGGTTCCTGAAGGATTTTTCTTTGCGGCGCGTGCGCGGCGGCGGCAGCGAGCCTCCGCCGGATCTCCACCGCCACGGCCGCACGACACGCGCTGCCGTCGGCGCGACGGCCTCCGGCCGCACTTTGGCAAGACCTCGGAAGGACATCGAAGCGGGTTGGATTTCAGAGAATGAGACGCGAAGGCTGATGGTTTTTTCGAGCATCCCGTGCCGTCACGGCAGGTACGCCCAGCAGCTGACCCGGCCGTGCCGGCGATGCAGTCTGGTCACGGCTCGACCCCGCGCCGCCGGCCGCCGCCGGGCGGGAAAATCCGCAGCTTCGGTGCGTCGGCCTACTTGATGGTCACGCCCAATGTGGGAGAGCCTTCGCTCGACCAGCACGAACAGGGCTCGCCAGCCGGACCCGCGCCATAGCTGCACTGCTTTTTCGGGGTCTTGCACTGCCTTGGGCTGCGCGCATCGGCCAATGCCTGCGCCTCAGCCGCGGCTGCAGCCTTGCCCTTCCTGCCGGTGGCGGGCTTCGGCTTTGCCTTCTCGGTCAGCTGAGCTTTTTCTATTCCAGCCCGGCCATCCCCGGTCGGGCCGGTTTCGCTGCAGGACGAAACAAGCAAAAGGGCAGCAACGGCAAAGGCGATTCCGGTGACGATCTTCATGGAATATCCGGTAATCCCACGGCCGCGAACTTTCAAGATGGGAGACGCTTAGATTTGCACCCCGAATAGCGCGCACCCACACGCTTTGATTGAGACTGTAGCGTGTTTGTCACGGCAATCGCGATTGCGTCGCCGTCATAGCCTGCCCGTTCCTGATCAACACCAGGCGGCAGGGACATCCTGAGTTTCATTTCGTCGACTTCAAAACACGCCGAGGTTGATATACCTACCGAAATATCAACTTCCAGACACGAGCCCGCAATGAACGTCCGTCTACTGGCAGCAAGCATGGCAATCGGATTGCTGTGCATGATTGCCCTCTACCTGTTTGCGCCGCGCACGCCCCCATCGGATGCCGAGTTCAAGCGTTCCGCGGAGACCTTTCTCAAGCGCTCTGGCGCCATGGAGGAATGGGTAGGGATCTGCCGGCCGCTGCTCATGCCGCAATTGTCGGACGCCAAACATGAAGGCGCTTTGCTCTCGACGCTCACAACCGAGGCAGAAGACGTTTGCCTCCGTTTTTTGAAAGTGATCGCTGACGGCCGACTGACAATGAGCGAAGTCAACAGCCAAGCAGACCCGTTTCCATTCAAGGTCGTGGAGGATGCGGAGCGACGCCCGCCAGCTGTCAACGGGCTGCCAACTGTCAACGGCCCCCAACCTGTCAACGGAAAGTGACGCACACGAGCCCCATCCGGGGTCGCCTTGCGCCTTCCAGGAAAGCGGAAAAAACAACGGCGGAGAGCGTTTCCCTCACTCCGTTAAAAAGAGATTCTAGTAATTCAGGAGGCGCATGTAGAGAATTGGCTGCCCGTCGCGAACCAAGGCGACACCCGCATTGCCATAGAGAGGGGGCTCGTTTCCGCCTCCTGCACAACCACAACGCATCCCCGGGCGTCATGACATCGAGGAGCGGCGCCAGCGCGACTTCCGGACCAGGAAAGCGGTTGACGATGTCCTGCGGAACACCACCAAGCTGCTGGAAGGTCCAGTCGCGCGCATCCTGCGGGGTCGTTTGCCGCAACAACTCAAGATCTGTGGGATTATAGCGAACGCTCCGGTCGACACGCATTCGATAATCTCTCTCACAATCGAAGGGCGAGGTCCGCCAGGCGCCGCCATTGTTCGGCGTCACCACTACTCCCCAGAAAGACTCAGCCCAATCCTCACCTTGGCCCCGATGTCCAAAACCGACCCAAAGCGCACGTCATCCGGCGTCGGGGTATCGAGGCCGGAAACGGCGTCGAAATCGAACATGGCCGACTCACTATCACCGATGGAACGCATAAAAGAACACGCTGGCGCCCAATCAATCGGCGTCGAGCACGACGCTGCTGACCACGAGGCGATTGATGCCACAGGGCATCAGAGCGAAAAAGAAATGAAATTCCAGATACTACTTTTGTAATAAAGCGAGGTTGGTAGAATTCTCGCTAAGTAGTTGATTTGGTGGGTGATCACGGGCTCGAACCGTGGACCCGCTGATTAAGAGTCAGCTGCTCTACCAACTGAGCTAATCACCCATCCAGACCGCTTCGGTGTGTGTCGCCAAGGACCGTTACAAGAAGTCGATCTTGAAGTTAATGCGAGGCTGATATAAGTCCCGCCAAGTCGTTGTTTTGGTGGGTGATCACGGGCTCGAACCGTGGACCCGCTGATTAAGAGTCAGCTGCTCTACCAACTGAGCTAATCACCCATCCGAACCGCCTCGGCGTTTGCCGCTGCGGTCTGGAGGGGCGTATAAAGGCGTTCCCTCACCTTGTCTAGCGTCGATTGCAAAATTTCTGAGAAAAAATTCCAGCGGCCCGGAAAGCCGGCATTTCCACAGGCGCCTGCCGCACCCTTGGCGCGTTGCGCCTGGGACGCTGACGGCCAACTCACTGAATCGACACGTCCTCCTTGCCAAAATTTGTCCGCCGCGCCGCAGCCAGGCTGTTATCTGCCTGCGGCCGCATGCGCTGCGTCAGAGCAAAAGCTCGCCTGCGGCGATCTTCACCGCATGGCCGCCGATGCGCGCCGAGTTGATCTGGCCGCCCGCCACATCGAGATGAAGATGGATGTAGGACGGCCGGCCCATTTCCACCCCCTGCTCGATCAGGAAGGGATGGTGGCCGTCGACCAACTGGTCAAAATGGTGGATGGCGCCGGAAAGGGCGGCGGCCGCAGCCCCCGTTGCCGGATCTTCGACGATGCCCATTTCAGGCGCGAACATGCGGGTGTGGAACCGCGCCGTGTGATTGATGCCGCCGCGACAGTAGAGATAGGCCGAGGCCAGCCGACCTTCGGCAAGCGGCGCCAGTTGCTCCCAGCGCTGCGGGTCGAACTCGACGTTGGCGGCCGCCGAGACATCGTGCAGCGGCACCATGACGAAGGGAACGCCGGCGCTCCAGAACGACGGCGCATGATTCTCGAAGCCGATCTGCGACGTCTTCAGGCTCAGCGCATCGGCCAGCGCCTGTTTGTCGAAGCGCGCGTCGAGCCGTGCCGATTTGCGCGGCAGGTCGAATTCGGCGAAGCTCGCCTCGCCGGGCTTGATGCGCACGGCGCAGCGCACCGGCCCCACCTTCTCCTCCAGCACCTGCACCAGATCGGCGCTCTCGTCTGCCGCGCCGTGGGCGGCTTCCGCGATTGCCACCGCCGCACCGACGGTCGGGTGTCCGGCAAAGGGAAGCTCGCGCCCCGGCGTGAAGATGCGCAGCCGCGCCGTGTGCGCAGCGCCCCCCGGCCGGCGGATGAACACCGTCTCCGAAAGGTTGAACTCCTGCGCGATCGTCTGCATCGCCTGATCGTCGAGCGCATCGGCCCCGAAGACGACGGCCAGCGGATTGCCCTCCAGCCGGTTCTGCGTGAAGACATCGTAGATCGCGTAGCTGAGCGGCATTTATTTCCCCTTGCGCATATACTCCGGCCACGAACTTGCAATGTCATCGGCCGGGCGGCAAGCGCAAAAACGCCATCACGCGCAGCACCCGCCGTTATCGGGATACTCCCTCCCCATCGCGCCAAAAGTCGACCCGAGCCTTTGCCACCATCGACTTGCCGCCACGCGGCGGCAAACACAATTGTGTGCGTACGCCCAACGAATGCCGGAGAAATGACCGGCGCGACCGACAAGCCTCGACGGCGCACCCGATTTGGTGTTGATCTCCTGCAGATCGCACGAAAGCATGGAGCGGTCTTTGGTCGCGGCATCGATCATGCGAGAAGGCGAAACGTTTCCGGGACAAGCGCCAGGCGCCTCTCCGTCGAGAAACACTTGAAAACAAAGGGACAGTGTTCCCGCGGCACCGTCGCAACGGGAAATACGGAAAAAAGGCAGAGCGCAGGAAACCGGTCTTGAACCACGTGATCGAGCGGATGCGGCATGGCGCGCGCCCGGCGGATGACAGGACGATCCGGTGGGCAGTGCCGCTCGCGCTGGCGCTGCATGCCTTCGCCTTCACCGCACTCTCGCGCCTGCCACAAAAGGAGATGCCCCCGCTGGGCGACGTCGACAGCATCAAAGTCGAAATCCTGGCGGGCGTGCCGGAAAAACCGAAACAGGCCCTGCCCGCGGTTGAAGCGCGCCAGCCGAAGGCAGAACCGCAGCGCGAGGATCTGACTGCACCGGAAAAGTCGACCGCGGAGCGCCCCGCGCCGGCCAGGCGCGCGCCGCAGACCCCGGCCATGGTGCGCGCTCAAAAGCTCTATTCCGCCGGCATTCTTGCGTCGCCGCGCAGCCGCCAGGTGCGCAAGGGTTTGACGCAGCTGGATCCGGAAGAACGCGTGGTGCAGCTCTGCAATCTTGAAGCGATGGAGCAGGTCCACCGTTGGAAGCCCGATTTCAATCCAGACTTCCTCGTCGCCTATGCATTTTCGGGCGTGCGGTTTTCCGGCGAAACACTGAAAGCCAATGGCGGCGCGTTTCGCAGCAGGCGGCAATGGTTTCGCGTCGCCTATTCCTGCACGCATACGCCGGATCGCAACACTATCGTCAGCTTCGATTTCAGGGTCGGCGATGCGATCCCGCCTGAACAATGGCAGGACCTCGGCCTTCCCATCGCCGACACCGCCGCAAACTGAAGGCCGAATTCAAAACAGCCCGTTCTGTCGTCTTGCGAACAAAGCCGCAGCAGCGCGCCAAGCCGCTCCGCCAGGCTCACGCCGAACCGATATGACGACGCACCGAACCGCCAAATGGGATACTGCGGCACATTAAATGGACCACGCAGTTCCTTGAATCGATTCAATGATTTACGATCCAGATCTCCAGGATCGCTCACGTCAACCGCTCTTCCGCCGCACGCCGCTCCCAGGGGATGCGAACGTCAAACACGGCACCCGATGACCAGCGCCTTTCAATGCCGTTCGACGGCGCCAAGTAGCTGGAAATGCGGGGATATTGACACATACCGACCGTATGGTATGTTAAAACCATGTCCAGACGAACCAAACAATCACCCGAACGCGGCAACGCCCGGCTCCGGCTTCTCGAGGCGGCGCGCGACATCATCCGCGCCAAAGGCTTCGCCGCCACCAGCGTCGATGATCTCTGCCGCGCGGCCGACGTCACCAAGGGCGCGTTCTTCCACCATTTTGCCAGCAAGGACGCGCTCGGCGTCGCCGCGGCCGATTTCTGGGCGGAAACGACGACCGACTTTTTCACCGCAGCCCCCTATCACGCGCCGCCCGATCCGCTGGCGCGCGTCCTCGCCTATGTCGCCTTCCGCAAGGCAATCATCCTCGGCGAGATTGCCCAATTCACCTGCCTCGTCGGAACCCTGGCGCAGGAGGTCTATTCAAGCACACCCGAGGTCCGTGAGGCTTGCGCCCGCAGCATCTTCGGTCACACCGCCACACTCGAGGCCGATATCGAGGCCGCACGCAGCGACCGCGGCATTGCCGGTGACTGGACGGCCGAAAGCCTCGCCCGGCACACGCAGGCCGTCATCCAGGGCGGCTTCGTGCTCGCCAAGGCCGGCAACGATCCCGCGCTTGCACGCGAAAGCCTTGACCATCTCGACCGGTACATCCGGCACCTGTTTCACGTCACGTAAGGAGGATGCGACATGAGCGATACCACCCATATCGGATGCGCCTGCGGACAGACGCGGCTGAAGGTCAAGGGAGCACCGATCCTCGTCTCCGAATGCCTGTGCGACAGCTGCCGGGCGGCAGCCAGCCGTCTCTCGGCCCTGCCCGGCGCCCGCAACATCCTGACGTCCTATGCAGCCACCCCAACAGCGGAGTATCGCAAGGACCGGATCACCATCGTCTCCGGCGAGGAAACCTTAAGCGAATTCCGGCTCTTCCCCGACGCCGGCTCGCGCCGCGTCGTCGCCACCTGCTGCAACACGCCGGTCTTCCTGGAAATGAAGGGCGCCCATTGGCTCAGCCTCTACCTGCACCTCTGGCCCGCCGACACGCGGCCGAAGGCCGAGCTGCGCACCATGGTCGGCGACCTGCCCGATGCTTCGAGGCTGCCGAAGGACATTCCCAACCTGAAGACCCACACCCTGTCGTTCTATGCCAAGCTTCTCTGGGCCTGGATCGCCATGGGCTTCCGCAATCCGAAGATCGTGATTGGGCGCAAGATCGAAGCCTGACGGCGAAGGGCGGATGCGTCGGCGGCTTGCTGCCCCCCCTCCACCTCGCCCTGCCGGCATCCGGGCGAAAGAGCAGGACCTTTAGCGCGCGCAACCGCAGCATGCCAGCGACGGGGCCCTGCCGGCCGAAACCAATGCCGCAGGTTGCGCCGATGACTTTGGCATGTCATGTGCCGGCGATGGACAGGACGACGACATTCCCGATCTCACTTTCCGGCTTTGACATCGAAGGGCTGATCGAAGCGGATGCGCCGCGGCTGATTCAGCTTTACCAAGGCTGTTCGGACTATATCGTGCTGGAACGCGGCCACCCGCCGGACGCTGCCGTAGCGCTGGAGGAATTTCGGAGCTTTCCGCCCGGACGAACCGAGGCCGACAAGTTCGTCTTCGGATTGAAGTCCGCCACCGGCGAACTCGTCGGCATGCTCGCCTGCGACCGCAATTACCCGCAGGCGAGATCCTGGTGGATTGCATTGCTGCTGATGGACCCGGCCCTTCGCGGGCAAAGCGTCGCGAAAACCCTGTGCGCCGGCTTTTTCAGCTGGCTGAAGACACAAGGCGCCGACCGCGTGGAACTCGCTGTCTTCGCCGAGAACAAGGCCGGACTTCGTTTCTGGGAGGGGCAAGGCTTCATGCTGGTTCGAACCGCAGGGCCAGTCAGCATCGGCACGAAACAGCACAGCCTGCAGGTTTTGGCCCGGGCGTTGTGAATGGCCGAACGCCGCAAAGCTCGCCTGGAATACTAGTCGTACGCTTGAAAAGCAGCTCTCTTGACCGAAACAGCGCCTACGGTTTGCGTCTATTGGCCGCCATCCGCGCGTCGCATGCGCATGGCAGTGACCTTTACGCCCTGCCGAAAGCGCCGCGAAGCCCACGGCCACGTTTCCAGAGCGCGGCAGGAGCTGCAGCAATGCGCTGCGTCCACGTTCCCCGCCCATCCCGCGCTTCCCCGAGGGATCAGCGCTTCCCGTCAAACAGCCAGGTGAGGATCGGCAAAATGAACGGCGGATAGTTGTGTGCGCCCGGATCCGGCCCCCAGATCGCGATCGCCTCGTCGATCTCCGGTTCTGGATCCGCAGCGATATGGGCCGCTACCTTTTCGACCAGCGCTTCCGCCGTTTCCGCCACGCGGTAGAGCCGGAACACCGTCACCGCCCGCACCATATGCAGCACGTGGTAGCCGGGCTCGGCTGTCGCCGCATCGAGGTCGATGCCGGTTTCCTCCAGCGCCTCGCGGCGGATATTGCCGGCGATATCGCAGGATCCGTCGACGATGTCATCAGGCTCCAGCGAGCCTGACGGGCTGTAGACCCGGGCCGGATTGGCGGTGTGTGCGCCCATGCGCACCAGGATCAGGGCGCCGTCGGATGACACGATCACCGGCATGGCGAACAGGTGGAAGGCCGCGTCCGTGCGCGTCTTGCGCCACCACAGAAAGGTCGAATAGGGCACCACATGCCCCTCGCCCACCACGTGGCCGTTCTCGATGCGAAGCGCCCGCTGCAGCACCATGCGCCCATCGAAGAGGTGCGGGTTGGCGGCGATCTCCGCCCGCCAGTTTTCCTGCGCGGCATGGATCTGATCGAGATGGAAGGGATGCGGCCCCTCCATGACCCGGATATCGATGCCCGAGATCGGCAGGATCTCGCCTTCGTCGGGCCAATGGGCAAGGTTGCTTTCAAGAGCGTCCATCGTCACACATCCAGCGTCATGACAACAGGGCAATGGTCCGATGCCTTCGGCCGGTCCCAGCCGGTGCGCGGATAGCGCTCCACCTCCTGCCCCGGCGGAAATATCGTGCGGAAAGGCTGGCCACCGCGGATGATTTCCGGAACCTGGGCCGCGTTGCGCCGGGCAAGTGCGGGCGACAGCCAGATATAGTCGAGCTGGCAGAGGTGCCGCTCCTGCGGCCCGCGGCTGTGAAACAGCGTCCAGCGGTCAAGCACCGGCCGACGCAGCATCGGGTTTTCGACAAACCCATCCGCCGTCAGCGCATCGAGCGCGCTTTCCTCTTCCTCGTGCGGCACGAACTCGTAGCCGTTGCGCCGGTCGCCGAGAATGTCGACCTTCTCCTGATAGTCGTTCAAGTCGCCGCAGATCGCGAACATCTTGTCGGCCGTGTGCCCGCGGCCAAAGCGGCTTTCGATGATGTGGCGCACCGCTTTCGCCTCGGCCATGCGCACCGGCATCGTCGCCTGGCGCCCGTCAAGCCCGTCGCGCGCCGGCCCCATGGATTTGAAGTGCACCACATAGAGCGTCAGCGGCCGCCCGCCGATCCTCAAGTCCAGCTCCAGGCAGTCGCGCTTGAAGATCCGGTCGTTCGGCCGGTTGGAGGAAGCGAGCGCATCGTTAAAGATATCGAGATCCGCATAGGTCAGCCCCGCATGGCTCTTCACCTCGAGGCACTCGATCGGCTGGCCGTCGCGCGTTTCCTCGCGCATCAGCACCGCCACGTCGATCCCGCGCGAATCGTTGCCCTCGATCAGGTATTTCTGGCGATAGCCGTTACCGACCATGCGGAAGAGATAGTTATATTCGAAGGCCTGCAACGACGCCATGTTGTCGGCCTCCTGCAAACACAGGATATCTGCATCGCAATCGGCAATCGCCAAGGCCGACATCTGCCGCGTATCGTCGGTATGCGCGATCGTGCGCGCCTCCTCCAGCCGCTGATACTCGGCCTCCGTCTTCACCTCGAAGAGCCTCAGCACCCGATCCTGCTTGAGCTGGTTGCGAAAGCCGGAAAAATCGAAGCGGCTCATGAGATTTTCAATATTGAAGGTGGCAAGTCGAAGCGACATCAAGCAATTCCATGACTGAATTGCCGCGGAGATTAGGCATTGAAGCGCAAATGTCGAGGATGATTTGGCCTGAGCGGCGTCAGGAGGATCGCCTTGCCGAATGCTGGCGTTGACGCCTCGGCGAAACGCTCATCGTCTGCGATGTCGATTACATGCGGCCGCGCCGCCCCTGCGCTATACTGCGGCAGAGCGTCGTTGAGCCGGAGCTCAAGAGCTTCACGAGGCCGGTAACACATGCTGCACCATGGCCCTCCCGAACGCGCACCTGGTTTCGATGCGCACCCGCCATCTGCATGACGATGGTGCGAGTGGCAGCTTTGCGCCAAAAAGCGGACCTGGGCCGGTCGACCTTGCCATGGTGAAGTTGTGCCCGAGCGACGCCATGTCTCTTCGGTTGACATATGAGGGACAGCCCATAAGCTGCGCGCACGCCTTTGAGATCGAAACCGCTTCCGGAGACAGGGATCATGCAGGTGCCCCCCAGACAACTATGGCCAAGCGCATGAGACGGTTTCTGCTCGTGAGCCTCGCCCTTTGCTTTTCGGCCTCGGCGACCGCCGCCGCAACGCTCGACACCATTACGGAGCGTGGCACCGTGCGTATCGGTTACATCTCCGATCAAGCGCCATTTTCCTCCGTCCAGCCAGGGGCCGAACCGGTGGGATATGCCATCGACCTGTGCCGCAAGATTGCTGACGAGATCGAACATCAGTCTCCGCAACTTAAGCGAGAGTTTGTCGAGATGACGCTCGCCGGCGGCTTCGATGCAGTTGAGAATCAAGCTATCGACTTGCTTTGCGGTTCCATCACCGTGAATTTGAAGAGGCGGGAAATCGTCGATTTCTCACAACCGATCTTCCTCACCGGCGCGAGCGCGCTGCTGCGCAAGGATTCGCCCAACTACCTGCAGGCGCTCTTCCGCACCGGACCGGCCGTTCACGCCGTCAGCGAGCGCGCTGCCACAAACGTCATCGGCATGCGCGCCAACACGACGACGGCAGGGACGCTTCGCGACCAACTCGCAGTCCAGGAATCGACGACAAGGCTTGCCGATTTCAACACGCATGAGGACGGGCTCAGGGCGCTGGAGGACCGTAGGATCGATGCCTACATCGCCGATCAGGTGCTGCTCATCAACCTTGCCAAGCGGGCGCGCGATCCATCCTCGCTCGCGGTCGGCGATCGCCTGATCACGCATGAACCCTATGCGATCGCGTTGCGCCGCAACGACGCCGACTTCCGTCTGCTAGCAGACCGCGCGCTGACAGACTTCTACCTTTCGGACGAGTTTCTGCCGCTGCTGGAGACCTATTTCGGAGGCGAAGCGCCGATGCTGCACACGCAAATCATCATGCAACACGTGCCATAGATCGTGTGCGGCGGGTACATACCACGCCATTCGGAGAACGTCCGGTGAGCTGAAAGCGAACCGCCTGAATTCGGTAACCGTTATCTCTTCGCGTGCCCGTAACGGCCGGGCCAACGCCGCCGATGCGTGCGTAAGCCTTGCAAGCGGCGCGAAGGATGATGGCAACGGGTTGAGCCGACTAAACGGCCCCGCACTCACGCAATCGCGGTTATTTCGAGTTCCTGCCCGCCGACTGTCGCCACATCGCCGACACCCTTGCCCATCAGGATCCGGGCCACCGGCGACACATACGAGATCGATCCGGCCTTCGGGTCCGCCTCGTCCTCGCCGACGATGCGGTAGGTCTGCACCCGGCCGTCGTCGCGACTGAAGGTCACTGTGCTGCCGAAGGCAACGACATCGGTCGAGGTGGGTGCGGCGACGAGTTCGGCGGTGCGCAGCCGCTCGGCCAGGTAGCGCAGGTCGCGCAAGGGGCCGGCCGCCTGGCGCCGGCGCTCGTTCACGTCATCGATCGTGCTCGTTGCATCATAGGCCGCGCGTGCCTCGCGCTGCTGCTCTGCCAGCGCCTTCAGGCCCGCTTCGGTGACAAGGTTCGGATGCGGCGAAACCGGGCGATCGGGCAGCAGCGTTTCCGCAGCGGTTTCGGCACTTTCTTCCTTGGTGAAGGCAACACTCACGATCGAACTCCGTTTGGACGCGGCACGCTCTTACAAAACATCCGGGCGAAAGCCTATCGCCAGTTGGACCCATGCTGGGGATGCCGCAGAGCAAACCTCGATATTGCCTGATCCGCACGGTCGGGTCACCCCGGTTTATCGGGTGTTGTCGCGCAGTTGGGAGCAAAAGGGCCGGAGCGGCGTCGGACACGTCGCGCGATCAAGATTGGCCGCATTCCCGGCCTCCGCCCTGGATCATCCAAGTCCGCTAACCTCGTTCGGCGCCCGGGAGACCGACGACACGCTCTCGCCTCCAACTGCCGCCAGAGCAGCGACACCGCCAACACAGAACAGCCGGCTGCATGCAAGAGATGCCGCCGGCGCGCGCAATGCAGCGCCACCAGCGTGGCACCCGACGCTTCGCAACGGCACGCCCATGAATACCCGTGAATCGTTCGCGCTCCTGACATTCTCCTGACAGAACGGTGTCAGGAGCCCCGTTGTAGTGTCGTGGCCGACGTGAGGGGCAGGCAGCCCCCACGCGAAACATGAGCAAGCATTCCGGAAAGAGTAGAGATGACAGACAATGCCGAACTCATCGCCCTGTTCGATCGCTGGGAGAAGGTGTGGCACGAGGGCCAATACGACCTCGTGGCGGACTGCGTGTGCGAACATTACATCCGGCACGGAGAAGGAAGTTCCCGCACCGTGGCGCGCGACGCCTACGCAGCCGAGCTTGCCAGTATCCGGTTTGAGCGGCCCGATATCCGTGTCGCCGTCTACGATCACGCGTTTCAGGGCAACAGCGCCTGGTTTCGCTTCACCTTCAAATGGACCAATGTCGCAACCGGCGAGCCTAGCAGTCGCGCCGGCATGCAATCCTACAGGGTCGAAGGCGGAAAACTCGCCGAAACCTGGCTGTCGATGCAGCCGCTCGGCTCGACATGGCCCGATGCCGTGGCGCAAGACTGCTGGACGAGCCGCGGCATGGTCGCGTAAACCGCCTGCATGCGCCGCGCTGACCGCCTTTTCGAGATCATCCAGATTTTACGCCGCAAGAAGGCGACGAGGGCGGCTGACCTTGCCGCTCTTCTGGAAGTGTCCGAACGGACGGTCTATCGCGATATCAGCGACATGATCGCGCGTGGCGTTCCGATCGAGGGAGAGGCCGGCGTCGGATACATCCTGCGCCCCGGCTTCGATCTGCCGCCGCTGATGTTCAACGAGAACGAAATCGAAGCGCTGCTTCTCGGCACCCGCATCGTTCAGTCCTGGGCCGATCCGCAATTGGCCGAGGCCGCAGCCAGCGCCCTCTCCAAGATCGGGGAAGTGGTGCCCGACGCGCTCGGCCGGCAACTCGATCTCGTCAATCTCTGGACGCCCGTCGAGCCTGCACGCGAACCGATCACCATAGATCAAGCCGCATTGCGGCGCGCCATCCGGCAAAAGCGCAAGGTGCAATTCGCCTATCTCGACCTTGAGGGCAGGACGAGCGACCGGCGGGTTCGCCCGCTCATCATGGCGTTTTACGGTCACGTCTGGCTGCTGGCCGCATGGTGCGAGACCCGCAACGGCTTTCGTGTCTTCCGGATTGATCGGATGTCGGATTTCAACACGCTGGATGAAGGCTTCACCGCCGAGCCCGGGCGAACCGCCGAGGACTTCTTGAAGCAGGATGGGCAGTCCGGCGAGAAGCGGTGAGCCGGTCTGCACGTGTGTCAGCGTCCGGCGCGCAAAACTTCGTCCGATACAGCCCTGCGCTGTCCCGACATTCGCCACCAATCCGCTTCGCGGGCGACCGAGCCACGCGCCGCTGTCAAGGTCTCCCGCGCGATCAACGATAAAGTCAGCGCTCAGCCAGCCGTCAAGGGCCTGAAGGTCAGAGCCCCGTTGCTGCCCTTGAGAAAAACCGGGCCGACGCACGATCAACGATAAAATCGCGGAACGTCATTCCGCATAGAATTGTTCAAAAACAAATAGATACGGAACATCCCTGACTCAATCTGGGATGCGACGGCGGAGGTCCGCCAACGGCGTTTCAAGCTACCCTGATTTCCGCGACGATAGCGTCGAACAGGGAAAAATACCGCTCTTCCAGCTTGTCCGAAGGAAACGAGAACGCCGCTGTCGTGTGAGGCAGGCCGACCTCGAGGGCAGCCGCCTTTGCGTCTTCCAGAAACGGGGGGGTGCACATCGGCGGCGGCCTTGAGATCACCCGCATTGCGCATGCCGTAGTCGGCCACCCAAACGCAATAGATCAGACGCTCAAGCGGCGACAGCGGCGCGTAGCCAACCAAGGCTTTCGTTTCGACGACGATGCACCCCGCTTCCACTAGCCACGTTTCATTGTCATCTTCCATTGCGGGCCGCCGCCTTGCCCTGAATTGACGCGCCGCTCTCGCTGGAAAGTCCGCCCGGCCGTCGCGCTGCCGGCGGCGCATCTCGGCGGTCGCCGTCGAACAGCCGCCCTCCCTGGCGTCCGAGCTCATCCTCAGCCAGCGCCACCAACGCATCCGCCTGCCCCTCGCCGGCAAGGCGGAAGGCATCGTCGAAGCGTTGCGCCAGTTCGGGGTCGAGACGCTGAAGCAGCCGCGGCAGCCATTTGCCTTTGCCCGACCAGTGGCCGCGTCCGAGAAGCGCCAGGTCGCAAAGCGGCTGGTGAAGGGCAATGGTGATCCCGCGTATCTCCGCCGCCGGCCGCTCGTCCTTTAGGTCGTCAAGCAGGTCGGTGATGTGATAGCGCAGCGCGTCGCGGCGTTCTGCCGCCAGCTCGTCCGGCCCGCATGACAGCCTTGCCCTTGCCTGCGCCTGCAAGACTTCGCCACGACCAATGTCCCTGCCGATCACCGTGCCGCCGGCCACCATGTCGAGCAGTACGGGGTAGCCGCCAGCAACATCCTGATCGACGAACCAGTTCAGCGTATCGAAATCGTGGACGAATGCCTCCACGGGAAACCCGCCAGTCGTGAAACTTTCCCGCCAGGCGCCATCCAGCTGCTCATGGAGCACGACAAGATCGATATCGGACGATGGCGTGCCCTCGCCGCGCAGGATCGACCCGGCAGCGATGGCAAAAAGTGCGTCGGGGTAGCGCTCGACGAGGATCGTTTCGGCCGCAGCAACGGCCTGAATCCGCTGCTCTGCCCTTGCCTCGCCTACGGGCAAGCCCATCTTTCGGTTGCCTACCGCGTCCGTCATATCCGTCTCCGCATAAAAAATTCTCCCGGCGGCTGTCATCGCACGGGAGGATTTTCAACGAAAGAGAGAAGACACCGACACCGCAACAACCTGCGGCGCCTGGCGCCGAACCGTTACTGCAGTGTGCGCGTCGGCGCCTGGCCGGGCTGGCCGGCGGTTGCCGCGGCACCGGCCGGGTCTGCCGCCGAGCGCTGGCCGTCGAGGCCCGTTGCCACCACCGACACGCGGAAGGTGCCGTCGAGCGTGCGGTCGAAGATCGAACCGACGACGATATCGGCCTCGTCGTAGACTTCCTCGCGAATGCGGGTGGCTGCTTCGTCGACTTCGAACAGCGTCATGTCCATGCCGCCGGAGATCGAGATCAGCACGCCCTTGGCGCCGCGCATCGACACTTCGTCGAGCAGCGGGTTGGCAATTGCCGCTTCGGCTGCCATCAGCGCGCGGCCCTCGCCGGTTGCCTCGCCGGTGCCCATCATCGCCCGGCCCATGCCCTTCATGACCGACTTCACGTCGGCGAAGTCGAGGTTGATCAGGCCCTCCTTGACGATCAGGTCGGTGATGCAGCCGACGCCCGAATAGAGCACCCGGTCTGCGATCACGAAGGCATCGGCAAAGGTGGTCTTGGCGTCGGCGATGCGGAAGAGGTTCTGGTTGGGGATGACGATCACCGTATCGGCCGCCTCGCGCAGGCGCTCGACGCCCTCTTCGGCCATCTGCATGCGGCGCTTGCCTTCAAAGCTGAACGGCTTGGTGACGACGCCGACCGTCAGGATGCCGGCCTTGCGGGCTGCAGCCGCAATCACCGGGGCTGCACCGGTACCGGTGCCGCCGCCCATGCCGGCGGTGACGAAACACATATGCGTGCCGCCGAGGTGATCCATGATCTCGTCGATTGATTCTTCCGCGGCCGCCCGCCCGACTTCCGGCAGCGAGCCGGCGCCCAGTCCCTCGGTCACCTGCGCGCCGAGCTGGATCAGCCGCGATGCCTTCGACATCGCCAGCGCCTGCGCATCGGTGTTGGCCACGATGAAATCGACGCCTTGAAGCCCTTCGGCGATCATGTTGTTGATGGCGTTGCCGCCGCCGCCGCCGACACCGATCACGGTGATCTTCGGGCGCATCTCGGTGATCGGGGGCTTCTTGAAATCGTTCATGGCTTTGTCTCCTAGGGCGAACGCCGCCAAAACAACGGATCGGGGCGAATCGGGCAGCTGTTATTTTAGGAATTGAAAAAAGCCACGGAGAAGGCAAGCGAAAAGGCAAAGGCCACTTTCCACACATGAATTGTCATTTGTCGTCGAGGCGGGATTTCAGTCTTTCGCCCAGACTGCGACGACGGCCCAATTAAGTTATTTTATCAAAGACTTGTTTCAGCTCCACCTCAGCAGCCTCGTTCACCCCAGATCGAGCCGGAAGCACTCTCTTCTGGGTTCGACAGACCGAAACGGCGCGGCGCATCACTTCCCGCTTCATATCAATTGGGCAAACCGGGTCATAGCAGCACTCAAATGGAGCAAATGCAAACTGCGAAATTGCGGCGAGGTTTTGCCCCTCACCCGAACCCTCTCCCCGCCTGCGGGGAGAGGCAGCCTCCAGTTCTTCCGCACACGTTCCGTTCCAGTTCCAGCTCCTCCTAAAGCCAGTTCCTCCTCAAGAATGTATCTGGGAGGGCGCCCCAACGTCCCTTCTCCCCGCCTGCGGGGAGAAGGTCGCGGCAGCGGGATGAGGGGCGGATCGCATGGTCGCAACAAGCAAATGCTCTCCATGCGGAGGCAACTGCGCATGGTCGCGCCAATCTCCTGCCTACACCTCGAAACTCGACCGTGCCCTTACCCTTTCCAGCCAGCGCTGGACGTTTGCAAGATCGCCCGGCACCTCCATGCCGAAGACGTCGCCAAGCCAGGCGCAGACGCCGGCGGTGATATCGGCGATCGAGAATGCATCGCCGGCCAGATACGGCCGGCCATCGGCAAGCTCCCGGTCGAGCCATGCCCATTTCTTCGGCACCGCCTGCCGCTCGGTCTCGGCAAAATCAGGAAACTGCGTCAGCCTCTCCTTGAAGAAGGCATCGGAATGCAGCGCGACATTGCCGATCGTACCGAAGATCACCAGCTCGGCGCGTCGGTTCCACATCTCCACCTTGGCACGGCTGACCGCGTCGCTGCCGAAAAGCTGCGGCTCGCGGTGCGTCTCCTCGAGATAGCGGCAGATGGCGACGCTCTCGGTGATAACGGTGCCGTCATCCAGCTCCAGCACCGGGATCTGGCCAAGCGAATTGAGCGCCAGGAATTCCGGCGCCCGGTGTTCCGCCTTGGAGAAATCGACATCCACCATCGGCAGCTCGATCCCCTTTTCCGCCAAGAAGATGCGCACCCGGTACGAATTCGGTCCCATGCCCTGATAGAGTTTCATCGCTTCCTCCCATCAGCTTGCGCGGCACCCTCGCCGCATCTCTCATGCGATCAATATGGCATACCAGTTGTTTTTGGCAACCAGTTTATTTAACGCATCGGTTTATTTCGACGTTGTTGGCGACAGGCGACGACGCCCGATGTGGCCGGACACGATGGCAATCCACCTTGCGGATCGCTTAACCCCATGATCTGTTGCGGGAAACAGGAGCCAATTCATGCAAATCAGAGCCCTCGCCCTTGCCGCGATCATACTTTTCAGCGCCGGCGCTTCCCACGCCGCACTTGCGCCGAACTACCAGCGCGCCAACGAGCTGACCGCCATCGTCACCGCAGTCGCCGAGGCCGTGCCGAAAAATCCGATCGACAAGATCATCCACCAGGGCCGCGATCGCTACACGGTCGTCGCCGGCAAATGCACCGTCCTGGCACGCATCGTCGATCTGCCGGCAAAGCCCGGGCTGGTCGGGCCAAGACAATTCAAGGTGGAGCTCGACAAGCCACATTGCGATTGATGTTTCCACCGGCCCATCGCCCCGGCGCCGAGCACGCGAAACCCTAAGCACGCGGTCGGCGTCAGCCCCGTACGCTTAAAGCCGCCAGCCGCTGGCAATCGCGAAGGCCGCCTTCTGTCCAATTGGAATGGCCGTATCGCCATAGGCCTTCAGCACTTGGCCGTCCGGTAGCGCCAGCGTTAGCGCAAAGCGTTCACCCTCATAGACGCACGCCTTGACCTCGAGCGCGATGCCGTCGGCGTCAGGGCGCACATGTTCTGGCCGCACCAGCACGTCGCGGCGAAGGCCACTGCCGCTGGAGCCGGTCGCATCACGAAGCTGCGGCCAGGCGAGCGCCCGCGGCGCATGCTCGGCGACGGGCAGACGCAGGATCGAGCCACGGCCGATCAGCCCGCCCACAACAGCGCCTTCCGGCCGGGCGTAGATTTCCGCCGGTGCCGCCATCTGCACCAGCCGCCCCTCCGACATCACGGCGACGTCGGTCGCCAGCGCCATCGCCTCCGACTGGTCGTGCGTCACGTAGACCATCGTCGCGCCGGAGCGTTCGTGGAAGATGCGGAAAGTTTCCTCCATCGACTTGCGCAGATGCTGGTCGAGATTGGCGAGCGGTTCGTCGAGCAGAACCACGTCGGGGGACGTCACCAGGCAGCGCGCCAGCGCCACCCGCTGCCGCTGCCCGCCGGAAAGGGCGGCCGGCCGGCGTTCTGCATAATCGGTGAGTTTCACCAGCGCCAGCGCCTCACCCACCTTTCGCCGCCAGGTCTCGCCGGAAATGCCGCGCACCTTCAAGGGATAGCCGACATTTTCCGCCACCGTCATGTGCGGCCACAGCGCATAGGACTGGAACACCATCGCCATGTTGCGCTTTTCCGGCGGCAGCGCCCGCGCGGCATCGGAAAGCCGACGCTCGCCATAGTCGATCGAGCCATCCGTCGGCTGCTCGAATCCGGCGATCATGCGCAGCACCGTGGTCTTGCCGCAGCCGGATGGCCCGAGCAGCGCCAGAAACCCGCCTTCGCGCACCGTCAGCGACACGTCGGAGACGGCAGGACGGCCGCCGCCGAAATCCTTGGTCAGGTGATTGAGGATCAGTTGCGCCACGGCAGCACGCCTTCCGGAAGATAGTTTGCAAGGGTTTCCAGCGCCGCCATCAATGCCATCACCATAATGACGACCAGCACCGACAGCGCCGAGGCGAGATCGGACGAGCCGCTGTCGTCGAGATTGAAGATCGCCACCCCCAGCGTCTGCGTGCCCGCCGACCATAGAAGGGCGGAGACCGTCAACTCGTTGGCGGCAATCAGGAATACGAGGATGATCGAAGCGCCGGCCGCCGGGGCCACCAGCGGCAGGATCACATCGCGCATGCGCCGGAAGAAGCCGGCGCCCGACAGCCTTGCCGCCTCCTCCAGCGACGGATCCATCTGCAGGAATGCGCTCATGACCGGCTTGAGGCTGACGGCGAGGAACGAGGAGAAATAGGCGATCAGGATGATCCAGATGGTGCCGTAGAGCGAGACGTTGAGGATTGGTAGCGGCGCCGCAAAAGTCAGGATGAAGGCGACCGCCAGCACAATGCCGGGCAGCGCATAGGGAATCTCGATCAGGATCCCGAGCGCGCTTGCCACCGCGCCCTTGCGCCGGTTCATGAGATAGGCGGCCGGCACGGCAACGACCAGCAACCCGAGCGCGGCCGTGCTTGCAAGGAACAGCGAATTGGTAAAGGCGCTGAGCGTCATCGTCTGACGAAAGAGGATTTCTTCGTATGCGCGCAGCGACACGGTCTGGAGAGTGAGCGGCACGCCATAGGCCGGCACCAGCGAACTGGCGATCAGCGCCGCCAGCGGCGCCACCAGCACCAGGAACAGGATTGCCGCCAGGCTGAGTTCGACCACCACGCGGAACCGCCCGAGCGAAAAGGCGGCGTTGGCCCCGGAAAGGCCGATGATGCGGTAGTCCCTGCCCGAAAGCGCCCGCTGCTGCAGGATCAGCCCGGCAGCTGCAATCGCGGCGATCAGGCTGGAAAGCAACGCGATCTCGCCAAAAGTGCCCGAGCCGAAGCTGGCAAGCCGCGTATAGATCAGCGTCGGCAGCACCGAGATCCCGGCGGGAATGCCGAGGATCGCCGGAATGCCGAAATTGCCGACGCCGGAGACGAAGGCAATCGCCGCCCCTGCGATCAGCCCGGGGGCTGCCAGCGGCGCGACAATATCGAGGAAGACGCGAAACGGCGACGCGCCGGAAAGCCTTGCCGCCTCCACCCCGTCGCGCGGCGAGGCAGAGAGCCCCGCCTTCAGCGCCAGGAACACCAGCGGTGCGTGCTGCACACCGAGAAGCAGCGAGATGCCGAAGAGCGAATAGAGCGGCTGCGGGCTGCCGAGCGGCGGTGCGATGCCAAGCGTCTTCAGGAGCGGGCTCGCCGGCCCGGTCATCTCGACCCAGGCAAGCGCCGTCACCTGCGGCGGGATCATCATCGGCAGCATGAAGGCGAAGCTCAAGGTGAGCTTGCCCCTGATATCGGTCAGCGAAACGGCAAAGGCAAAGAGCGCGCCGATCACGACAGAGATCACCATGCCGCCGGTCGCCGTCAGCAGTGTGTTGCGGATGGCCGCATAGGTCGCAGGCTCGGTAAGAACACCGATGGAATTGCCACTGGCAAGCCCGGCGAAACCGGCTTTGACAAGGCTGATGAGCGGCAGCGCACAAAGGAGGAAAAGGCAGGCGAGCACGAAGGGCACCAGCCAGCGTGGCTCGCCGGCCGGCGATGCACCCGGCTTCACGCGGCCGGTGCGAGCCACAGCCATATTGGAAAAGCGCAGCCAGCGGTGCCGGCTGCGCATGGTTTCACCCTGTTTCGACATTCAGGCGATCAGTTCGTGCCGAAGATGCCGGAGAAGGTCTTGAGGTCGGCGTCGGAGTTCTTCACCGCCGAAGCCGCGTCGATCGGCAGGACCTTGATCGTCTCGCGCGCCGGGTAGCCCTCGGGCAGCGCCACGCCGTTGCGCGCGGGGATATAACCCATCTTCACGGCCGTCTTCTGCCCCTCTTCAGAGATCAGGAAATCGACGAACTTCTTGGCCGCGTCAGGGTTCTTGGCGGTCTTCAGGATGCCGACCGGCTCGGTGACGGCGGAAACGCCTTCGGCCGGGAAGACGAACTCGACTGGCGCGCCCTTGGCCTTTTCGCGGATCGCCATGAAGTCGACGATCATGCCGTAGGCCTTCTCGCCGGTGGCGACAGCCTTCAGCACGCCGCCATTGCCGCCCGCAGCCGTCGCGCCGTTTTCGGCCAGCGCCTTGTAGTAATCCCAGCCGAGGCCGTCGATGCCCGCAAGCGTCTGCGCGTGGATGAGCGCCGCACCCGAGGTCAGCGGGCTCGGCATCGTCACCAGGCCCTTGGCGTCGGCCTTGGTCAGATCCTGCCAGCCCGCGGGCTTCGCCGGGGCCGAGGTGTTGTAGATGATGCCGGTGGTGATCATCTTGGTGGAGTAATAGGCGCCGTCGGCGTCATAGAGTGCGGCATCGTAATTGGCCGCTTCCGGCGACTTGTAGGCGAGAAGCTGGCCCGCTTCCTTCAGGCGCTGCATCGTCACCGTGTCCGCGATGAGCAGCACGTCAGCAACCGGGTTGCCGGCTTCAATCTCGGCCATCAGCTTGGCCATCAGCTTCGTCGTGCCTTCGCGCACCCACTCCACCTCGACGCCGGGATTGGCCGCCTTGAAGGCGTCGACCGTCGCCTGCGCATCCTCGTTCGGCTGGCTGGTATAGAGCACCAGCCTCTCGGCAAAGGCGGCGGTGGAAAGCAGCGAGGCGACAAGCGCGCCAGCGACGACGGAGACAAACGATTTCATCGACATATCCTCGGTTCAAGATGGCGCCGAGGCTTAGTGCGGATGTTTTACAGGGGTGTGACACCGCATGGTGGGTCGCAACACGGAAAGTGCTTATTGGCTTGCGCGCTCCAGCAGGTCCGGGCGTGGCTGCCGAACAGAGACCCTCGGTTGCGTTCATCATCGCCGGCCATCAATGACACGGAGCAACCAAAGATTTCATGACGCGACGACACCTCAGAAGGACGAACAGAAACCTGATTGATATCCTTGATGAATTTCCCATATCCGGCACGATTTTCTGCAACCTGTTAACCGATTGTAAGGCGTTAAGGCGATTAATTGCGGTGATCCCGCCTCGCTCATGACGAGCAGTTCACCTTCATATTTTGGCTTTCATGACCAGTATTCACACGAATTCTGGCGCAATCTCTGCGCTACATACGCTCCGTGGCATCACTTCGTCTCTGAATGAGACACAGGTGCAGATTTCGTCGGGCATGCGGGTAAACAACGCATCCGACAATGCCGCATACTGGTCCATCGCAACGACAATGCGATCTGAAACAAAGGCTCTGTCGGCGGTCGAAGACAGCATCGGCCTGGCGCGGGCCATCGTGGACGTGACCTATTCGGGCCTGGACAATGTCCGTGAGTCCCTCGTCCGCATCCGCAACCTCGTGATCACTGCAAGAACGCTCCCCGCAGCCACAGCGAACAACTTCGAGAACCTCTCGCCGAACCCGGTCAACTCCGATTCAAAGTTTGCCCAGACCCAGCTCGCCAAGGTCGATTCCGAAATCAACCAGTTGCTCGCCAGCATGTACAGCACGATCAAGTCATCCTCCTTTGGCGGGGTCAATCTGCTCTGGAACAAGGAAAATGGCCGGGGCATCGACGATTTCACCCACGATTTCGTGGTCGACTACAACAGTGGCCGCGTCGAGACGCTTAAAATTGACCAATACGCGCTAACGCTTTTCAACGAAGACTATCAAAACCACCAGAGCGGCCCGACTTTTCTTGAGACCGGAATTCTCGATTCGAGCGATGTGGTGTACCTGGAGGGTACATCGGCGAGCCATGGTCTGAATTTGTTCAACGCGGCTTATGGGATCGGGATCGTCTATTTTCAGGAGCAGCACCCGCTGACCTCGCCGGCGCAGCCCAACATCCTGTTGCAACTGGAGAAATCTATCGTCAGGCACGGCGCCGAACGGGAGGCCACATATGCGAACTTTTTGGATGTCTTCGAGGAGAAGATCAACACGATCCAGGACGGTCTCGCCTATCTCGGCAGCACACAATCATCGCTGACGCGATATGCCGAGCTCGTCACCAGCAAGGGTGAAACCTACGAGAAGGGCGTCGGAAGGCTCGTCGACGCAGATATGGACGCGAGCTCGACCCGGCTGAAGGCGCTACAGGCACAACAGCAGCTCGCAAGTCAGTCCCTGCAGATTGCGAACAACTACGCCAGCACGATCCTGCAATTGTTCAGATAGGCGGCAATCGACAATCTAAAAAAAATCGGCCCCCATGTCACACCGGCCGATCCTGTCTCGTCATGATATCGGAACCAACAGAAGGAAACGGAACCATGACTGCCAAGATCGACCTTTTCGCCGCTGCCCCGCAACTGATGAAGAGCTGGACCAGCGTCTCGATGGCCATCGCCGCCAGCCTCGAGCCTGATCTCATCGAGCTCGTCAAGATCCGCGCATCCCAGATCAACGCCTGCGCCAACTGCATCAACATGCACACGCAGGAAGCCCGCGCCAAAGGCGAGACCGAACAGCGCATCTACCTGCTTTCGGCCTGGCGCGAAGCCCCTTGCTATTCCGAACGCGAGCGCGCAGCACTTGGCTGGACTGAAGCGCTGACTCGCCTGTCCGAGGGCCATACCCACGAAAGCGCCCGTCAGGCGCTGGCCGAACAGTTCAGCGAGGAGGAACAGGTGAAGCTCACGCTCATGATCAACGTCATCAACGGCTGGAATCGCCTCGCCGTCGGCTTCGGCCTGTGGATCGAGCCGGCAGCAGCCAAGTCCGCGCAGGCGGCCGCCTGATGGCGAGCAATGCACAGGAGGATGCAGCGGCGGGTTTCGACCCGCTGCGTCCCAAACTCATCCGCGTCGCCTATCGCATGCTCGGCTCGGTCGCCGATGCCGAAGACATGGTGCAGGAGGCCTTCATCCGCTGGATGGGGGCCGACCGCTCGGAGGTGCGCGAACCCGAAGCGTTCCTGCGCCGCACTGTCACGCGGCTCTGCCTCGACCAGCTGAAGTCGGCGCGGCGCCAGCGCGAGACCTATGTCGGGCCCTGGCTGCCCGACCCCATCGTCGAGGAGGAGCCGGAAGACGACGTCACCCTGCCCCTGATGCTCGCCTTGGAGCGCCTGTCGCCGCTCGAGCGCGCCGCCTTTCTGCTGCACGACGTCTTCGGGCTCGGGTTCGAGGAAGTCGCAGAAACCATCGACCGTGATCCCGCCGCCTGCCGGCAGCTCGCCGCCCGCGCCCGCACCCATGTGCGCGAGGGCCGGCCCCGCTTCCAGGTCGAACAGTCGCGCGGGGTCGAACTGGCGCAAGCCTTCTTCACCGCCTCGCGCAGCGGCGACCTGAAGGCGCTCGGCGCCATGCTCGCCTCTGATGTCAGCATCCATGCAGACGGCGGCGGCAAACGTTCGGCCGCCATGCATCCTATCCTCGGCTACGAGGCGGTCATCAAGGTGCACGAGCAACTGGCTGCCCTCTTCCGCGAGCACGGCTCCAATCTCGTTCGCGCCGGCTTCATCAACGGGCTGCCCGGCTTCGTCACCCGCGAGGCCGACGGTGAGTTGCAGTCGACAGCGCTCGAGATCGAGGACGGCAAGGTGGTGGCGATCTATATCGTGCGCAATCCCGACAAGCTGGGGCATCTGCATTAGGGCCGTTTCCAGGAAATGCGCGAAGCGACTTGGCGTCCGGGATTGTTTAAACAATGAAATGGAGCGTTTCCGTCTAAATCGGAAACGCTCCAGGCGTTGTGGGCCGCATGCACGGACGTGCTCAAGCCGGCCGATAAATCTGCGCCACCGCGCCCCCTGGAAAGGCTTTTGAGCTGATCAGCTTGAGACGCCTATGCGCGGTGATTTCAGAGAAGATCGGCAAGCCCCTGCCAAGCACCACCGGATGCACGAGCAGGACGTATTGATCGACAAGCGCTTCCGCGACGAGACTGCGCGCGAAGGCGCCGCCGCCGTGGGCGAGGATCGGCTTGCCGTCCCCGGCCTTCAGCCTTGCGATCTCGTCGACCAGGTCGCCGCTGGCAACATAGGCCTCGCTCCAGCTTTCCGCGCCGGGCTGTAGTTGTCCCGAGTGGCTGTTTCCCGCGTCGGTCCTGGCATCTTCGAGCGCCCTGGTCGCTCCCGCCGCCTTCAGGATCGCCTGCCCCCGCCTTGAGAAAACAGCCTTGGGAATGAGGTTCATCGGCGGCGCGAAGACCTGTGTCGAGGTCGGCCAAAAGGCCGCCATGTCCTTGAAGGTACGGGCGCCCATTATGTGCAGGCTGGCATTTCCCACGGTCTCCACCGACCAGGCAATGGCCTCCTGATCGCCGCTGAACACCCAGTCGATTTCACCCTGTGGGCCGCCGACGAAGCCATCGAGCGACACGGACATCTTCAGGATCAACTCTCTCATCGCTTTCTCCTCTCAGCGGTCAGCTCCTAGGACGGGCCAGATCGGTCGATCCCGACAATCCGCATTCGCCGAAGGCAAAATACCACGGCCTGCTCCTCTCCGGTCCGCGTGAGCGGTCCGTTCAGGGCGATCGGAATTGCTGGGCAGCGAGACAGAATTTGCCACCTTCCATGATCGACCTATGTCCGATTTTCGCGATCTGGTATCTTCGTGCGAAAGAGCTTTGCCCTCTCGGCGTTCGCCACCAGCCCGGCAGCGTCGATTTCGATGGGCCAGAACAGCATCGGTTTTCAGGCATTCAGGTTCGTCGGCCCGCTAAAGAGGTCGAGTTTCCAGCCATCTGCAGAAGGACGTCGCTTGCCCTGTGCGGCGCCGCCAGAAAATCAGCACAAGGCTACTTCGATGCCATCGCCATCCTCTGCAACACTCGACATGATCAGCCTCAGGCAGCATTCCGACGAACTCCTCAGTCGCTGCCAATGGTCGAGGGAGAGGTTGCTGTCGCATCAACGGCAAGAGCTGCAATCCACGTTGCAACACGCCGCCCATTCATCGCCCTATTACCGCGACGCCATTGGGACGCTCGTGGCGCGAGGGGCCGCGCTGGAAGAGCTTCCCGTGCTGACCAAACACGCCCTCATGGAAAACTTCGATCGGATCGTGACCGACGATAGGCTGAAGCGGCTCCTGGTGGAGCGACACCTCGACGGCGACAACCCCGGAAGCCTGCTGCTCGGCGAGTTTAACGTCGCAGCCACGGGCGGAACGACGGGCGAGCGCGGGATCACCGCGTTCGATGGCGCAGCCTGGCTGACTGCGATCGCCAACATGGTGCGTTTTCAGAAAATCGTCGGCATCGACGAGACGACACGGAGCATGGCGGTGTTTGCCTCGTCACCCGTTCACATCTCCCATCGCATCGGCGCCGAGTTGCGGGCTATACGGCCCAAGGCACCCGGGCTGAATGTGCTGATGCCAATCGAGGCGATCGTCGAGACGCTCAATGCCTATCTACCGCAAGTCATTTCCACCTATCCCTCCTTCGTGCGTCAGCTTGCGGGAGAGCAGCAGGCCGGACGGCTGCGGATCAAGCCGAGGCTGATCCGCACCAGTGCAGAAACGCTGACGCAGGATGCGCGCGATATCGCAGCCGAGACCTGGCAGGCGACCGTCGCCAACAGCTATGTCTGCACCGAGGCCGGGCCGATGGGGCACGAATGCCTGGGTGCCGATGGCCTGCATCTGGCCGAGGACGCATTCGTGTTCGAAGCGGTCGATGCCGACAATCGCCCGGTGCCGGACGGAACCCAGGGCTCAAAACTACTGGTGACGACGCTGACCAACCGCACGCTGCCGCTGGTGCGCTACGAGATCTCCGACATCGTCACGCTGGCGACCGAACCGTGTCCGTGCGGCCTTCCCTTCTGGCGCATCGCCTCGATCGCCGGACGCCGAGAGGAAATGCTTCGCTTCGCCAGACGCGGAGGCGGCACCATCGATGTCCATGCCCACCGCCTGCGCTCGCCGCTGACGAGCACCACGGGCGTGCGCCAGTTCCAGTTCGCGCCGCTGACGGACGGGCTGGAGATCACGATCTCCGTCTTCCCGGGCGTCGATGCCGATGCCGTCAGCCGAAAGATCGAAAGCGCCGTACGCGCGGCACTGAACGCGATCGACGCCCAACCTTCGCGTATTCTGGTCACAGTGGTCGACACCATCGAACGCTCGGGTTCCGGCGCGAAGGAAAGGTTGGTGGCGGTATCGACCGCGCATGGCTTGGATGAGAAGTAGCAGCCCGGCTGCGTTGGCTGCTTTCAAGGTTCGGGGTGGAAGTCGGTTTCGGCGACGCAATCGCAACGGCACGCTTGACGCCGATGCCGCGAAACAGGCGCCGCTCGACCAACTCCAGCCTCCGGCTGCGGCTGCCCACTCCTTCCATGCGTCAGCGCGTGCCCGCGTCGTCGCGCCGTTTACGGCCCGGCAATGCCGAGACGTCAGGCTGCGCCGGTTGCAAAACGATTGGTGTCAGACTTGCGAGTCGATCGGCAGGAGTTTGACGAGATCGGCGACGAGCCGCCGGCGGAATCCCGTTTCGGGCTCGTCGTCGTAGCTGACGATCTCGCCGTACCGCACCGTCTTCCAGACGATCCCGCCACCAGGATCAAGGGAGACGCGGTAGCTGTTGGCGGGCGCGACGCCGGTCGCCATGTAGCCCGTCAGCCTCGCGGCAAGCTCCGGACTCTCGATATACAGGCCGGCTTCCGTATTGATGACGGCGGATCGCGGGTCGAGGTTGAAACTGCCGATGAACACGGCCTTGCCGTCAAAGACCATGGCCTTGGTGTGCAAGGCCGCCCGCGACCGCCCGGAACGGTGCGACCAGCCCGACCGGAAGGCGTCGGTGTCCGGGCGCAGCTCGTAGAGCTCCAGGCCGTTCTCGAGAAGGCGCCTGCGGGTCTTGGCATAGACCGAATGCGCGGCGATCTGGTTGTTCGAAGCGAGCGAATTGGTCAGCACGCGCACCCGAACATTGCGCTCGTGCAGCGCCTTGACGAGCGCCTGCGCCCCGGCGGGCAAGGCGAAATAGGGCGCCTCGACGAGCAACTCCTCCTTCAACTCGGTGACCCGTTCACGGATGAAGGCGGTCACGTCGTCTGCCGCCTTGCCGCTGGCGATTGCTTCCGGGTCGTCGGCGATGATCCGCCCTGGCGCCCACACGAGACTGTCGCGCAGCTCGGCGCTCCGGGTCGCCAGTTCGCCGAGGTCCTGATCGATCGGATAGGGGTAGTCGGCGGCGGCAATCTCCTGACGCAAGCGGCTCAGGATGGCACCGAGATCGGCGGCGCCATAGGTGCGCTCGACGATGTTTGCGATCGGCCTCGTCGAGGCGCTGTTCCAGTACCGTTCGAACACCCCCGACAGATCGTCCACAACAGGCCCGACCGCCAGCACATCCAGATCGCGAAAATTGGCGACGGCGTTCACGCCATAGTAGTCGTCGCCGATATTGCGGCCGCCAACGATCGCCGCCGAATTGTCGGCCACCATCAGCTTGTTGTGCATGCGGCGGTTGAGCCGGCGGAAGTCGAAAAGGAAGTCCAGCCTGGACCACCTTCGGTTCTTGGTCGGATTGAACAGACGGATTTCAACGTTGGGATGGGCGTCGAGGGCAGCTTTGACCTGATCGCTCGCCTTGTAATAGGGATCGTCGACCAGGAGCCGAACCCTGACCCCGCGCTCGGCCGCCCTCATCACCCGGTCGACGATGATCCGGCCGGTTGTATCGCCGTCCCACACATAATACTGCATGTCGAGATGTTTTTCGGCCAGGTCGGCCAGCGCCAGACGCGTGATGAAGGCCTGCCGCGCCTCGCTCAAGAGGCTAAAGCCGGAGAGACCAGGATGCGCGGCGGCGACCGGGCTGAAGAACTGGCCCAACCGGGTCAACGCGGTATGCTCGAACCCCGTCATGGCCTTCGTCTCTGGTTAGCGGCGGCGCCTAAGGCATGTCGCGCAAAAGTGTGCCGCGGTTTTGCGATACATGCGTGAAAACAAGACCTTGAAGCGCGGCAAGCGAACCCTTGAGATCGCGACGCGCTTTAGTCCTCTTCGGGAAGCTTCACGATCTCCGCCTTCATCGTCGCATCGTCTTGGGAGGCGAGAATTGGTTGACGTCGCCGGTCTTTGCGCAGATCCAGTTCGACCAATCCACGGCTCCGAAGTTGACCGATCTCCGGTTCGACACGTCGACCGAGTCATCGGCCTCGACGCACCCAAGTCGGCGTCAGGCAAAACGCGCCAATGGACAGTGAGCGCGGCATGTTTCCCCGTCTATCTCCGGCTGAAACCATAACAGGGTTCACATGCAATGTCGTCACCGTTCAATGTGGAGGTGCGAGCGAAGGTGCTGACTGGGGGATGATGGCGATTGCGGCTGGCGATCGTCGGTGGAGCGAAGGTGGCGAGATCAATGGCGCGACCTGAGAGAGGCCCAGGCCTCTGCACACCCTTCCAGGCGAACTCAATGACTGCGATCGGCGCAAGGCGCCGTCGGCAGGTGGCTGGCGACTCGTCCACTCGATGCCGTAAAGGCGCGGGACTGAAATTGTCGCAAGCCGTCGACAGCCAGACGGCCGAAATTGACTGTCACGCCAAGACATCCGCAGGCGCGGACGCCGCCACAATCTCCTCCTCGCTATCCAGCGGATAGATCGGTCGGCGTACGCGCTTGAATGCCCGCGCGCCGATATTGGCGGTACTCAGCCCATCGGCATCGACCTCGATGATCTCGGACGCGATCGGCCCGAAGGCGGCGCGGAAGTGTTGCTGTGATTTGACGACGACGATGTCGTAGTTCGCCGGCTCGATGCCGACGGCGCGAAAGAGGTTCTGGTCGAGCATCTGCTGCCGTTCGCTCGAAATCAGGATGTCGATGCCCGAGACATGGAAGCGCACGCTCGGGCCGAGCGATGCCGGCAGGCCCTGGAACATCGGCCCTTCGAAGATGATCCGGCCATCGGAGATCGCCTGCACCGTGCCCCTCACCCGGATCGGCCCACCGCCGACGGCGGGGTCGATCTTGCAGCCGAGCGTCACCTCGCGCTCGGCGCCGAGGCCCGCCTCGATCAGCTCGGCCACCACGGCCGGGTCGCACATCGCACCGAAGGCGGCGTTTTCGACACCCGCCTGCAGCAGGCCACCGAGCAGGCAGGTGGAATCGCTATAGGCGCCGCAGCCGGGGTTGTCGGAGAAATCTGCGATCACCAGCGGCCCGGGCTTGCGCTTGGTAGCGAAATGTTTCGCGATGGCGCCCGGCAGTGCCGTCAGCGGCAATTGCTCGTCCTGATGTTCGCGCCGCTGCCAGATCTCGTCGCAGAGCCGTTCCGCATGCACGACCGCCTCAGTGTCGGCCACCTTCGCCTTGTCGTAGCAGATGACGGCCGAAGGCCCGGTGTTGTGGATGTCGGCATCGTAGAAGCCGGCATTGATGGAGGTCGCAAGAATCCCCGCCTCGCCCGCGATGGCATCGGCGATATCCAGCAGCTCGGTCATGGCGCAGGCATGGGTCGTCCGGCCGTCGTTGCAGCCGTTGATCATCGGCGGCTGGCGAATGGCGATGGCGGGCGCGATCTCGCCACGCATCGCCGCATCCAGCAGCGCGCCTGCCTTATGGGCGCATTCGGCCATATCGACATGCGGATAGGTGCGGAACGACACGGCGATATCGAGAAGGGCGGCCATGTCAGGCGCCGAATTGGCATGCAGGTCGAAGGTGGCGGCGATGGGCAGGTCCGGCCCGACGATGCCCCTCACCGTCTCCAGCAACTGGATCTGCGCGTCGTCGGCGGTCTCGGTGCACATTGCACCGTGAAAGACGATGAAGACGCCGTCGAGCTTTTCGCCTTCAAGCGCGGCCGTCACATCGGCAACGAAGCGCAGCCGCGTTTCCTCGTCGATCCGGCCGCCGGGCTCGGCCCGCGCCGCCACCGTATAGACCGGCTGCCAGCCGTAGCGGTCGCAACAGTCGATGAAGCCACCGATCTCCGAATTGGTGCCGCGGCAATTGCCCTCGATATCAGCGCCCTTGAAGTAGTGGCACATCTCGAAGTCCTTGAAGCCGGTCTTCAGCTTCGAGAACGTGTTGGTTTCCTGGTTGAACTCGAGAACGGCGACCTTGAAGCTCATGGCATGCACTTTCATTCGGGGAATGGGAGAAGATCGAAGAGACGGGCGCCGGGGAAGCGCGAACACCCCGGCGCCGCGCCCGTCGCATGTTGCGTCCTGCGTCGAAGGCAGCGCGCAACATGCGAATTTCTTGGAAGAGTGCCCCCTCACAAGTTCCTTGTATGGCTAGCCCCTCACCCTAACCCTCTCCCCGCAGGCGGGGAGAGGGAACGAGGCCCACCGCGAACACATCACCTTGCGCGCCGCCGATGAGAACGTTGGGAGTGTGGCCGCAACCAAACCGCCACCCTGTCGTCACGGAAGCGAGAGATGAGAGGGCTGGTGGTCGTTGGGAATACGAGCGGCTGCCGCGATGTCCCTTCTCCCCGCGCGCGGGGAGAAGGTGGCCGGCAGGCCGGATGAGGGGCTTCGACGAATCCGCAACGAGCCCGGCCTCGCCCTCGCTATCTACCGAAAATATTCGCTCGTGCTCTTCGGCCGGGCCATGATGTCGAAGTCAAAATATTGCTTGCGGATCTTGTCGTAGGTGCCGTTGGCCATGATCGCCTCCAGCCCACCGTTGAGCTTGCCGAGCAGCCCTTCGTTGCCCTTGCGCACCGCCATGGCGTTGCCCTGCGCCGTATCGAGGATGAAGCTGTCGCCGACGAAATCGCAGCAGCCGCTGTCGTCCTTGGCCAGCCAGTCCGTCAGCGCCATCTGGCCCTCGAGGATCAGGTCGAGCCGGCCGTTGGCCATGTCGAGGAACACTTCGCTGAGCGTCGGATAGAGCTTCACTTCGCTGTCGGGGAAAAACTCCTGCAGCGCCTCGACCGCCACCGAGCCGGACTGCGTGCCAATCACCTTGCCCTTCAGCGCTTCAGGCGAAACGTCCGTCAGGCCCAGGTCCTTGCGGGCGATGAAGCGCATGGCGTTGAAGTAGTAGGGCTTGGTGAAGTCGACTTCCTTCTTGCGGTCTTCGTTGATCGCCATCGAAGCGATCATCACGTCGAATTTCTTGGCCTGAAGTGCCGGAATGATGCCGGACCACTCGTTGGTGCTCCAAACGCATTCCACCTTGATCTCAGCACAGACCGCCTGGCCGATATCGTAGTCGAAACCTTTGATCTCGCCGCTCGCCGTCACATAGTTGAAGGGCGCATAATCGCCTTCGGTGCCGATCGAAAGCTTGTCCGCCGCAAGGCTGGTGCCGGCCATGGCGCAGGCGAAGAAAAGTGCTGACGCACGCATGAACTTCTTTTGCATGTCGTTCCCTTTGTTATCAGTCTCGGCGCCTTCCGGGTGATCGCCCGCAAAGCCACGCATCGGGCCGAACCCAATGCCGATTTCGCGTGCTATTCCATGATTTTACAGCCGATCGTTGTTGCGTTTTCGCTTTATTATTCGTCGACAATGGGCGACGCGACCACGCTTCGCAATGCCAAAGAAATAATCCCAGCCATCTAAAAAATTCATATATGGTGCAGAGGATAGACCCGCCTTCCGGAGAACCCCATGCGCGACCTGCCGAGCCTCAAATCCCTGCGCGCCTTCGAGGCGGCGGCGCGCAATGGCAGCCTGACGGCAGCGGCAAACGAGCTTTGCATCGGCCAGGGCGCCATCAGCCACCAGATCCGCATTCTCGAAGACAATCTCGGCCTCAGCGTGTTCGTCCGCAAACAGCACGGCGTCGAGCTGACGCCCGAGGGCGCCCTGCTCTTTGCCTCCTGCAACCGCGCCTTTGACGATCTGGAAGGCGTCGTCCAGCATATCCGCCCGCGCAACACCCAGAAGATCCTGCGCGTCAAGGTCGGGCCGTTCTTCTCGATGAAGCTGATCGCGCCGCGCATTTCCGGGTTTCTGGGCGAAAACCCGGGTCTGCAGATCCACCTCTCCCACCTCGAAACCAACACGCCCGCCACCGGCACCGCCGATGTGATCATCGACTATTGCCTGCACCCGCCGCCTGCCCGCTTTTCGCAGCGGCTGCTGCGCGAGCGCCTGGTGCCAGTCTGCGGCCGCGCCACCTGGGAGGCGCAGGCAGACAAGCACGACCTGCTCTGCGGCAACCGCCTGCACTATCGCGGCCTTCAGGAATGGCAGAGCTGGATCGCCTCCTCCGGCCTCAGGCTCCCCCCCAGCCGCCAGGACCTGATCTTCGACGACCAGCACATCATTCTGGAAGCGGTGAAGGAAGGACAGGGCGTCGCCCTGATCGACCGCACCATGGTGGAATACGAACTCAGATCCGGCCAGGTCTGCCTCGTGCACGACCATTTTTACGAACCCAACGAGACCTATCAATTCGTCTGCCAGGAAGAGCTTTTCCGCACCAAGCCGGTGACCAAAAGCTTTCTCGGCTGGCTCCTGCAGGAAATCGGCGACCGCCAGCGCCGGTATGCCGAGATTGCTGCGGTCCACATCGGCGGCTGAGGCGCCAGGACAGTGACGGGAACCGCCGATAGCGAGCGTAGACGTACTCGCGCCTGAGTGGTATTGACGGCATTGCTCGCCTCGCGAAAAGGTTGGATCTTGAGAAACGTCTTGTTCGTCTGCAGTCAAAACAAGCTTCGCAGCCCCACCGCCGAACAGATATTCGCCGACAGGGACGATATCGAGGTTTCCTCGGCCGGCACAAACAACGATGCCGAGAACCCACTTTCGGAAGAACTGATCCAGTGGGCCGATATCGTGTTCGTGATGGAGAGGACCCACCGCGCGAAGGTCCAAGGCAAGTATCGATCGGCACTCAAAGGCAAGCGGCTGATCTGTCTGCATATCCCGGACGATTACGCGTTCATGGATCCTGCCTTGGTCGCGTTGTTGATGAGGAAAGTGCCTCTGCATCTCTAGCGCGAGGCAGGCGATCGCATAAAGAAATAGATGGCAACCGGAAGTGATCGAGCATCATCGATGAAGTGGACAAAGTTGAAGCAGCGTATTGAAGCCCGCTTCGCATCGGAGGCGAATGGTCGGGTGCACGTTCACACGACACGCTATCGCTATGCCAACGATCACGAGGGCGAGTTCCTTGTCACGCTGGACGGAAACAAAATCTACGGAACCGCCTATTACCAATACTGGAAGGCGCGTGTTGCGTTGTGCGCCAAGCATGGGGACGAGCCGTCCGACGCTGAACAACAGGAAATCGACCGGACCCTTCGGGCACAGGGAATAGCGGATCATATCGATTTGCATCGAGCGATGTTCGAGTCTCTGAACCAATCCATTGAACAGATGCTCGATAATTCAAGACCATTGATCAGGGCGCTTGGCATCCTCGATAGCCGTTGCGGCAAACGACGGCTAGTCAAACTGGAGGACACCAATGAGCACGAATTCGTTCGCAATGTTCTCCACTTGCGGCAGCCACCCTGCCAGATCGGATATGGGAGTTAGGCTCCATCTCCTCTTCGTTTCCAGCGCGGCTACCCCACCGCCGCTGGCTTCTGCCCCAACCGCAGGCCGAAAATCAACGGCACGGCCATAGCATAGACAACGACGACCGAAAGCCAGATCGCTCCGGGCCATTGCTCGCGCACGACGAAATAGAAGCTTGAAAACGCCAGCGGGCTGACGATCGAGGCGAGGCTGACAACCGACGCCAGTACGCCCTGGAACTGACCTTGCTGGCTGTCGTCGACCTGCCCGGTCGCCAGAGCCTGCAGCGCCGGCACGCCGATGCCGCCGAGCGCGAAGACCGGCATGATCGCGAAGACCATCCAGCTCTCGGTCGCAAGCGCCATGACGACGAGTGCGGTGCAGACGCTGGCGACACCGGCCAGAATGGCCGCGCGCTCGCCGAGCAGCTTTACGGCCGGCCCCGGAAGGAAGGCCTGGGCAAGGGTCTGGCAGACGCCGAAGGTGCCAAGCGAAAGGCCGACCCAAAGGCCGTTCCACTGGAACGTATCACCGCCCCAGAGCGCCCAGCAGGTGCCATAGGCCTCGCCGGTGGCGCTGAAGATGAAGACGATGACCACGATTGGCAGCAGGCTCCTCACCGACAACACCGAGCGGAGCGGCGCAAGCGGGTTCAGCGCCGAGAGGTCGAGCTTTTCGCGGCTGGGCGTGCGCGACTCCGGCAGGATGAAGAATGCGAGCAGCAGGTTGTAGCCATTGAGGACGGCCGCAGCGATGAAAGGCAACCGCAGCCAATGGTCACCCAGAGCGCCGCCAAGAACGGGGCCGATGATGAAGCCGATGCCGAACATGGCGTTGAACAGCCCGAAGCGGCGGGCGCGTTTGTCTGCGGGTGAAATGTCGGTGATGTAGGCCATCGCCACAGAGATGTTGGCGCTCGTCAGGCCCGCGATCGCCCGACCGATGAACAGCAGGAAGAGATTGGGCGCAAAGGCCAGGAACAGGTAGTTGATGGCCGCGCCGCCAAGCGAAATCAGAAGCACAGGCCGACGCCCGAGCCGATCGCTCAGCGCACCGAGCACCGGCGCAAAGACGAACTGCATCGCCGCGTAGAGCGCGGTCATCGTGCCGATATAGGGCGCGACATTGTCGGCGTGGGTCACCTCCTTCAGCAGTGAGGGCAGGATTGGAAAGATCAGGCCGATGCCGACGGCATCGAGCACGATGGCAATGAAAATGACGATAAGAGGTCTGGTCATGGCACGCTCCGGCGCAAGCATGCGGGCGCCGTCAGGCGCCGAACGCTCGCGATAAGGCTGCGCGCAATTCCCCGCATCGGCTCGATTTCGGCGGGAATAGTGCAGCGAGTTTAAAGGCTTGCAGCGAATTGTGCGCCATAGGTGAAGCGCCACGCTGCAAGGTGTTTCAGGTATCGATTTTGGGAGCCGCTGGCCGATCCATGCTCAAGAGCGCACGGACGACATGTGCTTGACCGCCTGGACGCCAATTCGTCCACCTGTTTACTCCGCCACTGAGCGGATCAAGGGAAGCGGTCGCTTTTCGCGACCGGCGATAGATACGCCGATCGGCCACGCGCGACAAGTGTCTTTTTGACGGCCGATCGAGGTGTCTCGGCCGCGTTCCGCGCGCCGTGATGCATCGCAAATGCGCGTGATGCAACAGGTGTGTCGCCAGACCTCTGCAACAGAAATCAGCCAAATCGCGGCGGGAGCCGGCAGCAGCAGGCCGTTCGGCACGGTGCGGTGCGGTTGAGGAGCATAGGCTCTCCAACCGCACCGCACCGTATCGGCGGCTCCCGACAGCGGACGCCGAAGCGGGTTTACTGCCCGTTCTGCTTGCGCATCGCCTCGGCGATCTGCGCCTTGACGCCGTCTATTCCGAAGCTTGCGCCTTTCTGCATCGGCGGAAATTCTATCGCCGACTTTGCCAGTTCCTCGACCTTTTGCTGGACGAGGACAAAGCGCCAGAACTCGAACTTGTACCATTCAAAGTATGATTGCGAACCGACGTTGCCCTTGAAGAAGGCCGTCCGCTCGAACGGATCGAGGCGCAGGTTCACAACGGTCGGCACATCCAGCTTGATGGTGTTGCCTATCCAGCCATCGGGCTGTTCCATGAAGGTGTATTTGTAGTCATCGATGCGGGCCGCGCCGAGCACGCTTTCGGCGAAATACCAGATTTCGTGGCGGTTCGACGGGCCGGTTGCAGCGAGCAGGCTGGTCTGGTCATAGCCATCAAGGTGAACCTTGTAGGTCTGGCCATCAAGTTCTTTGCCCGCCCTCAGTTCGACGGCGATGTTGGTACTCCCGGCCGCGGCCACAAGCGTCGGGAACCAGTCGAGGCCGGACATCAGCCCGTTGCAAATCGAACCCGGAGGAACATGCCCCGGCCAGCGGATCATCGCCGGGGCGCGGAAGCCGCCTTCGTAGGTGGTGCCTTTTCCGCCGAAGAACGGTGTCTGTCCGCCATCCGGCCAGGTAAAGTTTTCCGTGCCGTTGTCGGTGGTGAATATGACGATGGTGTTGTCATCGTCGCCCATGTCCTTCAGCTTCTGCAGGGTGTCGCCGACAATGTCGTCCAGCTGCGCCATTCCCGCTTCATGGATAGTCCATCCATTCTCCGAGTTGCGCATCTTCTCGTATTTTTCCGACAGATGCGTGACGATGTGCATGCGGGTCGGGTTTAGCCAGAGGAAGAACGGCTTGCCGTCGGCCTTGGCCTTGTCGATGAACTTGAAGGAAAGGTCCCGAATTTCGTCATCGACCGTCTCCATGCGTTTCGGGAAGAGCGTCCCGGCATCCTCGATCTTCTGTTTGCCGATCTTGCCCCATCGCGGCATTTCGGTCGGGTCGTCCACGTCAGTGGCCCAGGAGTGGACCATATTGCGCGGACCGACAACGTTTAGCAGTTCCTGCGGATAACCCGGGTGCGCAGGGTCTTCCATCGCGTCCAGGTGGTAGAGGTAGCCGAAGAATTCATCGAACCCATGAACGGTCGGCAGGAATTCATTGAGATCGCCGAGATGGTTCTTGCCAAACTGTCCGGTGGCATAGCCCATCGACTTCAGCACCGTTGCGATTGTGGGCGCCGCAGCAGGCAGGCCAATGGGAGAGCCCGCCTGGCCAACCGTGGTCATGCCGGTTCGAACCGGAAGTTGTCCGGTAATGAAGTTGGCGCGCCCCGCCGTGCAACTGGCCTCGGCGTAGTAATCGGTAAAGAGCATCCCCTCTGCGGCAAGCTTGTCGAGATGGGGCGTGCGGCCCGCCATCATGCCGCGATTGTAGGCACCGATATTCCAGATGCCGACATCGTCCCCCATGATGACCACGATGTTCGGTTTCTTGCCGGCTGTCTGCGCCATCGCGCTGCGGCTCAAGGCGACGCTCGCGGTGGTGCCGATTGCCGACATCGCCAGCAGCGACCCACCGGTCAACAGTATATCTCGTCGTGTTGGAGTTGCATCGATTGCCATGCTCATTCCTCCGTTTTGTCAGGCGAAAGGCAAAGCAATGCGCGCTGCGACGGGAATTGTAATGGGGAGGTTGTGGCTTCGGATTGCTCTGTCGTGATAGCCGCGCGAAATCGCGTGCCTTGTCGATCCTGACAAGACCTGTCGGCTGGCCTGATCCAACACTAAGCGACCCAAAATGAGCCGATTGCAAGTCACGGTAGGCAATGAATGCGATTAAAGTAACGAAGACTGGCCTATATAAAGGGTTATAAGCACCATCCGGGCACGAAAAGATACATTTATTTAACGTAATGAGGTGTTCTTTATTAATCACCTCGGCACTATGACGTTCACCTTATTCAATTCAATTCAATTCAATTCAGACAATTGCATAATCATACCATTATTATAGAGCAACTTCGCATCAATTATAGTACTTCCGGGTTAAGCACATCTACGGATAGCCAAGATGATGCCCTAACCCACAGCGAGGCTGGGCTCGTTTCTGAGACACGCCCCTGGTTTTCCGGGTATAGGGAGCCATCGACAACGATCTCGCCTTCCAGCTCTCCTGGCGAAGACGATGACGTTCAGTGCTGTCTACACGCTGGCGACGAGACTGCGGCTCAGCCGCGCCGTGCGGCTTTGATCGCGGCAACGTCGATCTTCCTCATCGTCATCATCGCGTCGAACGCACGCTTTGCCTCAGCGCCGCCGATTGCCATCGCTTCGGTCAGGACGCGTGGTGTGATCTGCCAGGAAATGCCCCACTTGTCCTTGCACCAGCCGCAATCGCTCTCCTTGCCGCCGTTGCCGACGATGGCGTTCCAGTAGCGATCGGTTTCCTGCTGATCGTCGGTCGCGATCTGGAAGGAGAAGGCCTCGCTGTGGGTGAAGGCCGTGCCGCCGTTAAGCCCGATGCAGGCAACGCCGGCAACGGTGAACTCGACGACCAGAACATCCCCCTCCTTGCCGGACGGATAGTCTCCAGGCGCACGGATGACGGCACCCACGGCGCTGTCGGGAAAGGTCTGGGCGTAGAAGCGGGCGGCCCCCTCGGCGTCCTTGTCGTACCATACGCAGATCGTATTCTTGGCCATTGCGTCGTCCTTTCGCTGTTCGCGTCCGGTTGAGATAAGGCGCGCGCCGCACTTCTCCAGCCAGGGCAAGCGATTTGGCGGGAAATGGGCCGCTGCAGGCCCTTGTCGAAGGGACTATCCGGTGTCCTCGCCCACCGCACCCGACGCGAATGCCATAGGTCTGAGCGCCTATCCCGCCTGTGCCGTCCCATGGGCGTGGATCACCGCGTCGGCCTCCTTGCCGTAGAGCTCCTCGAAATGGTCGAAGCTCTTGGAGAAGTAGCCGATCCCTTGCGTTGCCGAGCGCAGCGCCCGCGCCAGCTCGTCGAGTGCCGACCCCGGCACCAAGGCGCGAAAAACGTCCCAGCCCTTGGCCGCCTCGTCGCGGTCGAAACCCAGCACTTGCCCCTTGTAGGTGGAAACGATCGGCACCAGGCTGCCGGAATAGATCGACGGAATATGGATCTCGACGCGCACCACCGGCTGCATCAGCACGGCGGAGGCCTGCGACAGCGCCTGGCGCACGCCCATCTTGGCAGCGGCCCGGAAGGCGAATTCGGAGCTGTCGACCTGGTGGTGCTGGCCGTCCGTCAGCGTCACGCCAACATCGATCACCTGAAAACCGAGCGGCCCCTTCTCCATCGCCTCGCGCGCACCCGCCTCGATCGCCGGGATGAAGTTGCGCGGCACGGCGCCGCCCTTCACCGTTTCGTTGAAGCTGAAGCCGCCGCCGCGCTCGTTGGGGTGGACGCTGAGCTTGACGTCGGCAAACTGCCCGGCGCCACCGGTCTGCTTGCGGTGGCGGTAATGCACGTCGGAGGGTTTCAGTACGGTCTCGCGATAGGTCGGGCTCGGTGGCTTGTCGGTGACGCCGACATGGAAGACATCGGCCAGCGTCTTGCACAGATCGCGCAGGTGCACCGGCCCCTGCACGCAGATCAGCTGCGCGCCCGTGCCTTCCTCCTGCATCACCTTGAGGCTTCGGTCTGTCTCGGCGAGCTTGGCAAGCGTGCCGGAAAGCTTGGTCTCGTCGCGTTCGCTGTCGGGCACCAGGATGCGCTCCAGCATCGGCGTCGGCGGAACCGTCCAGTTCGGTGCTTCGAACGCTGCCGTGGCGGTCAGAAGCGCCGGCACCGGCAGGTGGTCGGATTTGACCGCGGCAAAGATCGTGCCGGGCTCCGGTGTCCCTGTCGCAAGCGGCTTGCCGGTTGCCGGGTCCTGCAGCGAGCCGACACCACCGCCGCCGAGCGCTGTCCCCTGCTTGATGCCACCGGAAAGGACGCGCACCAGCACGGTCTTGCCGACATTCTGGCGGTGGTAGGCGTGGAAGCTGACGGCGGCGAGGCTCGTCTCAGTGATCTTGCTTGCCTCCCCCAGCCTTTTTCGCAGCATATCGACCGGTGGCGTCTCATGCCTCAGCGCCTTCATCAGCCGCAGGATGCCGTTGCTGTGGCTCGCCGCGCCGACAAGAACGGGAATGATCCGGTTTTCCCTGAGGAGCCGCGATGAGATGGCATAGATCGTGTCGCTTGCCGGCTCGCGATCCTCGATCAGCTCTTCGAGCAGCCAGTCGTCGAACTCGGAGAGATGTTCGAGCAGCTCGGCGCGCGCTTCCTTCTCGCGCTCCAGCGTCGTGTCCGGAATTTCGATCAGCGCCGAGGTCTGCCCCTCGCGATAGCGCCAGGCGCGTTCGGAGATCAGGTCGCAGCTGCCGACGATCCTGTCTCCTTCGCGGATCGGCACCTGGCGCAGGATCAGCATGTGGCTGGAATAATCCTGCAGCGCCGCAATGACGTCGCGCAAGCGGCCCCGCGGCTCGTCCATGCGGTTGACGAAGATAATGCAGGGCGTGCCCGATGCCTCGATCACCTTGAGATAGGGTGCCGCCAGCACCGCCTCCTCCGGCGCCGGCGAGACACAGAGCACGCAGGCGTCGCTTGCCAGAAGCGCATGCTGCGCATGGGCCAGCGCTTCGGTGGCGCCGGGCGCGTCGAGCGCGCACCAGGCCTCCTTGCCGATCTCGAACTCGGTCACATTCAATCCGTAAGGTGACGTGGCCTTTCTGGAGCTTTCCCCCAGCGCAGCCAGTTTTTCCACCAGCGTGGATTTTCCGGTCTGCGAAGGCCCAACTACCGTGAAGCAGCGCATCGGCGATCCTCCCCTGTCGAGATCGCGAGAGCGCCGTGCGTTGCAACGCCCCGCCTCCTCTTAAGTCTAGGGCAGCTTTCCGACTTTCAAAGGCATTGCGCAAAAACGAAAGCCGAACAGGGCTACGAAACATGCCGAAAAGTCGCCATGCCAGACCATAAACTGATTGCGAAATCGTATCAGTTTTGCGATAACAGCGCCTGTGGCGGCCGGTCCATGCGCGTGACACGAAGCTGCCGGACAGAACGCAGACCTGAAACGTCAGCATCGGAGATAGTCCGCATGTCGCTTACGCTTTACTTTCATCCACTCGCGTCCTTCTGCCACAAGGTGCTGATCGCGCTCTACGAGAACGAAACACCCTTCGATGCGAGCCTGGTCGACCTTCTCGACCCCGCGGAGGCGGCCCGCTTCGCCGAGCTCTGGCCGGTCGGCAAGATGCCGGTCCTCAGCGACAGCGCCCGCGGTGTGACCGTCCCGGAGACGTCCATCATCATCGAATATCTCGACCGCCACTATCCCGGCAGCCAGCCGCTGATCCCTGTGGGCGCGGACGACGCGCTGCAGGCGCGGCTCTGGGATCGCTTCTTCGATCTCTACATCCATGTGCCAATGCAGAAGATCGTCACCGACACGCTGCGCGGAAGCGGCGAGAACGACCCTCGCGGCGTTTCTGATGCCCGCGCCACGCTTGGCACAGCCTATGCCATGGCCGACCGGCATTTCGCCACCAACGCCTTTGCCGGCGGCGCCGCCTTCAGCCTTGCCGATTGCGCCGCGGCCCCCGCTCTCTTCTATGCTGGAATTGTCGAGCCCTTTGCGGACAAGCACCCGCATCTCCAGGCCTATTTCGAGCGGCTGCTAGAGCGTGCTTCGATGCGCCGCGTGCTCGCCGAGGCGCAGCCCTACTTCCACATGTTTCCCTATAGGAATCTCATGCCCGCGCGGTTCCTTGCCGGAGCCTGAAACGGCTCCGAACGCGATGCCAAGTGAAATTACTCGACCTGCTTTGGCGGCGTGCCGATCGGGAAGGACACGGTCACGAAACCGGCCGTGCCTTCTGCGCGGTTCTTGGCCGCAAATTCCTGGAACACCTTCAGCCGCAGCGAGACAGGGGTCTCGCCCATCTTGAAGTTGTAGCCGACCGTGCCGCCGAGTGATGCCACCCGACCCTTGAAGTCGCCGAGCCGCGCGCCGGGGCCGCTGTCGCCCGTCACCTGCTGGTAGAAGTAGCCGATGAAACCGGCGGAAATCTGCGGCGTGAACTGCTTGGAGAGCGCCCATTCCGTGTGGAATTCGGTGCCGGTGCGGTAGTCCGTCGCCGGGTTCTCGCCGTTGAAGGTGAAGCCCGCGGCGCCTGAGAGGTCGATGCCGGTTTCAGGGTTGAACCAGGTTCCGGCGAAGGTCAGGTCAGCCGCCCAGCGGTTGAACGAAAGATTGGCGATCTCGCCCTTGTGATAATCGCCGATCGGAATGTTGACGCTGAGATTGGTCGACCAGTGGAAGTCGCCCTCGTGCCAGCCGAGCGAGGCGCCGACGACAGGGTCGCCGATGGTGAAGATCGAATCCTCGACGCCGCGGCTAAGCCCGCCGGGCAGCGAAACCGACGCGTCCACCTTCGGCCCGCCGAAGGGAACAATCGCGCTAAAGCCGAGGTTGCCGCCCATCACGTCCTCGGGCAGAACCCAGAGGCCGGTGACGAAGTCCGCAATCAGCTTGACGTCGACGTCGGCCACCACCTGGCCGCCGACAGGCAGCTGGCGACTGCCGCCAAGCTCGCCGAAATAGAAGTAAGTGTCATTCTGGATATAGGTGCCGGGAGGCGCCAGCAGACCGGCCATCGGGCCGCGCGCGCCGAGCAGGTAGAAGCCCGCACCGTTTTCCGCCGCCTGCACCGCCTCTGCCCCCAGCAGGACCGATGAAAAGACACCGGCGCCAAGGCCGACCGTGGCAAGCAGACGTGCAGCTGATCTCATGTGATTCCCCTCTTTCACGAGAGGGAAGATATCACTTTAACGTGTGCGAGCTACCCCTAAGACAGGGGAGCAGGATGTGATTGCCGACGCAAACATGCCTCGACGTCACGCTCGAAACGTTCGGCGTGGAAAACTATTGGCGCAATCTGCGCGGCCCGCACCCCGCCCGGAAACGCGATGCCGATACCGTTTAGCGGCTCCCGGCAACACACTGCCGATACGGCGCGTTACGTACCCTGCCAACGCTTCCTCATGCACCAATATGCAAGGCGTGATTGAATCGGGAGGTGTCACCTTGCTCGGCATCGCCATGCCCCTAGTTTGTCATCGACGGCAATGGACCGACACCAGGGGAAGAGGACAGCGACATGGAATACCGACTGCTTGGCCGCTCCGGCCTGAAGATCTCGACGATCACCATGGGCACGATGACGATCGGCGGTGGCGGCAAGTTCGCGCAGGTCGGCAATGTCGGCCTCGACGAGGCGCGCCGCTATGTCGACATGTGCCTCGATGCCGGCGTCAACCTGATCGATACCGCCGATATCTATTCCACCGGCGGCTCGGAGGAGATCATCGGCGATATCCTCGGCGGCAAGCGCAAGAACGGCGTGCTCGTCGCCACCAAGGCGCGTTTCAACATGGGCCCGGGACCGAACGACGGCGGCCTCTCCCGCCACCACCTGATTGCCGCCTGCGACGCGAGCCTGAAGCGGTTGAAGACCGATGTCATCGATCTCTACCAGGTGCACGAATGGGACGGCCAGACGCCGCTCGAAGAAACCATGGAGGCGCTCGATACGCTCGTTCGCCACGGCAAGGTGCGCTATATCGGCTGCTCCAACTATTCCGGCTGGCACATCATGAAGGCGCTCGGCATCAGCGCGCTCGACCGCCGCCACCGCTTCGTCAGCCAGCAGATCCACTACACGCTCGAAGCCCGCGAGGCCGAATACGAGCTGCTACCGATCAGCCTCGACCAGGGCCTCGGCGTGCTCGTCTGGAGCCCGCTTGCCGGCGGTCTTCTTTCGGGCAAGCACCGGCGCAACCAGACGCCGGATGGCACCCGTCAGCTTGCCGGCTGGAACGAGCCGCCGATCCGCGACGAGGAGCGGCTGTGGAAGATCGTCGACATGCTCACGGCGATCTCAGGCGAGCGCGGCGTCTCGCCCGCCCAGGTCGCGCTTGCCTGGCTGATCGACCGCAAGGGCGTGACCTCCGTCATCATCGGCGGCCGCAAGGAGGAGCAGTTCCGCGACAACCTTGCGGCAGCCAGCCTCAAACTGACCGACGAGGAACGCGAACTGCTCGACGCCGTCAGCCTGCCGCCGGTGCTCTATCCCTACTGGCACCAGCTGCGCAGCGCCAAGGACAGGCTCGGCGAGGCCGACCTGTCGCTGTTGGGTCCGCATGTTTGAGAGAAGGCAGGCTGCGGCATGGGCAGCAGCCCCTCATCCGGCCTGCCGGCCACCTTCTCCCCGCATGCGGGGAGAAGGAAACCCGCGGCACTCGGCGCGATCCATACAACCGCCCAAGCCAAGCGCACCCGATCGCCAGGATAGGGATCGCTGCGTGGCAACCCGGGCCGGACCGCGTCCCCTCTCCCCGCCTGCGGGGAGAGGGCTAGGGTGAGGGGCCAAACGGCGACTGCAGCGAGCGGCAAAACTGCGAGAGCGGACAAGTGCCCGCCCGGCTACGCGCAATTACAGCGCAAGCCGCCTCCCCTTGACTTCGCACCCAAATCAACCACTTTATATCATATGATACGGAAAGATCATTCATAGGAGACACTCATGCCCAGCGCCCAACCGGCTTTTGCGCCCGACCGCGACGCGGCCAGACATGAGGAAGCCGTCATCGTCAAGGCGGTGGTCAAGGCCTGCGACCTGTGGAAGCTGACCAACAGGGAAGCGTCGCAACTCTTCGACGTGCCGATCGCCACCTGGAACCGGATGAAGGCCGGCGATTTCAAAGGCAAGCTCGACCAGGACAAGCGCATGCGCGCCAGTCTGATCGTCGGCATCTTCAAGAGCCTGCGCCTCTATTTCAACGGTCCGCTGACCTACCAATGGCCGAAGGCGGTCAATACCGGTCCGGTGTTTGACGGCCAGTCGCCGATCGACCTGATGATCGAGGGCGGCATACCGGCGATGATGAAGGTGCGCCGCTATCTCGATGGCCTGCGCGGCGGCCTATGATCCTTGAGATCGATTTCACCGATCCGGCCACCATCCGGCTGATCTCGACCGCCTATATCGACGAACCCGCCGTCAAGCCGCTCTGCGACGACGAGGACGACATCGAGATCCTCAACCGGCTGGAGGCGCTGACATCGGCACGGCTGAGCCCGCTGGCGCTGCCGGCCGGCGTCAACCCGGCAGAACTTCTCAACGATAGCTTCGGCTATGGCTGGTCGCTGATCAACGCCGCCTTCTGCCATGCGCGCCCGCCGGGCAACCGCTTCAACACCGAGGATCGCGGCGCCTGGTATTGCGCCTTCGGCGACACCGCGCTCGAAACATGTCAGGCCGAGATCGTCTATCATCGCACCCGGGCGCTGGCCGATGCCGGCATCTTCGAGGACATCGGCGCCTACCGCGAACTGATCGCCGGCTTCACCTGCCGCTTCCACGATGCGCGCGGGCAAACGGGGGCTGCCTATCTCGGTCCCGACCCTGCCCTTGCCTACCCCGCCGGCCAGGCGCTTGCCGCCACTATCTACGCCGAAGGCGGCAACGGGCTGATCTACCCGTCCGCCCGCCATCCCCAGGGCGAATGCATCGCCGTCTTCCGCCCCGCCGTCATCCAGAACATCCGCCAGGGCCGCACCATCACCTTCGAGTGGAAGGGCACGCCGGAGCCGACGATCCGGCGGGAAGACTGAGGGTGCCGCAGCAGTGCTGCGGGACCAAAGTCATGTGTGATGCGGAAAGATCTAGATCCACCGACTGCCAAAAAACGTCCACATTCCGGCCTTGTGCCGGAATCCAGCCAGCCCAAATCCTTGGGCTGAAAGGTCTTTTGACCCGACCGACGTCAGGTCGCTGGATTCGGGCACAGGCCGGAATGAGGGAGGCTGAGTCGCACGCTCCGCCCTGAGCGGAATGGTCCGTCAGAACCAATCGCTCAGAACCGGGGTTCAGAAGCCCGTCAAAACGCCATCAACCCGTCCGGTTGGAAGGCCGGGAACGCACGCGACATCGATAAGCAAATACGCCATGCCCCTGCCCGCGTCCCCTTCGCCGGGGTGCCGTTACTGAGCGGCCTGGCAGGCCCTCAGCGCCTTGAAGGCAGCGTCGGTTCCAGCCAGCTTTACGACGATGGGATTGCCGCCCGCGGGCGTAATCGTCACCGCCGTCTTCTTGGCCAGGTCGTAGATGAAGTCAGGATTGTTGACCCAGACAAACGCGCCGCGATAGCCGTCTATGGCCTGACCCTTCGCCTCGCCACTGAATTTCTGGCCATCGACATCGAATAGGACCGCAAGCTTCTCGTTGGCTGCAACGTTGGCGTCAGCTTTTGTGTAGAGCGCCATGTAGCCACGCAGCGCCGCCGTTGCATCAATGCCCATCTGAACCTGTGTGCCGTCTGCGTTTGATTTTGTAATCAAGCATCCCGGTCCCATATTCTCCTTGACGAGAATGTCCCAACCGGCTTCCGAGCCGTATTTACTCTGGGCCATCGCACCCGTTGCAACGAGCGCGGTGAAAGCCACTGTCAGTCCAATTGCAATCTGCGTCTTCATAGCAATCTCCTTCTGGTTAGCAGGAATTACCAAGCCAAGCGCGGAGGACGCCGTCGATGAGGGCGCACGACAGGGTGCGCTAGAACGGCTTCAACACGAGTTTGCGAGCGAGAACAGAGACTGCAACTGCGGCTTTCTAATGGAAGCGAGAGAAATACTGTCGGCATTGCCGCCTGGATTGCACCAGCCATGAAATAATTCCGTGGATTAACCGTTCATTAAACTTGGAATCACCGGAAAGTTGATAGCGTGAACGTGGCGGCGTGCTCTCGGGCATTGCCGCCAAACGCAGAATACGCAGGCAACCCTAGGGCGTTCGGCAACGAACGCCCTTTGCGTTTATCCGTCGAACGGGCTGAGCAACGAGGCCGGATGGAACGACCTGTGCCGCGGACCGCGATACCTCAGCGCATCGGCAACCAGCGCGAAGGCGGGTGATGTCTGCCGGCGGCTTGGATAATAGAGATGGTAGCCGGCAAAAGGCGGGCACCAGTCTTTCAGCACCTGCACCAGTTGGCCCGAGGTCAGGTCTGGTGCCACGGCATCCTCCGGCAGATAGGCGAGCCCCAGCCCGCCAAGCGCCGCGCTCAATCTCAGCGCGATAGTGTTGAAGACGAGCTGGCCCTCAACCCGCACCTTCACCTCACGCCCGTCCTTTTCGAACTCCCAGGCATAGATGCCGCCATGGGTCGGCAGGCGCAGGTTGATGCAATTGTGCTCCGTCAGGTCCTGCGGCATCAGCGGCAATTTTCGCGTGGCGAAATAGGATGGCGCGCCGACCACCGCCATGCGCATGTCGGGCCCGATGCGCACGGCGATCATGTCTTTGGCCACCTGCTCGCCAAGCCGCACGCCGGCGTCGTAGCGCTCGGAAACGATATCGGTCAGGCCATAATCGACGATCACCTCGACATGGACATCCGGATAATCGGGCAACAGCCGTTCCAGCGCCGGCCAGAGGATGCGGTCGGCCGCATGTTCACCGGCGGTAATGCGGATCGTGCCCGCCGGCTTGTCGCGAAATTCGCTGAGGGCTGCCAGTTCCCGGTCGATCTCGTCCAGGCGCGGGCCGATCGACAACAGCAGCCGCTCGCCGGCCTCGGTCGGCGACACGCTGCGCGTCGTGCGTGTCAAAAGCCGCAAGCCCAGCCGCGCCTCGAGCCCGCGGATCGTGTGGCTCAGTGCCGATTGCGAGACCCCGAGCTGCGCTGCCGCCTTGGTAAAGCTGCGTTCCCGTGCGACAGCAAGGAAGGCGATGAGGTCATTGATCGGCTGGCGCGGCATTCATGAATTTCCCTCATAAGTTCTTGCGATATTTACCACCTAATTCTGATCAATCCCACACGCTAAATTGCCTTGAAGATAGCAACGACGCCAGGGCCGACCACGGCGGCGTCGTCATTTGCAAAGGATCGACGCCATGAACATCAAACGCAGCGGCTCAGCGCCCTCGGCCAGAGGGCCGGCGGATTATTTTTCCGGCACCGTGCGCATCGATGCCCCCTTCAACGGCTCGGCTCCTGCGCGCGTCGGTGGCGCCACCGTCACCTTCGAGCCCGGCGCGCGCACCGCCTGGCACACCCACCCGCTCGGCCAGACGCTCATCGTCCTATCGGGCCTCGGCCTCGCCCAGCGCGAAGGCGGGCCTGTCGAAGAGATCCGCCCTGGCGATATCGTCTGGTTCGAACCGGGCGAGAAACACTGGCACGGAGCCTCGCCGGCGTCCGCCATGCCCCATATCGCGATTGCCGAGGCCCTCGACGGCAAGGTCGTCGACTGGCTGGAGAAGGTCAGCGACACGGACTACGGGGCCGAAATCAAGGCCGGCTGATCGCCAGCCGGTGGCGCCCCCTCGCCGACCCGATCGCGCGCGCCATCTCTGCTCCAACGGCATCATCATTCGAGACAGGAAAACCTCTCATGGAAAAGCGCACACTCGGCAAAAGCGGCCTTGAAGTCTCGGCCCTCGGCCTCGGCTGCATGGGCCTCAGCTACGGCTATGGCCCGGCCACGGAAAAGCAGGCGGCCATTACCCTCATCCGCACCGCCTTCGAGCGCGGCGTCACCTTCTTCGACACCGCCGAGGCCTATGGCCCCTACAGGAACGAAGAGCTGCTCGGCGAGGCACTCGGCCCCATCCGCAACAAGGTGGTGATTGCCACCAAATTCGGCTTCGACTTTGACAGCCAAGGTGGCCAGAGCGGCATGAACAGCCGGCCGGATCAGATCCGCAAGGTCGCCGATGCGGCGCTGAAGCGCCTGAAGACCGACGTGATCGACCTGTTCTACCAGCACCGCGTCGACCCCAATGTGCCGATCGAGGACGTGGCAGGCACCGTGCAGCGGCTCATCAGCGAGGGCAAGGTCAGGCATTTCGGTCTTTCCGAGGCCGGCGCCGAGACCATCCGCAAGGCACATGCAGAACAGCCGGTTGCAGTGCTGCAGAGCGAGTATTCGCTGTGGTGGCGCGAGCCGGAGGCCGAAATCCTGCCGCTGCTCGAAGAACTCGGCATCGGTTTCGTGCCCTTCAGCCCGCTCGGCAAGGGCTTCCTCACCGGCGCGATCAAGGCCGACACCACCTTCGATGCCAAGGATTTCCGCAATGTCGTGCCGCGCTTCACGCCTGAAGCGCGCAAGGCCAACCAGGCGCTGGTCGATCTCCTGGGTCAGATCGCAGCCCGCAAGGAAACAACGCCAGCACAGGTCGCGCTCGCCTGGCTTTTGGCGCAAAAGCCCTGGATCGTGCCGATCCCCGGCACCACCAAGCTCCACCGGCTCGAGGAAAACATTGGCGCTGCGGCCGTGAAGCTGACATCAGGCGATCTCGGCGAAATCGACAGTGCACTTGCCGAGGTCACCATCGAGGGCGATCGCTATCCGGCCCACCTGCAGGCGCGCGTCGGCCGCTGATCCCGGTTGCCAGAAGAGCCAAGGTCGTCCTCGCAGTCATGCGAGCCTCCTGCCTAGCGGTACGACGGCCCGATCCTGACCAAGCTCGACCGGCTACATGACACATGGCACGGCCGGCGCGATGCGCCGGCCGTTGATATCCCCAGGAGCAGTGTAGAAAGGCGCAGCCTTACCGCGGTGCCAGTCTTTCCAGCTCGTTCAGCCGCTTCATCGCCGCCTGCTGCTGCAGCAGACTATAGTTGATGCCGCTGGCGTTCAACGTGCTGCCTGTCTGGAAGGGATACTGATCGAAATCCTGGAAGAACTCCTTGATCTTGCCCTGGATCGGCACCAGCAGCCACATGTTGCGGCCGAGGAACTCCATCGCACCGCCCCCTTCCTTCATTCCCTTCTCATAGGGGTCCATGCGCAAGTTGGTGATCATGGCCCAACTGGTTACCTCACGGGTCGCCGTTGCGATGTTACCTTCGCTGGATTGAGCGAAAGCGAGTTTCCAGTCATTCCAGCGGATGGCATTCAGGTTTCCGCCCTGGTCGAAATAGTAGACCGACTCCCGTGGCGGCGCTTTTGCCTCGCCCTTGAGCAGTTCCGTCAGGTCGAAGCCGTCGAGATGCACCTTGAACGTCTTGGCGCCCGCCTGGAACCCTTCTCTCATCTGCCCCTTGACGTCGGAAATACCGGCGGCCGTCGCAAAGGTCGGAAGCCAATCCATCAACGTCACCGGTTCGTTGATCTGCGTGCCGGGCTTTACCACGCCCGGCCAGCGCACCATCATCGGAATGCGGAAGCCGCCTTCCCAGGTCGTGCCCTTTTCGCCGTGGAACATCGTCATCGCGCCATCCGGCCACAGCGCCAGCTCGGCGCCGTTGTCGGTGGTGTAGAGCACGATGGTGTTGTCGGCGATGCCGAGATCGTCGAGCTGCTGAAGCAGTTGGCCGACATGGCCGTCATGCTCGGCCATGCCGTCGGCATGAATGCCCTTGCCGGTCTTGCCCATCGAGTCCGGCTTCAGGTGGGTGAACACGTGCATGCGCGTCGAGTTGAACCAGCAGAAGAACGGCTTGTCGGCCTTTGCCTGCCGGTCGATGTAATCCTTGGCAGCAGCAAGAAATTCTTCATCGATGGTTTCCATGCGCTTGGTATTGAGCGCGCCGGTATCCTCGATCTTGCCGTCCGCGTTGGACTTGATGACACCGCGCGGGCCGTACTTCTTCTTGAACTCGGTATCCTTCGGATAGAAGTAGCCCTCCGGCTCTTCCTCGGCATTGAGGTGATAGAGATTGCCGAAGAATTCGTCGAAGCCGTGATTGGTCGGCAGATGCTGGTCCTGGTCGCCGAGGTGGTTCTTGCCGAACTGGCCGGTGGCGTAGCCCTTCGACTTCAGCACGTCGGCAATCGTCGGCATCCAGTCCTGAATGCCATGCGGGTCGCCCGGCATGCCGATGGTCAGAAGCCCGGTGCGGAACGGTTCCTGGCCGAGGATGAACGAGGCGCGGCCGGCCGTGCAGCTCTGCTGTCCGTAGCTGTCGGTGAAGATAGCCCCCTCGGCCGCGATGCGGTCGATATTGGGCGTGCGATAGCCCATGAGGCCCATGGTGTAGGCGCTGATCTGCGGAATGCCGATGTCGTCGCCGAAGATGACGAGGATGTTCGGCGGCTTGCCGCTGCCGGCGGCAGGCTGCTGCTGCGCCTTTGCCGTGTTCAGCGGCGTGGCTGCGCCTGCCATGGTCGCGGCCGCAAGGATCGTGCCGCCGAGAAGCAGGCTGCGACGATCCACATCGATCGAAGGAATGGTATCGTTGCTGGATGGCTTATCGACATTCTGAACCATGCTCATCGTCTCCTGTTCGTGAGGACTGCAATAGTCGATTGCTCTGAAACGCCTCTATGAGAACCTTCTTGAAATTGTCGCGGGAACTGTCTGAGCCCGCCTTCGCATTGCCGGTTTTCTTGTTGCTGACCGATCACCGACCGCACGCGAAAAAACTACCACGCGAGCGCGCCCGTTCAGGAGTACGTAACAGTTACGTAGCGCCCATTAGTCGACGAGACCGCTTTGCATCGCAGCGCCGCGGCGCGGGCCCATAGGCGGCTCCGATGAAGCTGTGCCACGCAATGGGACATGCCGAACATCGCCTTATCACGCCTGCGCGCAATGTTTCCGCAGCCCGGATGGGCGATGTCTCCATCGTCATTTCAAACCGGCTTTCAGACTTGCCATTGAAAGCGAGGCCGCGACCAAGAGGACGTGAATGCCGATATCCCTGCTGCCGGCCGAGGCTGTCGAAGCTGATGCCATTCGCAATCTGACGGTCGATGAAAGCCAGATGGATTTCATCGCCAGCAATGATGAATCTCTGGAGGAACTGGCGGAGCGCCCGGAATGCATCGGCGTTGCCATCATGGCCGAGGGCCACCCCGTCGGCTTTGCCATGTACGCGCTCGACCCTGATGACGGCAACCACTGGATCTACCGCCTGATGATCGACGCCCGCCATCAGGCCAAGGGGTTTGGCGGCAAGGCGCTCGCCGCCTTGGTCGAGACGATGGCAGCCATCCCCGGATGCGACGCGATCTATCTCGGCGTCTACCCGGACAACCCTCGCGCCCATGCGCTTTATCAGCGCGTCGGCTTTCGCGAGACCGGCCAGATCATCGGCAGCGAAACCGTGCTCCGTCTCGGCCTTGCCGGCAGCAACGTCTGGCCCAGCCCTAGAGATCCGCGATTCGATGAAGGCGTAAGCCACAACCTCCAGTAAGCCAAAGTGGACAATGTGAGATTTTGCCGCACGCCGGAAATCAGCAAATATGAAGCAATTATAATACATTGAAACACAAATGGATACAAAGCTTTATAAGCGCGCATCGCCGACGGAGAAAATTCACCTAACTTGAAGTTGCATTCTGTGATAAATTTGTGACAGCAACCCTGATCACTGCTTGCTAGAAGCGTGCACCGCATAAGTGGTGCCAGATTCTACGGAGCATTGACATGTCGCATAAGCTTATCCTTTCAGCCGCCATCCTGGCAGCACTCGCAGCACCGGCCGTCGCAGCCGACGCCGTTGCGGATATCGCGCCCGCTCCGGAAGCGCAGGCAGCCGAGGCGTTCACCTGGACCGGCGGTTACCTCGGCGTTCAGGGCGGCGGCGGCTGGCTGGACGGCAAGTTCAGCGTCCCGGGCGCAAGCGTCAACGAAGACTTCAACGGCGGCCTCATCAGCGGCTTCGTCGGCTACAACTACCAGTTCGGCGATTGGGTCATCGGCGCTGAAGGCGATCTGACCTACAACTGGAACGACAACAAGTACGACATCTTCGGCACCGACGTGAAGGTCGGCACCGACCTCGCCGGCTCGGTCCGCGCACGCGCCGGTTACGCCCTCGACAACGCGCTCATCTACACCACCGCCGGCTGGACCGCGACGAGCGGCTACATCGAAGTCCCGGGCATCGGCGACGTCGACCGCACCTTCAGCGGCTACACCGTCGGCGCCGGCGTTGACTACGCCTTCACCAACAACATCTTCGCCCGCGCCGAATACCGCTTCAACGACTTCGGCAGCAAGACGATCGAAGACGTCAAGGTCGATCTCGACCAGCACCAGTTCACCGTCGGTATCGGCGTGAAGTTCTAATCCTGCCCCACCGAAAGCCTTTTTGGCCTTTGGCTCGCGCCGCGTCTCCCTCCGAGGCGCGGCGTTTTTCTTGCCGTTTGCGCAAAGAGCAGAGCTTTTCGTGAAAATGCCCGGTCTCGACAGCAGGTCAGGCCGATGCCACTGTTCCGCAGCGGACTACCTGTTGCTGTCCAGGCGCTTGGAAGCGGTGCCGAAATTCCCCAGCTGATACACGGCGATGCCTTCTGCCCCGAACGTAAAGGTGCTGAAGGACTGTTTCTCAACGTCCTCAAGCCACCCAAGCGGCGCGATGCCGATGGTGACGTGCGGATTGAACTTGTCGCCAGTCTGGTTCGGAACAAACGTTTCCACATACTTGAACAGTTGCGGGTCAAACGGCGTTCCTGTTGTGTCGGGCATGAAGGCTGATGCGCCGCCGCCCGGCCGCGCGAAGCGATTGACCGCATCTATCACGGCCCCCTGCAGCGACTTCAGCTCGTCGGACGGCTCCACGACGATCCCCGCGAGACCAATTTTGCCGGAAGGTATGTGATAGAGGCCGGTTGCCGTCATGTGCATCGCGGCAGGGTTGAATTTCGACCTGACCTGCTCGACTGCAGCAAGCAACGAGCCCAAATCGCTCTCGGCGACGAAACGTTGGACGAGCGTGATATGAGGGGCGTGTTCGTCGTCCAGCTCAAAACCCTCCGGACTTTGCTCGCGCATCCTCGCATTCCAGTCGGCTGCCCTTTCAAGCATCACGCCATCTGGCTGCAACAGCACATCGATCGCGATGAGGCGGTCTTCAGATCGCCCCGCCGTCGCCATCAGCGAAATGACGGCGGCCAGAAAGAGAGAGCGAGTCAAGCTCATTGGAACATCCTCCTGCGATCACGGCACGATCGCCAGACCGGCGCCCAACTGTCGTCGCTGGCCGCGATGGCCGCTTCCGGCGCGTCTTCCGAACGTAACCAGAATGGCCACGCCAAAGGATGCGGTCAAGCGACAATGGCTCGCGGCATCTGCCGTGCATTCCGGACAAGCCGCGTTGTCAAAGAGCAGACTGCTGCATAATTTAGTGCCTATCAGCCCTGGCGTCATTTTTCACGCGAGGGCCACGGCGGCAGCTCACTCCACACCACATCTATGAATTGCAATCCCGATTTCTCCACGCTATCCCAGTGCCATGGAACAGCTCATCGAAATCGCAAACACGCGCATCCTGCAATGCGCCGACGAAGGCACACCGCTCAGGGCAGCAGGCGACGCCAACGATTTTCTTGGCGATGCCTGGGCCCACACGGCCGATATGCTCGCGATCCCGGTCGCACGCCTCGGCCCGGATTTTCTCGATCTCAGCACCCGCGTTGCCGGCGAGGTTTTCCAGAAGTTCGTCAACTACCGTATGAAATGCGCCATCGTCGGCGACATCTCTGAAGCGCTCGAAGGCAGCAAGGCGCTGCGCGACTTCGTGCGCGAAACCAACAAGGGCGATGCCCTCTGGTTCGTGCGGGATTTCGATGAACTTCGCGTCAAGCTCGCAGGCGCAGCCTGATCGCGCCGCCCGACCGATCAAAACGGAACAATCTCCGCCCCGCGACCTTCGATCTGCAGACCTTGCCGCCGGCGATGACGGTGGCGCGCCTTGCGGAACGCCAGCCATCATGCCGCAACACCGGCTATTCGAACTTCTCGGTGCTGTCAGCCTTGCCTTTCACCCAGTACCCCGATGCCTTGATCCAGGAGAGCGGATAGCCCCGTTCCTCGGTCAGATGCGCGCGGATCGCCCGCGTCACCGTGGCTTCAGCCGCGACCCAGATGAAGGTGTTCGGCTCGATGACGACGGAGCGCAGGACGGCGAGAAGCGCGGCAGCATCCGTCGCCTGATGCAGCGGGCGATAGGCCCAGTGGCATGTGAGCTCGGCCTTCGTGTCGAACGCCTGTTGCTCGGCGGCGTCGGTGATCGCAGTGATGCTGGTAATGCGGGCGCCTGCGCCAGCCTCCTCGATGCGTCGGCCGATTGCCGGCAGCGCCGTTTCGTCGCCGATCAGGAGCCAGCGCTCGACATTGGAAATGACGGCCGAACCGCGCGGGCCGGCAATGTTCAAGGCGTCGCCCGGGCGGGCGTTGACAGCCCATTGGGTGATCGGCCCGGCCTCGTGCAAGGCGAAATCGATCACCAGCGTGCGGGCGGCAGTGTCGTAGCGGCGCGGCGTGTAATCCCGCCGCTCCTCGGTGCCGTCGGCCGCCGGCACCAGGATCTTGACGTGATCATCGGCCCCAAGGCTGACGAAGTCGGCAAGGTCATCGCCCGCAAGCGTGATGCGCAGCATGCCGGGCGTAATGCGCTCGGCCTCGGTGACCACAAGCGAACGTCGCTTGAGCTCGTGGCGCACGCGCTCGATCCGTGGGGGCGTTGCATTGTCAGCGGAGGTGTTAAGGGTATCCATCGGTATCCTTTGGGGGCTCGTAGATCTCGATCCGCAGGACACAGTCGCGCAGATCGAGGCCTGAGAACCGTTCGATCATACGCGTTGAGTGACGTTAACGCTTACGTGGCCGGACAGTGCCCGGCCATTTCGACCTTTGTAGCCGACAAGAAGCGCCAGTGCAATGCGCGCCGAAAGCGCTTCGTCGCTGCGGTCAACGGGCGCAACACAGCAAAGGAAAAGGCGCGCCCGCTGCTGCGGCCGCGCCTCTCGATGAAGAGCCTCGGATGGCTGGCGATCAGGCGGCCAGTGCCGCCGCTTCGCCGCGCACGAGATCGCCGAGACGGCGGATGCCCTCTTCGATCATCTTGTCATTGGCGCAGGAGAAGGAGAGACGCAACGTGTTCTCGCCGGAACCATCGGCAAAGAAGGCGCGGCCGGGCACGAAGGCGACCTTGGCTGTCTCCAGCGATTTGGCGAGAAGCGCGGTGCCGTCCATGCCCTTGGGCAGCGTCACCCAGACGAACATGCCGCCTTCGGGCTTGGTCCAGGTCACGCCTGCGGGCATGTACTTCTCAAGGGCTGCCAGCATGGCGCTGCGGCGATGCTTGTAGACCCTGTGGATCTTGGCGACCTGGGCGTCGAAACCACGCTCGGCAACCGTGCAGATCGCCATCTGGTTGATGGTCGAGGAATGCAGATCGGCCGCCTGCTTGAGGAGCACGAGCTTGCGGATCACCGTTTCCGAGGCGCAGACCCAGCCGACGCGCAGGCCCGGTGCCAGCGTCTTGGAGAACGAACCGCAATAGACGGTGCGGGTGTGATTGATGTCGCCCTTGCGGGCAATTTCCAAGGCCAGGATCGGCGGGATCGCCTCGCCGTCGTAGCGCAGCGACTGGTAGGCCGCGTCTTCGATGACGGCGATGTCGAGCTCTTCGGCAAGGTCGAGCACGCGCTCGCGCCCTGCCCGATCCACCGTCTCGCCGGTCGGGTTGGAGAAGTCGGCCGAGAGGTAGGCGAACTTGACGCGACCGCCGGCTGCTTTCGCAGCCTCGGCATAGGCGGCCGGCGTGCGGTTGCCGCCCGGATTCAGCTGGTCGTAATGCGGCTCATAGGCGTTGAAGGCCTGCAGCGCGCCGAGATAGGTCGGCCAGGTCACAAGCGCCGTGTCGTTGGGCGACAGGAACAGCTTGCCGATATAGTCGAGGCCCTGCTGCGAACCCGAGGTGATGAAGATGTTGTCGACACCGGCGGGAATGCCGATCTTTTCCATCTGCTTGGCGAGCCACTCGCGCAGCGGCTTGTAGCCTTCGCTGACCGAATACTGCAAGGCGGCGCTGACGGCCGGGCCGGAGAAGATCTCCGCATAGGCATCCTTGAACTCCACGTCGGGAAACAGCTCGGGATCGGGAATGCCGCCGGCAAACGAGATGATGTCGGGGCGGTCGAGCAGTTTCAACAGTTCGCGGATTTCCGAGGCGCGCATCCGGCTGGAGCGCGTCGCGAATATATGGTCCCAGTCGAGCATTGGGTCGTTTCCTCAAGGATTTTTGCAGCGGACAGCGCCTTCGGGCTGCATTCCGCATTCATTGTCTTTGTCCTTCGACAGGATCACGGCGGCTAATTTATGTCAACGTTATTGACCTAAATCGGCAGCAAATTCTGTCCGTACAGCGTCTCACTTAAGGTCAATTGGATAACGTCGCGTAATCCGTTGCTCCACCGCGCAAGGCGGGCCTTCGTAGCCCTGATGTTACCGTTACATCCTTGTTCGCCCCACGCACAGGGCGCAGACTTCTGCGAGCCATCGATTGCAGACCCCAGGCCGCATTCCCTCCCCCTTCAATGACGGAGAAAGACGACATGAGCATGCATCCCGAAGACGACGATCAGCAGCAGAACGGGCACCCCCTTGGCGTCAGCCGACGCAACCTCCTGCTTGCCGGCAGCGCGCTGGCGGCAGCGGCGCTGACCACTTCAGGCGGGGCAACGCCGGCAGCCGCGCAGCAATCCACCCAGCCGGCCGCCGGCGGCGCCAAGCCGAACATCCTCATGATCATGGGCGACGATATCGGCTGGTTCAACCCGAGCATCTACCACCGCGGCATGATGGGCTATCGCACGCCCAACATCGACCGTATCGGCAACGAAGGCGCAATGTTTACCGACTGGTATGGCGAGCAGAGCTGCACGGCCGGCCGCGCCGCCTTCATCACCGGTCAGTCGCCGATCCGCACCGGCCTCACCAAGGTCGGCCTGCCCGGCGCCGATGTCGGCCTGCAGCCGGAGGACCCGACGGTCGCCGAGCTCCTCAAGGCCCAAGGCTACGCCACCGGCCAATTCGGCAAGAACCACCTGGGCGACAAGGACGAGTTCCTGCCCACCAATCACGGCTTCGACGAGTTCTTCGGCAACCTCTACCATCTCAACGCCGAGGAAGAGCCGGAGAACCCGGATTATCCGAAGAGCCCCGAATTCCGCAAACGCTTCGGCCCGCGCGGCGTCATCCACTCCTATGCCGATGGCCGGATCGAAGACACCGGCGCGCTGACCAAGAAGCGCATGGAAACGGTCGACGAAGAATTCCTGACCGCGGCGCTCGATTTCATCGATCGCCAGCACAATGCCCAGAAGCCCTGGTTCTGCTACTTCAACTCCACCCGCATGCACGTCAACACCCACCTGAAGCCCGAGTCCGCAGGCAAGACCGGCAAGGGCATCTATGCCGACGGCATGGTCGAGCATGACGGCATGGTCGGCCAGCTCTTGAAGAAGCTCGACGATCTCGGCCTCGTGGAAAACACCATCGTCGTCTACACCACCGACAACGGCGCCGAGGTGATGACCTGGCCGGATGGCGGCAACACCCCCTTCCGCGGCGAAAAGGCCACCAACTGGGAAGGCGGCTACCGCGTGCCGACCTGCATCCGCTGGCCTGGCGTCATCAAGCCGAACACCGTCTACAACGACATCGCCTCGCACTACGATTTCATCCCGACCTTCTGCGCGGCCGCCGGCGAGCCGGATATCGTCGAGAAATGCAAGGCCGGCTATCAGGCCGGCACCAAGACCTTCAAGGTGCATCTCGACGGCAACAACCTCATGCCCTTCTTCCGCGGCGAGGTGAAGGACGGGCCGAGGCGCGAATTCCTCTACTGGAACGACGATGGCGAACTGGTCGCCGTTCGCTTCCAGGACTGGAAGGTGGTGTTCAAGGCGCAGATGAGCACCGGCATCGGCGTCTGGCGCGACGAGTTCACCACCTTGCGGGCACCCAAGCTCTTCAACCTGCGCTCCGATCCTTTCGAGCGCGGTGACGAGTCGATGGAATACGAAAAGTGGTTCTTCGATCGGTCCTTCGTCGTCGTGCCATCGCAGGCGATCGTGGCGAACTGGCTTTCGAGTTTCCAGGAATTCCCGATCCGCCAGAAGCCCGCGAGCTTCAACCTCGACGACGTGATGAACAAGCTGTCGAGCGCCGGCAAGCAATAGGCGGCAGGTCCACACGGTCCGGGCTCAAGGGCCCGGGCCTCCCGTCCTTGCGAGCGACATTTGTCAACCGGCAGCCTCGAGGCTTGCAAGCGCATCGGCGATCCGCGGCGGCGCCTTCGGGCGTGCATACATCCGCTCGAGATAGGCCTTGAGATTGGGCAACCCGTCGATCAGCCCGACCTCATTGCCCCAGTCGATCACATAGACCGTGACGCAATCGGCGACGCTGATGCGGTCGCCGACGATGAACGTGCGCCCGTCCATGTGACGCTCGAGCACCTCAGCCATCGCCGCGAAGTCCTCCCTGGCAAGCGCGATATCCTCGGGCAGACGCTTGTCTTCGGGATAGAGGAAACTGTGCTTGGAGATCCGCCACAGCGGCTGCTCCAGTTCGGTGACCGCAAACAGCGACCAGCGATAGGCCTCAGCCCGCTCGGTCAGGTCGGACGGCATCAGCCCCTTGTCGGGGTATTTTTCCGCCAGGTAGAACACGATCGCGGCGGATTCCGTCAGCACCATGTCTCCATCGACCAGGACGGGAACCTTGCCCGCAGGATTGAGGCGCAGGAAATCGGGGTGACGGTTTTCTCCGCCCAGCAGGTTGACCGGCACGAACTCGAAGTCCGCATCCAGTTCCTGAAGTGCCCAGAGCGCGCGAAGTGAGCGTGTCGGACCCAAACCATAGAGTTTCATCATCTCGGCGTTCCTCCGTTTCAATCCGATTGCAGCGTCGCTCCGCGATCAGAACGGCGGCCCCGAATGGCTGATCTCATGCTTGCGGACATTCCCTGCATCGAATTTTACACCAGTTTTCGGCGGCTTCGCGATCTTTCGCCACGCTTTGAGAGCGGCCTCCGACTGCCAAAGTTCCATCATGTTGACACGCACTGGGTCGACGGGGTCCTCGCTGATCGACAGATCGAGGCAGCCAGGATGAGCGCGCACGCCTGATCAGGTCCGTAAAGGCATCGACGAACGCCTTACGGCGCGCGGCCGGAACGTTGTAATGGCCCCGCAATAACTAGCATCATTCTCCTCCATCAAATCGTTTGGTCATGCTCCAAGGACGTTGAAGAGAACCCGGATCCGACAGAAAATCGTGGAAATGTCGACTGCCTCGACGGATTCGCGCGCCCGAAGGCAGCGAGCGCTGCGGGGATATCGCTCGGCAAAAGGCAGGTATCCGGCAAGAGATTGAATGCGCGCAACATTGGCGCAATCCCATCGCCGCATGTCAGCCAATCGGCAGAGCATTTCCACGAAACGCCCGACGGGGCTTTTCATGAGGAAACGCTTGGAAATGAAGCGATGACGCGGACACGCAAGAGGAACATCACGTGACGACAACCGGCAACGACACCATGGCCTTTTACCGCGAGAATGCCGACGCCTACGCGGCACGCGACCGCAAGCCGCCGACCGAACGCCTCGCCGCTTTCATCAGCAGGCTTTCGCCCGGTGCTGCGGTGCTCGATCTCGGCTGCGGCGGCGGCCACGACAGCCTGCATCTGCTCAAGGCCGGCCTTGATATCACGCCCTGCGACGGATCCACGGAACTGGCGCGGGCAGCAGAACGACGGATCGGCCGCAAGGTCGAGGTCATCACCTTCCAAGAAATCGAGTGGAACCGGAAGTTCGACGCCGTCTGGGCGGAAGCCTCGCTGCTGCACGTGCCGCGGGCCGAACTGCCGGATGTGCTGGTGCGCGTGCACAGAGCGCTGCGGCCAGGCGGCCTCATCCAGGCAAGCTTCAAGGCGGGCGAACGGGAGGGCCACGACCGCTTCGGCCGATACTTCAACTATCCCTCGGCCGAATGGCTGCAGACCTGCTTCGAATGGGCGGGATGGTCAGACATCCGCATCGAAGAGGCCGACGGCGGTGGCTACGACAACGAGCCGACCCGGTGGCTGCACGTAACGGCCAAGGCCGACGCGGATTGAAGCGCTCGCGCGCCGCCGATCGCAGTGACGGCAACCGGCGCCGGTGGGTTCGGCATTCGCGGGTTCGTCGGCTGTAACAACCGGTCGGGTGTTCGTTCGCCGTTGCGAACCCACGGGCAAGCATCGCCCATCACCAGAGACCAGCCATGGATCACCTTCGGCAGGCTTCTCGGGCTTTCCGCCGGCTTCCGAATCCCCGACCGACGCATGAGCGCGTCGCTGCGCGGATCTCTCCTCTCCACAAAACCCGATCGGGCCTGGCCTATGGGTTCCAACCAGCGAGACCTGGTATCAGGCCTCGCGACTGAAGTAACTGAGGATCAAAAGCGTACAGATGGCCGCGATGATCAGGGCATCGAAAAGTGCAAAGTGCTCCAGAATGCTTGACATGGCACATCCTCCTTCCCACTAAACCTATGAGAGCATAGATTTGTTCCGATTGGAATGTTTTGGGGAAATATACTTTTTGAATCAGAGGATATTCCTGTTCGACGCCTTGCAATGCAGCAATAAAATACTGCAGCGCACAAGGATACAACAGAAAAACTGAGCCGGATCCACAACCGAAAAGCGTGCAGACGACATCAGCAATCATCACGCAACGGTCATCAAGGCTGGCCACACCTGCGCCCCTCCCGGCCGCGCGAGACGACACGCGCTCCATGAACGGGCGCGAAAGCAAGGGTTGGGAAAAAGCCCGCGGGCGCTTTTATCAGGCCACCGGCTGGACCGATCTGACGCTGCCATTGTTGTCGACGATGCAGTTGAACTTTTGCCCGCCAGCATCGAGATCGACGCTGTAGGACATCGCGTCCAGCTGGCGCGAGCTTGTGGGCAGAACCTTGGTGCTATCGACCTTGGCGGTGCCCGCTGCCGCGTTGGCGCAGATCAGCTGCAGATCGGCCGGCGCCGTCTGCAGGCTCGTGCGCGCCATTTCCTCTGGCTTTGGCGGCGCCGACTGGCAGCCGCCGAGAATGGCAAGGCCAACGCCTGCCGCCACAAACAAGTTCCGTGAACCCATCATCCCCTCGATCACCAAAAGTTCTCCCCTTCCAGATTCTGTGGCTTGCTGCCCAGCCTGCCCTTGTCCCAAAGGCCGGCTGAGATCAGACACTTGTCGCAACGCAATTCCCTGAACAGTCCGGTTTTCATGAAGGCTGCGCGACGCACTCGCCCGACACGCCGTCCGGTCCGCTGCCGCCTGCTTGCCGCGTCAGACACCCTTGTAGAGCGCGGCCCCCTGCATCAGCACGATCACCTTCGCGCCCACCTCGACCCGCGAATGCAGGTCGGTGACGTCGTCATTGTTCATGCGGATGCAGCCGGACGACACGTCGAGCCCGATGGTCCAGGGCTCCACCGTCCCGTGGATGCGGTAGATCGTGTCCTGGTCGCCCTCATAGAGATAGAGCGCACGGGCGCCGAGCGGGTTGTCCGGGCCGCCGGGCATGCCGGCCGCCCATTTTGCCGCATTGGGATCGCGGGCCACCATTTCGGGCGGCGGCGTCCAGGTCGGCCACTCCGCCGTGCGCCCGACGCGCACGATGCCGGCCCAGCCGAAGCCCTCGCGGCCGACGCCGATGCCGTAGCGGATCGCCTGCCCGCCGGGCTGCACCAGATAGAGAAAGTGCTGGTTGCCGTCGATGATGATCGTGCCCGGCTTTTCCGCCGTGCGGAACGGCACCACCTGCCGGCGAAAGGCCTCGGGCAACTGATTGTTGCGGGCAAAATATTGCCGCGCTTTCTTCTTGTCGTAGTTGACCCATTTCTTGGTCTTGGCGTCATAGATCTGGGTCTGCGCCAGCGCCACCAGGGGGCCGAGACAAACGCCTGCGGCCAGCATCACCAGCCCGAGCTTGCGCGCCCGGGTCATAAACCTGGCGCGTCCTGTATCGGCTGCGTTTCGATCCGGTGTTGTCTTCATGGTTTCGCCCACCCGTCGATGCGTGCCGCGTTGTCATCCACCCATTTCTTCGCGTAGTCGGCCGGCGCCTGGCGCTCGACCTCTAGAGCGTAGCTCATCTTCGTCACTTCCTCCGGCGAGAAATCCACCTGGTCCAGGAACTTGGCGATCTCAGGATGTTTCTTGCCGAAGCCCGTGGCATAGGCGATCTGGAAATGGGCGGCGTCCCACGAAGTCGCGGCCGTGGACTTGGTGATCCACAGGGGGTCGTCGGCGCCGACGATCTTCCACTTGGCCGGATCGTGCGGCGGCTCCTCGATGCGGGCGATCTTGTGCAGTTCGAAAACGTGGTGCGGCGCATAGCAGTAAAACACCATTGGCCGCGCCGTCGCGATCGCCGCATCGACGCCGGCCATCGCCACCTCTTCCTCCGCCTCGAACAGCGTCAGGTTGGCGCCATAGCCGTAGCTGTTAGCCCGGGTGCGCTCGATACCGGTCGAAAGCCAGGTCGGGGCGCCGATCCACAATTCACCCTTGCCGTCGCCATCCGTGTCGAGGATCTTGGTCTTCTCGGGGTCGCTGAGGTCGGCGATCGTCTTGATCGTCGCTGCCGCTTCGGGCGTGGCGCAGAGCCCCTGCCAGGCCGGAACGCTGCGCGCGCTCAGCGTCGCGACACCCTTGTCGGTCACATATTTCTTGACGATGTCGCCGAAATTGGGCTGCCAGACTTCGGGCTGGATATCGACATCGCCGGTCTCGAAGCCGACGAAGGCGTTGAGCGTGCCCAACTCCTTCACCTCCGCATCGAGGCCGAATTTCTTGGCGATACTGACCTTGAGGATGTTGGCCGTCGCCTGGCCGGACGGCCAGTTGGGCATGGCGATCACCAGATCCGCCGCCGTGACGGGAGCCGCCGAACCCAAAAGCAGCACCAGGCAGGCAGGCATGCAGAACTCTAGACGTCTCTTCACAGTCCCCTCCGAACAGCATTGACCGATCGACTTGAATGACATGCGAATGCGTATGAAAGGCGGTGCGGGTAGCGGGCGATGCCCGCACCCTATCGAATGCAACTGTTCCCGTGGCAGGGCCTTCCCGGCCCCGGCAGCGTTGTCCGCCGCCCTGTCTTCTTTGGCCGGCAGGATGCCTACAGGATCGGCATCCGTCAACGCCCGGCTACACCGGACGTTGAAACGGCTGTGATTTTTTCGATCAGCCGGCAGTTGTCCCCAGAACCGGCAGGGTCTGGCCCACCGGCTATCTGATCGCCGGCACGGCCACTGCCCGTCCGCGCCAGCGCCGCCAGTCGATCGCGGCGGCGACGGCGGCCGAAAGAACGATCAGCAGCTCAGCCACGAAGGTCCAGTGAAAGAGGAAGTTGAGATACCAGGGTTTGTAGAGCGCCGGAACGTGCACGAGGTTCACGCGCAGATCCGAAAACGGATGCAGCCAGCGGATATCGGCGGCAACCGAATCCATCAGCAGATGCAGCATCACGTTCGCCAGCCCCACCCAGACGAGAACAAGTTGATTGCGCCGTCCGCTCATCGTCAGCATCAGCGCCAGAACCGTTGCGACAACCAGCCAGAACAAGGGCGTGTGCGTCCAGTAGCCATGGTGCGGCGTCTGCCGGCCGTCGACCAGATAGAAATAGGCGAGATCGAAATCAGGCAAAACCGAGCAGACGATCCCGGTAGCAAGGATCGCATCGGATTGCGCCGGCCGGCCGCGCGCGATGAAACGGCTGATGAGATAGCCGGCCGGCAAATGGGCAATGAACATCGACGGTCTCCAGAAGCATACAGGCGCGACCTGCATGACGCGAACCGGAGCGAGATTGCAACTCACTTGGCCAAATTCGTGATGACCTTGCATAAGGCGTAATTAAGGCTCACAGTGTTTCATCGACATTGGCCAGCTTGGCTTTTCGCGGCGTCAGAGGCTTTCGACCCGCCATTTTCCCCATTTTCGACCGTTGAAGTGTGCGCGCCGCGCATGCTCGGCATTCCTCGAACGCCGTGTGCTGACGTGATCATAGGTACGATCATGCGTTTCGACTTCAACCGCGGTTACGGCTTTGTCCAGCCGGAAGACGGTAGTCGCGCAGTCTACGTCGACGCGCGGGCGCTTTATAAATCTGGCATCAAATCGATCTTTCCGGGCCAGACGTTCCGCTTCGAGATCTGGAAAGACGAAAAGGGGCGCATCGCCGCCCGCAACCTACGGCTATGACGCAGTCGACACCGTACCCGACTGCCATGACCGCAACGCCGAGCATGGTCCGGCGTCGGAAGGAGACGTCATGTTCAGCCGAACAAAGCACCGCACCGTCCACTTCAGCGAACCCTTCCAACTGCCCGAAGTCGAAGGAATGCTCGCGGCGGGAGACTATGAGGTTGATGATGACGAGGAACTGATCGAAGGCATTTCGTGGCTCGCCTATCACCGGGTCGCCACGTTTATCAAGGTGCCGGCAACGACGGACAATCAGCAGTGCATGCGCATGGTCGCGATTGCGCCGGACGAGCTCGACCGCATCATCGCTGTCGACCGCGCCAAACATGCCTTCGCCCCGCCGTCCAAGCCCTGAAGGACAGGAACCAATGCCCGCACACCGTTTCACTGTTGGATTGTCGGTTCGCCTCAAGGACCGCAGCCATATTTCGCCGAATGCGGCAGAAACCTACCGCATCACCGCCATCATGCCCGTTCGCGACAGCCAGCCCCAGTACCGCATCCGCAACGACGAGCTTGGCCAGGACCGCGTCAGCAAAGAGGAAAACCTCGAACCGATCGAGTGGGGCATGCCCCGGCACTGAAGCACTGAAGCACTGAAGTGTGCCGCGGTTTTGCGATAACGACATGCGTAAAAACAAGAACGTGAAGCGCAGCAAGCGAATCCTCCGGATCGCGGTGCACTTCAACAAAGGAACCGCCATGACCTACTACGGAAAACTGAAGCAACTGCTCCAATGGAGGGGCGCGCCGGCAATTGCCGCCACCAGCAAACCGATCACCCGAAAGACGTCTGCCCGAAAGCCGAAATCCCTCTCTGAGGGCGAGCAGAAAGGTGTCAACGAAAGCGCCGTCAAATTGCGGCGCGGCCGCGAGACCCTGGAGCGACATCGTCTTTTATGACCGGAAACAACAGGATTTGACATGAGCAAGAGCCACGAACAGCAAAAACACACGCTTTTGGGCTGGCAGGCCCAGGGCGGTCCACCGCGTCTAATACCAACCTGCGCTGATATTGACCGATTGCGCCGGAGCGATTTTGGTTTCCGGCAAGGAGAAAACCGCAACCGGACCCACCGGTCCGGTGAGGATTATCGACGCAGTCCGGGGGGCAAAAGCGCCCGGCCCTTCGGGTGGGCCGTGTGTCGGCCACCGGCCGCGTCGCAATCCTCGACCGATGCCAAGGCATCGCTCTGCGGTATGCTCCTTGCCGGATGACCGCACACGGTCCCACGCAATCGGTCAATATCAGCGCAGGTTGGTATAAGCGGCGATCTCTACCAGTTCGGCCGACGCATCGAAGCGGATGGATCCTGGACGATCTATCACGTCTTCACGGGCACGCCGGCGCATATCGGCTCCTGGACCAGGACCGGCCTCAACCGTCGCAACGCGGAAAAGGCTCTGACGATCCTGAACACGCATTGAGCCGCAATGCGCCTGGCCGAAGCCGGATGGCCTCTGACCCGCAGCGCCGTGCGTGTTCTCAGACGCATGAAGGTCGCTGTACCACGTCCGATCGCTTCAGTTTTTTGGCCGTCGACCGGGTACGACCTCAGGAAACGGGCATTCGCGTCGACGCCCGTCGAAATCTGGCCTGCCACCCCAGGCGCGCCGGGCCTCCACCTTTGGCTGCGCGGTCCAGCGCCAGCATTTTCGTGCCGTCCCGCAACCGGAGAAGATCCATGCGTCGCGTTCTATGGGCCTTCGCCCTGGTGCTGGCCGGCACGGCACCAGCCCTTGCCGCCTGCAATGACGACCTGCTGACGATCTCGAGATGGTCGATAAAACCGGTCGACAGCCATATGAACGAGCTGTCCTTTACCGTCCGCTCCAGCGCGGGAAAAGGCATTCGCATGCTCGATGCGCAACTGGGCTTTACCGACGCGCTGGGCGCCACGATCGGCCCGCTGGAAATCGACAGGGACATCACCATTCCCGCCGGCGGCACCTTTACCGGCAAACGCGTCTGGGGACCCTTCACGATCGAACGGCTTTTAAAGATCAATGCCGACGACATCACCGCCTACACCTGCGTGCGCGCTGTTATTTATGACGACGGCTCGAAAGAAACATTCGACTAAGCATTCTCAAGAAAACCGCTCTGCGGTTTTCCGACAGGAAAAGCGGGCAAAGAAAAAGGCCGGGAAATCCCGACCTTCTCAATATCGTCTCAATGGCCGATGCCAGTACATCCGTGGTCAAAGACCAGAGACGAAATATCGGTGATTACGCAGCAGACAGGTTGTCGGCAGCGCTCTTGCCCGAACGTGCATCGCGAACGATGTCGAAACGGACCTTCTGGCCTTCTACGAGCGAGCTCATGCCGGCGCGTTCAACAGCAGAAGCGTGCACGAAAACGTCGGTTGCGCCGTCGTCCGGAGCGATGAAGCCAAAACCCTTGGTGGTGTTGAAGAACTTTACGGTTCCAGTATTCATAAGAATTTCCTTTCAATCAAAAAGTTCGCCGCCCGGATTTGGGCCGGACACGGCAGTAAGATCGATTTTGATAGGAAAGGTCAGCTTGAACGCCGGTCGGCGAGAAAACAAAGCTCAGCAAGCAAGATCGATGGCAGACCCTTTACAGGCACATTGTGTTCTTAGCAAGGAGCGATGTCGACTACGGAAATACGTAAGGCCTCCATACATCATTTTCGACAGCATAATGCGCGTTGTCGCCCCTCGGCAAAGATCTTCGCTGGCGGAACCTGCGCCGTGCGTCTCGCTCCAGCCCGGCTCCGCGATCGGCCGGCATATGGGGTCGCGAAGAAGGCCTAATTTTCCTCATGCCTCGCCCCAATATTCGCCCTTTGTCGCCGCGATGAAACCGCTGCTATCTGCCCCGGAAATTGCAGAGCAAAGGAACCAACCATGAAACTCACCCTCCTCGCCGCCGGCCTGCTGCTGGCGATATCCACGGCCTCGACGGCCGAGGCACGCACGATCTGCACGCTGATTGCGGATGCGGGCGGCGAAGGCACCGTGCTGCAAGAGGGCGATTGCGATGGCCGCGTCACCCCTGCATCGACATTCAAGGTGGCGCTCAGCCTGATGGGCTACGACAGCGGCTATCTCAAGGACGAGCACGAGCCGACGCTTGCTTTCCGCAAGGGCTATGTGGATTGGGGCGGCGACAACTGGAAACAGCCGACCGACGCGGTGCGCTGGATGAAGTACTCCGTCGTCTGGTTTTCCCAGCAGATGACGAAGTCGCTCGGCGAGAAGGCGCTGCACGACTACGCCACTAAATTCGACTACGGCAATGCCGATTTTTCCGGCGATCCCGGCAGGAACAACGGGCTTGAGCGCGCCTGGATCGCTTCGTCGCTGAAGATCTCGCCGCGCGAACAGGTCGCCTTCCTGAAGAAACTGGTCAATCGCCGGCTGCCCGTCAGTGCCCATGCCACCGCCATGACGCTGAAGGTGGTGGAAGAGCGCGAAGTACCCGGCGGCTGGACCGTGCACGGCAAGACCGGCGCCGCCTTCCCGCGCCGGGCCGATGGCAGCTTCGACGAGGCGCGCGGCTGGGGCTGGTTCGTCGGCTGGGCGCAAAAGGACGGCCGGACCTTCGTCTTTGCCCGATTGATCCAGGACGAAAGGAAGGAGCCCGGCACCCCTGGCGTGCGCGCCCGAGATGCGTTCCTCGGCGAACTGCCGGCACTGCTTGCCGGGCGGTAGGGCTACTTGATGGTGCAGATGCCGTTGGCACCGCCCTTGCCGGTGTAGGATATGGCGGGCGAGCCATCCGGGTTGATGCTGAGCGAGATCGTCACGCCGGCGCCCTTGGCCTCGAAGTAGTTGTCGTTGAACTTCTTCAGCTTGCCTTCCTTGCCGTTGATATAGATCGGCCCGCCCTCGTCGGCGTGCACCTCGATCTTGCCCGGGCAGGAGGCATTGACCTGTGGAATACCGGCCAGCGCCTCTCCGGCCAGAACAAATGCAGCGATAGCGGCAGCAGCACGCAGGCCCGTCTTCATGACACTCTCCTTGGGAACCGACATCGACAGAGCAGGGTCACAGACCCCGCGGCCGGATCGTGACAGGATCGGGATTGGTGTCAAGCGAGCGGCGGCCTGCCGGACGGTGGCGGGAAACTTTGGCCCAGACGAGAAAAGACCCGCCGCGGTCAGCACGCGACGGGTCTTTGGCAGATGCGGATCACCAACGGGGAGGCTCGTTGGGATCACGTGAACCAACTGACTGGGAGGCTATCAGTTGGTTCGCATTGCTCTTGGCAAAGGTCATTGCCTTGCATGTGTTGGATACTAGCCCACGTACGAGGCTACAGGTGTTCCCAAGGTAACAGGCTCGCGAAAATCACCGGAGACGGCGAGGCTCGCCCTCACCTCTCAACCGCGGCCCATCGCGTCAGACAACCACCGCATCGTCGACCACCGCCGAAGAACGATCGGCGCCCCTACCGCCCGCTTCACCCCAGGCGCACAAAGCGGCGGCCGCCACGTTCAGCGCCGCTCCGCGCTCCGTCAGCGAATAGACGACCTTGGCGGGCAGCGAGGAATAGACGGTGCGATCGACCAGCCCATCCGCCTCCAGTTCGCGCAGTTGCTGGGCCAGCATCTTTTCGCTGATCGCCGGAATGGCCTGGCGAAGGCGGCCGAACCGCCGCGCCGCTCTTCCAAGCTCGCAGAGGATATCGACCTTCCACTTGCCCTCGATCGCCCTGAGCGCTGCGGCAAAGCCACAATTTTCCATCATCGGGTTCACGTCATCCTCCTCGGTCCATGGTGGAAAGCGCTTACTTCGCGGTAAGCGCTTACCACCAGGTGCGTATTGCGCGCATCCAGCACCACCATACCTCTGGCCCGCGACGGCAAAAAATGTGCGTCGCGCCAATGGATATGGAGATCTGCAATGAAGCCTTCAATCAGTGTCCTGGGAACGGGACGTATGGGATCGGCGCTGGCGCGTGCCCTCCTCAAGGCCGGATATCGCACCGCCGTCTGGAACCGGACAAGCGAGAAAGCCGTAGCGCTCGGCGCACACGGCGCCACCGTTGCGCCGACCGTCCGACAGGCGATCGACGCGTCCGAGATCGTCATCGTCAATGTCAGCGACTATGCCGCCACTTCGACCCTGCTGCGCGCAAGCGACGTCACGCCCGGTTTGGGCGGCAAGCTGATCGTCGAGCTGACATCCGGGACGCCTCATGGCGCGCGTGAAACGAGCGGGTGGGCCGCGGCCCACGGTGCCCGCTATCTCGATGGCGCCATCCTGGCGACACCCGACTTCATCGGCACGGACGCGGGCACGATCCTGCTTTCGGGCGCGCTTGAACCCTTCACCGAGAACGAGGACGTGTTTCGCGCACTCGGCGGCAATGTCCAGCACATCGGCACCGAGCCGGGGCTCGCCAACGCGCTCGACAGCGCCGTGCTGGCGCTGATGTGGGGGGCGCTCTTCGGCGGGCTGCACGCCATCGCCGTCAGCAGGGCCGAAGGCATCGACCTTGGCGAGCTTGGCCGGCAATGGACGGCGACCGCACCTGTCATCGAAGGGCTGGTTGTCGACCTGATCAAGCGGACGAATGCCGGGCGGTTTGAAAGCGACGCGGAAACGCTTTCGTCAATCTCGCCGCATTACGGCGCCTTCCAGCATCTCAAGGAACTGATGGAAACGCGCCGGATCGATCGGACCGTCGTCGATGGTTATGAGGCGGTGTTCCAGCGGGCCATTCAGGCCGGCCATCTGCATGACGACTTTGCCGCCCTCTCCCGGTTCATGGGCGAGACATAACGCTGGCTTCGACGGAGCCTCCAGACCTTTTCGGACTGGCAAGGGCTCCGTCGGCCGTCCACCGTGGAGCGCCTAGCCCGCGGCAGCAACCGCCTCCGAGACGATGCCCTTCGACACCACGCATCGCCACGGCACGCTTTTCGCCCCGACGCCGACCATGACGACCGTGCTCGCGCCGGACGGTTGGGCGCTCAATGTCGTGACCGTACTTTTCGCCTGACGGCCGACCATGGCAAGGCATGCCATCTCGTCGGTCTTGTCGCCGGCACCAGCGGCATCCGTGCTGGCTTGCGCGGTCACGGGCGCCGGCGCCGGCTGTTCGAGCGCCTCCGTCTGGGAGCAGGCGGCCAGCCCGCCTGCGACGAGCGCCACGGAAATAATCGTCAAAACCTTCTGCATCGTGCCATTGTCCTCCTGTTTGGCTCGAACAAGGAAACCTGGAGCAACGCCAGGTCGACACTGCTCCGACGGTCAGGGACGGCACGCGACAACGAAAAGCGGCCGGCGCCTCGCCCCCTCAGGTCGATGCGCCGGTCTTGCCGCCAAACTCGTCTCTAGCCCACCCCTTCCGGCTCCTGCACGACGTCTTAAATCGGTTCCGACATAAGGGAAAGATTATGCAGCAACTTTAAAGCGTTACAGCGTCGTTTGCGCGTCATGTCTGCCGCGCGGTGCCGTGGCCCACCAGCGGCCCGTTTGCCCTTTTCCAGGCATCGATGCCGCCTTCGATGTGGCAGGCGCTGATCAGCCCGGCGGCTTGCGCCGCCTCGACCGCCATCGCCGAGCGTTCACCGAAGGCGCAATAGAAGACGATGCGCTTTCCGGTCGCAAGCGCCAGTTCATGCAGCATGCCGCCGGCACCGATGTTTTCCCGCAGTTCCGGATAGGGCGCATGCAGCGCGCCGGGAATGGCGCCATGTTTTTCGCGCTCCGCCTTTTCGCGCAGGTCGACGATCGCCACGTCCGCACGGCCGCTCAACGCCATGGCTTCGACGGCCGAAACCGCCCAGCCCTTGGCGGCGATCTCGTCCTGGTGCAGGCCGACATGGATGTTGGCCGGCACCGCCACATCCATCATCTTCGGGTTCGGCAGGTTGAGATTGTTCATCAGGTCGACATATTCGTCGACCGAGCCGACCTTCAGGCGCGGATTGAAGCGCTTTTCCTCACCGATGGTCGAGACCGTATCGCCCTTATAGTCGTGGGCCGGATAGACCAGCGTGTCCTCGGGCAGCTTCAACAGCTTGTTGAAGATCGAATCATATTGCTGGCGCGGGTCGCCGTTCTGGAAATCCGTGCGGCCGGTGCCGCGGATCAAAAGCGTGTCGCCGGTAAACACGCGCCCACCGGTCAGGAACGAATAGCTGTCGTCCGTGTGGCCGGGTGTGTAGAGCACATCGAGGCTCAGACCCTCGATCGAAACCCGGTCGCCCTCGGCCACCCGCATGGAAACCACATCGGCGGCGGTCTGCTCGCCCATGACGGTGATGCAGTGGGTGCGGTCGCGCAGCGCCCCGAGCCCGGTGATGTGATCGGCATGCAGATGGGTGTCCACCGCCTTGACCAGTTTCAGGTCGAGCTCGCGCACCAGCTGCAGGTAGCGGTCGACCTTTTCCAGAACCGGGTCGATGATCAGCGCCTCGCCGCCCTGTCGGCTGGCAATCAGATAGGTATAGGTTCCGGAGGTGCTGTCGAAGAGTTGACGAAAGATCATCGGCTTCTCCCTTGCAGGGACCACCAGCATCCCGCGCGACAGATCGCACCCGCAGGATGCTGCAACGCTTGAAGAACGAGTGCATGTTCCGCCTGAAACCGGCTCCGATTTAAGGCATAACGCCCGAAAGGGCGCGAGCGGTTTCGCGGCGACGACATGCGAAAAATCAGAAGCCTGAAGCCGTCGCACGACTGCGTTCTCGTGCAACGTACCTCAGGCAGTAGGCGGTGGCGCGCGGCGAGCCGCGCCTACGCTGTTACTTCGGCTGTGGCACGATCCGGATATAGGGTTTGGGCGCACGCCAGCCTTCCGGGTACTTCTGCTTGGCTTCCTCGTCGCTGACCGAGCCGGCGATGATCACGTCTTCGCCGTTCTTCCAGTTCACCGGCGTCGCCACCTTGTGCTTGGCCGTCAGCTGCAAGGAATCGATCACCCGCAGCACCTCGTCGAAGTTGCGGCCGGTGGTCATGGGATAGATCAGGATGAGCTTGACCTTCTTGTCCGGCCCAACCACGAAGACGTTGCGCACGGTCTGGTTATCGGCGGCGGTGCGCTGCGTCGGGTCGCCCGATACCGGCGCCGGCAGCATGCCGTAGAGCTTCGACACGTTGTAATCGACATCGGCGATCATCGGGAAGTTCGGCGTAGCCCCTTGCGTTTCCGCGATGTCGCTGACCCAGCCGGCATGGCGGTCGAGCGGATCGACGGAAAGCCCGATGATCTTGACCCCGCGCCGGTCGAATTCCGGCTTGATCTTGGCCATGTAGCCAAGCTCGGTGGTGCAGACCGGCGTGAAATCCTTCGGGTGCGAGAACAGCACGGCCCAGGAATCGCCGACCCAGTCGTGAAACTGGATCTTGCCTTCCGTGGTCTCCGCCTGGAAATCCGGTGCGATGTCGTTGATTGCAAGTGTCACGATAGACCCCATGATTTGAATAGGCTGACTTGCGCCAGACAAGGCAGCGAGTTTGCCACTTTTGGGGCGATAGGCAACTTCTAAAGAAGAGGTAGAGAGACGAGAGGCGCAGGCCTTCTCGCTATGGTAATCTGGCGTAATATAAGACTATTCTGATATTAGCCGATTGCGTCGAATCATGCACGGTCGTCCTGTGAGGAGCGGGCTTCAGAGCGACGCCTTGGCATGGGTGAGGATTGCGGCGCGACCGGTGGCCGACACAAGGCCCACCCGATGGGAAGGGCGCCTTTGGCCTCATGACGGCGTCGACAATCCTCATCGGCCCCCATGGCCGCGTTACGGTTTTCTGATTGCCGAAAACCAAACGCGGTCCGGCGCGATCGGTCGATATGAGTGAAGGTTGGCATCAGGTCGTAGCGGGGCGTCCATGAGCGATATCAGGAAGATTGCGGCCATCCTTGTCGCTGACGTCGTCGGCTACAGCCGGCTGGCCGGCGCCGACGAAGAGCGCATCCTGGCGCGGCTGCGCACGCTTCGCAGCGATCTCATCGACCCGACCATCGCCGTCCACAATGGCCGCATCGTCAAGCGCACCGGCGATGGCAGCCTGATCGAGTTCCGCAGCGTCGTCGATGCCGTGCGCTGCGCCATCGAGGTGCAGAGCGCGATGCTGGAGCGCAATGCCGGCGTGCCCGAAGACCGGCGCATCGAGTTCCGCATCGGCATTCACCTTGGCGATGTCGTGGAGGAAAGCGATGGCGACCTGATGGGCGACGGCGTCAACATCGCCTCGCGCCTGGAGGGCATCGCCCGCCCCGGCGCTATCTGTCTCTCCGAGGATGCCTACCGTCAGGTGAAGGCGCGGCTCGATCTGGTGGTGACCGATCTCGGCGCCACGCAGCTGAAAAACATCGTCGAGCCGATCCGCATCTACGCGCTGGAGATCGGCCTTGCTCAGGCGGCCGATGGCCCGCCAC
>NZ_MUNW01000067.1 GCF_002002725.1 Sinorhizobium sp. A49 | reverse complement strand
GCCTTGGATCCATGCCGATGCCGGAAACGGGCCGACTTATAGAGGCAACCGGACGCCGTTTCCTCGGTATCCAGGCGGATCTTTCGCAACCCAACGACTTTCGCGCGCTCGTCGGCCAGATCGAAGAGCAGGCCGGGCCTATCGATATCCTGGTCAACAATGCCGGAACCATCAGGCGCGCCGATCTGCTCGATTACACCGAGGCGGATTGGGATGTGGTGACGAACGTCAACGAAAAGAGCCTGTTCTTTCTCAGCCAGGCTGTGGCGCGCGGCATGGTTTTGCGCCGCTTCGGCCGCATCATCAACATCGCATCGCTGCTCTCCTTCCAGGGGGGCATCCGCGTCCCGGCCTATACGGCTTCCAAACATGCAGTCGCCGGACTGACGAAGCTGATGGCAAACGAACTCGCCGCATCCGGTGTCACGGTCAATGCGATAGCGCCCGGCTACATGGAAACCGAAAACACCGCCGCCTTGCGGGCGGACCCGGAGCGGCAAAGACAAATTCTCGAGCGCATTCCGATGGGGCGCTGGGGCGTTCCTGAAGACCTGGCGACGGCCGTTCTCTTCCTGGCCAGTCCTCATGCCTCTTATGTGACCGGTACGATCATTCCGGTGGACGGAGGATGGCTCGCCCGGTGAGCGACGTTCGCTCAACGACCGTGGTAGACCCCGGGTCTCCTCAAGCTGGCTAGGGCACGTTCGTGCCCTCCGTCTCTTGGATGACGGTGGGAGCCAGCCCGAAACCGAGCGAGCGAATGCGTTCACACTACAGATACATCGGAACTGATACATCGCATTTGACAGGCAATCTTTCCCGCGCTTTCGATTGCGACGACACGGCGCCAGTCGCTCTTGAATTTGTCGAGCGCGAATCTGGCCGACGTCATGTCCGAAGATAGGTCCGCAGCCGTGGCTGCGGGCGATGATATGCAACTGAATGCGCTATCTTCGAAGGTCGGGTCCATCGCGAGACAGCGTGAAGGAAAAGTCTTCCAGATTTCCTCAATGCCAAATCTGCTGAGTACGGGTCTTCCAGGATCGATTACCGGAGCGGCTTGCTGGGCCTAGGCTTCTCTGATCGCGGCCCTTGGCCGTCGCGATGCTGATCCTCCGAGACGAGGCATTTAACCGGTCAAACCACGAGCGAACTGGCTCTAGCCGCGAAGCCGCCAGCGCCTGGTACGCTCATTTTTGCTGGCGCCTCGAAGCCGGATAGCTTCACGTCGAGAGCGGTGGCCACGCATTTTCAATCCCAAACAGCGCTCTTTCTGTCATGACGGGTTCCCCACAGCCTTCAGCCCGACACCAGCGTCTCCCCGCGCCTTCAGGGCGTCGGCAAGCACAAGAGCTGCGACTATTGCGGCCAAGCCATCGGCCAGCGGATAGGCGAACCAGATTGCATTCGCGCCCAGCATTGCCGCAGCGGCCGCGACCAAGACAGGCAAGAGTATAAAAGGCTTGACCATGGTAAGAAGAGCCGCTCTGGTCGGTTGGCCGATGGCTTGAAAATAAAGCCCAAGCACGAGAACTGGTCCGGAAAAAAGATAGATTGAAGCCATGGGCCGAAGCATTCGACCTACCTCGCCGATGACGTCTGGATCAGCCACAAAGGCTGCTCCGACGACTGTGCCCTCGCTCAACAGCAAAACCTCAACAAGAACGCAGTAAAACAATGCTGTTGCTGCGGCGATCCGCAGAACAGCATCCGAGCGGGTGTAAAGACGCGCACCAACATTGTTGCCGACGATGCTCTGCATAGCCATCGCGATAGCCATGATTGGCAGGAAGGCAAAGCCGAATATGCGTGTCACGATCCCGTAGGCGCCAATGGTGCTGGCGTAATCGGCGCTGCCTACAAGACGTAACGCGAGAACCACGCTGGCGGCTGAAAGCGCCATTCCGATAAAGCCCAGACTGACAGGTGCCCCCAGCGCAACAATACGCTTCCAACTGCCGGTCCAGCGGTTCCGCCAGAGGCTGTTGAGCGGCATCATGCCCCCGATGAAACGGCGCAGCCCGGCCAGAAGCAGCAGTCCCATCGCCTGTGCCAGAACCGTGCCCGTGGCCGATCCGGCAACACCGAACTCCAGCACAACGACCAGGATGTAGTTCAGCACAATGTTTATGAGCGTGACCCCAAGAGACATGAGTGCCATTAATCCGGCCCGCCCTTCGTTCCTCCAGGCATCGGCATGAACTCCCAGCAGAAATTGTATCGGGGTTCCGAATACGGTGATGGCAAGGAAGATCCAGACCATGCCGGTAATAGGGCCGTCGGAGCCAGCAATGTGTAGGGCGAAAGCCCACCCGCCCGCACAGAAGATGACGATCAGCGTCGAAGCGATCATCAACGCAAGTCCATGAGCACCGGCGAAGGTCGATTTGGCCGCATCGCGGTCGTCGGCGCCAAGTTGGCGAGCCAGCAGACTTGACATTCCCCCGCTGACTAGGGTCGAAAGCGCGATCGTCAACATCAGGACCGGAAAGGCCATGCCGACTGCCGCCATGGCCTCTGCACCGACGAAATGCCCAAGAAAGACTGCGTCGATGATACCCAGCATCCCGTTCATCACCATGATGGCGATCATGGGAAATGCGGTCGCGGCAAAAATTCTGCCCGGAGAGGCAGTCAGAAAACGGTTTTCGGGCGATTGTCGCGAAGACATCACTCACTCCTCCAAAGAGGCATTTCGACTGTGATGGGGGCCTGCGTTGCCACCGACGAAATGCTTCGAGGGTGAGAAAGGTCTTTAATGGCCGGGCTTCACCGTGACTTGCGTCTGCAGGCGGCAGGTGCTCGGAACCTTGCCGAGAACAGCCACCAAACCCAGCTATTGTCAATAGATGCGTGTGTCAAAAAATCCGCAAACCGATTTTCGCGCGTTGGCGAGCGCGGCACGGGGTCAGCGAACCGCTGAAATGCTGCGACACATGAGCGGCTCGATCACGCGCGTGTCGGCAGAGTTGGGACATTCGTCTCCAGCCAATTTCGCCAGAGCATTCCGAAAAGCAACCGGCGACGGGCCGCGGGAGTTCCGCTCGAAGATATTACGTTAAGGTCCGCCCGTTGAGCATTCGGCAGCGCGAACGGCCACCAAGGAGAGAAGTTCTTGACCGCTCGGCGAAACGCGGATGGTAGCCCTGCCATTTTGCTGACGCTGGGATTGTGGTAGAGTTAGGGACTGGGTACGCATTGCAATTGCGGCCTCCACAGGGGAGGCCGCTTCTTTGTGGGCCTTCTGCCGACGAACGCCAGCAGCTCATGACGTGCTTTGAGGGCGTCCGGATCCTGGATGCCGCTTTGGTGCAGCCCGATAAGACGGGCGGCAAGCGTGTCGGCCTCTTTGCTTGCCAGCGCGATGCCCTTCTGGCGCACCAGTTCGCGAAATACGCCTTCAATTTTGTAGAAGTCGTCGGGCTCTATTATCTCTTGGCGAGATTATCTCTTGGCGAGATGCAGCGGCTTTGTTCATCACACATGGCTCCCAAGCTATTAGGAGGACATGTCGGTCTCAGCGCAAATATTATGCGCGGTGTTTGCGCGGTGCAGTTCGGAATTTTCGGGATTGTTGACCAGGGCGTGAACCCATAATCTCGGCGGCCGGCGCCGCAGCAGCTTCGATCCTCCAATCTCCATCTCACCGGCGTCAGCAGGAGTTGCGGCGATCGCATCCGGCGGTCGCAGTTCGATCATTATAGTCACCAGCGGCCTAACGGATCAGGGCCGCGGTGCTTTGCTCTGGTGACCGTTTCTCGGTCGGTTCGAGCAACCCTGGGTCAGACTTCCCGAAGCTTCATCGGCCCATCCAGGCTTTCAATCAACGTGGTGCTCGCCTCGTTCAGGCCCAGGATGTCTACGGCGATATCATGCGCCTTGAAACGGTCCACGACCTTTTCGAGGGCCTTAACGGCGGTAATGTCCCAGAAGTGCGCCTGCGATAAGTCGATGGCAACAGCCATGCCACTTGCCTCTTCTATATCGAATGCGTCGACGAAAATGTCGGCCGAGGCGAAGAACACCTGGCCGGATACGCGATAGGTCAAACGCCCCGCAGCAGTCCCGGTGACGGTTTCAACCTGCAAGAGACGGGCGACTTTGAACGTGAAGAATACGCCGCTCAGAAGAACGCCGACCGTTACGCCGAGTGCCAGGTTCGAGGTGAAAACCGTAACGAGGACGGTCGCTATCATGACGGCGCTCGAGACCTTGGGATGGACAACCACACTTTTCAACGAAGACCAGTCGAACGTGTCGATCGACACCATCACCATGATGGCAACCAGGGCGGCGACCGGAACCTGAGACACCCACGGCTTCAGCAACACCATCAGCACCAGAAGGAGGGCTCCCGCAAACAGTGTCGACAGACGACCACGCCCGCCATACTTCACGTTGCTGACGGTCTGGCCGATCATGCCGCAGCCCGCGATCCCGCCGAACAGGCTTGCCGTGGCATTGGCGATGCCCAGGCCCGTGCACTCCCTGTTCTTAGAACTGGGGGTTCCCGTGAGATCGTCAACGACAGTGGCCGTCATCATCGATTCCAGCAGGCCGACCATGGCGATTGCGAGTGCAGGACCTGCGATAATTGTCAGCGTTTCAAGTGTCAGGGGAACTGTCGGCCAGCTGAAGATCGGCAGCGAATCGGGCAACTTGCCGAGATCCGCAATGGTCATCACCGGGAGTTGGAGCGATACCGACGCAAGGGTGAGAACGAGAATGCAGATCAACGGCGAAGGCACTGACGTTGTGATCCTCGGGGCGAGGTAGATGACAGCAAGCCCCGCCGCCAGCATGCTGTAGGCAAGCCAGTCCCCCCCGATGATGTGCGGTAACTGGGCTCCAAAGATCAGGATCGCAAGCGCGTTGACGAAACCTGTGCGGACCGATTTCGAAACGAAACGCATGAGAACGCCAAGGCGGAGAAGACCGAACACGATCTGGAAGACGCCCGCCAGTAACCCGGCGGCAAAGAGATAAGGCAGTCCGTGCGCATGGACGAGTGGTGCTGCAACGAGTGCAACCGATCCCGCTGCCGCCGAGATCATGGCAGGGCGGCCACCGGTGAAGGCTATGACAATGCCGATGATGAAGGAGGCGAAGAGGCCGACTTGCGGATCGACACCGGCGACAAATGAAAATGCGATGACCTCGGGGATCAAGGCGAATGTCGCAACGGACCCGGCGAGCATTTCGCGCATAGGAGCAGCGGACCATTCGCGACGGAAGGAGGAAAATTGCATAAGGTGAGTTCTCGCAAAGCATGGCGGCGAACGCGCGCGATGAGGCGGTTTTGACTGGCATGCAGTTTTTGCGTGGTCTGGCGGATCGGCGGCCAGAAGAGCCACCCGGAGTTTCACCGGGTCCGTTGTGAGTGATTTTTTATGACTTCATTTATTCCGCGATGCAACATGCAATCGCGCCTCGCGCGCGCTCATCGATTTTGGAGTTGCCAATGTCGGAAGGGAGCCCGGCACATTGGCCGGGCGCTGGTGCCTAGTGGCGATGCTCGGGCATTTCCTTGAGCTGGTCCTTGGTCCATGAGGTGACGGCGTGGACATCGCCGTCCTCGTCCCGCATGAAATCGAGATCGGTAAGCGGGACCGCAACCGGCTTGGCACCGATGCCGAGGAAGCCGCCAACGTCAATGATTACGGTACTGCCGGCGCCCTCTCCATGGACATGGTCAACTTTGCCGACCTTGTGGTCATCGGCTCCGTAAACCGTCGCACCCTCCAGGACTGCCGGCGTGAGTTCTACGGCTGCGAGGCGGACGTGATTTGTGTGATCCATCTTGGTTTCTCCTTTGAAATGAATTGGTGAAACCGATTTGGGAGACAAGTGTTCCATTCGACCACGATTGGCACGCGGCGTACGAACGCGATCGGGTGCCCGTCACGACATATTCGGGCAGCGCGCCTGATGCGGACTTGCCAACAGTTTGCAGTGTCGCCGACGTGATCCGGACCATGCCCGCGTAGCACCTGAGGCGCCGGCCTTCCCAAAGCTCTCATTGCGCATAGCGCCGGCGACCTGTTCGAACGAGAGCCACATTCGGTACGGAAATGCTTCGCGTCAGAAGCTCAGCTGGTCATCATCGTCTGCTGTCGCGGGGTCTCGATTGGCGAGAACCCAAAGCGCTTCTTGTAGCAGGTGGCAAAATACTGGCTTGAGGAGAAGCCGCAGTCATAAGCGACGTTGGTGACGGACTGCTGGCCACTTTCGAGCAGTTGCCGAGCCGCGTTCAGCCGCAACATCTGCAAATAGCGCACAGGCGTCATGTTGGTCAGTACCAGGCAATGCTGGGTGAACTGGGTGCGCGAGAGATTGCATTCGGCAGCCATGTTCTCAAGGGTCCAGTCCTCGTCCAGCGCGTGTTTCAAGCGTTTGAGGAAGATTTCCACCGTGCGTTTCGAGCTCGCAAGCGCCAGATCCAGCACCGGCGCCTGGCTTTCCAGCATTTGACGGAACTGGAGCAGCATCATCGAGATCAGCAGGCGCAGACGCGCTTCGCCGCCATGGATGTCATGGCTTGCCACCACCTCGTGGATCTCCATGAAAGTTCGAGCGACTTCGCGTGAGGCGAGATAGGAGATCTGCTCGTTCTTGGACAAAAGCTCGCTCAGCCGTTTGCGGTCCCGCTCGGGCCAGCCGATCCAGTCGGGCCAAAGCCAGGTTTCATGCGGGCGGCGCACGCCCATGTCCATCAGTACCCAGACGATATGGCTCGCGCCGATATTGGGATCGCCGAGCGCATGCAGCTGCCATGGGCGGACGACGAACATCTGACCTTCGTTGAGCGTGGTCTTGCGTCCATCCATCGTAATGGTCAGCGAGCCGCGTGCAAGATAGGCGATCTTGACGCCTTCGTTGCAATGCTCACGCAGACCCCAGTCCTGTGGCGTGGTCGCATCCCACCCCCCGACGGAACAGACCTGAGGCAGGGCGTGGCCGAGGTCGATGCCCGGATAGCCGCGTCGCGTCCATGCGTTGAGCGAGACCTGTCCGGCAAGGGACGCCTTCATCAGGTCCTGACAGTTCCCGGCGTAAAGCAGGGCGCCAGGCTCCCGGAAAACCGCCGGCCGGCCGGCAGCTCGTTCATTGTTGATTTTGCTCATCGCTCTCCCTCGCCGATGTTCAAAATTTACCAGTCCTCTATTTCGAACGCGAACAGTCCTTTATTGCGCAATGCTGCGTCATCATCAAGCGACAAACGGAGGCGCTTGGTGATTTGTCGTTGAAACTCAACGGCATGGAGGAGAATCAGGGAGGATTTGCCGGTGCGGATAGGTTTCCACACGGACGCGTTCAACTCGGCCTATTGGTCGTTCGAAAAATGCTTGCAGTGGGCGAGCGACAATGATGTGCACTTCATCGAATGCGGCCTCATAGACGGCGTCAGCTGGATTCACGGGCTCGGTTACCAGCCACATGTAGCGCTCTACGAGGATCCCGCGCTGCTGCGCCGGAAGATGGACCGCTACGGCGTGCGCTTCTCCCAGGTCGACGCCGCCTATCCGCTTTCCGGTGAAGACGGCCCGTTGCGCGGCGTGCCCTATGTGCTGAAGTCGATTGCCTGGGCGGCGCAGGCCGGCAGCCCTTGCGTCGACACCACCGACGGGCTCCACATGCCGCCGGGGCTGAGCGAAGAAGAATCGATGGCGCTGATGAAGCGCAGCTACGAGAAGATCATTGAGGTCGCCGAAGCGCACGAAATCATCGTCAATATCGAGCCGCACGGCCATTTCACCACGCGCCCGGATTTCATGGAACGCATGCTTGCCTTCGTCGATTCCCGCTGGCTGCGCATGAACATGGACACCGGCAACACCTTCATCGCCGGCCAGGAGCCGACGGAGTTCCTGCAGCACTTCATCGACAAGGTCAGTCACGTTCACATCAAGGATGTCTCGCAAACGCTCGCCGCGGCGGTTCGTGGCGGACAGACCGGTATCGCGGTCAGCCACTGTGCCCTCGGCGACGGCGTTAATGCCAGCAACATCAAGGCCTGCCTCGCGATGCTGCGCGATCACGGCTACGAAGGTGTGCTCAGCCTCGAATGTGAGGGTGCCGCTGGCCCCATGATCGAGAAATCCTTGGCCTGGATTCGCGCGAGCTGCCGCGACCTTGGCATCAAGCTGCACTGAGCGCGCCATGAACCTCGGCATTAACCTTCTCTGCCTGACCGACTTCGTCGAGGACAGGCACATGGCAAGCATCGGACAACTGCGCGACCTCGGTTATGACGGGGTCGAAGTCCCGGTCCTCAAAGGCGCGGTCAGCCACTACGAACGCCTCGGCAGGGAACTGGACACACTCGGCATCGCCCGGTCCACCACATCGATCGTTCCGACGCCGGACGCCAACCCCGTCAGTTGCGACCCGGATGTGCGGGGGCGCGGCCTTGCCCACCTCGACTGGGCGTTGGACTGCGCCATTGCCCTTGGAGCCGAAAGCATGGGCGGCCCGTTCCATGCGCCGATCGGGTTCTTCACCGGGGCAGGGGCCAGCGAGGACGAACTCAAATACGGCGCTGACGCGCACAGGGCCCTGGCGGAGCGGGCTGCGGCAAACGGAATGCATCTGAGCCTCGAGCCGCTCAATCGGTTCGAGACCTATTACCTGAACACGATGGAGCAGGCCCGCTCCTATGTGGACAGGGTCGGGCATCCGGCCTTCAAGATCATGTACGACACCTTTCATGCCAACGTCGAAGAGCGCCGCCCGGAGGCCGCCATTCGACTGATCGGCAGCGATATCGGCGTCTTTCACGTTTCGGAGAACGACCGTGGCATCCCGGGACGCGGGCACATAGACTTCGCCGCGATGTTCAGGACTTTGAAGGAGATCGGATATGACGGCTGGCTGACCCTGGAGGCGTTCGGCGCCGGACTTCCGGCCATCGCGACGGCAACCCGCGTCTGGCGACCGCTGTTTCCAGATTTCGAGACGCTTTTTTCCGAAAGTGCGACGTTCATTCGCAAGACATGGGCACAAGCATGAGCACCCCCTCTCCCGCAATCGAAATGCGCGGCATCACCAAGAGTTTCCCCGGCGTCAAGGCCCTGAAAGGCGTTAGCTTTTCCGCCTATCCCGGCGAGGTACACGCACTTGCCGGCGAGAACGGCGCCGGCAAGTCGACGCTGATGAAGATCCTCTCCGGAGTCTACCGGCTGGACGGCGGCGCCGTGATCGCGGGTGGCGAGGAGCGCCTTTTCACCCATCCGCTCGACGCCATCCGCGCCGGTATCGCAGTGATTTACCAGGAATTCTCGCTGCTGCCCGAGCGCACCGTGGCGCAGAACATTTTTCTCGGCCGCGAGCCGACGCGGTTCGGCCTCGTCGACCACGCCGCGATGAATCGGGAGGCCCGACGCGTGCTCTCGTTGTTCGGGTCGGCACATCGGATCGAAGCCGACACGGTTGTCGCCGACCTCGATGTTGCCAGCCAGCAACTGGTAGAGATCGCCAAGGCGGTGTCGCTGGATGCTCGCGTCATCGTGATGGACGAGCCGACCGCCGCCCTCAACGAGGCGGAATGCGAGGTGTTGTTCGGCCTCGTCGACACGCTGAAGAAGAGGGGTGTGGCAATTATCTATATCACGCACCGCATGCGCGAGATCACACGGCTTGCCGACCGGGTGACGGTGCTGAAGGACGGCGAGACAGCCGCGAGCTTCGACCATGTGCCGGAACCCGATGTGATCGTGCGCGCCATGGTCGGTCGCGATATCGGCGATTTCTACGCGGCGCCGGCAACACCACAAGAAATCGGTGACGTCGTGCTCTCGGTGCGCAACGCCGGCAACGAGCGATTGACGAACATCACCCTCGACCTTCGCGCCGGCGAGATCGTCGGCTTTGCCGGATTGCAGGGGGCGGGGCGCGTTGCACTCGCCCAGGCGATTTTCGGCTTTTCCCCCTTCACCGAGGGCGAGGTGAAGCTTGCGGGCAAGCCGGCACTCTTCACGAGCCCGCGCTATGCCATCCGCGCCGGCATCGGCCTTTTGCCAGGCGACCGCAAGGCCGAAGGGCTGGTGCTGATGCAGTCGGTCACTGACAATGGCATGCTGACGGCAAGGGCACTTTCGGCTCTCGCGGGCAAGGCCGATGCGACCCCGTTCGCTTCCACGGACCAGATGGATGGCCTGCTGCAGGACCTTGACGTGCGCGCCGGCAGCTTTTCCCAGGAGATCAAGGCGCTCTCAGGCGGAAACCAGCAGAAGGCAATTGTCGCGCGCTGGCTGGCGCTGGCGCCACGCCTGTTGATCTTTATCGAACCTACGCGGGGCATCGACGTTAACGCCAAGGCCGGTATCTACCACCTCATGCGCGATCTTGCCCGCAAGGGTACGGCGATCATGATGATCTCGTCCGACCTGCCCGAGGTGCTCGGCGCCGCCGACCGCCTCCTCGTCATGCGCGCCGGCGAACTGGTGGCAACGTTCGAGCGCGGCGTTTCTGAGGCCGATGTGATGCTTGCCGCAACCGGTGAAGAGGCGGTGGCGGCATGAACGCGGCGACACTCATCAAACGCCTGCCGTCGCGCATCGAGCGCTATTCGCCGGCCCTGCTGCTTGCGGCCGCACTTCTGATCTACATCGCGATCGCGCTCAGCCTCGGTCTGACGCGGTTCCTGACACCGGAAGCGGCGATCTCCATCCTCAACCGCTCCATTGCGCTCGGCATGACCGCCGTCGGCCAGACATTCGCCATTCTCGTCGGTTCGATAGACCTGTCGGTAGCCCACCTCATTTCCGCGTCGGCGGTGGTCTCGTCGGCGATCATGAACGGCGATCCGGCGATGATGGTGCCCGCTGTCCTCGTCGTACTGCTGATGGGTGCGCTGGTCGGCACATTGAACGGGCTGATGATCACCAGGCTGGAAGTCAATCCGCTGATCGCGACGCTGGGCATGGCGCTTGTCATCCAGGGCTGTCTTGCATCCTTCCATGGCAAGTTCGGTGGTTCGGTCCCGGATGCGTTCCAGTTCTTCGCCTATGGCGTGGTGCTGGGGCTGCCGTTCAGCCTCATGGTGCTGACGCTGGTGGTTGTTGGAGCATGGGTCGTGCTGCGGTTCACACGCTTCGGCTCCAACGTCTATTCGGTCGGTGGCAATCGTGACACTGCTCGAGCAGCGGGCATCAAGACGGACCGCGTCGTGATTGCAAGCCATATCCTGTGCAGTCTCTGCGCATCGCTGGCCGGCCTCTATCTCGCAAGCCGCCTCAAATCCGGCTCGCCCTGGATCGGCACGGAGGGTGCCTACGATCTCGAATCGATCGCCGTCGTCGTCATTGGCGGAACGATCCTCTCCGGCGGAAAGGGCGGAATCTGGGGCACGGTCGCAGGCGTCATCATCTTCTCGCTGATCGACTCCATCTTCAATCTCGCCGGCGTCGACGCCTTCGCCAAGCAGGTCATGCGCGGCATCATAATCGTCGCTGCCGTCGCCTTCTACGCCGTGCGTTCGAAGAGGATCGTGGCATGAGCCAGCAGACTGTCAGTTCAACAGAGGCGCCTGGCGCACCCCGAAGCGGCCGCCTGCCGAAGATCAACCCCGTCTTCTTCGTGCTTGCAGCGCTGCTCGTCGCCATCACGCTGTCGAACCCGAATTTCGTCGAGCCCACGGGCTACATGAATTTCCTGAAGCGCGCCGCGCCGTTGGCGATTCTCGCCGCCGGCCAGATCTATGTCATCGTGTCCGGCGGGTTCGACCTCTCGGTCGGCTCCCTGATTACCTTGACGGTGGTCGGTTCATCGATGCTGCTCAATAACAATGCCGATGCGACCTGGTGGGTGATCCCGGCCATGTATGCCGCCGGGCTTGCTGTCGGTATCGTCAACGGCCTCGTCGTCAGCTTTCTGAGGGTCCCCTCGCTGATTGCCACGCTCGGCATGATGATCACGCTCAACGGTGCAGCCTTCATGTGGTCGAGCGGTTCACCGCGCGGCTACCTGCCGGAAACGTTCCGCTTCTTCGGACGCGTCAATATCCAGGGAATTCCACTGATCCAGTTCATTCCAGTGGCGCTGCTGGTGCTGCTTGCGTTCGGTTCATGCCTGTTCTGGCTCATGCATCGCACCAATCTCGGCCGCATGCTGCATGCGATCGGCGACAATCCACGGGCGGCGCAGATGTCGGGCGTCCCGCTGGAACGGGTTCGTATCACCGCCTTCGTCGTGTCGTCGCTGAGCGCGGTGACGGCCGGCATCCTGCTCGGCGGTTTTGCCGGTGTCTCGACCGATGTCGGCGTCGGTTACGAGTTGCAGGCGATCACGGCTTGCGTGATCGGCGGTGCGCAGCTTCTGGGCGGGCGCGGCTCGGTGCCTGCCTCAATTGCCGGCGCGTTGACGCTGACTGCGATCTTCACGCTGCTCAACTTCATCGGCTTGCCGAAACCGGTGCGCGACGTCGTGCAGGGGGTGATCCTGATCGTTGCCGTCGTGCTTGCCACCTATCGGCGCAACCGCGCCGGCGGGACCTGAGTTTCGTCGGCCGCAAGGCCGTCGGGAGGAACTGAAAATCATAATCAAATGGGAGTGAGACATGAAAAGACTGCTGACCGCCGCCCTTTCGGCTGCCCTCATCGCTAGCACCGCGCAGGCCCAACAGCTGAATTTTGACGATCCTGCCGAGTTCGCCAGGCAGCGTGAACTTTTGACTGCCAGGGCCAACGGCCCGGACGGCGAGCCATGGGTGCAATATTACGGTGACCAGATGGCCGACACCGCGAAGTTCAAGAAGGAAGGTCCTTATACGATCTGCTTCTCCAATGCCGGGGTCAACAATGCGTGGCGGGTGACAGGCTGGACGAACATGCAGGCCGAGGTGAAGCTGCATCCGGAAATCAAGGAGCTCATCCATGTCGACGCCGAAGGCTCCGACGACAAACAGATTTCTGACATCGACGACCTTATCAACGGCGGCAAGTGCAATGCGCTGATTGTGTCGCCGAACACCACCGCAGCGCTGACTCCGGCCGTCGAAAAGGCCTGCGCCAAGCTGCCCGTTATCGTCTTTGACCGCGGCGTCAACACGAAGTGCCCGGTCACCTTCATCCATCCGGTCGGCGGTTATGGCTTCGGCATCCAGGCCGGCGAGTTCGTGGCGGCCAATGCGCCCACCGGCGCCAACGTGCTGATGCTGCGCATCGTGCCGGGCGTCGACGTTCTGGAAACCCGTGCATCCGCCGCCAAGCACATCTTCAAGGAAAAGGGGCTGAACGTCATCGGCGAGGAGTTCACCGAGGGCGACAACGCCAAGACCAAGTCGATCGTCGAGGACTATCTGCAGCGCGGCAAGATCGACGCGGTCTGGATGGATGCCGGCGCGACCGCCGTTGCAGCGCTCGAGGCCTTCGAGGATTCCGGCCTGCCCCTGCCCGTTATCACCGGGGAGGACCAACAGGACTTTCTGATGAAATGGAAGGCTGAAGGCTTCAAGGCGATTGCACCGACCTACCCGACCTATCAGTGGCGCACGCCCATCATCGCGGCGGTTAAGGTGCTGAAGGGCGAGCCGGTCCCAGGCCCGGAATGGGTAATGCCGCAGCCGTCAATCACCGCCGAAACACTCGACGAGTACGTCAACGACAAGATGCCGCCGCTGCACCACGCCATGTGCGGCTGCGAAAAGCTGCCAGACTATCCGGCCGCATGGGGTGGTCAGTAAGAACAAGACAGGGCTGCGCGAAGCGCGGCCCTTTCCATTTCTTGCGAGCGTGTGCAGGCGGGAAACATTGGTGGCTATACCGGTGCGGCAGACAACGTCCGTGCCGGTCTAGGCATGAGGCTGAAGTGGTTTCATTGTGGATAAATCGGGTTTGACCAAGCGATCTTTCCCGCCTCGTCGATTGCAACGACACGGCACCAGTCACCTTTGAACTTGTCGAGCGGAAAACGCGCCTTCGTCATATCGGTGCCGGATAGTTTCTCGTTCCTTGATGCGCGGCCGACGACAGAGATCTGGAAAACGGCCGAAGTCTCGATGATGATAGCGCCGCCCTCGATACGGATATCTTCGATCCGCGGCCCCTGGCTGGAGTAGTAGTGGCCCCGCTTTAGGGCTTCGACGAGTGCATCGGGCTCGTTGACGCTCGCCTTGACCATGACCCAGCCGCCGAAAGCATCCCGGTTCTGGTCTTCGCCGGCCACGAAATGGGCGTCGTCGCAAGCAAGTGCGTTGATGCGGCGGCCGGAATTGAGAAGATCGTCCAGGTAGTAGGAGCCGCCACCTCTGGCATTCAGCACTTGGCTGGTGTGGTTGTAGACTTCCACCGCATGGGACACGCTGCCCCGCATCTTTGGAAAATCAAAGCTCGCCGAAGCTATTCGCTATGCCCTTAATCGAAAGGAAGCCTTCGAACAGTTCCTCCATGACGGGCGCATCGAGATAGACTCCAACTTTGTTGAGCGTGCAATCAGGCCTCAGGCAATTGTTTGGAAAAGTAGCCTATTTGCCGGAAATGCCCGCGGCGGAAGGACTTGGGCCACGCTTTCTACGCTCATCCAGTCCGCCAAGATGAACGAAGTCGATCCGCTGGCATGGCTGACGCAGACGCTTGAGTGTATCGCCGCAGGTGGCCATCAAGCGATCTCGATGCTCTGATGCCTTGGAACTTCGAGAAGTAACGGCCTAACGTCACCGCTTACCACGGGTCTTGGCTCAGCCCGGGTAAGGAGCGGCCGCGACCTCCAGACCGATGTCACCAGTCCCGGTGAATGCAAAGAGTGCGACGTGCTCGCCGCGCCCTCCAAGGGGTTCGCGACCGACTGCGGCCCATGCGTCCTGCTGGCCAGCCTTTGTCACAACCGTCTCCGACGCAAGCAGCGGTGTATCAAAGCGCTTCGTGGCCTGTTCTATCTTGGCTGCCACGTTGACTGTATCGCCAAGCACTGTGAATTCGAGGCGATGTTCGTCGCCGACAAGCCCATAATACATCTCGCCGCTGTGGATGCCGATTCCGACGCGGATCGGCGGATCGAAACCGCGTTTGGTGTTCCATTGGTCTACGAGCGCGAGAATCCGGCGAGCGCAGGCTATGGCGCGAGCACAATCATCCTCCCGTGGTTCTGGGATACCGAAGACAATCAGAGCGCCGTCGCCTATAAATTTGTCGATCACACCGCCCGACGCCTCGGCTGCACGCATGACGCGTCGCCGAAAGGAGGAAATGAAGACGGACAGTCTCTCCGGATCTAGCTTTTCTGCATAAGCGGTGAACCCGCGTATATCGGCAAACAGGATAGTGCCCTGTTGCCGGCGACCCTGCCGCCACGTAGCAATATCATTCTCTCCCACCAATGGTGCGATTTCGGCCGGCAGGAAGCGGGCAAGGTTTGCGCGCTTGGCTGCCTCACTCGCTATGCGGATCAGAAGGCGCCGAGAACGTGCCATCGCCAATGCCGTGATGAGGCCCGTCAGCATCAACATGATAGCGCGCATGATGTATGGAGGAAGTGAAAGGAGGAGACTTACACCCTTACCGGCAATTGCCGCGTTCCCAATGGCCGTCCGGCCAAAGCCAAGCGCTACCGCGACGCCGACTATCGCCATCATTGTTGCCAACGTGGCCCATAATTGGACGAGGGGCCGATAGCGAAGCGCGCCGACGGCAAGAAGCAGAGGTACGGCCCAAATGGTCGGTATGGTCGCCACCCAATTGCCCGCCAGACCGAGATCGTTCAGTGCAAAATAGAGACTGGCCCCGACAACCGCTGCGTCGCCGGTAGCGAGCGCAAACGCCATCCAGGGCCGGAACCAACGGCTGATCACGAGCAGGAATGACGTGATGCCGAGAGCCAGAAAGGCGGCTACCGTCGTCAGCGCCGTCACGCGAAGCTGGGTCAAGTTGTACTCTTGGGCAAAGCCGGCCGTTTCAGAGGAGACGAGAAGACCGATCGCGAACAAGACAACGCCGACCGTGATCCGAATCCATCCGATCGTGTATTCGGCTTCTTGTTCCGCTTCCCAGAATGCGTTTTCGACGGACTTGCTCGTCAGACTGAGCTGGTTTGAATTGGACTGAGAAGCATCGAGCTGAAATTTCGCCATCAACATACCCTCCGCACGGGCGAGGCGGCTGGGCCGTCTGCGCTTCACATACTAGCTTGGCAGAACCGATTACGTGAGAGGCTGCAATCCGGCGGCCTTTGCCCGACGCTTTTGACCGCGATCCGATTGGTTGGGGTTGGCGTCGCTACACTTCCCGCTTCCACCGCACGGCGCCTCCGAAAGCAGCGCGACCGTGCGCTCGGCATATGTGATCAACCCGGCAGGTATCATTCGCGCCATCGTCTGGTATCCGATGAATGCAGGACGTTCCGTCGACGAATTGCTGCGCCTTGTCGCCGCACTCCCGGCAGTCGAGCGTGAAGATGCTTCGGCGCCAGAGGGGTGGCGGCCCGGCGATGCGCTTGTCGAGCAGGCGCCTGCGGCGCATGGCGAAGATGAGCATCTGCGCGAGGGCGAAACCTGGTATTTTCGGGAGAAGCGCGCATGAGCGGTACATCGAAAGTCTCGCTTGGGACGATGATCGCCAAAGCGCCGGAGGCGGCGGGCTTCATGCGTCTGTTCAGCAACGCAAACCGTCTCATGCCGCTATGCCAAATCGCACGCCATGAATGCTCCGTCAGCGACATCCAGGAAGCGCTTGGTGTCAAGCAACCTGCACTTTCACAACAACTGGCGGAATTGCGGCAGGCCGCCCTCGTCAAGACGCGGCGGGAATCACGACAGATCTATTATTCGATTGCAGATGGTAGAGCCGAGGCGGTCATGGGACTGCTGTTCGATCTGTTTTGCGGCACGGAGCAGAGTGGCAATGCCGAGGTCGCTGCTCCCAAGCCCAGAAATGACGAACTTAAGGCAGCAGACAACCTGTCAAGAAAGGGTGATGCCGCCCATTTCGCGCGCATGGACCGGGCCGAATAGTTTCGTAAGAATTGTAAACGAGGTGAGCCATGTCCGTGATCCCCATCGTAAAATCCGATGGGAATAGACCCGGGCTGACCTCGCGCGAGCTTGTCGAACTGTTTGCGATCTCGCGCGCTGCCCCCGTTCTGAAACCATGTTGGAACCATGTTGGCCAATCTGGAGGCTGGATTGCCGGTCGGGGAGGGGGGATGCGTCACTTGCGCCACTCCGACAAGACGTAAGCAATGCACATCCAGGATACTTCAGCTCGGCGACGACGCTCTCGTATAAGCACTGGAGGTTGGTCTGTGAGATGCCGCGCGGGATCGGCACCCGGACGCGAAGGCGAGGCGACAACGTTTCTTGGAGCCGCTCAACCTAACTTCGAGGGCGGCGGCGCCTGTGCCGAACTTCAGAGCTTAAGCCAGACGTCGCAGTTCGACAGGTCGGTGCACGACCGCCACTATGGCGAAGAATGCCACCACGCCGGCTATGCCGATGGCCACAGTCATCCAGATGGAAGGCACGACACCGATCCCTGCCATCGACATCGACATGGCGAGCGGCGCAATCGCCGACATCATCTGTTTGGCTGAGGTGGCCCAGCCGAGACGACTGCCATATCCCTTTGGTCCGAACAGTTCGAGCGGCAGTGTCCCGCCGACGATGCTGGTCAGACCGGAACCCAATCCAAAGCAGATAGCGAACAGGACCGCGCCCGGCAGCCAAGGTGTCGTCATCAGGAGGATCGTCAACCCGATTGGCAAAAGCGCGGTTGCAATGACAGCCAGCCATGTCTGCGACAGTTCACGGCCAAAGAGCAGGTTGATCAGGCGACTTGCAACCTGAGCCGGGCCGAAAAGCGAGGCGACCAGGAGACCTGCGGCACCATAGCCGAGCGCCTGTGTCAGCGGCACCATGTGAATGAGGATCGCTGACAGCGCATAGCCTTCGATTGCAAAGCCGAGCAGCATGAGGGAGAATACTAGCGTTCCGTTCGGAATAGTGCGGTGTTCGCTAACGGGCGCGATCATTGCCTTGGAAGCGGATATGGCGGTCGTTGTCAGACGTGCAAGCGCCGAGTGCACCGGCAGGCAGACGAGGAAGTTCAACGCTGCAAACAGCAGGTAGACCTCCCTCCAGGACAGAAAACCGTGCAGCCAGGATGTCAGCGGCCAGAACAGCGAGGACGCGAACCCCGCGATCAGTGTCAGGTGAACAATCGACTTTTGAGCTTTGGCTCCCCCGGTCTGGACGATTGCCGTGAAAGCGGTGGCATAGAGAACAGCGACCGAGACTACCTCGGTCAGTGCCAGTAAAACAGCGAAGGTGATGGGCCCGGTGGATAGGGCCATCAAGACGAGGGATGCGGATGCCAGCAGCGATCCTGCCGCCATCAATCGGCCTGCACCGATCCGGTCGGCGAGGTACCCGGACAGGGGGGCGGCAAGGCTGCCAACGAGAAGAGCCACCGAAAAAGCTCCGAACACCCATTGCTGCGATCTGCCGATGTCTCTTGCGATCTCCGGCACCAGGATGCTGAAGGCATAATAGAGCGTGCCGTATCCAACGATTTGTGATGCGCCGAGGCCCGCCAGTGCCCATTTAGGAAGCGTCCGTCCTTCCATGATCACGCTCGCTCTTCTTCAACGATCACAGTCGAACAACCGCAGCCGGCTTTTCCCTCGGATTTGGCGGTTGCGTCGGCGACACAGCAGGCATCCGTTTTTACAGGTGCAGGCCCTCCGCAGCATCCCGATGATGTTGCATTCACTGCGAGGTCGACGGAGCAAACGCCGGTTTCGGGAAGGACAAGTTCGACCCGTCGTGCGGCGACATGATCCCCTGCGAGTTCGGCGACGACGGAACGAACCTGTTCGTAGCCGGTCTTCATCAGGAATGTTGGAGCGCGGCCATAGGACTTCGAGCCGACGATATAGAAATCCCTCTCCGGATGAGCGAGTTCGATGACGCCGTGGGGTGGGACGGTTCCGCAGGAATGAAGGTTCGGATCGATCAACGGAGCCAAGGCTGGCGATGCCTCGACGGCAGGGTCAAGTTCAAGGCGCAGTTCTCGCAGAAACGACAGGTCGGGCCGGAAACCTGTCGTGACGACCACATGGTCGAGCACCAGCATAACTGGCTCTCCATTGGAGACGGCTTCGACGACCACCTCATGGCCGTCGGATTTCACGCTCCTGGCGGCAAAGGATGTCAGCATTTTGAGGCGGCCCTCGTCCATGGCCTTCTTGGCGGCCAATCCGAGGGCGCCGCGCTCGGGAAGTTGGTCATTCAGGCCACCGCCGAGCAGGCGAGCCACACCATGATGGCGAAGTGCCCAGAAGATTTCAGTCGCCGGATCACTTTGCTGTAGTTCCAACAGAGCCAAGGCGACATTGATCGCGGAGTGACCACTTCCTACGACCAGCGTTCGCTTGCCGGCGAAGTCAGACCGCCTGGTCCCGGCAACATCTGGAATTCCATAGGAGAGCCTGCCGGAGGCGCTTTCACCAACGACGGGCAGGCCGTTGATCCCCATCGGGTTCGGTTGTGTCCATGTGCCGGATGCGTCGATTACGGCCCGTGCCAGGACGTCGTGCTCACCCGCCGGATCGGTGTATCGAACCACGAACGGTGCATCCTCACGGCCATTTGATGAGACCTTGTCAAAGCCTTGACGCGTGATCGCCGTGACTGCAGCGCCGAGTTTCAGGTTGGCGGCGATCTGAGGAGTGCCGGAAAGCGGAAGCAGATAGTTTTGAACGATCTCGCGACCCGTCGGCACCTCATCGGCCTGAGGGGCGTTCCATCCATGATCATCGAGCAATCGCCGCGCGGCATCGTCGATGTTGTATTTCCAGGGCGAGAACACCCGCACATGCCCCCAATCGATAAGAGACGAACCGACGGATGCCCCCCTTTCCAGGACAAGCGGTGTGATACCCGCCTCGACCAGTCTGGCCGCAGCCGCGAGGCCAACGGGGCCAGCGCCGATCACGGCCACAGGGAGGTTGCCATCAAAGGTCATCTGCCTATCCTTTCGTATTTCTGGAAATTTCGAAATTAAAGCGCAAAAAAATGCGCTCAGGCTACGGTTTCGTCGGTCTGCTTCGAGCAAGCTGCATCGGCACAGCACTCGTCAGCAAGGTATCCAATCAGCGCATTCATATGCTTGTAGTTCGCGGTGCAAATCAGGGTCGTGGCTTGGCGGTCCTGGATGACCAGGCCGGTGTCGATCAGACGCTTCAGATGATGGGAAAGAGTGGACGCCGGAATCTCAAGCTTTTCCTGAAGCCTTCCCACCGGCAGGCCATCGTCCCCGGCACGCACAAGCGCACGGTAAATCTGCAGGCGGGTAACGTTTCCAAGGGCTTCGAGTTGGGAAGCTGCTTTTTCTATAATCATGGAAATAGCCTACGTCCCCGATTGCCATCTGGTCAAGTCTTATTTCCACTATTGTCGAAATAACCGCGAGGCGACGACCCTGATCGTCTCACGGTTGCTGCTGCATGTCAGATGGCCTTGAGCTGGACACGCTTTTCCAGCTTCTCCGCATCCTCTTTCCGCTCGCTGTAGCGATCAGTAAGGTACACGGAAGCGTCTCGGGTAAGCCACGTGAACTTCACCAGCTCTTCGCAGACATCGACGACGCGGTCATAATAGGACGATGGCTTCATCCGTCCATCGGCGTCGAACTCCTGGTAGGCCTTGGCAACCGAGGACTGGTTCGGGATCGTGATCATCCGCATCCAGCGACCGAGAATGCGCATCTGGTTGACCGCATTGAACGACTGGCTGCCACCAGATACTTCCATGACCGCCAGCGTCTTGCCTTGGGTCGGTCGGACGGAGCCGAGCGAAAGCGGTATCCAGTCAATCTGGGCCTTCATGATGCCGGTCATCGCGCCATGCCGCTCCGGGCTGACCCAGACCTGGCCTTCGGACCACTCGGAAAGGTCGCGCAGTTCTTTCACCTTGGGATGGCTGACGGGTGCTTCATCGGGAAGTGGCAGGCCCTTGGGATCGAACATCCGCACCTCGCATCCGGAGTGCTCCAAGAGACGGCGGGCTTCGTGAGCGAGAAGTCGGCTGTAGGAGATTTCCCGGAGTGAACCGTAGAGGATCAGGATGCGCGGCTTGTGTGTCGAGAAGGTCGGACGCAGCGCATCGAGATTAGGCATGCGCAAGTGCTCGGAAACGGCGGCGGTAAGTGCTTCAGACAATGCGCCGCCCCTTCTCATCAAGGACACGTTCGCCGTCTTCCTTCGTGAACGCACCCTTGTGGGTGTCCGGAAGGATTTCGAGGACGACTTCGGACGGACGGGAAAGACGCGTACCCATCGGCGTGATGACGAACGGACGGTTGATCAGGATCGGGTCCTTCAGCATGGCGTCGAGCAACTGATCGTCGGACAGATCCGGATTATCGAGGCCCAGTTCCGCATACGGAGTGCCCTTCTCGCGGATCGCCTCACGGATTGTAAGCCCCGCATCGGTAATCATCTGCACGAGCTGGTCGCGCGTCGGTGGCGTGTTCACATATTCGATGACAGTCGGCTCGATTCCCGCATTGCGGATCATCTCCAGCGTGTTGCGGGACGTGCCGCATTCGGGATTATGGTAGATGGTGACGTCCATGATCATGCCCTTTCGGTAATGGTTTTTTCGACGGAGGTGTTCTTGGCGACGGACGGGCTTGCTTCGTACCAGTCCTTGGAGTGGTTCACGATCCAGACGACGGACAGCATCACCGGCACTTCGATGAGGACCCCCACGACGGTTGCCAGCGCAGCACCAGACTGGAAGCCGAATAGACTGATGGCAGCCGCGACCGCGAGTTCGAAGAAGTTTGATGCTCCAATCAGTGCGGACGGTCCCGCAACGCAATGCTGTTCGCCGGACATCCGGTTCAACAGGTATGCCAGCCCGGAGTTGAAGTAGACCTGTATCAGGATCGGAACGGCAAGCAGCGCGATAATGGTCGGCTGGGCGATGATCTGTTCGCCCTGGAAGCCGAACAGCAGGACCAGCGTTGCGAGCAATGCCACCAGCGACAGAGGCTGCAGCTTGGTGAGAAGCCCATCGAGAGCCCTCGTCGTGCCATCGGTCATCAACATTTTCCGGAGGATCTGCGAGATCGCCACGGGGATGAGGATGAAGAGCGCGACCGAGATCATCAGTGTGTCCCACGGCACGGTGATGGCGGAGAGGCCGAGCAACAGGCCGACGATGGGGGCGAACGCGACGATCATGATGGCGTCGTTGAGCGCGACCTGCGACAGCGTGAAATGGGGCTCGCCTTTGGTGAGGTTCGACCAGACGAAGACCATGGCGGTACAAGGTGCCGCAGCGAGGATGATCAGGCCGGCGATATAGGAATCGATCTGGTCAGCGGGGAGCAAGGGCCTGAAGAGCCAGCCGATGAGCAGCCAGCCGAGCAGGGCCATTGAGAATGGCTTGACCGCCCAATTGATGAACAAGGTGACGCCGATCCCGCGCCAGTAGCTGCCGACCTTGGACAAGGATCCGAAGTCGATCTTCAACAGCATGGGAATGACCATCAGCCAGATGAGGACGGCCACGGGGATATTGACCTTGGCGACTTCCGCCGCACCGATCGCCTGGAAGACGCCGGGCATCAAGTGTCCAAGCGCAATGCCGACGAGAATGCAGAGAAACACCCAGACGGTGAGGTATCGTTCGAACGAGGACATCAGCTTGCCTTTTCCTGGGGTTGCGTGGCGCCTTCCATCCTGCCGATCTGCCGAAGGTGCTGTTCGAGCGCGAGCTTGTCGATCGAGGAATGCGGTAGGCTGAGAAACGCCGCAATCCGGTTCTTGAGGAACCTTGCTGCCTGGGCGAATGCCTTTTGCACTTCGATGTCGGTGCCTTCGACTGCTGCCGGGTCTTCGACACCCCAATGGGCGGTCATGGGATGCCCAATCCACACAGGGCACGCTTCGCCTGCCGCGCTATCACAGACGGTAAAGATGAAGTCCATCTGCGGTGCACCTGGCTCGGCGAAGACGTCCCAGCTTTTCGAGGAAAACCCCGTGGACGGATATCCGAGCGCCTCAAGCTCCTTGATGGCGTGAGGATTGACCTCACCCTTTGGATTGCTGCCAGCGGAATAGGCGCGGAAGCGGCCCTTGCCCTCGGCATTGAGGATGGATTCTCCAAGAATAGAGCGAGCGGAATTGCCCGTGCACAAGAAGAGCACGTTATAAACGCGGTCAGACATTGTCCTTGTCCCTAGTGGTGTTGATCCGGGTTCTGAGAGTTACGAGAACTCATGCGGTCGCCTTTGCGGGCGGGCAGCAGGGCATGAGTTCGGCAATGAGTGGGGTGCAAATCTCCGCGTTGCCGCCACAGCAGTCCTTGATCAGGAACAACGTCAGCTCCCGGAAGACGTCAAGGTTTGCGCGATAGACGATTGAACGGCTATGCCGCTCGCCGGCGATCAGGCCAGCTTGCGTCAGTATCTTGAGATGCGCAGACATCGTGTTTTGCGGCACGTCGATGGTTTTCGCCAACTCGCCGACGGGCAGTCCGTGAGGCTCGTGTTTGACAAGAAGCCGGAACGTTTCGAGACGGGTGCTCTGAGCAAGTGCGGCGAGCGCGGTAATCGCTGTAGAATTATCCATATATCCACACTGATGGATATGTTGTGCCTCGTCAATAGTTAATCCAGAATATCCGCTGCGAACGCCAATCTTCTTGACATTGGCGGGGCGTTCTGGAGCCTGCTGATCGGCCTCGTCGCATACCTCGTCGTGAACGGCCGTCTGTCGCGCCATTGCGGTACTGTGGTCCGAAGTGAGCCGATTGGTAGAGGGGCAGCCCGGGCGAGGCGGCGTGAGGGCCTAGCGCAGAGGCCCATAGCCCTGCTCTGCGGTCAAGCCAGCCATCGTGCATCCTGCGAGGAAGAGGAGGAGGAAAATTGCCGGTATCGTGACGAGTTTCATGCTAGCGCCCCACCGAACCTTGGCTGGACTGCTCGCTTCGTGAAAGCCGTGACACACGCGTCACAGGGTTCAACTATTCTTGTCGAACTCCGCGGCATTTCGAAGGACCTCCCGCATCCTTGTACGCCAATGGTCGCCAGACGCCTTGAACCAATTAACCACCTCGGTGTCCAAGGTGAGGGTAAGCTTTGTCGTGGAACTGTCGGAGGGGAGAGGTTTCTTCTTAACGGCTCGCCGGCGCTCGAGAACCTGCTGCACCAAATCATCGGTGGGCCGGGGAAAAACTGCTTTGGCCATAGGCTAGCCTTATCTTGCTGCTCGATAGGGATCGATTTATAGAGCTGATTTATCACTTCCAGCCATCCGCTGCACTGGATATTCAACCTTGGTGACAAAGTGGGATGCGTAGCTGCACGGCCGGCACCGCACCAACGGTTGCTCAAGTGATGGTCTGCGAGCCCTTCAAGTTCAAAAAAAAAGCGCTCCGGATAGCTCGAACGACGCTTGTCTCTTTCTATGAGAGCTTTGCCAGCACGGGCATGGGCGGGGACCCGCACGCGCAGAGCTTGCGTTCAAACGTCTGGTGCCATGGGCACTTGGCTAGGCGTTCACTTAGCGACCTGTCTTCAAGGAGGTCATGGTCTAGACGAGGGACAGTGTGTGCCGGCGCGACAGGTTAACCTCGCAAGGGGTAGGTGTCCGGAGAGGAAGCAAAAATAGGGGGACCTCGAGAAAATCACGACAATCGCAAGATGCCGAAATGCGACGTCGACTATTCAGCGTTCGCCTCGTGCCGGTGTGGCTTGAACTCGACAAACATGGATTTGAGTTCGATTTCGCGGACGCGCCGTGCCGCTTCTTCGGGACTAACCCAAGCAAGGACCCGCTCGCCCTTTTCCTTGAATTTGTTCGCAAGGCGGGTGGCTTCTATCTGGTAGACATCAACGACACATGGAATGAAGTCGCCGTCATTCATCATCTTCAGATATGTGTAGCTGCCAAGAGCTTTCCTCCTGACTATTCCCCGGATGCCGGCTTCCTGTAGAGCTTCGGTTTCCGCGACTTCATGAGGCTTCTTGTTCTTTATTGGCCACCCCTTTGGGATGACCCAACGACCGCTATCGCGCGAGGTTACAACCAGTATCTCAATACTGCCGGAGGTGTAGCGGAAACACAGGGCGGCAAACTGCTGTCGAAACGCCCCCGTGAACAGCTTGTCGGGAGCCGCTGCTAGGCGTTGCAGGAGCGTCTTGGGCTTTTCTCTTGCGTCTATCTTGCGTTTCGTGATCGCCTTCGAGCCTCATGCAACTGCGGGCAGCCTTATCCGATCGACATGTATGACAGTCGACCTACATGTCAACGTGGCTTGGAGCGTTGGCCATCGGCCCGCCATTGCGAGTGTTTCGACAATGGCGCCACAAAAAATGGCAAGAGGTCCTCGGGATGGGAGCGCTGCGTGCCATCTCCAGTCAAATGCTCAAAAGCGTGAGGGGAACGGCTCACGGCGCCGTTTGCCTCAGAAATCTTCGAGACAGTCCATGAGCTCTTTCCTGTTGATATCCGCGGCTGCAGCTGTAAATGCCGGCATCAAGGCACGTGCAGCACTTATGTCAATGTGACGCCGCTACTGCACTCGCGTGGCAAGCAGAGCAGATCCTTCAGCGGAGCCACGGCTTGTCGGGCCGCTCAAGGCTCGCAATGCGTTGACGATCACTGCGATGTCTATGCCTTCCTGCAGCAGGGCTCCTGCGACCGGTGTGATGTAGCCCAAGGCAGCGAAGATCATCGCGATGCCTGACAATGCCAGCCCGGCGACGACGCTTTGCAACGCGATTTGCCTGGTACGCCGTGCGATCTCGACAGCGTATGGCACGCGATCGATCCGCTCGACCAGAATGACGACGTCCGCTGCCTCCGACGAAGCGGTCGCCCCGCGCGCGCCCATGGCGATCCCGATGTCGGCCGCAGCCAGGGCAGGCGCATCATTGATACCGTCACCCACCATCATCGTCGGCTGGCGAAGCTGTTCGGCCGCAACGGCTGCAAGCTTTTCAGCCGGACTTCGATCGGCATAGACTTCATCGATGCCAAGGGATGATGCGACGGTGCTGGCAGTTCCGGCGTCGTCGCCGGTAACCATGATGATGCGCGAGATGCCGGCTGCATGAAGCTGAGCCAATGCGATCGGCGCCTCCGGTCGGATTGCGTCCGCCAATAGGAGGAATGCAGCGATCCGACCGTCCACGGACACATAGATTGCGAGTCCGGAGCTGCCCTGGCGGGCCGATGCAGCCGAGGATGCCCATGTCGGCACTTCGTCATCACCAAGCACCAACGCACGTGAACCGGCACGCACGTGCCTGCCGGCGACAATGCCTTCCAATCCGGAGCCGCGAAACTCCCGGACATTTGTCGGCGCTGAAAGGGACATTCCATTCGTTCGCGCCAAGCCAACGATCGTCTCGGCCAAGACATGGTGTGAAGCCTGTTCGAGAGATGCGAGCAAGCGCAGGATTTCATTGGCGTCATTATCCGGCGCCGTCTCCAGGCAAATCAATCGCGCTCCGCCTTCCGTCAATGTCCCGGTCTTGTCGAAAATGGCAGTGCGGATAAGCGCGAGCGCTTCGAGCGCGCCGCTTCCTTTCATCAGGATGCCCGCCCGCGCGGCGCGCGAAACGCCGCCGATGAAGGCCACCGGTGCTGCAAGAATGAGCGGGCAGGGGGTAGCGACAACGAGCACTGCGAGCGCCCTCATGTGGTCGGCCGATAGCCACCAGGCAAAGGCTGCGACCAGAAGCGTCGCTGGCAGCAGCAGCAGGGCAAAACGATCGGCCATCCGGATGAATGGTGCTTTTGCGGTCTGTGCCTTTTCGACCATGCGCACGATGCCGGCATAGGTGCTGTTGCTGGCGGGAGCCGACGCGCGATAGTGGAAGGCTTCGCCGGCATTGACTGTGCCGCTTCTCAGCTGATCGCCCTTGATCCGCGTTTCGGGCAGAGGTTCGCCGGTTACGGCTGCCTCGTCCACCTTGGCACGCTCATTCAGAAGATAGCCATCGACCGGCAAAAGCTCGCCGGCCCTCACCAGCAATTCGTCGCCTGTGACAATCTCGTCGGCTGCAATGTCGGTGACTTTGCCACCAGCAAGCCTGTGGGCAATACGAGGCGTCCGATCGCGAAGCAACTTGAGGTCGCGCTCGGCCTTGCCGCGTGCGTAGTCTTCCAGAAGATTGCCGCCTGTATACATCATGGCAACCACTGCACCCGCCAGCGGCTCCCCCATGGCGATCGATGCCACCATGGCAACGAGCGCTATCGCGTCCACGCCCAACCGACCTGCCCGGAAATCCCGCACAATCGCGATTGTCAGCGCCACAACGACGGGAACGGTCGCAACGCTCCAAATGAGGTTCGCCGCCGGGACCCAGTCATACGGGACCCAGTCATACCATTGCGCGACAAGTCCAACGATCGTCCCGGCAAGGGCGATCAACAGGAACGCAAGATGGATTGAACCGGCGATCATGCCGCTGGCATCTCCTTTGTGTCGTCCTTAGCCAGAAGGTAGAATGCCCGGCATCCCGTCACCCCTGGAAGCTCTGCTGTTTCGATCAATGCGCCATGAGCACTGGCACCGTTGCTGTTTCCAACATCGAGCGGGTGACCCCGCCAAAGACCCGCTCACGCATTCTCGAGTGGCTATAGGCGCCCATGACGATCAAGTCCGCCGAGGCATCCTGGGCGTATCGATTGAGCACTTCGTCGATGCTTCGCCCTTCGCTCGGCAGCCGCTCGACAGAAACCGAAATCTCGTGGCGAACGAGATATCCCGCAATGTCGGCGCCGGGCTCTTCGCCGTTGCGGCCGTAACTGGCACGTGGGTCGATCATCGTCACGTACACATCGTCGGCACCGGAAAGAATGTCCAATGCCTCGCGAGCCGCGCGAGCGGCCTCGAAGCCTGAATCCCAGGCGAGTACGACCCGCTTCGGTGTGAGTGTCGCCGTTTTGCCTTTGGGCACGATCAAAACCGGCCGTGCCGACTGAAACAGCGCCGCGTCTATTGCACGTGATCGCAGCTCCGGGTCGGCCGTCAGGCCATCGCCGACCAGTATGAGATCCGCATAGCGCGCGCGAGCTCCGATTTCGTCATCTGCCCAGGCAAGTTCCGTATACATTGTGGCGACGTCGAAGGACGTTCCTGGGCGATCCAGGATTGCCTTGGCCTTTTCCGCAGCCTCCTCAAGCAGGTTCATATCGCGTTGGCGCTGATCAAGCCAATCGACGGAAACTGCGGCGACATAATCGCCGATTGGCGGTGGGGCTGCGAGTTTGACAATCAACAGTGAAAGGTGTGCTCCGACGGACGCGCAAATTTCCGCAGCAGACAGCAGGTGCTGTTCTTTATGGTGGGTTCCGACGACAGCAAGAATGGTTTTATAGGTCATCGCAGTCTCTCCCGATGATCCGCCCGAAGGCCAGTTCGTTCAATCTATCGTTGATGCACACCAACGCATTGATCCTCGTCAACTGTGGCGGGCGATGGGAGTCTATGCTGGGCCATGAGGCGCGTTCGCCTGCTGTGCTACAAAAATGCTCTCTCTTCGTTTCTGACGTTGGGCCGTGTCATCGCAGCATTGAAACCAGGCTGAGGTTGCTGATCAGCTATTTCGGGGGGTGTGCGGATGGAAGAGCTTATCTCGAGGCTTGGGATTGCCTTGGCGATTGGCTTGCTTGTCGGTCTGGAAAGGGGTTGGCGTGAACGGGATGCGCCGGCCGGGAGCCGGACAGCGGGAATACGCACCTATGGTATCGCTGGTTTGCTCGGAGGCGTCTTTGCTGCCTTGACCGAGGAGCAGGGGGTTGTATTTGCCGCCGGTTTTATCGGCTTCGCTATCAGTTTTTCCTGGTTCAAGATCAGAGAAGCCAGGCATGACAACGACTTCAGTGTGACCGGCGTCGTTGCCGGTCTGTGCGTCTTTGCCCTTGGCGGCCTGGCAGTCTCGGGCGACTACCGAGCTGCCGCCGCAGGGGGGGCAGCATTGGCGGCGGTTCTGTCCAGCCGTGACCTACTGCATGGCTTGCTCCAGCGCCTGACGTGGGTGGAGCTGCGCTCTGCACTGTTGCTTGCCGTCATGACGGCGATTGTTCTGCCTCTGCTTCCCGATCGCCCGATCGATCCCTGGGGTGGGTTCAATCCTCGCGCGGTCTGGTTCTTCACGGTTCTAAGTGCGGTCATTTCCTACGTCGGATACATTGCGGTTCGCTTGCTGGGGACGACAAAGGGCTTGATCGTCAGCAGTCTTGCCGGCGCACTCGTTTCATCGACGGCGGTAACAGTGAGCTTCGGGCAGAAGGCGGCCAGTGGCGGACAATCTTCACCACTGGCAGGTGCCGCAATGCTGGCGGCGACCGTATCGCTTGCGCGCGTACTTACCCTGGTTCTTGTGCTGGCGCCTTCACTCGTCCTTGGCCTGGTTGCGCCCATGTCTGCCGCAGCTCTGGTTTTTGCGCTGTGCGGAGCGATCCTGCTCGCACGGAACACCTCCAAGGACAACGCTCAGGTCGCCGCTCACAACCCCTTCGATCTACGCTCGCTTTTGATTTTCGCAGGGATGTTTGCCATCACGATGACGCTCAGCGCAGCCTTGGCCAGCCGGGTCGGCAATGCCGGGATCCTCGTGGTCTCGGCCGTGTCGGCCCTTTTTGATGTCGACGTTTCAATACTCAGCTCCCTCCGTCTCTTGAACCATTCCGCAGGTTCAGACACCGTTAGGTCAGCGATCCTGGTCGCGCTTGTCGCTAATGCGTTCGGGAGGCTGGCGCTTGCAGCGATCGCTTCGCCTATAACCTATTGGGGTCGGCTGACGATTGCCACGATCCTTGCCCTGAGCGCTGGTGCCGCCGCTTACGCGTTGTGGTGATCGGTGGCGCACGAGGCGCGTGACGATTGCGACCGGCTAGGGTCCCGGGTGCAACTCCCGTTTGACCAGGACCAACGTTGGATCATCGGCAACCTGGGTTATCTCGAAACCCATCTCGCGCTCCAGGTTGATCGCAGCCCGGTTTGCGCGACTTTCTAACGATTCGATACTCTTGAGACCACGGCGCTCCGCGTACTGCGCAATATGGGAAAGCAACGTCCAACTGACGCCAAGGTGTTTATGGTCGGCGCGCACCGAGAGGACGACCTCGCCCCGAACAAGGCTTTCGTCGATCGCTAGAGCCCCGACTGCCACCAGCATCTCCGCGGGCGAGAACGCCAGAAAGTTGATGATCCTGGGATCGTCGGCGCGCGTGATCGCCCGTAGACGTTCGTGCGACACTTCCTTCATGCCGGACAGGAAGCGGAAAGACAGATCTTCCGGCGTAACGTGGGCGAAGAAGTCGGCGACGAGCACTTCATCGGCAGGGAGCGCATGCCGAACGCGGAGCCGAACTCCCGATTGAGTTGTTAGGTCTGCCTGGATGTCGCTTTGGGCCTGCATTGTACGGTCCTTCCCAGGTTGGCAACGCTGCTTGTCTTCCTTTTTCCGCAAATCTTAGGGTCAAACGCGTTCGGCGCTTTGACCGTGGTCAAGGACCAGCGCTGGAGGTCAGCAATTCTTCTAGCCGATCAAGCAGGGGCAATTGGCCGACACTGATCTTGTCACGCGCCTCTGCAAGCGTGAACCATTCGGCACGGTCCACTTCAGGGAACTGCTCGATGCGGCCGCTGTGCGGCGGCCATTCGAGTTCGAAAACATTGCTTTGAAGCCGCACCGCGTCGAAGTCGATTGCGGCGGCATAGGCCACGATGATTTTCCCGCTCTTCTGGCGGACCTCCCCAAGTCCGAACAGGGGCTCGGCGACGGCTCGGCCTGTTTCCTCCTCGAATTCACGCCGCGCCGCATCTTCGGCTCCCTCTTCTTGATCGTGTTCGCCTTTGGGGATCGACCACGCCCCGTGGTCGCGGTTATCCCAGAAAGGGCCGCCCGGATGAACCAGCAGCACGCGGGGCAAGCCCAGGTCGAACTTGTAGGCGAGAATGCCCGCGCTCTTCTTTGGCAACTGTTTCATCCTTCAACGTTGTGGATACCAACCCCGATCGTGAGCAGATGGTTCAGGCGGACAGTCCGCTACTTTGATCGTCGACGAGCAGTCGGTCCTCCACAACGGTTACGCCTCGGGCCGACCACGCTGCCCTCTCGGCCAACGCACGCTCGCGAAGCGTCCGTACGCTGCCGCGCAATGTGACCTGGCTGCCCGAGGTCTCTACCCGGATATCGCCAGCATCGATCTCGGCATTTCGTCTCAGTGCCTCCTCGATGTCCCGCTTCATGGCAAAACGGTTGACGCTCCGGCGCATCTCAAGTTGGTTGCTGATGCCAGTCACCCCGGCAAGCTGCCGCACTGCGGCTTCAGCGGCGGTGCGTTGGAAGTACCAATCGACCATACCCTTCAGCGTCACGAACCCTCGCCTGACCGTCACTTCGATATCACCTTGATTGGACACCGGGGCCGCCCACGCGAGCACGGCGAGCACCCGGCCGGCGATTTCATCGTCCGACCAACTCTGATGTTCAGGCAGGCGAACTTCAAGCTCCTGGGCAATGGCCCTTACACCCAACAGGCCGCGAACGATCAGCTCGACGGTATGTTTCTCCATGAAGCTTTGGACATGACCGCTCAACGTCACGATGCCGTGGTCAACGGCCACGCCGACGCTGGCAGCGTTGATGCTGGGCTCATATTCGAGCTCGTCGATAATATCCTGCCGAAGGCTGAGGTCATTCATCGCGCTCGTCCTTTGAAGTGTATTGGCTCCAAAGATTATTGATGGCAGCTGACGGCGCTGTCATTGAGCGGCATCAATGCAAACGTCGCGCGCCGTAGCCACGCTTGTCGGCAAGCCAGTTTCCCGGAAAGGATGGACCATGTTCGCCGAAGAGATGTCTCACCATGAATGCGGCAGCCTTGTCGCCACTTCTCACTTCGCCAGGCTTGCGTGCTGCAAGGGAAACAATCCCATGTCGTCCCGATTTACTATGCCATGGCTGGACGCTGTCTCTACAGCTTCTCGATGCCGGGCAAATGGGGTCGAATGGATGCGCGCCAATCCCAAGGTCTGTGTGCTCGTGGAGGAGCCGATGTGCCGGCAGGTGTGGCGAAGCGTCGTGATCGACAGTCGCCTTCAGGAGCTCACGTCGGATGGCCAATGGCATTACGGGTACCTTCCTGCATGGTCGCTGCTCGAAAAACACCCCAACCGGTGGGAACCCAGGGGGCTAAACCGACGGCGCCCGAGATCGCGCCCGGCTACAAGCAATTATTCTGCAGCATCGATATTGCTGCCATGACGGGACGGAAGACACGTGATCAAGGCGGTTGATGGCGCCTGTGGCGGTGTGGCCATCATACCGAAGGTTCGCCACGGCTGAATCGATCCTCGGCGGCAAGAGCAAGCATCAAGAAGCATCCAGTAGCTTGCGCAGTCTCAGTTCCAGTTCGAGGGCAGTATAGGGTTTTGCCAGCCACTCTTCGTCGCCGGACAATTGGCGGCCGGAGATCGTCGGCTCTGCATAGCCGGATGTATAGAGCACCCTGATATCCGGCCTTAGTGCACGGGCGTGGCGGGCCAACTCGTCGCCGGCCATCCCACCTGGCATGATCACATCGGTAAAGAGAAGCGAGATTTCCGGATGTTCGGATAGGAGCCTGAGCGCTTCAGCACCGGTGCCGGCCTCGACGACGATGTACCCCGCCTGGCTAAGGCGTGACACTGCTACGCGACGCACCCTGGGTTCGTCTTCCACAACCAAAATCGACTCGTGTCCGTGCTGAGCCGCGACCTCCGTCCCGCCGTCGCCGGCGCCGACGGAGGTCACCTGCTTGGGGGCTGCCGGGAGATAGAGGCGAGCGCAGGTTCCCTGTCCGGGGCAGCTGTCAAGTTGGACGTGGCCACCCGATTGTTTGACAAAGCCATAGACCATGCTCAAGCCAAGTCCGGTTCCTGCGCCAACAGCCTTTGTTGTAAAGAAGGGTTCGAAGGCGCGCTGCCTTACCTCTTCGCTCATGCCGCTCCCCGTATCGGTAACGGTGATGAGGATAAACTTGCCCATGCGCGCTAGCGGATGTTGGAGGACGTAAGCCCGATCAAGGATTGCAGAGGATATCTCGATGCTGACGCGTCCCCCATCGGGCATCGCGTCGCGTGCATTGAGTGCCAAATTCAGCAGAGCGTTCTGAAGCTGGGAAGCGTCGACGACGGCATCGTTGCCGACACCGGTCGTTGCCGTGTGAAGTTCGACCGTTTCGCCAAGTGTTCGAGCCAGCAATTTTGAGAAATCTGAAACCAGATCGCCGACATCGACGACCTTCGGATTGAGCGGTTGCCGTCGTCCAAAGGCCAATAGCTGGGCGGTTAGCTTGGCGCCATCGTCCGCGGCAGCTTGCGCGTCTCTCAAAAGGTCGAGATGGCGCTTGTCGCTTAAGCCGGCCTCCAGCATCTCAAGGTTGCCGGTGATGATTGTCAGCAGATTGTTGAAATCATGCGCCAAGCCGCCGGTCAGTTGACCAACGGCTTCCATCTTCTGCGCCTGACGGAGTTCCTCTTCTATTCGTTGACGACTGGTGAGATCGCGTATGAAGCCGGTAAATATGCGCTGGCCATCAGAGATGGCTTCGCCGACCGACAATTCCATGGGAAAGGTTGTTCCATCCTTGCGAAGGCCCGTCACGACCCGGCCGATGCCGATAATCCGGCGTTCGCCAGTGCGCAGATAATTGCCAATGTAGCGATCATGAGCATCGCGATCGGGTGACGGCATCAGCATGCTCACATTCTGGCCGCGGACATCATTTTCCCTGTATCCAAAAAGGCTTTCGGCCGCAGCGCTGAACGACATGATCCTTGCACCGGCATCGATGACCACCATGGCTTCAGGCACCGTGTCGAGTATTGACTGCAGGTGTGCTTCCCTGGCCGCAAGCTCCGACTGCGTTTTGCGCAGGCTGGTTATGTCGGTGTCTGTCTGAACGATGACGTTCGCCGGACCCAGTCGCACCCAGCGTGTCGCCACGTACACAGAACTGGAATTGCGGTGTGTATGTCTTAATTCACCGCTCCAACTGCCTGATCGGTGCAACAGATCATGGATTGCCTGGAGTGGAATAGGATAAGAAGTGTTCAGCAATTGCCGCGCAATCTGCCCCTCTGCATCGCTGCGTGACCACCCGTAGAGCTGCTCGCACCCCTTGCTCCAGTGACTGATCGTCCCATCGGGTGCATGCACGATGACGTTCGCGTCGTCGAACACTTCGAGGATCTCGCTAATGCGGTTGTCGGCCATGTTCATCCATTGATTGTCGCGCATCCGCAGTCTGCTGGCGCACTTTCGCCATCGATGGAGCGATCCAGCTGTCGCATTCCTCACCCTCGGCGATCGAGCGAAGCGCATCCATCCTCAAGATTGTCATGATATGTCGATCCGCAATGGCGACAATACCGCTCCCGGCGAATTTGGTCGTGGTGCGCGAGACCGTCTCGATGGTCATGCCAAGATAGTCGGCAATATCCTGCCTTGTCATGGGCAGATCGACCACCATGTGTTGTCCTATGCGACGGGTCGCCATGCGCAGGAGGAAACTTGCAAGTTTCTCGTCCGCGCTTCGACGCGAAAGCAGGACGGCCTGGTCCTGTGCCGCAGTCATCTCATCGCAGAGTTTGGAAAAGAGCAGCTCCCGCATGGTCGGTTGACGAGCGATTTCGAGCTCGAAGAGATGGCGGGGAAAGCGGCGCAACTCTACCTTTGTCACGGCTTCGACGGTGTAGACGTATTGGTCCTTGAACGAAACTCCCAGGAGATCACCTGGGCGCAAGAAGCCGACGATTATGCGGCGACCATCGCTCAGCAGACGGACAGCGCGCACCATGCCACAAACAACTTCGAAGACCTGAGTTGCCTTGTCTCCTTCCCAGAAGACGCTTGTTCCCGCAGCGAAGCGTTCGAGCGGCAGGTGTCTAAAGAGAGACGATAACCCGGTTGTGCCGAAAGGAGCATCTTCGATCGAGATTTGATTTGTTGGCTGAACCAGCCTTAGTGGCATGTTCATAAGGCATCCTCCGCTGATCGTGACCGATCAAGTTGATGGCCAACGCGTGACGGGCGGACGACAGACATGCTACACTTCGTTCGGGTCTGTAACAGAGTGTAACTGCTTGCGGCACTTGACCGCTGACAAGGTGCTTCAAAATGCTTTCACGCAAGCAGCCGGAGCATGTTCTTGTCGTCGACGATGACGAGAGAATTCGCCATATGCTGGATCGGTACCTTCAAGATGAGGGGTTCCGGGTAAGCGTTGCAGGCGATGGTCGTGCAATGCGCGATTGCTTGGCGCGTGGCGGCATCGACGTCGTGCTACTCGATGTGGTCCTTCCCGACGCAGATGGTTTTGCCCTTGCCCGCGATCTTCGCGCCCGATCAGACATTCCGTTTATCATGCTGACCGGACGCAACGATGTGGTCGATCGGGTGGTCGGCCTGGAACTCGGTGCAGATGACTACATCTCCAAGCCTTTCCATCTTCGCGAATTGCTCGCACGCATCAAGGTTGCTTTGCGTCGCCGGCTTCCGGTCGGCGGTGGCCGGGCCGAAGCAGAGGAGGGAGAAGTCTTTTGCTTTGATGGCTATCGGCTGGATCTGGCGCGACGCGAACTTTGGTCGCGGGCTGGAGAGGAGATCCGGTTAACGACAGGCGAGTTCGATATGCTTTGTGTCTTCGTAAAACATGCCGGCCGTGTGATGGCGCGCGAAATCCTGATGGATCTTACGCGCAGTCGAAATCTGGAGGCATTTGACCGGACCATCGATGCGCAGGTTGCACGGTTGCGCAGAAAGATAGAGGAAAATCCCACCAATCCTTCACTGATCAAGTCGGTGCGGGGAGTGGGATATGTTTTCAGTGCCCGACCCGTACGGCAATGATCACACCGTTATAGGTATGACGATACCCTTTCGAGGATCAGATCCTTTGTCAGGCCATATATTCGGGTCGATGTTTGCGACAATCATGTAACTGCAGTGATCTGCTCGGGCCATCGCTTTCAAATGACCCAGAAGTGCGTTCGAAACGCCGGCGGTGTCGGCAGCGGTTGCCACGATAAAAACGGGCACATCGAGTATGTGGCCATAGTTCGGGTCGCTTCCTGGATGGGCGATGCTGATGCCCTGGACATAGCCGATTGAGTTCTCGACAGTGACGATGGAGCCGTGGGTGGGTGCAATATATCGCCGGTTGAAGTCGTGTTCGCAGATGGATCGCCATTGTGCCAGATCGATAGGATACTCGACGATCTCGATCAGACGGTATGCCTTGTCGACCTGATGACGCAGGATCGGTCCGGTTCGATACGCCATTGCCATCACCATCTCCCTGATGAAGTCTCGGTCTATCCGCATCTCATGTGGCGTCGGCCTGAGTCATGAGGGATCCTCGCGCACGTTGACCGCAGCCTGTACCCGCAAAAGGATCGGGCAATCGTCCGGCAAGATCATTGACGCCGGTCAATGCCGTTGGTGTCGGCCTGTGGTTTGTTGGCTTTGTCGCCAGTTGCGTGACTGCGAAGGACCGTAAAGCTCCAAGGCCAACTTCGAGATATTCAGTTCGGAGCGGTCCAGTTTCGGTTCAATCATGGGAGCTACGAAACGCTATGTCGATCAATCTCCATGGCCGTAACGTCCTTTCGGTGGAGGCGCTTGATCCAGGCGAGTTGCGGTTTCTTGTGCAACTGGCCGGCGACCTCAAGGTCGCAAAACGTTGTGGCAGTGAGCGCCAACAACTTTTCCAAAAGAGTCTGGCGTTTCTGCATGGGCGTGAACTGCCATTCCTGCGTGCGGCGTTCGAACTCGCTGCCCACGATCAAGGCGCCCACGTCATCTGCATCGGGCCGGAACAGTATGCGAAGGCAGCGCCCGGCGAGATCAGGCAAATGGCCGGCATGCTGGGAAGAATATTCGATGCAATCGAATGCTGCGGGCTTGCAGACGATGTCATGGCTGCCCTTGCCGAACGGGCGGGCATTCCCGTCTACAATGCCCTGTCACGGCAATGCGATCCTTGCCAGCTTGTGGCTGACTTCCAGACCATGCGCGAGTTCACGCATAAGCACCTCTCAGACTTGACATTGTCGGTGGTTGGAAACGGTCGGGTCAGCGACGCTAGAACACTGGCGATCGGTGCTGCGAAGGTGGGGATGGATTTCCGCCTCGTGTCGCCCAAGGACCTGTGGCCGGATCACCAATTTGTCGACAGCGTCAAAGCCGAAGCATGGAAAAACGGTGGCAAGTTTGCCGTGCTGGAAGACGTTGGGGCCGGCGTGCTCGATGCGGACTTTATTTACGCCAGTCGCTGGGTTTCCCACGAGGAGGAGGACACCCGTAATGACCGCGCTGTCGCACTCCTCACGCCGTTCGGCGTCAGAATGGCGACGCTTGAGGCGACCGGCAACCCACATTGCAAGTTCATGCGCTTCGTGCCCGATTTCATCGGTCATCATGCGCACAAGTCGGCAAGCGAAGAAACCGGCTCGCCGGACGCATCCCGGAATGTTCTGGAATCAAAGGCTTCCATTGTTCTCGACCAGGCTGAAAACCGTATTCACGCCACGAAGGCAATCCTTGTAGCGACGTTGGCGCACTAACCGGACCCGGCACATCACGCGGCAAAGAGCGGCGATCTTGTTCAGCAGAGCCGCAGTCTATCCTCAGGAGGCATATGAGATGCCGATGGACCCCACCATTCACTTTCACGGCGCCGCCGGCGCGGTGACTGGATCTTGCCAGCTCATCGAGACGGCGGATGCAAGAATACTGGTCGACTGCGGCCTGTTTCAGGGTTCGAAGACAGAAAAGGAACTGAACTATCGGCGGTTCCCATTCGAGCCCACTGATATTGATGCCGTCATTCTGACCCATGCGCATATCGATCATTCCGGCCTGTTGCCGAAGCTCTCGAGCATGGGCTACGGCGGACCAATCTTTGCAACGCCTGCGACCATCGATCTGTGTTCGGTTATGCTTCCTGATGCCGCCCATATTCAGGAGAGCGAGGTTGAACATCTCAACCGGCGCAATCAGAGGCGTGGCAAGCGAGCCGTCACGCCAATCTACACCGCCGCTGATGCTGCAAGAGCCATCACGTTGTTCCGCCAGGTTCCGTTGGGAAGATGGCACAAAGCTGCCGAAGGTATACGATTTCGATTTTGGGATGCCGGTCATCTGTTGGGCTCCGCATCGGTCGAGATGGAAGTCGAAACGGCGACGTCTCCCCGACGCCTGCTTTTCTCAGGTGACATTGGGCCCCGCCACAAGCTCCTGCAGTTCGACGCCGACGGCCCCAGGGATCTGGACTACGTCATATGCGAAAGCACGTACGGTGCGGTCGATCGAGACGATGTCACCGATGAGGATCGCCGCCGACAGTTGCGCGATGAGGTGCTTGCTGCAGACCATCCCAACGGAGCGCTTATCGTACCATCGTTCGCGGTGGAGCGGACGCAGGAACTGCTTACGGACCTCATCGTTCTCATGCGTTCCGGGGCAATCAAGACCAGCCCGATCCTGATTGACTCGCCCCTGGCCACGCGCGCCAGTGAAGTCTTCGAAAGACATGCTTCAGAGCTTGAAAATGGCAGGCTGTTGTCGGAGGCGATGCGGGCAAAAAACGTCCGCTTCACCGAAACTGTCGAACAGTCGAAGGCGATAGACTTTATCAAGGGTTTTCATATCGTGATTGCAGCCAGCGGGATGTGTGAAGCTGGCCGGATAAGGCATCGACTGAAAAACTGGCTTTGGCGCGAGGAGGGCACTGTGCTTCTTGTCGGCTATCAGGCAGCGGGCACCCTCGGCCGGATTCTCCAAGATGGTGCAACGGTTGTGCGCATTCAGGGCGACGATATCACCGTGCGTGCACGTATCCGCAAGCTGGACATCTATAGTGGTCATGCTGATGGTCGCGAGTTGGCCGAATGGGTGCGAGCGCGCCAACCGATAAAGCGAGACGTCTTTCTGGTTCACGGCGAGGTAGCCGGGCTTGACGGCCTTCAAGAAAGGCTCGCAAAATTCTTGCCTGAAGAAACGCTCATCCAGCCGCATCTGGATTCAGGTTTTGTCCTGGGTCCGGAGGGAGCGTCAGCGATCGCTCAGGCTCTGTTGCCCCCTCGGATCGATCCCGTAAGGACGGGTCGCAGGGATTGGCACAATGATTTTCAATCCTTCGTGCTTGACCTGCGGGATCAACTCGATCGCGCGACTGATGATAAGGCGCGAAGGGCAACATTGCGCAAGATGAGACGTGCCTTTGAGGCGTCCGACGAGGATGAGCATAGAAGACCAGACCCATGATAAAAGCGCCTCCTCTCGCGATCAGAAACTCCAGCCACGGTAAACTCGCCTTTGGAGTGTTGCATATAGATCCTCAATGAGGAACGAGTGGGCTGGGAACCCGACTTTGGGCATTATCCTCAAGCGGTTCTCCACCGGAGATACTATTGTTGTGGGGCACTCCGGCTGCGCAGCTTTCCCACTGCTCGCTCCGACCGTTCGCGCGCAGTTGCCAGCGATGCCTGCCACATGATCAGCGGCAGCAAGCTGCATGCGATTGCCAGTGCCCATCCGAGCGCTCCAACCGGCCTAATCTGAAGCGCTTCGGCCAAGACCGGCACGGTGACAGCTGCCAAGATCAGCCCGAGACAAAGTGCGAGCGCAAACCAGACGAACCGGTTTTTCGTAACGGCGTTCTGCCATAGTCCACTGCTGCGGCTGCGCATGTTGAACACGTGCCAGAGCTGGGCAAGCGCAATGGTGAGGAAGGAGATCGTCGTCGACTCCTGCGCTCCAAACCCGAGCCCGTAGGATGCTACGACGAGCGCGATCAGCGTTGCCATCGCAATCGCCAGACCGTGGCTCACCACTGCGCGCCACTGTCCGGCCGAGAGCATTGGCTCCTTTGGCGAGCGGGGCGGCCGGGCCAGCACGTCACCTTCGCCCTCGCCAGCGGCGAGCGCGAAGGCAGGGAAGACATCTGTTACCAGATTGAGGAAAAGAATCTGCAACGGCGTCAGTGGCAGCGGAAGGCCGGCAAAGACGGCAAGGCCCACCACCACTACCTCGGCGAGATTGCAGGAGAGCAGATAGATCGAGAAGCGACGGATGTTGTCGAAGATGATCCGGCCCTCGCGCACTGCATGAACAATCGTGGAGAAGGCATCATCGAGCAGCACCATGTCGGCCGCCTCTCGTGCCACGTCGGTGCCGCGCCGTCCCATGGCGATGCCGATATTGGCCGTAGTCAGCGCCGGCGCGTCGTTGACGCCATCTCCGATCATGGCAACCACCTCGCCTTCGCGCTGGAAGAGGGCGATCAAGTCGAGCTTCTGCTCAGGAGACATGCGGGCGAAGATATCTCCGTGAGCGATCTTCTTTCGCTCGGCATCCGCTGTTTCCTCAAAGCGCGACAGTTCTGCTCCGGTCGTTACAGTCGCATCGCGCTCCGCCATTCCGACGGCACGAGCAATACTGAGCGCCGTGCTCGGATGATCACCGGTTGCCATCACGACCCGAATGCCGGCGCTGCGCATTGCCGCGACGGCATTCGCGATGTCGTGCCGTGGGGGATCGCGGAAGGCGACAAGGCCGAGAAAGGAGAGACCGCAGGCAACCGGTTCCTCAGGCCCTGCTTCCGGATGGATGGCGACCGCGAGTACACGCAAGCCATCCGTCGCCAAACACTCGGCGCGGCCGAGCCATGCCGCCCGCCCGGTGTCGTCGAGCGAAGCTGCCTCGACGCCGATCCGATCGGCTGCTGCCAGCACTTCTTCAGGTGCGCCTTTTACGGCGGCGAAGTGGCCCTCGCCGTGGCGGTGCACAGTCGTCATCCGCTTGGTCGCCGGATCGAAAGGATGCTCCAGCACTTCCGGATATGTGTCGGTCTGCTCACGGCGGTGCAGCCCTGCAAAGCCGCCGGCACGCAACAGCGCCACTTCCATCGGGTCACCGGTGCCGAAACCGGCATGGTGGTCATATTCGGCGTTTGAGCAGAGTACGCCGACGAGCAGTGCCCGCATCAGCCCAGGATCCGTGGCGGGATCAACCGGGTTCCCTTCCTTCAGGATGACAGCGTGCAAATGGTCGATGGAGAACTCGCCGGACGGGGTGAGGACGCGCTCCACCTCCATACGGTTCTCGGTAAGGGTGCCGGTCTTGTCAGTGAGGATGAGTGTGGTGGACCCGAGCGTCTCCACCGCCGCCAGGTTCTCAACGAGCGCGTTGCGACCGGCCATGCGCAGCATGCCGCGGGCGAGGGCCAGCGTCGCGACAATCGGCAGACCTTCCGGGATTGCTGCCACCGCGAGTGCGATCGACGTCTCTGCCATCAGGAAGATCGGCTTGCCGGAATAGATTCCAGCCGCGGCGACGACGGCGGCGAGCGCAAGCGTCAGCCAGATGAGTTGATGGGAGAGGTGCGCAAGTTGCCGCTCGAGTGGTGAATCGCCACTCTCTGCCCCTTCGACGAGTTCGGCGATACGTCCGATCTCGGTTGAGGCACCCGTGCCGGTAACAATAGCCTCACCGCTTCCCCGCACGACATGCGTGCCCTTGAACAGAATTGCACTGCATTCGGTGAGCACGGCGAAATCGGGATTGGGCTCGACACCTTTCTCGACCGGGAGCGACTCGCCAGTGAGGGCAGACTCGTCCACGCTCAACGCGGCACTGCCTGCGCACCGCATGTCGGCTGGCACGACGTCGCCCGCATCGACGACCACCACGTCACCGGGCACAAGCTGGTCGGCCGAAATTTGGCGAGACTGGCCGTCCCTGCGCACCCGCGCGTTGCGCGCCGCCATCTGCCGCAGCGCCTCCATTGAACGCACAGCTTGTCGCTCGGTGTAATAGCCTATGGCTGCGTTGATCACGAGCACAGCCGCGATCGCCGCTGCTTGTTTCCATTCCGCATAAACGAGCGAGAGCACCAACGCGACCGCCAGTAAAGCCACGACGGAGCTGGCAAACTGCCGCCCGATCAGGGCCATTTCGGTGACTCGCCTGCGCGCAGCAACTCTGTTCGGCCCGAAGCGGCCAAGCCGCCGCGCTACCTCCTGCTGGGTTAGTCCAACTGCCGGGTCCACACCAAAATGATCCGCAACGGCCGCTACGGAGTGGGCGTACGCGCGGTATGGTAAAGTCTGCGCCCCGGTCATTTCCGGTTTCATTCTCACCTCCGCTTTTTCAACGGACGATCATGACAGATCGATAGAGTGGCGTGCCTCGCAGGCACTGCTCCCTTCAATGCCGACAGCGATGCCCAGCGGGGCCGCGTCATATCCGCGGCTGGGCAAACCCGTGCGCGATGCGCCGCTCTACATGTCGCCTGGTTTTTGGCTCCGCCGCATTGCCGAAACCCAGCGATCGTGTGGAATTCTCGGCTGCATGACTGTCCCCTTCCTGTTTGCAAACAGGTCGCGATGGAATCGCCGTCCGATCAGTGCGCCATGAAAATCGGAAACCGCGCCTCTTTGAGCATCGATTTTGTGACGCCGCCAAGGAGCAACTGCAGCAGTTTGGAATGGCCGTAGGCTCCCATGACAACCATGTCTGCGTCTATGTCCAACGCATGCCTCTGCAACGTCTCTGCGGCCAGGTGGCCTGAACTCGGCAGGGTCTCAACGGAGACATTGATGCCCTGGCGGGCCAGATAGGTAGCCACATCCGCTCCGGGTTCATCGCCACTCACTCTCGATGCAGCAACCGGATCGACCATGGTGACATGTACGGACTGGGCCATCCTCATCATTTCGAGCGCGTCCCTTGCCGCATGCGCCGCACTCGGGCGCGAATCCCACGCCAGCAGGATCCTCTTTGGCTGCAGCGTCGCCTTCACATCGGGCGGAACGAACAAGACAGGACGCCCGGCTTGAAACAGTGCGCCATTGATGGCCTGCGACTTCAGTTCTTCGTTCCGAAAGAGGTTAGGGCCGGCCAGAACCAGGTCGGCGTAAAGCGCCCTCTCACCGATGTCATAGGCTGGTCCGGTGACTTCTGCGTAAACACCGTCGACGTCAAATGACAATTCGCTCACCGCGATCCGCTCGCGGATAGTGGTGAGGCTTTCGGCAAGCTTCTGCAGGTTGCGTTCGCGCACTTCCAGCCAACTTGGTGATAGCGTCTGATAGCGCCCACTTGGTATGGGCGCCATGACAACCAGAAGGGCGCTTAGATGAGCGCTCACCTCCTCAGCGAGTTTCATGGCGATCTGAAGATCCTCGCTAGCCCCGTGCTCGCCCAGCACGCTCAAAATCGTCTTGAATGGCATGTCTTCCTCCCTTGTACGCGCCGCTCCGCAAAGTGTCAGTGCTCCTTGCTGAGCGGGACGCTCGATGGTCAGGCAGTTTTCACCTGGATCTTTCGTTCGCTCTGTCGAGCCTCGTTGCTCTTTGGCAGGGTGACGGTCAGCACACCCTTCGAGAAAGTCGCTGCAATGTCGTCGGCCTTGACGCCCTCAGGCATTTTGAACGTTCGCTGGAACGAACCGTAGTGCCGCTCCGACAACACGTATTCCTTGTGTGCATCTTCTTTTGCTTCCTGCTTTTCGCCCCGGATTGTCAGATTTCCGTTCGAAACTTTCACTTCGATGTCCTTCTCCTCGATGCCCGGGAGCTCGGCGGTGATCTCATAGCTGGCCTCTCTTTCCACGAGATCGACAGACGGCGCCATTGCCCAGGTCGGCAGTAGAGAGGCTCGTTGAAGGTTGGTGGGCGCAAAGCGGCGAGGCGAGATGCGGGGGATAAAGTCATCGAACAAACGGTCGATTTCGGCTCGAAGACCTTCAAACGGCGCCCACGATTCCTGGCGGCCTCCGATTGCCGTTTCCTCTTGCTTGATTGGAGGTTTGGTTGCTGTCTCAGCCATGACTGCTTTCTCCTTCAAATGGATATGGATCGTGGCCGGTGACGCAGGTGCGGGGAGGGCGGCTCGGTTCGGTCGCCGTTCCTCTCTGGCGTTCGGTCTGCTGGCCACCAGAGATCGCAATTAAACCGCGTCCGCGTGCCGCGCGCATTGACGGCCGTCAAAAGCGATGTTGCCGCAGCTTTGACGTTGAGCAATGCAGGGCGCTGCCCATCGTGCCGTTACTGAAATCACGATCCACATTTCGGGGATTGAGATGGACAAGCGCCGGAGACTTCCTGCACTACTGGGCACCCTGTTGAACAGGCTGCTTTTGATTGTGATCGTTTTGGTGATTGCGTCGATCTTCAGCGTACTCTTGATCAAAGGCGTTCTGTTCAAAGAAAAATATCCGAACGTTGAGCCGCATAAAGCCTTGGCAGGTCTCCCGCCCTTTACCTCTGTTGGACAAGAAGTCGTGACTGATCGGGCCTGAAAATAGGGAAGCGCTATTTGGCACAGCTCATTTCACGCCAGCGGGTGCGTTCACCGCACTATCATGACCGAGCAAGCCGCCTGTTGCGCAACCTTCATTGAGACGCTTCCAAGCAGCATGCCGGCCAATCTTCCAAGCCCACGGCTTCCGACGACAATCATGTCCGCACCAATCTCATCCGACACGGCGAGAATGGTCCCGGAATAGTCCCCGGGTTCGATCCGCGTGTGCACGTCGTCGACGCCAAGAGTTCGTGCATGTTCGGCCGCATCCTCGACAATGCGTTCGCCGAGCGCCGACATCGCCTTGCCAATGTCGCCTTGCGAATTTTGCAATAGAGCGCCCATCGAGAAGAGAGCCCGCTCTTGCCCAGGCATCGTAATCGGCGACACACGTCGCACAATATGCTCGGCTCGTGCAAGTTGGCTTGCTTCCTCGGCCCTCAAGCCGTTTACTATGACGTGAAGGATTGTGACGCGAGCCCCGCAAGCCCTTGCGATATTGGTGGCCATCTCCACGGCTTTCCAAGCCGTTTCGGAGCCGTCTGTTGCAACGAGAACGTGTTTGACCATCATCGTCCCTCCGTTTCAGTAAGTCTCCCACAACTTAAGCGGAATGCATTGATGCCGGTCAAAAATGCTCCGCGCGAGCTTCAATGCCGGATATGACGTGAGCAGCGAAGGCTAAGGCCACGGATAATGGATAACAGCGCGACTGCGGTGGTCTCATTCCGCCGAGAATGTCACGTCGATTTGGCATCGGCAACCTTGATGCCAAGGACGTTGGCCTCATTGTTGTCATCAACCGAAGTCGGCACTATCAGCCGCCAGCATGTCCAATCTCGGGTTTGAGGTCCTTGTCGCTCGTAAGGTTGAAGCCGCTTACGCTGTTCAGGGCGTTGCCGATGTTCGTTCTCAACTTGACCATCGACGTTTCAAGTTTCGCCGTGTGGAACTGGCCAAATCCGAAGCGCATCGTTGATGCGCATCAATGCAAATCTCCTCTGGATGTTGTCCACTAAACAAGATCACCGACCAAACCCGGAGGACATTGTGATGGGTAAGAAACGCAGGCGGATGTATGAAGTGATCCTGGCAGGGGCAACCGAGGGGCTCTCGGGTGGCGAGCTCTACGATTTTACGGTTGAGCGCTGCCCTAAGGCCGCAAGCGGTAAGATCATCCGGGCATCCATGCTCGCATTCTCAGACCCCAAGGTGGACGATGGCAATATCCTGCAGACGATCTCTGCCCTCGCTATTGCGCAACGGCTCAGGGAGCTGGGCGCCGCAAGTGGGCATAAACGCGCCAAGAGCAAACCGTCGTCGCAACGCAAGGAGAGAAGAGCCGCCAACACAGCCAGCCATACTCGCCTCCATCATCCGCCGCTTGACGGAGAAGGACTTGCGGTCAGTCGACGCCATTGATCGCTTTTGCCCGCTTCGGCACCCGGTAATCTTTCTTGTGCTTCTGCGACGGGGCGAAAGGCGCATGTCGGTGTGTGACGGGATGGCGCAGTGCCCGGCCGACCTCGTGGGCTTGCCGTCGGCACGATGTTCGAACGCGGGGACAACGTCGTTCTCCGCAGCAGTGGCCGCTTAAGCCCCCCGGTTGCCCGCTTACGTCAAGGAGACAATAGCGGATTTGGCTTGGTCGAGCGGTACCGTGGATCAGCGTCAATTTCAGGGGGCTCTACGCCCGTGCTCTTAAACGGGCAGGAGTCCCTCAAATGGAACACGCCTGACCGACCGTATCAATCGGTACAAACTTTTCCAAACCCGCCCGGCAAGATTTCGAATGAGACATGGTACGAGGCCCCTTGATGACTTTACGCTTCAGACCCAGTCGGACTGACCATGCCAACGAGGCAGTCACAAATTCACTTTGCCTGACTTTGGTGTGGTGCCTGGTCCTCGCCTTCAACGGTTCCGCGCATGCTGCACACTGTAAAAGCTGGCCGGCGCCCGGGCTGAACTGGAGCAGCTGCGATAAGAGCCGGCTTATGCTCGCAGGCGCCAATCTGGAAGGCGCCAACCTATTTGGCGCGGATTTCTCCATGACCGATCTGCGCGAATCCCATCTTAACTTCGCCAATTTTGAAAAGGCAAAGCTAGTGCGCGCGTCTCTTGCCGGGGCAAATGCCGACAACGCAGCGTTCACGCGTATAGAGGCACACAGGGCCAATTTCGTTGCGTTTTCCGCCCAGGCCGTCAGCTTTGCCGGCGCCGAATTGCAACGTGCGGACTTCGGCCGAGCGCGGCTAAAGAAAGCCAATTTCGAGAAGGCGGAGCTCGGACGGGCCAAGTTCGTCGGTGCGAAACTGGAAGACGTCCGATTTACGCTCGCTAATCTGTCGCGGGCCGACTTCAGCGGTGCTTCATTCGCGGGTTCGATTGAACTTGATCAAGCCATCCTATTTCTAACGAGGTTGGAGGGTGTCGATATCTCAGCCGCCACAGGGTTACGGCAATCGCAAATTGATGCAGCATGCGGGGACGCGGCCACAAAACTACCGCGCGGGATTTCTGCCCCGAAAAGCTGGCCGTGTATGTTCGACTAGACCAATTGTAGCGTCTCCCGCCACTCGCCATCCGCCTTGGCGTTCGCGCGGTCTTGGTCACCAATGAGGTAAAATGGGCGTTGGTCGAGCGCAATGCGGCGTCAGAGGTTATACAACTGCGCGTTAGCCCACTGCGTCCGCAAGCGATGCAGTGATCGGGTGGTCGTCAATCACACCGCGGCACGCGTCATTCCGTCAGTCTCGTGGTCTCAACCGGCGCTGAACCTTCGTTCGCGGGGCAGCCAGAATGGGATCAATATGGCGGACACATTCCCGATAATGCTCGGTTATGCGGCGATCCTCCAGGGCCTCTGCCGATGCGCCGGCCGCACAGACGGTTGTTATCAGTTCACGCCAGCACAGAGGCTTGCCGTTGCACGCCTCATTGCCATCGCTCTGTTCGAATAGAGCTGGTTCCCAGTTATTTCAGGTCCGATCCACGTAGGCTGCGGGGGGACATCGTCACAGTTCGCCAGCTCAACTTCCGCAGTCACAAGGCCACGGTGTTCGCCGGAATAGACATCTACCTCCCAGAGATGCCCACCAAACTCGACTTCATGGCGGGTCTTTTCGATTATCTTTCCGAGAGCACGCGCAAACATCTCGATCGCATCCAGGTAGGGGATTTCATATTCGTATTCGTCCCGTTGCAGGCGACCGATGCGGATCTTGACGGTGAGTACTGCACGATGTGCATCAATGGTCCTGACGCGCAGGATGCGGTCCTTCGACGCCATGATGTAGGCTTGGCGCAGTTCGATCCCGACGGAAGCGTGTTGGCGCCAACGATCGTTCGATACCTTGAATTTCCGCTCGATCTCAGCTGTCATGTCAACTCCTCACGTAAACGGAAACATCGTCCGAAACGGTGCGCTGCCAATTCCATCGCAATCCCGATCTCGGAATTTGCCGACGCGCAGTAAGACGACTGTCCATGACGATTTTTCACGGGGCCTCTCGGACCGATACCAGTGTAAGGCAAAGATCGAGGTCGGACTTTGATCAGGAACAAGTTTCTGCAGCGACTGGTGACGATTGATGACACACCATACCCTAATACACTGCAGCATCGGACTTCATCCGTTGCGCGTTGGGGTGATCGCCGCGAAAGCACCGGATTTAACGGAATCGATGGCCAGACATCCACTGTGCTCTGCCGCTTAAATGCCGATTTGATGCGGATCAACGCGGATCGCTAAATTAGCTATATCGTCTGAAAAATGCCTCTGGTCATGGCGGTGAACTGCGAAGTCATGCCTGGTGGAAAGCGTCGATCACAGGTCATGTCGTCACGAACACAGTCCTGGACGTGCGCGACGGCAACCAAAGCCTGTTGAAGGAAGGCGCCAAGATAGGCGAAGCCGAAACATGTTCAATTTATTGAGCCGAATTGCGCGGGTGCCCGTTCTGCGGACTTTGCCGCTCGCAGCCTTCCTGCTCCTGACGCTGCAGGGCGTATCTGGCGCGCAAACAACCGCTCCTGGCAGCCCGCCTTCCGAAAAGGTGCGTCAGTTCATCGATCTGGCGAACACCCCAGAAGTCAAGGCGTATTTGGAAGGCAAGAGCGCCGTTCCAGTCACACCAACGGATTCGCATCTTTCCGATGCCCTGTTGGACTGGGAAGCCACAGTCGACGCCCGGATCGAAGCACTGGCAGGGGCTGCCCGCCGCGTGCCGGTTGAGTTCAATCGCGCTGTGGACGTGGTGACCAAAGACGTGAATTCGGGCAAGCCCGGTCTCGTCATCGGGATCCTGGCAGTTGTCCTTGCCATCGGATGTGGCGTGGAGTGGCTGGTCAGGCTGGCCCTTCGGCGGGTACCAACCGAGAGAGTAGGCCTACAACAGACCATGGCCTCGCAAGCCATCGCGCTTTCGATGTTTTCGCTGGCGAGCGTTGGATCGTTCCTCGCGTTCGAATGGCCACCATTGCTGCGCAAGGTCGTGTTGACGATGCTCGTGGCAGTGATCGCATACCGGTTTGTCTATGCGGCGGCGCGCTTTTCGATTGCGTTCGGCGGGGCTGGCAGTGTGCCGTTGGATCAGTCGGAGGGGGTAGGTCCTGGCGATGGTGCAGGGCGATACTGGCTTCGACGGATCGGTCTGATCGCCGGTTTCTCGTTGTTCGGCTGGGCCGCCGTAAGCGTCATGCGGTCCGTGGACTTTTCAGCGGATGTGACGAGGCTTGCAGCGTTGGCGTTCGGGCTGGGGGTCCTTGGTGTTGCAATTGAAATTGTCTGGCGCCGTCCGGGGTCTGAAAGGACTCCGATCGTCCGTGCGCTCCTCACCCTCTATTTGCTTGCGTTGTGGCTTGCATGGGTCGGTGGACTGATTGGCTTGCTGTTCGTCGGCATCTATTCGTTGGTTCTTCCAGCGGCAACCCGCGGCGCAGGACAAATTGCTCAAGTCGTCGCCGACAAGGTGCGACTGGGCGGTGCCCTGGGTATTGTGCTCAGTGTGACGATCGTCAGGGGTGCCCGCGCCCTCGTTATCGCTGCGGCCGTTGCCTGGTTAGCCTATGCCTGGCGCTACAGCTCTGCAGCGCTGGTCGGCAGCCAGATCGGCGGGCTGATAGTCAATGGCATACTGAATGCCATTGTTGTCTTGCTGTTTGCCGACTTGCTCTGGCAAGCGTCCAAGGCGCTGATTGCCTATCGAATGGATCTTGCCGAACATTCGGGAACGACCACGGATGAGCTGGCGCGAAGCGGCAGGTTGCGAACGCTCCTGCCTATTTTCCGCAATACTTTGGCGGTTTTCATCGGTGCAATCGCGGTGTTGACGATCCTGTCTGGGCTCGGCGTCCAGATCGCGCCGTTGATTGCGGGGGCCGGCATCTTCGGCGTCGCAATCGGGTTTGGCTCGCAAACCTTGGTGAAGGACATCTTAAGCGGCGTGTTCTACATGCTCGATGATGCGTTCCGTGTCGGCGAATACATCCAGAGCGGCAGTTACAAGGGAACGGTGGAATCATTCAGCCTGCGGTCCGTCCGGCTCAGGCACCATCGTGGTCCCATCTTCACGGTTCCGTTCGGGGAGCTCGGAGCAATCCAGAACCTGAGCCGTGACTGGGTGATCGACAAGATGACGATTAATGTGACCTATGACTCCGATATTGAATTGGCGCGGAAACTCATCAAGAAGATCGGTCAGGACCTTGCCGCTGATCCAGAATTCGCCGCGGACACACTGCAGCCGCTGAAGATGCAGGGGGTGGACAGCTTCGGCGACTTTGCAATCGTTCTGAGGCTCAAGCTCATGACCAAGCCCGGAGTGCAGTTCGCCATCAGAAGGCGTGCCTTCGTCATGATCAAGAAGGCATTCGACGAAAACGGTATCAAGATTGCCGTCCCCACCGTTCATGTGGAGGGGAGCGGTGACAACGCGGCCGCTGCCCATCAACTCCAGCAGGAGGCCAAGAAGGCTCAGGCTGCATTGCTGGCGGAAGGGGATGCTGCGGCCTGAGACAGTTGATGGACCTCCCCGGTCTCGGCGCTGATTGCGATCTGCTTTCGCGAACCGCTGTTGGCAAGTTTAGCGCCGTACAAATCTGGTTTGGTTACGACACCGGCGTGCGTTTCCTGCCGCTGGGAAAGAGGGCATGACCTACCCTCGCGCAAGCTCCAGGTTCAAATGATCGGCCAATCGAATGGCAAGTGAAAGGATCATCAACGTTGGATTGGCGTGGCCGCTGGTTGGAAACACCGAGCCGCCGGCGACGTACAAGTTGTTGATGCCATGGACTTTGCAGTTGACGTCAACAACACCCGTTCTCGGGTTTGTCGACATGCGCGTCGTTCCGAGTGTATGCGCCATGTCAATGATGACGAGATCCTGTGTTCGTCGCTCTGTGACCCAGGATTCCAGACTTGGGGTCGCAAGCCCTGCTTGGGCAAGGGCTTGATGGGACAGTTCAGCGGTCCTGAGCAATGTCTTGCGCTCGAGATCACCGATCCGCCAATCGATCTTGGCAATCGGTACGCCGAACTTGTCCTTCCGGTCGCTGAGACTGATCCGGCTTGCCGGATTTGGCGCCTGCTCGCAGATCGCCTCCATGCGCAAACCAGTCAGTTTGCGTGGCAGACCTTGGGACTGGAACTCATCGGCTACGAGATTGGGCGAAAGAGCGATTGCAGCGTTGACCACAAGGTCCTTGAAGACCTTGGGCGTACGACGGTCAGAAAGGATCTTCATCCCGATCCCCCTGGCGATGAAGCCAGAACCGGCGGCGACGGAAAGAATATCACGTCCGATATCGTCGCTGCGCGAACGCAACAGTTTCTTCAAGGCAACCCATGGGTCGTCCGGCGCACGTTCGGTCGAAAAGAAGACGGCCGCATTCAAGACCTGTTCCCGTTCCTGCGCGCCATCGGTTAAGGCAAGGCCGTGGGCGAACATGTGCGCCCGTTTTTCATGGTGAACACCATAAAACCCGAATAGCTTCGTGAGCCGTGCCATTTGATCGGTCGGGAACCGCCCCACACGTGCCTCAACGTGGTCCATCAGATATCGCCCGACGACATCGTTGTGGTTGCCTACCCCTTTTGAAAGGACCTCGGTGGACGCTAGCAACAATCGGGCATTCTCAATTCCGCCGGCAGCCAGCACGCAAATTTCCGCCTCAATGCGCGCGTGCTTGCCGCCGATGCTGACGACGTCGATATGAGAAAACCGAGACACATCGCTATTCAGCCCGATGTTTCTCACTGTCGCGTCGAGGAGAACGTCAATATCGGCCGGTTGCCGCCCCAGGAATTCTGGTCCGAACCGCATGACATCGAGGCGATCGACGCGCGAGCGAGCAAATTGCCAGTAAAATGAGCGTAGTCCTCCGGTGTCAAAGCATTCCGGCGGTGCCTTTGGACTGAGGTTCAGGACTTTCATGGCGCGATGCAGGTAGGGCACGATGTGTTCACGATCGACGGGCCAACCCGAATGGGGAACCCAGCTTCGGGCCTGAAAGTCTAGCGCATCAAACGGGGCCGATTTTCCTGCCCATGCATGCGTGGAACCCCCGAGCGCTCGGCATCGTACGCCAAAGGGTTGCACGTCAGGTGACCAGAACTTGGCTTGCGAACCGTGAAATTCCACCCTCTTGCGGATCTGTGCTTCTTGTTGGAGTTCGCCGACGTTCTCCACCTCGTTGAGCGCTGAATGCTCAGGATTTTCGGTTTCAAGCCCACTTTCGACGAGAATGACCCGTCTGCCCTGCCGGCAACAGTGCTCCGCTATCGTCAACCCTACCGGGCCAGCCCCGACGATGACCATATCGGCCATGATGGTTGAATTGTCGTCGAACTCCGAAAGCCGCACAATTCTCATTTGAGCAAATTTTCTTCACGAAAAGGGATGCGTCCTTATGGCATCGAAGACTGCCTTGGAGCGGTCAGAATTTGTCCATCACCGATTGACCGCCACTCGTTCCGTACCGGCCTTTCGTCGCCGCGAGCTCAACAAGACAGGCGCTGAAGGTCCAGTGCAGTGCCTTCGTCGCCCTCCGCCGGCATAGGAAAGCCCTCGCGTCCCCTTTCGCCAGGCACAGGGCTTGATGTGAGATAGAGTTCCTCGACAAGCTCAGAAAGAGGTGCGTCCCAAAGGAGCGAAAGCTGGTTTAGTGCATAGATCTGAGATTCGAAGATGGTCGTCAGAGCGTCCGCCTGAAGACGTGCGACGGAAACAAAGGTCTTCAAGCCATCCATGCAAAACCAGTCTGTTGGAACATAGGCCATCGACGGATAGGTCTTAACTTGAGACACGGATATGCTCCCTTGCTTCGATGATACCAAGTCGAAAGAACGCTACGATAATCGCTTGAAGCCGACATTGATCCGCATCAATGACCGAGAAGGTTCAAATGGGCTCAGCGTTTTCTGGCTGCGAGGGTGCGAGGGGAGTTCGAATTCGTGGGCGTTCATGCCCATGATGTCTTGATCGGGTGGGTCTAAATTAGTGCTTTACGCATTAGGAATATACTTAGGCTAGAGGTGATTATACTAAAGGTCGATGACCTTGGCTGTGCCAGGCATCCGGTGTTCGAGTGCCATGATCATCCTCGCCAACCGAGAGATTGCGAACTGTCGTTTCGGCTTTGCAACCGCCGTCCGATCCATGTGTACAGACGATCGTTGCGACCTTTCCCTTGAAGGGACCGTCGACGAAATCCTTCGCGCGTATCAGGTCACAATAGACCCACAAAATAATTCCGCCGAATAATTCCGCCGAAGTGACGCGCGTCCATGAAGGAAAACCGACGTGGCGCAAGGGTATCTTCGATCTATTGCGATCTCAATTTTTCAACGTGGACGAGTGTTTCTTGCTTTCTTTGAGAAAGAAAATCCTGCAAGAGAGTTTCGGTCGATCTTGGGGCTTTGAAAGCAAAGAACGGCACGACAGGCGGGGGAAGACGGTGACGCTATCTATTAATGAGTGTGATCGCTGGGGCAGGACACAATTCTATGAGTATAGCCAAGATTTTTCAGTCATTGATAGGCGTCCGTGAGAATGTACGCAACGCAATCAAGTTTCTTCAGTCGACGCTCGCTACGCCTTCGTTGGTCGGCTTTAGCGGTAGAGTTGGTCTTTCCGAGCATTCTCCTTGTCTGAACGGGAAGGCCTTGGCGGGCCGCGCTTTGCTTCGATTGCTCTTGCTGCCCCTTCTGGTTCTTGCATCCATGTCTGCCATGACCACGCAAGCATTCGCATCTAATCCGACTGTCGCCAGCGTCGCCGTTCCGGCTAACGGCATCTATGCAATCGGTCAAAACCTCGACTTCAGCGTTACATTCAGCAGCGCCGTTACGGTCACAGGGACGCCCCAACTCGGCCTGACGATTGGCTCGCAGTCTCGCAACGCCGACTATTCTTCCGGCAGCGGGGGCACGACACTCACTTTTCGCTACACGATAGCTGAAGGCGATCTGGATGCTAACGGGATTTCCCTTGGGTCACTGCAACTCAACGGAGGGACGATCGACGCCTCGGGCAACGTTGCCAATCTCGTCCTGAACAGTGTGGGGTCGACGGCGGACGTTCTGGTCGATGGCGTCCGGCCAGTCGTGAATTCCACGACCCCCGTCGTCGGAGCTCAGCCAACGGATACAAGCGTTGTGTTTGCCGTGGCTTTTTCCAAAGCCGTTTCCAATGTAAGCACGGATGATTTCAGCCTCTCGACAACTGGAACTGCCAGCGGAACGATAGCGAGCGTCTCGGGCACGAGCAGCTCTTCGGTCAATGTAGGGGTGAGCGGGATTGCCGGAACTGGCACAATCCGGCTCGATACGAAGAGTGGCACGAACATTGCCGATGGGGCTGGCAACGCGATGCTCGCGGGTTTCACCGGCGGCACCGTGCACACCGTAACGCCAACGATCAGACTGACGCCCGCGAGCCTGCCCAACCCCAAAGTGGGCGTGGCCTACAGCTCGACGTGGTTCACCGCCACCGGCGGCACGGGGCCTTACACATTCGCAGTGACGAATGGGACACTTCCGGCGGGCATGACCCTTTCGGCCGGAGGAGTCCTCAGCGGCACGCCGACGGCGGGTGGCAGCTTCCCTACGATTACGGTGACGGCGACCGACGCGAATGGCGGCACCGGCACGCAGGACTACACCCTCACAGTCGCCGCGCCGACCATCTCGCTCTCACCGACGACCCTTCTAGCGGGTGCCCTCGGCGTTGCCTACCCCAAGCAAACAATTGTCGCCACTGGCGGGACCGGGCCTTACACGTTCGAGTATTCGCCCATGCTGCCAAACGGCATGACCTTCAATACCGCGACCGGAGCGGTCGCAGGAACGCCGACCGAGAGCGGCTACTTCCTCTTCACTGTGAAGGTCACGGACAGCTCGACGGGCGCAGCAGGCCCCTATAGTTTCCAAACTCAGGTGAACATCACCATCGCCGCCCCCGCCGTCGTTCTTGTGCCCGCAGACGGAACGACATTGACGGCCGGGGAGGTCGGCGTGCCGTACAGTGACACCTCGATCTCGGCTACGGGCGGCAGCGGGGCGATGTATTATTCCGCCACCAGCCTACCGACTGGGCTGTCAATCAATTCGTCGACCGGCGCCATCACCGGCACGCCGACGGTGGCCGGTACCTTCACCTTTACAGTCTGGGCCGCAGGTATGGCGGGCGGCGCCTCGTCAGCCGATTATGAGATCGTGATCACTCCAGCGCCGCAGTTGTCGATAGCCGATGTCAGCCAGTCGGAGGGCAATGCCGGCACCACGAATTTCAACTTCACCGTATCGCTGGACAAACCGGTCGGCGCGGGCGGAGTGACCTTCGATGTTTCCACGGCGGACGGCACGGCGAGCGCCCCAGGCGATTACGCAGCCAAGTCTTCGACCAGCCAGAGCATTGCCGCCGGCAACAGCAGCGCCACGTTTACCGTGATCGTCAACGGGGATGTGGACCTCGAACCCAACGAAACCTTCTTCGTCAATGTCGCGAATGTTTCCGGTGCTACGGTTCTCGACCACCAGGCTATTGGCACCATTGTCAATGATGACGCGGCGCCCGGTGTCCCGACGATTTCCGTTTCGGCTTCCGACAGCAATCCTGTGCTCGGTTCGTCGGTTACCTTCACCGCCACGCTGGCGGGTGGCGCATCGCCGACCGGGACCGTCATCTTCAAGGACGGCGCCGCCACGCTAGGGACCGGTACGATCACCGGTACCGAGGCGACCTTTGTCACCTCGGCGCTCGCCCTCGGCCCGCACTCCATTACCGCCGAATATGCCGGCGACAGCAACAACACGGCTGCAGCCTCGGTGGCTGTCACGGTCACGGTCGGACAGGTTACCCCGACGATCTCCGTCTCGGCTTCTAACAGCAATCCTGCGCGTGGTGCGCCGGTCACCTTCACCGCGACGCTGGCGGGTGGTGCATCACCCACCGGCACCGTCACTTTCAGGGACGGCGCCGCCACGCTGGGGACCGGTACGATCATCGGTACCAAGGCGACCTTTGTCACCTCGGCGCTCACCCTCGGCCCGCATTCCATTTCCGCCGAATATGCCGGCGATACCAATAATGCGGCTGCAACCTCGGCGGCCGTCACTGTCACGGTTGCGGCTCCAACGTTCGTCTTCTCCCCTGCAGGTGGGGCTTTGCCGGCCGGAAGGGCCGAAACTGCCTATAGCCAGTCGATAACCGCGAGCGCTTCCGGCAGCACGGCCCCGATCAGCTATGCGGTTACTGCGGGAACGCTTCCGTCCGGATTGACGCTCGATCCTGCGACCGGTGCGATAAGCGGAACCACGACCACGGCTGGAAGTTACAGCTTTACGATCACGGCAACGGACAGCGCTGTCCCGCCCAATAGCGCTGCAGCGAGCTACACAGTGGCTGTAAAGCCTGTGGTGACGTTCTCCTTCCTGCCAGCGGGAGGCAGGTTGGCAGAGGCCATGCCAGCCGAGGATTACAGCCAGCAGATTTCCGCGACAGGCGGAACAGGAACGCTGACCTACAGTCTCGCCTCGGGCGAACTGCCGGCGGGCATGGTCCTCAACGCCTCTACTGGCGAACTGACTGGCCCGCTCAATGCAAACGCAGAAGTGAAGCAATACAGCTTTACAATCGAGGTGCGCGACGGATCAGGTGCGAGCGGAACGGTAAGCTACACGCTCAAGGTGAAAGAACGCATCGTCACCGTCACCGACAAAACGATCGACGTTGCGGCCGGCGGAACGCCAGCCAATGTCAATCTGGTGCACGGGTCCACTGGCGGTCCGTTCACCGACGCCAAGTGGACTTTCGTGGAACCGGCTAATGCCGGCACGGCGAGCATCGTCAGAGGAGAATTCGCACAGGCGAGCGGCTCCGCGCCTCTCGGCTGGTATCTGAAGTTTATCCCGGACCCAGCCTTCTCCGGCACGGTACGGGTCGGCTTCACGCTGACGACCGCACTCGGAGCCTCAGACAGCGGGACTGTGACCTACAAGCTCGGCTACGATCCGGCCAAGGTCGCCGAGACGATTGATGGTCTCGTGCATGGCTTCGTCCGGACGCGGCAGAGCATGATCTCATCGACAATCAAGGTTCCGGGTCTTCTGGATCGCCGACAGGTGAAGAACGCCACCAATCCGGTCACCGCCCGCATGACGCCATCGGAAGAAGGCGTGACCGCCAGCTTCTCGACCAGCCTTATACAAATGGAATCGGCGCGTGACAGCGCGGACGGCGTCGCCGGCGGCTATTCCTCACCGTTCAACATTTGGATAGACGGCACGCTGATGGCGCATAATCGGGAGGAGAACGGCGGAAAATGGGGCAGCTTCGGCATGATCAGCTTGGGAGCTGACTACCTGCTTTCGGAGAAGGCGCTGGTCGGCCTGTCGTTCCACTTCGACCGGATGACCGATCCGACAGACGCCGACGCCGAGCTGACTGGCAACGGCTGGCTGGCTGGTCCCTATGCCTCCTTCGAGATCGGCAAGGGTGTGTTCTGGGATACGAGCCTTCTTTATGGCGGCTCCGCCAACGACATTGACACCGCCTTCTGGGACGGCGGCTTCGATACGACGCGCTGGATGATCGACACCGCGCTCATGGGTGAGTGGCAGCTTGATGAGGTGACGGTCCTGACGCCGGAACTTAGAGCCGTCTACTTCAACGAGGAGGTCGAGGACTATTCGGTAGGCAACGCGGCGGGCGACGAACTCACCATAGATGGTTTCAACGCGGAACAGTTCCGCGTGAGCCTTGGGGCCGAGATCGCCCGATCCTTCACGGTGGAGAACGGATCGACGCTGACACCGAAACTTGGTGTTACTGGCGGTTATTCAGGTCTCGACGGTTCGGGAGCGTTTGGCTCACTTACCGCCGGTCTGACGCTGGAGACCGCCGATCTCTGGATGCTTGAGGCAAGCCTGCTTTTCAACATCGAGGGCGATGGACAGAAATCAGTTGGCGGAAGAGCGACGGCCTCAAAACAGTTCTGAGTGTTTGACCTTCAAAAGCAAAGCCGCCGCGAAGATCACGGCGGCCGTTTTCAACGTGCCACGAAAATTGAAACATGAAGTTGAAGGCGGGCAGGAAACGCATGCTCTCTCAGCCGCATCGATCGGGTCCGCGCGAAACCGGCCGCGGATCGGTTTTGATTTTATCCCGATGTTGATCTTACATTATATGGTGACCATGCTGATGCGCACGGGCGGAACTATGCAAAGCTTTACGGCTCCGGGACGCCGGTCAGATCAGGTCCAGGAATTCGCATTGAGGCGCCGGCGTTTCCGTCGCTGGAGAATGGCCGCCGGTGCGGTGTATGTTCAGGAAAGGCGCCGAGAAATCCATCCAGGGCGCGTATCCCGAAGAGCCGCCTGGCTGAACGTCATTGGCGTAGATGCTCAGCCCAGTGCGAGCTGGGCGGCGGTGGAAAGGATCGGAGGCGGGGCCCATTTTGATTTCGTCAGCGCCGTTCTACGATCTCAGAAGCTCCACGCCACGTGGAGCTTGCCCTCCCAGACATCGAGATCTTTCTGGCCGAAGCTCAAATAGCCGCCCGTTACTTCGATCTGTAGGTTGTCGTTCACCAGCATTCTGAAGCCCGAGCGGAGTGAGAACGACCATGGCGAGGGCCTTGCTTCCGACAAGTCGCCGGTTAGGATCTTTCCGTCGTTGGGTCGTTCGAATTGGTATTCCGCACCGAGTTCGGCGTGGGCGGCAGGAAGTTCCGCTTTCTAAGCAGGAAGCCTGCTCAAGAGATCGCATGGTGTACGGTTTGAATCCCTGCTCCGCGTAAACTCCTGGAGCTACTAGGGAGTTGTCGAAACACTCAATTGTCTCTCGTAGCGCTGGCAATGAAGGCTGCCTTCAGATGCTCGGCAGCGGGCGAAAGGCTGTGATGGCGCCGCTGAAGGAGCGAGACGTCGCGCATGACGATTGGGTCAATGAGATCGATTGTGGTCACCCCGACGGCCGAGGCGAGTTGTCCGGAATTCTCCGGCAGCACCGAAACACCCATCCCGGCAGCGATCATACTGATTGCGGTCGTCGAAAAACGCACCTCGTACTTCGGTCGATAGTTCGGGACGACGCGGATAAGATTGTGCTCGACGATGTTGCGTAGTGGATTGGCGGCGGCAAGCGTAATCAGGGTTTCGTCCTCGAGTTGTGCCCAACGCACCGATTTGCGTTTTGCAAACCGATGATCTTCCCGGCAGACGAGCATCAGCTTGTCGCGCATCAAGGCCGTCGCGGTGATCTCCGGATCCTCCTCGGAGAGTGTGCCGACAGCGATGTCGACCTCGTGGCGCTTGAGCGCCGGGGTGATCTGTTCCTCGGGCATGTCGCGAATATTGACGGAGATCTCCGGGTACATGCGCAGGAAACGCGCAATGATCGGCGGAACGATGGTGGCAGCGAGCACGATCGCTGCGGCGATCGTCACCTGGCCGCGCTTCAGCATAGCGTTGTCGCGCACGTCGCCGACGGCAAGTTCCAAGTCCTTCAGAATCTTTCCTGCTTGCGGCAGAAATTCCTGGCCGACAAGAGTGAGGGAGACCATGCGCGTATGCCGGTCGAACAGACGCACGCCCATCTCCGCTTCCAGGTCGCGGATGAGGATGCTCACCGCAGACTGGGTGAGATGAAGGTTGCGGGCGGCGATGTTGAACTGGCCGAGCTCGGCGACTGCGATGAAGGCCCTGAGTTGCCGCAGGGTTATGTTCATGTACGCGCGGCCTCCTGGTTATCGTGCCTCTATCAAAGCCTGCCAAGGCTCCTCTTGTCTACCCCACAAGTGCCGGCTGTTTCCTTGTTGCCCGCCATCAGCAAGCCGAGTTCATCAAGGCGGTTGCGATCCGGCGGCAGTTCGCCAAGGATCTCGCCATGGAACATCACGAGGATGCGGTCGCAGATTGCAAACAGCTCCTCGAGCTCCGTGGAGATCAGCAGAATGGCGCGGCCGCTGTCGCGCTGCCTCAGCATCTCCTCCATTACAAACTCCATGGCGCCAATATCGATGCCGCGGGTAAGCTGATTGACGAGGATGAAATCGGGATTGCGTGCCAGTTCCCGCGCGACAACGAGTTTTTGCTGGTTCCCGCCGGACAGCGCACCGATCGCCTGGTTTTCGTCCCTGCTCTTCACTCCAAAACGTTTGATCAAATCGCGGGTGTGCTCGCCAATTGCTCGGCGGTTCAGGATGCCGCCCTTCGCGAAGGGTTTTTGGTCGTAGCGTTGGAGGATGGTGTTTTCGCTGAGCGACAGCGGAAGCACGATGCCATGTTTGTGCCGGTCTTCCGGTATGTGGGAAAAGCTCCTGGCATTGATCGCGGCGGGATCAAGCCCGGTTATGTCCTGTCCGTTGAGAGCGACGCGCCCGGTGTCGACGGACAACAGGCCGGATAGCGCGAGCGAGAGTTCCGTCTGGCCATTGCCGGAAACCCCGGCGATGCCGACGATTTCCCCGGCGCGCACATCGAAGCTCAAGCCGCGCACGGCCGGAAGGCCAGTCTCAGCGCGGCAGGCAAGGTTTTCCACCGAGAGTACGACCCGGCCTGGGGGCTTAGGGTCGCGCGGAAGCTCCGTGCGAACGTCGCGCCCCACCATCATGCGGGCGAGCTCCCGCGCATTCGTTTCCGCTGACTTGACCGTGTTTACGACGCGCCCGTCGCGCATGACGCTGATGCGATTGCTGACGCGCATCACCTCGTCCAGTTTGTGCGAGATAAAGACGACGGTCTTTCCATCCTTCACGAGATCGCCCATGAGGGAGAGGAGACGGTCGGTCTCCTGCGGGGTAAGAACGGCGGTCGGCTCGTCGAGGATGAGTAGGTCGATGCCATGAAACAGCACCTTCAAGATTTCCACCCGCTGCTGCTCGCCGACTGAGAGATCTTCGACAATTGCATCGGGACGCACGTTGAGGGCGTAGCGCTCGGAAAGTTCGCGGATCTTTCGGTGGACCGTGTCCACGTCGGAGATGACGCTGAGCGCCGAACCTTGGCCGAGGATGTAGTTTTCCGCAACCGTAAGGTTCGGCACCAACATGAAATGCTGATGCACCATGCCGATGCGCTGGCGGATCGCGTCGCGCGGGCTGGCGAAACTCACCAACTGCCCCTTGTAGACGATATCGCCTTCATCTGGCCGGGCCATGCCGCATATCATGCTCATCAGCACGCTCTTGCCGGCGCCGTTTTCGCCGAGCAGCGAGTGTACTTCGCCCTCCTCGATTTCGAGCGACACGCCGTCGCTGGCAACGATGGAGCCGAACCGCTTGCGGATGTTGTCGAGGCGTAGGAACGGTCTTGTCGACATGTCGATCACCTCATCTCGTAGGGCTGGCCGAGTTTGCTAGGTGCGGCACCTTTGCCGCGGAAAACGACGAGCGTGATGATCGTCATGATGTAGGGAAGCGCCTGCAGTACCTGATAGGGCACGACGATCGAGGCCTGAGCCTGGAGCATGAGTTGCAGGGCATAAAAGAGGCCGAAGAGCAGCGAGACGAAGAATGCCCCGATCGGCGACCAGCGGGCAAACACCACGACGGCAAGGGCGATGAAGCCGCGGCCGGACGTTATGCCTTCTATAAACTGGTTGGAGTGCCCGAGCGTCAGGAACGCGCCTCCCAGGCCCGCAAGCCCGGTACCGACGAGAACGGCGGCATAGCGGTAGCCAAGGACGCTGCGGCCGGCGACGTCGACGGCTTTCGGATGCTCGCCGACGGCGCGAAGGGTCAGGCCGAAGGAGGTGCGGTAGAGCACGAGGGTGGCAAGGATAGCGACGAGTATCGTCGAATAGACGATCAGGTTCTGCCGGAAAAACGCTTCGCCCAGAAATGGTAGCTCCCTCAGCCACGGTATATGGACCGGCTGGGCGATCTCGATGCCCTTGCCCGTCGAAACGTAATAGGTGCGGAACAGGAAGGCTGTCAGACCCATGCCGAGCAGGTTGAGTGCCGCTCCCACGACGATCTGGTCCGCCTTGATTGTGATCGTGAAGAAGGCGAAGACGAGCCCGAACAGCATGCCACCGGCAACGCCCGCGAAAAGACCGAGCGGAATGTTGCCGGTGGCCGAGGCCGCAGCGAAGCCGCAGAATGCGCCGACGAGCATCGTGCCTTCAAGGCCGATGTTGAGGACGCCCGCGCGCTCGGAAAAGACCTCGCCAATCGAGGCGAAAATCAAGGGGGTGGCAAGCCTCCAAGCGGCGCCGACAAGCGTCGCGAGGAAGGTGAGAGATATTATATCGTCCATGGGGTCGACCCTCTAGGAATGTAGCCAAAGATTTTGTTTTCCCGCTACGGCACTTACCGCGCGGGAGTTTCCATGCTTTCAAGCCACGATCCTGAGGATGTCGCGCAGCTTGGCGAAAGCGACGACCGAAAGGATGACGATGCCCTGGATGACCAGCACCAGGACCTGCGGGACCTGCGAGTTGATCTGCAGGACTTCCGAACCGGAGCGAAGCGTCGCGAACAGCCCGCCAGAGAGGATCGCCGCCAACGGATTGTTTCCTGCCAGCAGCGCCACAGCGATGCCTTCGAAGCCATAACCGGGGGAGATGTTCTGATAGAGCCGGCGGGTGACGCCCGCCACTTCGAAGGCGCCGGCAAGCCCGGCCATCGCGCCGCTGATGCAGATGGCGATCATCACGTTTCGTGCGACGTTCATGCCGGCATAGCGGGCGGCATGCGGGTTGAGGCCGACGACGCGCAGGGCAAAGCCGCGACTGCTTCTTCGCAGGAAAATGTAGAGCGCAACGGCCAGAACCACCGCGACAAGGATGCCGATGTGAAGCCGCAGGTCGGTCACCAGGCGCGGCGTCCAGGCTTCACGCACCAGCCTTGCCGATTGCGGATAGGCGGCGCTCGCATCGCGCATCGGGCCGGTGACGAGGTAGCTCGTGAGGATAAGGGCGATGTAGTTGAGCATGATCGTGGTGACGATCTCGCTCGCCTGAAAGCGCACCTTCAGGTAGCCGGCAATCCCGGCCCAGGCGGCACCCGCCAACGCACCGACCAGCATCACGAGCGGTGCGTGCACCCAGACGGAAAGTCCGTCGATGCTCGTGCCGACAAGGGTTGCGGCAATTGCTCCGACATAGAGCTGGCCCTCGGCGCCAATGTTCCAGATCGAACAGCGGAAGGCGACGCAGAGACCTGCGCCGATCAGGATAAGGGGCGTAGCCTTGAGGAGAATTTCTCCGACCGAACGCGTGTCCTGAAACGACCCGAGGACCATCACGGTGACGACGTCGCTGCCGTCGAAGCCGTTGAGCCAGAGGAGGGCTGCGCCGAAAGCTAGTGCAACGAGAACCGCCGCGATGGGTGTAAGGGCGCTGATCGCGCATTGCGAGAGCGTCCGGTAGAAGGCTTGGGTTGCTTGAGAATTCACGGTCTCACGCACTCCCTGGTTTATCTCAGCCATGGGTCGGTCCGGATGTTGGTGTGAGGCGGGAGGGCTGCGGCCGGACGACCTGCCGCAGCATGGAGACGGCTACTCTGCGCCGGTCTTGATCTCGCCAGCGGCGATCTTGTCGCTAATCGCCTTCACCTCGGCGCGGATGTCCTGCGGCACGGTGACCGGGCCGTCGTCGCGGAAGGTAAACGAGATGACCTTGGGATCCTTCAGGCCGAAAACGACGTTTTCCGCCGGCGGGTGGCCTTCCTTGATCGCGCGGACCACCTCGACCACGCCTTGTGCGTAGTCGGCAACGTAGAGCCCCAGAATGTTGTTGGGCGCAACTTCGGTGAAGTCGCTGAAGATCGAGAAGGAGCGCACGTTCGGCCCGGATTCGGCGATGGCCTGATAGCCGCCGACAGTGGCGCCCGAGGCGTTCGGTACGACAAAGTCCGCGCCTTGCGAGATCATGCTCAATGCGGCTTCCTTGGCGGCCGTCGTATCGGTGAAGTTGCCGATATAGGCTTCGCTGATCGCAAAGTCCGGATTGATGCTTTTTGCGCCGTTCTTGAAGCCGGTGAAGGCCTGCTGGATCGGCGGGATTTCCATGCCGCCGACGAGCCCGGCCTTGCCGCCCATTTTTGCAGCGATGACGCCCATCAGGTAGAAGGGCTGGCTTGTATCGGTGTTGAGTCCGATGACGTTGCCTTCGTGGATCGCGCTCGACGAAATGAGGAAAAATGTGTCCGGATAGTCGAGTGCGACATCGCGCGCGGCGTCCTGGAATTCAAAGCCGTGGCCGAGAATGACCTTGTAGCCCTGGCTGGCATAGTCACGAAACGCCTTCTCGAAGGAAGCCGGGTTCTGCTGAAGCTCGACATAGCTGATCTTGGCGCCAAGCTGCTCCTCCACGCCTTTAAGCGCGTTGTAACCGATCCGGTTCCATCCTTCTTCGGAGACGCTACCGGGCACCAGAAGGCCCATTTTGAAGTCTTCTGCATGAGCGAGGTCCTGGCGGAGCATTCCGGTCAGGGCCATTCCGAGAGTGGACGCAAGCAGTAAACGACGTGAAATCTCAGTTATCATTTCATTCCTCCCATTAGATTGAAGTCCCAATCCCCCCGGAGCAGCCGTTCCCTTTTATGCGTTCTCCTCCAGGCGGATATTTTCGGTGGCGCTCTGCGAGACCAGGCGCCCGTTCGAGAAGACGAAGGCCCGATCCGGTCCGCCGGCAACCAGCATGTCGGTATCGATGCAGTCGGTGACCACGAAGTCAGCGCGCGCGCCGGGCCTCAGGCCATAGGCCTTTCCAAGGCCCATCAGGCGGGCAGGGGCCGTCGTGATCATGCTGTGCGCAGCGGCGAGCTCGTCTCCGCGCAGGTGGCCGGCCAGTAGCGTCCAGCGGGCGATTTCCAGCATGTCGCCCGAGCCGGTCGGGACGAAGGGGTCCTGGATATTGTCCGAGGCCGTGGCGACGGTGATGCCGGCACGATACAGCTCGGCGACGCGCGTCAACCCGCGCGGCGGCAGGACCTCGTAGTCGCGGCCTTGCAGATAGAGATTTGCAGCAGGCAGCGTCACGACGCCGACATTCAGTTTGTGCAGGCGCTCGGCTATCCGCTGGTATTGCCGACGGGGCAGGGCGCTCAACACAGAGACGTGGCTGAAGACGGTGCGCCCCTGCATTCCGAAGCGCTCCACGCGATCGAGAGCGGCGTCGAGAAGATGCACCCCGGCATCGAGGTGTTCGTCGAGATGCAGGTCGATCGGCTTGCCGGACTTCACTGCCGCGGAAAACAAAATGTCGAGGTAACGCGGCGGATCCTCGGAAACGGCGGGCGTTCCGCCGACGGCATCGGCGAGCGCAACGGCGCCGTCGATATTCTTGCCCAGCCACTCGAAATCCTGGCCGGGATGGGGCGTCATGAAGGCGACCAGTTGAAGCGTGATGCGGTGCTTCTCTGCATCGCGAATGGCGGCCAGCGTCTCTATGCCGTGGAAGCCGGCATCCTTGTCGACGTTGATATGGCTACGGATTGCGGTCGTGCCGCGGGAAAGACATCGCCCGATTGTGCGCGTTGCGCGCTTGCGAATGTCGTCAGGGCCGGCGGTACGGGCATATTTCGCGAACGCTTCGCGGGCGCCCTGAAGCGTGCCTGACGGATTGGGGGTAAAGCGCAGCACCCCCGTTTTGTCGAGATGCTGGTGCGCGTCGACGAAACCCGGCGAAACGAGCATGCCTGTAATATCCACATGGGCGCTGTAGGAACCTGTGTCGAGAAAGGGTTCGACAATGGCGATGCGCCCGTCGGCGCCGACGACAATGTCGCTCACCGATTGCGAGCCGTCGTCATGAATGACGCTTCCGCCCGTGAGAGCAAAGGACTGACCGCCGGTCAGTTTTGCGAGCGACGCCGTTGGATTATCACGTGCCATTCCGTCCCCACCTTCTTGTCATGGCGGAAGATTAAGCACGGGCGATTAATTCAAACAAATTCATTATTTCAATTATTTGATAAAGGAATCGTATTAATTGTTAATGTCGATAATACGTGCGATTACAAGCAGTCGAAGAAAAACGTAAGCTCAATCAAAGTATTGCAACTGCGATGGGCCCAGGTTGAGACCCATCGGCTACGGCAGACGGCCGCCCAAAAATCAGTGACGATACTGTGGTTCCTCGACATCCAGCTGGCGACGAATGGAAGCGAGATGGGCCTGTGCCGACGCGGCATCGCCTTCGCGCATCTGTCGGTAGGCGGCCTGCGCAATTGCCGAGTCGACCGGCAAGACCTCTCTGCCTGTCGACATGGCGAGCACCTGCACTTCGGCCGCTCGCTCGAGGTAATAGAGGTCGTCCCAGGCTTGTGCGATCGTGGGCGCCAGAACCAGAACGCCGTGGTGTTTCAGAAAAACGATATCAGCGTCGCCAGCGGCCGCGGCGATGCGTGCACCCTCTTGATGGTCGAGCGCCAGACCATTGTAGTTTCCGTCGACGGCAGTGCGGCCGTAGAATTTCAGCGCTGTCTGACCGGCCCAGATCAACGGCGCACCCTCGGTCATGGAGAGCGCTGTCGCATGGGGCATGTGCGTGTGGAAGGCGACCTTTGCCCGCGGCAGTCGGCGATGTATCTCCGCATGAATGTAGAAGGCCGTTGCCTCCGGTTCGCCTTCGCCGTCGATGACGGTGCCATTGAAGTCGCACACGAGGAGTTTTGACGCCGTCAGTTCGCGAAAGGCATAGCCGTAGGGGTTGACGATGAAGAGATCGTCGTGGCCAGGCACGACCACCGAAAAATGGTTGCAGATCCCCTCCTCAAAACCGTTGCGGGCTGCCATGCGGAAACAGGCGGCAAGGTCTTCCTTCGCCGTACGGACGGCGTCGGTGGAAAGGTCGGGCCGGTTGTGACGGTCCGCATCGGTGTGGCTTTTCAGAGAATGGGCCATGGGTGCTCCTGGTCTTGGTTGGGCTGGGAGCGGCGGTTGGCCCGAAGGCTACCCGCGCGCAGCGTCGCGCGGCTGCGCCCTGCCTGCCCGCAACGTTGCGGTCCAGCAGCGCCACCAGATAACGCTCGAAGCCTTGCGCGGTCAATTGCAGGCCGGTGGCCCGGGATGCGGATCCGCCGACCCTCCAAGACAAAGGCTCAATGCACGGATTTCAGCAGGAAGTCGCGAAACCGTCGGGCGGCTGGCGAGAGCGAACGTGCGCGCTTCTGGATCAGGCTCACCTCCCGCTTGATGTGCGGCTCAGTCGGCGTCCGCACGACGAGCCCCATCGAAGTCGCGAGGCGCGTGACCGCCGAGGTCATGATCGCGACGCCGAGACCGCCCTCGACCATGCCGATGATTGTCAGCGGCAGCGCCACCTCCTGCATCGTCTTGTCGAAGGGCAGGACGATGCCGTTGCGCGCCAGTTCGTTCTCCAGGCGATCTCGGATCGGATTGCCCCGCTGCGGCCCGATCAGCTTGCGGTCGACAAGATCCGTCCAACGCAGCTCGGTCAGCTTGGCGAGCGGATCGTCCGGGTGAAGGACGACGAGGAATTCGTCGGTCGTAAGCCGGGTGCCCATGAGTTCGCTGTCGTCCTCCGGTACCGTGCCGATGCCGAGATCCACCGAGCTGTTGGCGACCTGTTCCAAGACGGCTTTCTCCGCGACATCGTGCAGGGCGACAGCGATCTCGGGATAGAGCTTGTTGAAGGCGTTGACGAGCTGCGGCAGCATCAGGGCCGCCTGCACGGTTCCGGCCGCGATCGAAACCTTGCCGCGCCGGAGCGCATTCAATTCGCGCGAGCTCTCGACCATGCCTTCAATGTCGGCCACGGCGCGCGATGCGACCGGCAATATGTCCGTGCCCGCCTCCGTGAGGCGCAGAAGTCGCGTGTGACGGTCGAAGAGGCGCAGATTGAGGTTCTGCTCCAGCTGGCGCACAAGCGTGCTGACGGCCGACTGCGACGAGCCGAGTTTGTCGGCCGCCAGGGTGAATTGCCCGAGGTTGGCCACTGTGACGAAGGCCCGAAGTTGCTTCAGCGTGATGTCCATCGCGATCCATTCATTCAATTACTATATGAATAAATCTAATTGTGCCGATTGTTTGCTGATTTGGCCAGCCGCATGATCCGCGGTGTACGGCGTGCGGTTAAAAGATCATGAGGCCAAGATGCCCCACCGCGCCGGAAGCTGTTCGCTGGGAGGAAAGCGAATGCGTAAGCCCGATACGACGGATCCAGTCGAAAAGATGTACCCGATCCCGAGCCTGATGGCTCTGGGCCTGCAACACGTTCTCGTCATGTATGCCGGAGCGGTCGCCGTGCCACTCATTGTCGGCAGCGCGCTTCACTTGCCCAAGGAACAGATCGCGATGCTCGTCAGTGCGGACCTGTTCTGTTGTGGCATCGTTACCCTCATCCAGGCGCTTGGCATCTGGAACGTCGGCATTCGCCTGCCGATCATGATGGGGATTTCGTTCACCGCCGTCCCCTCGATCATCGCCACAGGCACCAATCCCGATCTCGGCATGCCGGGCGTCATTGGCGCCGTCATAGGCTCCGGGATATTCACGATGCTGGTCGCGCCGTTCTTCGGCCGCTGGGTGCGCTTCTTCCCGCCTGTTGTGACCGGCACGGTCATGCTGGTCATCGGCCTCTCGTTGATGCGCGTCGGGGTGAACTGGGCAGCGGGCGGCCAGCCGATGATCAAGGGCCCGGATGGCATGATCCCGAACCCCGCCTATGGCGCGCCCTTCGCGCTCGCCGTCGCCGCTATCGTGCTCCTGTCGATCCTGCTGCTCACCCGCGTTCTCAAGGGCTTCATGGCCAATCTTGCGGTCCTGCTTGGCATCGGTGTCGGCTTCGTAATCGCGATCGCTGCCGGCAAGGTGGACTTCCACGGCGTTGGGGAGGCCGGCTGGGTGCGCATCATTCACCCGCTCGCCTTCGGATGGCCGATCTTCGAGTTCTGGTCGATCCTGTCGCTCTGTGCGGTCATGACGGTTATGATGATCGAATCGACAGGTCAATTCCTGGCGGTCGGGGACATGGCCGGTCGCAAGATCTCCCAGGCCGAACTGACCCGGGGCTTAAGAACCGACGGTGTCGGGAACATTATCGGCGGCCTCCTCAATACCTTCACCTACACGACCTATGCGCAGAATGTCGGCCTTCTCCAGATCACCGGCGTGCTCAGCCGCTTCGTGGTGGCGGCGGGCGGCGTCATCCTGATCCTGCTCGGCTCGCTGCCGAAGGTTGCCTTCGTTAGCGCTTCGATCCCGAGCTACGTCGTCGGCGGCGCTGCCATCGTGATGTTCGGCATGGTCTCGGCGACAGGCGTGAAAATCCTGTCGAAGGTGGATTTCGTGGCCAATCGGCGCAACCTCTACATCGTCGCCGTCAGCGTCGGCCTCGCCATGGTGCCGGTTGTCGCCGAAAACATCTTCGACCAGTTGCCCGCGGCGATCGAAAAATTCCTGCACAGCGGCGTCCTCGTCGGCACCTTCGCGGCAGCGCTGCTCAACATTCTCTTCAACGGTGTTCCGGCGAAAGAGCCGGAGGAGGCCGAGCTTACGGACGGCACGCCCGCTGCCGACCCTGCCTAGAGAGCAACACCCTTAGTCCGGCGGCCGCGCGCCGCCGGAGCTCCGAACCCCAAGAGGAATTCCATGAGACGCTTCGACTATCATCGGGCGGAAACGCTGGAGCAAGCCTCCCGTCTTCTCACCGAACTCGGCGACGACACATTTGTGTTCAATGGAGGCACGGACCTGCTGGTCGAGATCCGCGAACGGCTGCGCCGCGTGCGCAACGTCGTCGACATCAAGCAGATTCCTGGCTTGTCCGACATCACCTACGACGAGACGCGCGGCCTGACTTTTGGCGCACTGGTCACCGTCGGCCGGTTGGAGAACCTGTCGCTGGTGCGCCAGCGATATCCGAACCTGCGTTCCGCACTCGCCTCGCTCGGCTCCATCCAGGTGCGCAACCGCGCAACCGTCGTCGGCAATATCTGTCGCGCCTCGCCGTCGGCCGATACCATTCCGCCATTGGTCGCGGACGGCGCCTTCGTGCACATCTACAGCCGCACCGACATGCGGGTCGTGCCGATCGCCGAATTCTTCACCGGCGCCGGCAAGACCGTTCTCGCCAAGGGCGAGATCGTTACCGGCATCACTGTGCCGCCAGCGGCGGACAATATCGGCAAGGCCTATCTCAAGCACGGTCGCCGCAAGGCGATGGAACTTTCCACCGTTGGCGTCGCCGTCAGCCTGGCGATGGAGGAAGGCGTCTGCAGCGATATCCGCATCGCGCTTGGTGCGGTCGGCGCGACCGTGCTGCGCGCGCCGCAGGCCGAGGCCATGCTGCGCGGCACCAGGCTGGATGCCGCGGCGGTGAGGAATGCCGCCGACAAGGCGATGGAAGAATGCACACCGATCAGCAACGTCCGCGCCAGCGCAGACTACCGCCGCGACATGGTCGGCGTCCTGACTGGCCGCGCCATTAAGCAGGCATTGGAGACTTTCGCATGAAACGGATGGTCGATTTCACTGTGAATGGTGAGGCGCGCGAGATGGCCGTCGATGGCTGCCGCTCTCTGCTTGATGCGTTGCGCGACGATGTCGGTCTCACCGGCACCAAGAAGGGATGTGACGTCGGCGATTGCGGCGCCTGCACGGTGCTCGTCGATGGCGAGCCGGTCAACGCCTGTCTGATGCTTGCCGTGGAGGCCGAGGGCCGCGCGGTCGAGACCATCGAAGGACTGCAGCCCGATGTCGACAGGCTGCATCCCCTGCAGGATGCCTTCATGCGGCACGGCGCCTCGCAATGCGGCTTCTGCACACCCGGCATTCTGATGATGGCGAAGAAGTTGCTCGACGACAATCCGCGCCCGACCGATGAGGAAATCCGCTTCGGGCTCTCCGGCAATATCTGCCGCTGCACTGGCTACACCAAGATATTCGACGCGATCAAATCCGCCGCGCGCGAGATGGAGGCTGCAAGACCATGAACATGACCACCCCTATCGAACAGCGCGAGTTCAGGATCGTCGGCAAGAGCGTCAAACGCGACGATGTGCTCGAGAAGGTGACGGGCGAGGCGCAGTATACCGGCGATATCAAGCGCCCAGGCATGCTGTATGGCAAGATCAAGCGCGCGTCGATCGCCCATGCCCGCATCAAGGCGATCGACGTCAGCAAGGCGCTCGCCTATCCGGGGGTCAAGGCAGTGCTGACCCATCAGAATGTGCCGCGCGTCCTGCACTATGGCTCGCCGCATCCGCGCTCGGCCTCCTGCACCAAGGACCAGTACATCCTCGACGACAAAGTGCGGTTCTGGGGCGAGGGCGTCGCCGCCGTCGCGGCCATCAGCGAGGAGATCGCCGACGAGGCGCTCGACCTGATCGAGGTGGAATATGAAGCGCTTCCGGCCGTCTTCGAGCCGGAGGACGCCGTGCAGCCAGGCGCACCGCTGATCCACGACGTTGGCCCCGGCGGCAACCTGGTGCTCGATCCGGTGCGCGTCAACCGCGGCGACATCGACAAGGGTTTTTCCGAGGCGGATTTCATTCTCGAGGGCACGTTTGCCGGCGGGCGGCCACATCCGGCCTACATGGAGCCGAACGTCTGCATCGCCGACTGGGACGGCTCCAACAAGCTGACCTTCTGGACCTCGACCCAGACTTCCTTCATGGTCCGCGGCATCCTCGCTGAAGTGCTCGGCCTGCCACTCACCAAGGTGCGCGTGCTCGTCGATCATATGGGCGGTGGTTTCGGAGCCAAGCAGGACGTTTTCCAGCACGAGTTTCTCTGTGCGCTGCTGGCGAAGGAAACCCGTCGGCCCGTGAAAATGGAGTTCACCCGCCACGAGACCTTCGTGGCCGGTCGCTCGCGCCATCCTTGTCGGATCTGGCTGAAGCAGGGCTTCAAGAACGACGGCACGCTGATCGCCCGCGACATGAAGCTGGTTTATGATTCCGGTGCCTATGGTTCGCACGGTCCGGGCGTGACGATCGTCGGCACCACTGCCGCCACCTCGCTCTATCGCTGCGAGAACGTGCGGCTGGAAGGGCGCTGCGTCTACACCAACACGCCGGTCAACGGCGCTTTCCGCGGCTACGGGGTGGTGCAGAGCTACTATGCGCTCGACATCCAGATGGATGAAGCGGCCGAACGGCTCGGCATGGATCCGGCGGAGTTGAAGCTAAAGAACGTCGTGCGGGCGGGCGACATCGCGCCGTCCGGCCATCCGATCATCGGCCACGGGCTTGAAATCTGCCTCAAGCACGGCATCGACGTCCTGAACTGGAAGAGGCTCAGGAGCCGCGACCGCACGCCCGACCCGAAGCGCCCGCAGATCCGCAAAGGATGGGGCATCGGCTGCGAAATGCACGGCTCGTCCGCTTACCCCGGCATCAAGGAGCAGGGCAACGCCACCGTGAAGATCAACGAGGACGGCACGGTGACGCTGTTGACCGGTGCGGCCGGCCTCGGCACTGGCGCGCACACTGCTCTTGCGCAGATCGTTGCGGAAGAACTTGGCGTGCGCTTCGAGGACGTGGGCGTGATCCATGGCGATACGGATGTGGTTCCATGGGACATCGGCGCCTTCGCCAGTCACACGACCTATCTGGTCGGTACCGCCGCCAAGATGGCCGCCGGCAAGGTCCGCGCCGCCGTGCTCGAACGGGCAGCGATGAAACTGCAGGTGTCGTCGGATGAGATCGACCTTTGCGACGGCAAGGTCTTCGTCGCCGCCGAGCCCGACCGCGCCATGACGGTTTCGGAAGCCATGGGCCCATCGCGTGGAATTCCTGCCGCCAACATCGTCGCAAACGGCACCTACGAACCGACGAAGTCCTATTCGTTCGCTGCGCACTTCACCGAGGTCGAAGTCGATACGGAAACCGGGATCGTTGAGGTCAAGCGTGTCGTGCCGGTGCACGATGTCGGCCGGGTGATCCATCCTATCGCCGCGCAAGGCCAGATCGAAGGCGGCATCCAGCAGGGCATTGGCCATACGCTGACCGAGGACTACCTGATCGACAAGAAGACCGGCCGCTCACTCAATGCCGGCCTGGTCGACTACAAGATGCCGCTCTCCATGGACATGCCTGATATTGAGACGATCATTCTCGAGGCGGCGCCCGATCCGGGCGGCCCATGGGGCGCCAAGGGCGTGGGCGAGGACCCGATCATCGCAATCGGGCCATCCATCGCCAACGCCATTTACGACGCGATCGGCATTCGCTTCCACCACTATCCGATTATTCCGGAAGACGTTCTCAAAGCCTTGAGGGAGAAGGGCGCATGAACATGCATATCGAGCCTGCGAGCCAGCAGAAACTCCCGATCACGATCCTTACCGGGTTCCTGGGGTCGGGAAAGACAACGCTGCTCAACTACATTCTTACCGAGCGCCATGGCCATCGCATCGCGGTGATCGAGAACGAGTACGGTGAGGTCGACGTCGACAGCGATCTGGTACTCGCTTCCGACGAGGAAATTTTCCAGATGCAGAACGGCTGCATCTGCTGCTTCGTCGACGTGCGCAACGACCTGATCGACGTGATGAAGAAGCTCCTGAGCCACAAGGACAAGTTCGACCACATCATCGTCGAGACGTCGGGTCTTGCCGACCCCACGCCGGTCGCCACCGCCTTCTTCGTAGACCGCAGCGTGGCCGACGAGGTGGAGCTCGACGCCGTCGTGACGCTGGTAGACGCTATGCATATCGACCAGCACCTGTACGATCCGGTTCTCGACGGCAGCGACAATCAGGCGGTCAACCAGATCGTCGCGGCGGACCGCATCCTCGTCAACAAGATAGACCTTGCCGAGGAGGAAGCCCTCGGCTCGCTGGAAACCTCGCTGCGCAGGCTCAACCAGACAGCGCCCATCCTTCGGTCCAGCTACGGCAAGGTGGATCTCTCCAACATCCTCGGCGTCAAAGGTTTCCGGCCGTCCTATGTGCGCGAGCGGGCGGAAATCCTCGACATCGACATGGACGACGATAACGGCGTTGACCACCACCATCATCATGATTGCTCCGAGCCATGTTGCGACCATGCCGATCACGCCCATGGGCACCATCATCATTGCCATGACCATGGACGTCCGTATGTATCCGCCCTGCGGCCACACCAGCATGACGCGACGGTGAATTCCCACTCCTTCGTTTTTCCCGAAGCCTTCGATGGCGAGAAGCTCGTAGGTTTCCTCAAGACCTATCTCAGCGAGCACGGTGGCGACATTTTTCGCACCAAGGGCATCGTGTCGGTTGCCGGCGACGACCGCTTCTTTGTGCTCCAGGCCGTGCACAAGCTTGTCGATTTCCGCCCGGACCACGCCTGGGGTGAAGACAAGCGGAAGTCGAAGTTCGTGTTTATCGGCCGCAATCTCGATCGTGTCAGCATCGACAGAAACTTGCGTGCATGCCTGGTGCCCTAGCAGCGAGTCTCCCGCCGGAGGGCGCCTGCGCAAGCCTTTCTGTCTGAGCCGCCCGCGCACCTCCAGCGCGGGCGGTCGCTGCTGCTTGTTCTAAAAAACTATTTAAAAATAATGACTTAGATTGATTTTTGTGTTGACAGAAATCACGCGGGGTGGTTCTTTTGAAGGCGAGTAGAAGCACCGACAATTGCTCACCGTCTGTTGGAAGATGAGGCTGCGATGTCGATGCTGACAAAAAGAGGAATGCCCGGTCGCCCCGCCCTGGGAGCTTATGCGCCGGCCCGTTCTCTCCGTCTTCGGCATTTCCTGAAATCGCGGATCCACGTCCGGCTTCAGCCGGCATGGCGTTCATCGCGCGGCCCCGCATCGACCGGACCCTCTACGACAGGAGAAACCTATGATTATTGACCTGAGCTGCTATCCCACCGATCTGGTGGACCTGGCTTGGCGACACGACGGACCGCCGTTCACCGGCGACAAACTGCTCAAGATGATGGATGGCCCGTACTATGTGAACGGCAAGCCGCGCCGGATCGACAAGGCCTTTATCCAGCCGCCGCAGGGCAACACCATCTACACCCACGAGGTGATGGATCTAGAAGGCAAGGCCGCCATCCGCCAGTACATGGCTTACACGGAAAAGATGGTGACCGAGCATCCCGACCGGTTCCTTGGCTGCTTCGTCTACAACCCGCGCTACGGCACAACGAATGGCGCCGAAGAAATCGAACGCTACGCCAAGGAGTTTGATTTCAAGATGGTGCAGCTGCAGGCGAACATGCACGCCTATCGCCCGGACCGCGCGCTCGACTGGCTGCGCCCGGCACTGAAGAAGTGCGCGGATCTCGGCCTGATGGTGAAGGTGCATACCGGTGACGGTCCGTACTCGATCCCGACGGAGTTCTATCCGATCATTCGCGAGTTTCCGGAAGTCAACTTCATCCTGGCGCATTTCGGGGTTCAGACCGGCGGCGTCTACGTGTTCGAGCCTATGCAGATGGCGCTCGACACGCCGAGTGTCTACGTGGAATCCGGCTGGTGCCTTCAATCGCGCATCGTCGAATTCGCCAAGGTGCTCCCCAAGCACAAGATCCTCTTCGGCTCCGACACACCGCCCAACGAGCCGGGCATGTGGATCAACCTTCTGGAAGTTCTTTGCCACGAGCCGCCGCAGGGCCTCAACCTCGATGAGGATACGCTTGAAGATTATCTCGGCAACAACGTCGCCCGGATGATCGGCCTGGAAGCGACGAAGCCACCGGCGACCGTCGAGGAAGCCGAGGCGTATCTGCGCCAGCACGGCGTAGCACTTGCCGCGTAAATTTGAACGGAGTGAATAATGATCATCGATACCCACCTTCACCCGACCAACCTCGTCGACGAGGCGTGGCGCCACACGGGCGAACCCTTCACGGGCGAGCGCATGCTCAAGCTGATGGACGGTCCCTACATGATCAACGGCAAGCCGCGCCGGATCGACATGGGTTTCATCCAGCCGCCGCCGGGCAATACCGGTTACCGCGACGGCAACCGCAAGGGCCGCGAAGGCATTCGCGACTACATGGCCTATTGCGCGGAGCTTTGCCAGAAATACCCGGACCGCTTCATCGGCAACTTCAACTACAACCCGCGCTGGGGACCCGAAAACGGCGCGGCCGAGCTGGAATTCCACGTCAAGGAATACGGCTTCAAGATGCTGAAGCTGCACGCCAACATGCATGGCTACCGTCCCGACCGGGCGCTCGACTGGTTGCGTCCGGCAATGAAGAAATGTGCCGAACTCGGCGTGGTGGTTCTCATCCACACGGGAGACGGGCCGTACACCATCCCGACGATGTTCTACCCGATCATTCGCGAGTTTCCGATGGTCAACTTCATCATCGGTCACTTCGGCATCCAGACGGGCGGTAACTACTCGTTCGAATCCTTCTGGATGGCGATGGACACCCCGAACGTCTACTGCGAATCCGGCTGGTGCTTCCAGTCGCGCATCGTGGAATTCGCCCAGCAGCTGCCGAAGGACAAGATCGTTTTCGGCACGGACAGCCCGCCGAACGATCCGGGCATGTGGCTGCGCGAACTGGAGGTGCTCTGCAAGGATCCGCCGCACGGCATCAACCTGTCCGAGGACGATCTGGAAGGTTACCTCGGCAACAACATCGCCAAGCTCGTCGGCATCGATCCGTCGCCGCCGCCCCGTGACCTGAGGGACGCTCAGGCGCGCCTGAAGGATTCCTACGCCGGCGTCGACCGCGCCACGGGGAAGCACAAGGAATTTGCCTGAACAAGTCGTCGGCGCCCTTCCGGGGGCGCCGTCATCCAACCGCCGCGCCGAGGCCGAGATATGACCGAGTACCACAAGCAAGACGTTCGTCGCTTCCTGGCCGACTACCGGGCAGAACACCCCGAGGACGTGATCACCATCGACCAGCCGGTCCTAGACGACCAGGATGCGACGGCGCTGATCTGGAACCTGGCCGACAGGGGCCAGCACCCCATGCTGCACCTCAAAAACGTAAGCGGCATCGGCAGCGAGGTCCTTTGCAACATTTTTGCCTCGCGCGACCGCATCGGGCGGCTTCTTGGCTCGACCGCCGACAGGCTACACGAAGCCTACCAGGCGCGCGCCAATCGGCCGTTCACGCCTGAGGTCCTGGAAGAGGGACCGATCACGCAGGAGATCATCTCTGGCGATGCCGTCGACCTCAATACGCTGCCGATGCTCAAGCACTTCGAGACGGATCGTGCGAAATACATTACCAGCGGCGTCATCATCGGCGAGCATCCGGAAACCGGCGCCGGCAATCTCAGCTACCACCGCGCGATGATCCATTCGAAGAATGCGCTTGCGACGTCGCTGCATTCACGCGGGCATCTCTGGCGCTTGATGAACATGGCGAAAGAGAGGGGCGAACCCATGCCGGTTGCCATGGTGATTGGCGGCCATCCGCTCTTCATGATCGCCGCGTCCGCCCGCCTTGCCTTTGGTGAGGACGAGCGGGACGTGGCGGGCGGGCTGATGGGCGAACCCCTTCAGGTGGTCCGTACGCCAAAATATGGCATCCGGGTTCCAGCCCATGCCGAAATCGTGCTGGAGGGTGTGCTGGATCCGGAGGCCCACGTGGAGGAGGGGCCGTTCGGCGAGTTCACCGGCTATTCCTCCGACCGCTCGACGAACAATCTTTTCACCGTCGAAACCATTATGCGCCGGCGTGATGCCATCCTCGTAAGCGTTGCCGGCGGGAATTCCGCCGAACACCTCAACCTTGGCCGTGTGCCGCGCGAGGCGGAGGTGGTGGAAAAGCTGAAGGCTCGCTTTCCTTCGATTGCCGCTGTGCACTACCCCTCCTCGGGCACCCATTTTCACGCCTATATAGCGATGAACCAGATGCGCGAGGGCGAGGCACGACAGGTGATGCTCGGCCTCCTCGGTTGGGACCAGTATCTGAAGACTGTCGTCGTCGTGGATGCGGATGTGGACATCACCCGCGACAGCGAAGTGCTTTGGGCGCTCGCCACCCATTTCCAACCCCACAAGGATGTCGTCATCATCGAGGGCCTTCCGGGCAATGCGCTGGATCCATCGGCCAGCGGCATTGGTACGACTTCACGCATGGGCCTCGATGCCACGCGCGGCCCGAATTTTCACGGCGTGCGCGCCCGTATCAGTGACGAGGCATCCGCCCGTGCAGCGACGCTCCTTGAAAGTGTGGGATAGGCAATGACGACGCGGCCCAGACGCATGATCGTCGGTATTTCGGGCGCTTCAGGCGTGATCTACGGCAAGCGCATCCTCGAAGTGCTGCGCGACTTCGACATCGAGACGCACTTGATCATGTCGCGCGCGGCCTGCATCACGCTTGCGGCCGAGGCAGATTTTACCAAGCAGGATCTTGAGGCGCTCGCCACGACCACCCATTCGAACAAGGATATCGGGGCGGTCTGTTCCTCCGGCTCCTACAAGACGCTCGGCATGATCGTCGCGCCCTGTTCGGTAAAGACCCTGGCAGAGATCGCGACCGGCACGACCGACAACCTTCTCTCTCGCGCCGCCGACGTGGTGCTGAAGGAGCGCCGCCGCCTCGTGCTGATGTTGCGCGAGACGCCGCTCCATCTCGGCCACATCCGTAACATGGCGCAGGTCACGGAGATGGGCGGCATCATATATCCGCCGGTGCCTGCTTTCTACGCCAAGCCCCAAAGTCTCGGCGAGATGGTCGACCACACGGTTGGCCGTGTGCTCGACCTCTTCGACCTCGACCCTGGCATCGTTCGGCGCTGGCAGGGAACGCAGGCAGGGGCCGAGTAGCATGACTGGCCGCATTGCTCCCGACCTGGAGACAATTGCGCAAGCCCCCCGCGCCGCCTTCCTCTCGGACGATGCGATCGACATCCTGCGCTTTGCCGCAAAGTCAGTTGAGGACGGCTACGCGGCCGCCCTGGTTACGCTCGTTCAAATCCACGGCGGCGCGGCGCGTGCCATCGGAGCGCAAATGGTGGCGCGGCACGACGGCCTCTATTGCGGGTTTGTTTCCGGCGGCTGCACCGAAGCAGCGGTCGCGGCTGAAGCCGTGATCGCGCTGCAAAATGACATGGACCGAAATCTTCGGCTCGGCGCAGGTTCGCCCTTCCTCGACATCGTTCTGCCCTGCGGCGGTGGGATCACGCTCGCGATCCACGTCATTCGCGACGCCCGTGTTCTGCGCCGAACGCTTGCGGCCTTAGAGCGCCGCACGCCCGTTTGCCTGCGCTACCATCCACGCGAACGGACGCTGGTCTTGGAGCCGGGTGAGCGAGCGACCGGTTGGGAAGGGGATTGCTTCGTGCGCGCCTACCGCCCACGGCAGAGGCTTCTCGTCGCCGGGACGCCCATGGAAGCTGACGCCGTGGCACGCGTCGCAGCCGCATCCGGCTACGAAATCATAGCCGCTGAGCGGGGTCAGGTGCCTCGGCAGGATCAACTGGACGGGGACACCGCCGTCGCACTCCTGTTCCACGATATTGACCGGGAGTTGGCATTGCTCGAGCGTGCCCTGGCATCGCCAGTCTTTTACATCGGAGCGCTCGGAAGCCGGCGCACCCATGCCAAGCGCTGTGCGGTCCTACTGCAGCGCGGTTACGTCGAGGCCGACCTTGCCCGCATCAAGGCTCCGATCGGAATCTTCGACAAGGCAAGGGATGCGAATTCGCTTGCCCTTTCGGTCGTTGCCGATGTTGCGAAATCGCGCGTTGCGTCTGAGTAATCAGGGGGAAAAGTCGATGCCCCTCCAGGATTGCGATGTGGCGCCCCCGACGAAACGCGCGGCACCAGGGTTGGTGGTCACGCAACGCCTGGCCCGTGGCTCACAGACGGGCAAGTCGCGGACCGACCGCCGCCGCCTGATCGAGGTGAAGACTAACCTCCGCGAGCGGCGGCGCGGCAAACTTGGCACGCTTGCCGTCATAATGGGCCGCCCAGGCGAAGGTCCTGCGGGACCATTCTCTCAATGCTTACGCCACAACCGACGACCTCTCCTCAGTATCGAGATCGCGATAGAACCGTGCTTCTTGAAATTGCCGTATTCAATGGCCAAATCAATAACATGTGCATGGAAACGTTCGTAAAAATTTCGAGGCTCTGCGATCAAGCGCGCTCCCTGACCCGGAGCTGGCAGCCTTGAACCTGTAACGCCGCCACAGATCTCGCCGCTCCGGGAACCCACTATTGAACAGTGCGGTTCATTTCGCGTCGCATATGCGACGCATCGATGGAGTGTGCCCATGCTTCTCTTGAGATCCGGGACGATCTGCCTCACCTATGACCGCCGCCTGTCGTGCGAGACCAACCGTTCGCCCTTGTGCGAAACGCCAATCCACATCGCCGCCGCTTCTCTTCGTTCTGGCTTGTTGCGCGGTCATGCAGGACAACGAGTGGTTGGCAAAGGGGCGAGGCAATGAACGCTGCGGCGAAAATTGACGATCAAGTCTCCGAAGTCAACGCCATGGACGAATTGCAGCAGGTCGGGGTACTTCCCTGGCGCATTCGTCGCGACGGCGAGCCGAAGGTATTGCTGATCACGTCGCGCAGGCGTGGCCGCTGGATCGTGCCCAAGGGATGGCCGATGAAGGGTCGCGATCTCCTTGTTGCGGCATCGCGAGAGGCATTTGAGGAGGCCGGCATCTTTGGTGAGATTTGTCCCGCCCCGGTAACCGAGTATCGGTACATGAAGGCACTGGACAGTGGCTTGGAAGCCCGCTGCCGAGTTACCGTGTTCGGCATGAAAGTGCGCGGAACGTTGAGCCACTGGCGCGAAAAGGGGCAAAGGCAGCGGCGCTGGTTTTCCCTCGGCGAGGCGGCGGACAAACTTGACGATGCGGAACTCGCCGAATTTGTGAGGGCACTCGAGGCCAAGCCGGATCGCCTCAAGCAGTCCGTCGGTTTCGCGGGGTGGGATCGCCTATCCAGCGAAGCGCAGTCTTGCGCGGAGTGAGGTAGCGTCGATGGTTTCGACTGTTTTCGTCGCCCGCTTTCGTCAGCGGTTCCTTATCCTTCCTTTTCGCATTGTCAGCGCCGAACGCTGACCGCCTGGCGCCACTGACTGCGATGGCAAGCGTGGCGCCAGGATTTTGTCCCCACTCCGAAATTGAAACTTGCGGGTCACGCCGGATGCGTTCTTGCGTCGGGCCCGCTGCCTATTGTCAGAAAAGAGCCAGCAATGAGCTTCAAGTATAGCCACACCTTTCCCATCAGTGGCCCGAACAAACTGCCCCGCTTCAAGGATTGGGCGGCTCAGAACCTGCCGGGCGTCGCCGTCTCTCTCCCGCCTCAGGTACCCGTCAAAAGCACAGCTCTGACGGTGCGGCTGAAATCCATCGATGATCGTGATGCTTTGATGGCGAAACTGGAAGGCGCAAGCTTCTAAGCACCTGAGACAGCGGCGAGCGACCGGCCTCATTTATCGTCCCATAAACATTCGGTTACCAAAGAATGGATATTGGGAGAGGTCGTGTCGTTCGCTACCTGGCGAACTTCTCGAACCGCGGCTTCTCCCTCGATAGCCATGATCTTTTTTGGGACCGGATAACAATGGTAAAGGCTCTCATTTCCAATCAGCGCTATGCTGTGTTCTGTTGTGTCGGAGTGGCTGCATTCGCCTCTCTTGGCGCCGCCATATTGTACACCGGCTGGCTGTTCGTTGTTGCTGCAGTCTGCGGCGTATTGTTCGTTCTCGGCATTTGCGATCTGCGCCAGCATCGACATGCGATCTTGCGCAACTATCCGGTCGTCGGGCACCTGCGCTTTCTGCTGGAAAGCATCCGACCGGAGATCCGCCAGTATATCATCGAAAGCGATAACGACGCTGTTCCATTCAATCGGCAGGATCGCGGCCTTGTCTACCAACGCGCCAAAGGCGAGGAGGACAAACGGCCGTTCGGCACAATCGAGAATGTCTACGGCTCCGGCTATGCCTGGCTTACCCATTCAGCGACACCGGTCACCATCGCCGATACGGATTTCCGTGTGCGGATCGGCGGCCCGGCTTGCGAGCAACCCTATGATGCCAGCCTCTACAATATCTCTGCCATGAGTTTCGGTGCGTTGTCGGCCAATGCCATACTGGCGCTCAATACGGGTGCGCGAAAGGGTGGGTTCGCCCACGATACCGGTGAAGGCAGCATCAGCCGATACCACCGCCAGGGGGGCGGTGATCTGATTTATCAGGTCGCGTCCGGCTATTTCGGCTGCCGGGGCGACGATGGCCAGTTCTCTGCGGAGAAATTCGCCCGGCTTTCTGCGGACCCCCAGATCAAGATGATCGAGATCAAGCTGAGTCAGGGTGCCAAGCCTGGCCATGGCGGTATGTTGCCGGCATCGAAGATTTCATCCGAAATCGCCGAAGCCCGCGGTATCGCCATGGGGATCGATTGTACCTCGCCTGCGGCACACAGCACGTTTTCCACACCGATCGGCTTGATGCGGTTCGTCGGCCAGCTGAGGGAGCTTTCGGGTGGCAAACCGGTCGGGTTCAAATTGTGCATCGGCCACCGGCGTGAATTCATGAGCATGGTCAAGGCCATGCTTCAGACGGGCATCGTTCCCGACTTCATCGTTGTCGATGGCGCGGAAGGTGGTACAGGCGCTGCCCCCGTGGAGTTTGCCAACCGTGTGGGAATGCCGATGCTCGAGGGGCTCACCTTCGTTCACAACACGTTGCGCGGAGCCGGTATCCGCAGTCAGGTCAGGATCGGTGCCGCAGGGAAGATCGTGTCCGCATTCGATATCGCCCGCACTTTGGCGCTCGGAGCTGACTGGTGCAATGCCGCGCGCGGTTTCATGTTTGCGATCGGCTGCATTCAGGCGCAATCCTGCCATACCAACAAATGTCCGGTCGGCATCGCGACCCAGGACCCTATACGCCAGCGCGCGATCGACATCGGAGACAAGAGCGACCGCGTGGCCCGGTTTCATCGCAACACCATGCGCGCGCTTGGTGAAATTGCGGGAGCGGCCGGTCTCAACGATCCGAGCAACTTCATGCCCTACCACTTCATGTTCCGGCAAAAAGACAACGAGTTCCTCGACGGCAATGAAGCCTACCCCTACCTTCCCGAAGGGTTTCTCGTGGCAGGAGAGGAAATAATTGAGCTGGCCGATTGGCACGATCGCTGGGACCGCGCCAGTGCCGAGAGCTTTGCGCCACCCGAAATCCCGCATGGACCGTTTCGAAAGCGTAAGGCAGCGTGACGGCTCGCCGGGGAAAATGTGCGCTTGAACAGGCATTCCAACCTGACCGGTCACAGGCGCCTTCGGCTCTTCTGACGGGGAAATTTGCTCAGGGAATTTAGCGTCACGATCCCGGTTGCCAAGGTCTTTTTGGGTCGCCGCCGCCGGGATCGCGGGCTGCGCTACTGTGCTTGCCTTAGGTTCCGGTGATCTGGAGGTAGCCCCTGTAGAGCATGTATCCGGCGACGATGAAGATGAGGAGCGCGAAGAAGGTATTCAGCGCGCCTTTTTGGGCGGCAAGCTTCCTGGCCGCGAAACCACCGATAAATCCGCCAACCACGCCGCCACCAATGAAGACCGCCGCCAGAGCCCAGTCGACGAGGCCGGAGAAGGCATAGTTCAAAGCTGTCGTCAAACCGAAGGCGGTTACGGCGACGAGGGAGGAGCCGATGGCGAAAAGGATCGGCATGCCTGTCGACGCGATCAAACCGGGGACGATCAGGAAGCCGCCGCCGATGCCAAAGAAGCCGGAAAAGATGCCGGTCAGTCCGCCGAACGTAACGACCTTCAACGCATTCTCGCGTGAACATTGTGCGCCAGGATCTCCTTCAGCGCCTCGGCCCTTGAACATCAGCGCGCCGACGACAAGCATGAGAAGGGCAAACAGGATCAGTAGGTGCTCCCCGTCCACCACCTTGCCGACGGTGGACCCGATCAAAGCGCCGGCAATTCCCGATACGCTGTAGATCCCGGCGCAGCGCCATTTGACGTTGCCGAAGCGCGCGTGCCCGACGAGATTGGCGAAGGCATTGACGGCAACCGCAAATGCGCTTGTCCCGATTGCGAGATGGGGGTTCTGAACGCCGACTACATAAACCATCAATGGTACCGCAAGGATCGAGCCGCCGCCGCCGAAGAGGCCGAGGGTGAAGCCGACAAGCATGCCGGAAAACGCGCCGAGCGCGTATTGAATGGGTTCCAGATACATGTCCAAACCTTGCTGTTGGCTGCTCGCTCAGGCGGCAACTTTTCATTTTCCCGGTAGACGGGAGCGCTTCCGAGTTCTGGTGGCCGCGCGTGGAACGTCGCCGGCAGCGTTGCTGACCACCGTGACGCTGACCGGGATGTTCGCTCATTTCAGAAAGAGCCGACTGCGGAGAAACGGCGGTGATACATAGTTTCCTCCTCCCGGATTATTGCGTCGCCGGGGAAGGGCGACCAAAAGTCAAGCGATGGAAGATCATGCCGGCGAGCATAGCTGCGACGAACAGGCCGACCTGCCAACGGCCAGTGGTGAGTGCGGCGATTGCCGGACCCGGGCAGAGGCCGACGAGCCCCCAGCCAAGACCGAAGAGCACAGCGCCGCCGACCAAGGCGACGTCGGGGCGGCCGTTTGCAGGAACATGGAACCGGTCATCGAAGGCGGGCGCAGCCTGCCGTTTGCGGATCCAGTAGGCGATCGAGGAGGGAAGCAGGGCGCCGCCCATGACGAAGGCGAGCGATGGATCCCAGTTGCCGGCAATATCGAGAAAGGCGAGCACGCGCGCCGGGTTGATCATGTCGGAGACGACGAGGCCCAGGCCGAAGAGAAGACCGCACAGGACCGCGGCAAGGATTCTTGCAAGCATCATGCCTGGCCTCCCGTGACAAGGTGAACGACGAAGACAGTCGCCGCGGCGACGGTCATGAAGATCAGCGTCGCGACCAGCGAGCGCGGCGACAGCCGCGCAAGGCCACAGACGCCGTGTCCGCTCGTGCATCCCGAGCCGAGCCGCGTTCCAAAACCGACCAGGAGGCCGGCAATGACGAGCAGTGGCGCTGATGATGTGACGACGACCTCGGGCTGGCGGATGAAGGCCGAAGCGAGTGCCGCGCCGGCGAGAATGCCGCCCAGGAAGCCGATTCCGAGCTTGCTGAAGCCAGCGCCGGTCAGGCCGATCGCAGCGGCCGTAAGGCCGGAAATCCCGGCGATCCGTCCGGTCGTCAGGAGATAGAGACCTGCCGACAGGCCGATAAGAAGACCGCCTGCCAGCGGCCACATCATATTGAAGTCGTTCATTGCTGTCACAGCGTATTTAGAGGAATCTTGAGATACTGAACGCCGTTATCCTCGGCGGTCGGCAATTGGCCAGCGCGCATGTTCACCTGCACGGAGGGCAGGATCAGCTTGGGCATGGCAAGCGTTGCGTCGCGCTCGGTGCGCATCTTGTAGAACTCGTCCTCGCTCACACCGTCGCGAACGTGGATGTTACCGGTGCGTTCGGCGCCGACGGTGGTCTCCCAGGCGTAGTGATCGCGGTCGGGCGCCTTGTAATCATGGCAGAGAAACATGCGCGCTTCGTCAGGCAGTTTCATGAGGCGCTGGATCGACCGGTAAAGCTGGCGGGCGTCACCGCCAGGAAAGTCGCAGCGCGCCGTGCCGTAATCCGGCATGAACAGCGTGTCGCCGGGCAGGACGGTATCGCCGACGATATAGGCGAGGCAGGCGGGGGTATGGCCTGGAACATGCAGGACTGTCGCATCGAGGTTGCCGATCTTGAAGCGATCGCCATCGTTGAAGAGCAGGTCGAATTGGCTGCCGTCGCGCTGGAACTCGGTGCCTTCGTTGAAGATTTTACCGAAGGCCTCCTGGACACGAATGATCTCCCGTCCGATCGCAAGCTGACCGCCAAGTTCTGCTTGGAGAAGGGGGGCGGCAGAAAGATGGTCGGCATGAGCGTGGGTCTCGAGCAGCCACTGCACTTCGAGACCTTCCGATTTGACGTAATCGATCAGCTCCTGTGCGGAGGTGTTCGTGGTGCGGCCGGATGCTGCATCATAGTCCAGTACGCTGTCCATGATGGCACAGGCATTCGACTGCGGATCGCGCACCACATGGCTGATCGTGAAGGTCTGATCATCGAAGAACGATGCGACGATGGGGCGTCTCGCGGGGTCGGCGAGGGCGTTCTCGACGAGCGATCGGGCAAAATCTAGGGGCAGGTCGGCGTCAGGACCGTTCATGGCGGTGATCCTCCGTTAGTGATTTCGTCATATATACATATTTACAGTAAATATGCAAGTGTGTATATTCTGGCTTCAGAAGCGCTTTGCGGCTATCACATGGAAAACCGACCGCAGCCAGGATTCGACGATGAACGAAATGACGATTCCTCCCGCCATCCCTCCGCGCTTGAATGATCTCGCGCCAGGCTTTGCCGCGCGCTCGACGGCCGGGCCGATTACGTTGTCGGCCTTCCGCGGTCGATGGGTCTTGTTTTTCTCACACCCTGCGGATTTCACGCCGGTCTGCACCAGCGAATTCATAGCGCTTGCTCGCGCGGCTCCGCAGTTCGAGAAACTCGACTGTGCCCTCCTGGGCCTTTCGGTGGACAGCCTCAACTCCCACATCGCCTGGATTCGCGACATCAATGAGCGGTTCGCGGTGAAGGTGACCTTCCCGATTGTCGAGGACGCCGCGATGGTGATCTCGCGCGCCTACGGAATGATCGACAGCTCCTCCGAGAGCAGCGCGACCGTGCGGGCGACCTTTGTCATCGACCCGGCCGGCATAATCCGAGCGATTGTCTGGTATCCCATGAATGTCGGCCGCTCGGTCGATGAATTGCTGCGTCTTGTCGCTGCGATCCAGACTGCCGAGCAGGAAGATGCCTCCACTCCCGAGGGCTGGAGGCCGGGTGATGCGCTCGTCGAACAGGCGCTGATTGCTCAGATGGACGGAGACGATCTGCGTGAGGGCGAAGCATGGTACTTCCGGGAGAAGCGGGCATGAGCGGGAAACCCAGCGTATCGCTGGAGACGATGATCGCCAAGGCGCCGGAAGCAGCGGACTTCATGCGCCAATTCAGCAATGCAAACCGCCTCATGCTGTTGTGTCAGATCGCCAGGCAGGAATCGTCGGTCAGTGATATTCAGGAGGCGCTCGGCATCAAGCAACCGGCCCTTTCCCAACAACTGGCCGAGCTCCGGCAGGCCGGCCTCGTCAAGACGCGGCGACAGTCCCGCCAGATCTACTATTCGATCGCGGATGGCCGCGCCGAGGCTGTAATGGACTTGCTGTTGAACCTGTTTTGCGGCGTGGAGACGGCTGCTCCTGGAGCGGTTGAGGCGTTGAAACCGGTGGCTTCTGGAGCGCAGTCCGTTGGTGTTGACGCTGCACATTTTGCACGCATCCTACCCGCCCGATAGTTGCGTTAAACACGTAAGTGAAGCGCCCTTTATTTCCAGACCCATCGTCAAGTACCCGGAGACTGCCGACATCACGGACGGTCTATGAAGTCAGTCCTCGAGCTTGCCATCAAGCCGGTTGGATAAATGTCGAACTCAATTGACGTGGCGCAAGGAAACCGGATCGCTTCACTGCTAGTTTTCCGGATGTTCATACAACTGCAGGTGAATGTCTAAGCGCGGACGCGAATTGCCCCCGCCTTGGATCTCCTGCATTGAAAGGAGATCGCACATGACAACGGCAAAACTCGCACGTGTGGCTATTGTCGCCACGCTCACGGCAGGCAGCCCCACGCTTTGTTTCGCGCAGGCGGCCCCGGCCGCAGAACAAGATGCGCAGCCAGGTTACTCCGAGGTGATGCCCGGTGCGATGATGGGGGGGAGGCGCTACGGCATGATGGGTGGCATGCGGCCCAATATGATGCCGGGTCATATGATGAAGATCATGTTTGTGATCGCCGATGTCGATGGCGACGGCGCCCTTTCATTCGAGGAAGTTACAACGATCCATAAGCGGATCTTCGACAAGGTCGATGCGAACAAGGACGCCAAGGTGACGCCCGAGGAGATGCAGGCCTTCATTCGGGATCAATAGGGGACTGGGACCGAGCTTCTTTTCGGTAAATAACACCATCGAAGTCCGTGCAAACCGCATGTGTAACATCGCGAGGCTCATCCGGTCTGTGCTGTGGCTGCGCGTAATCCAGCCTTCCATTCTACAGCAGCGGGCGACGAGATCGGATTCATTCCATGACCTATACGATTGACAAGACGATTGATGGAACACCGTTTGCCATCGTGGTTGAGAGAACCGTGGCGGCGTTGGGGAAACACGGATTTGGCGTGCTGACGGAGATAGACGTCAAAAGCACGATGCGGAAGAAGCTCGATGCTCACGTCGACGACTATCTTATCCTTGGTGCCTGCAATCCGAGCATGGCGCTGGAGGCCATGAAGGTGGAGCCGAAGGTCGGAGCAATGCTTCCATGTAATGTGATTGTCAGATCTCTTGCCGGCGGCAATGTGATGGTGAGTGCGGTTGACCCTGTTTCCTCGATGCAGGCGATCGAAAACCCCAAATTGAAGGAGGTCGCCGCAACGGTTCGGGACTTGCTCTTGCAGACTGTCAAAACCATCTGACATCCGGCCTGCACTGAACCGGAAACCGCTCAACGAGACGCGCCGAACCGGATCATAACAACGCGCACGTTTGCGCAGCCTGTGGAGCCTCAACAGGTTGTCGTCGTTTACGGCGAGGCGACTGATCGAGGAGCATAACGCCAGCCTTGAGGCGCGGCTGAAGCAAGCGCCGGCGGAAGACAGGCGCAATCGCGGCTATTCGAACTGCGTGCCTCGCAGCCGACAGTCCGCTACCGTGAAGAGTTTCGGGCGCCGGCAGGCGTACGAAAGTCCCCGAGGAAGGAACCCGCGGGCCACAATCGGAGGCTATGGGGATTTTGATTTGCGGCTGATGTCGGCGATGGCTGGGGCGTCTCCCATCCCATCGCGGTATTTCGCCACGGCCGCCTTAGCGGACGTCCTTCTGCTTTTGCTGTCCAACAGGCCGCTTTCCGTTCGACGCTTCCATGTCGAGAGCTTCCCCTGCGGCGCCCGCGCTCGACCTGTTCAAGCCACCGGAACAGTTGTCCAGGGACGATGATGAGGGGCTAATGACTTCGGAAACATACACCGCGTAGCCGAAGAGGGGATCTTGACTCAAGTCCTTGCCATCGAACCGCTCTATGAAATCTTCCAGGTCGGCCTGACGCGAGAACCCCGTGGCCACGGCAGACATGCTTTCGATGTCTCCGTCTTCGTCCTCGTAAGTCGCGCTCACCTCGAGAGTGCCCGACCGTTCGAAGTTCGCTTGCATGTGAAATGAAAGCCAAACCAGATATTCCAGCGGGTAGCCGGGATTTCCTCCGTATGTAACGACGAAGGGGTAAGTAAAACGGAATCGATCGGCCAGAGCTTCGCCGTCGGTGGCAAAGATGAGGAGATCGCTCTCCTCGTTGAGATCATGAAGCTCGATTGTCAAATCATGTCTGCGCAAGGCCACGTAGCCGCCAAGTCGGTCCCACGGTAAGGACGTCAAGATGATGTCGCGCCATCGTTTGATGGCTTCGTCGAGATCGGTGCGGACCAAAAACATGTAGAATCCCCGCAGAGTCATCCCGTGATCAAGAGCTCGCAGCCCTGCGCGATAAACGCTGCAGCCTTTAGATATTAGTGTCACCTAACTTTCAAGCTTGGGATGAGTCATTGCTGAAGCGCGGACCATCATGGGTCGCTCGCAAGATCGTGGAACGCCTGGGCATCCTCCGGGGTATGCGCAGCCGAAAGAATGACAGTGAGAAACGCCGCGCGCGCAATGTCTTTCTTGGAAGCATCCGGATGCCGGCCCCTGACCGCTTCGATCAGAGCTTTGGGTTTCATGCCCGGAACAGCCAATTCCCGGATTGATTCGGAAATCGTTTCGGTCTCCCGACGATTTTTCTCTCGCATCGGCGCTCCATGTGCTGACGCGCAACATGATATGCGCGCTATTTAAGAGATTTGTGATTGAAGATTTGCCGCGCCCGGGTTTGTCGCTCTGACATGCCACGCGATGTTCTTCGGCAGATGCATAGTCAGTCGACGTGGGGAGGGACGGAGTAATCGTGATCAAGCTTGAGAAAATACGCGACCTCAACTTCGACCCTAACTCTCATCCGCGTCAGTCGTACTTGAGCGCCGCGAGCGGTTTGGTCTGTCTAGACGCGGCGCTATACATGATCGCGAATGACGAGCTGCACTTTGGCGTGTTTCCGCTCGTGCATCAGGTCCCGCTAACCTCGTCCGATTGCACACTCTAGGTGCAAAACCAAGGTCCTATTCCGGTGCGCTCGTGGCCATGTTGATCCCCGGCGGCGGTCAGCAGGAGATGGGAGTGGGCGCGGTCCTCGGCGGTCTGGTCACGGCGGCGATTGTCTATTTTCTTGCCTGGAAAAACGGCATCCAGGGCTTTCGCCTGATTATCGTCGGGATCGGCGTCTCCGCCATGCTCGGCGCCTTCAATCTTTGGCTGATACGCCAGGCTGACCTGCCGGCCGCACTTGCAGCCGCTATATGGGGAGCCGGGACCTTGAATGGGCTTGGTCAAGCCGACGTCAATCTCGTCGCAGCCGTCCTTTTGGCGTTGATGCCTCTTACGATCGTCCTGGCGCGTCCGATGCGCCAACTCGAACTTGGAGACGATCTGGCCGTTTCGACCGGTGTTTCCACCGGCGTCACGCGCCTTGCTCTCCTGGTGCTGGGTGTGGCGATGACGGCAACCGTCACAGCGGTTTCAGGTCCGATTGCCTTCGTTGCCCTTGCCGCGCCGCAGATCGCCAGACGGCTAGCGCACGCGCCCGGCGTTCCCTTGGCGTCGTCGGCGCTGGTCGGCGGCCTGATGCTGCTTGCAGCCGACGGAGCGGCGCAGCATGCGTTCGCATCGCCGCTGCCGGTCGGTGTCATGACCGTCAGCATCGGTGGGCTTTACTTCGTCTGGCTTTTGCTGCGGGAGATCCGAAGGTCATGAGCAACACCCCTCGGCTTTATGCGAAGGCCGTTACACTGGCATACGAACGGCGGGTCATCTCCGAGAAGCTTTCCGTCGCGATACCCGACGGTTCGTTCACAGTCATCGTTGGCCCGAACGCCAGCGGAAAGTCCACCTTGCTGCGGGCACTGGCGCGCCTCCTGCCGCCGAGTTCGGGGCAGATCGTTCTCGACGGCAAGGAGATCGGCAAGCACGCCGCAAAGGCGGTGGCCAGCCGGATCAGACTGTTGCCGCAATCATCGATAGCGCCGGAGGGGATTTCGGTTTTCGATCTGGTTTCGCGTGGGCGCTATCCCCATCAGTCCTTTCAAAGGCAATGGTCGAAGGCAGATGAAGCGGCTGTCTGGCAGGCGATGGAACTGACAGGAATTGCCGATCTCGCGGCTCGACCGGTCGATGAACTCTCCGGCGGCCAACGCCAGCGTGTCTGGATCGGTATGGTGCTGGCGCAGGAAACCCCGATCCTTTTGCTGGATGAGCCGACCACCTTCCTCGATATCGCCCACCAGATCGAGCTCTTGGATCTCTGCCAGTATCTCAGCCGTCACTGTGGTCGAACGTTGGTGGCTGTGCTTCACGACCTCAATCACGCCTGCCGCTACGCCACGCATATCATCGCAATGCGCGATGGAACGATCGTCGCCGAAGGCGAGCCGGCCACGATCACCTCCCCGCTGGTGGAGGACGTTTTCGGGCTCTCGTGCATGATCATTGACGACCCGATTTCCGCAACGCCATTGATCGTGCCTCGATCAAAACCACGCGGGTGAGCGCTGCGGCTCGGGCTGCAGGCGAGCAAGTGCATCGCGCCTGAAGGTGCTGCTTCTGTAGGATACGTCGTATCCCAGTGCGACGGGACGTTTCAAATCGTATGCAAAAGATCAGCCCCCTTAACGTGTGGCCGTGACGCCGACATGAACTCGACCATGATCGCTTTATGTGAGCAGCAGTTCGCTGTCTTACCAATCGCAATTGACATCATCTGTATCCTGGATACAATTTGCCTCGATCTTGGGAGGGATCGATGACCCAGACCTTCGAATGGCGAAGCCAGTCACGCCTGCTCGACGAAATCGCTCAGGCGCTTCGCGAGCGCATCTATGCCGGGATCTACGCGCCGGGAGCGACGCTGCGCCAGGAGCGCATCGCCGCCGAGTTCGGCATTAGCCGCACGCCGCTACGCGAAGCCCTGCGGGTGCTCGAGCGCGACGGGCTCGTCGTCAACAAGCCCGGCAGTGGTGTGAGGGTGGCCACCGCCGACCTGCCGAAGCTGCTGGACGCCTACGCCGTGCGCGAGGCGATGGATGGCGTGGCTGCCCGCAATGCCGCCGAGCGCGCCACCGCACCCGAAATCAAGGCACTCGTCAAACAGATCGAGCAGCAGCAGAAGGTTGTCGAGCGCTGGGATCCGGCCGCCTACACCCAGTCCAACGTCGTCTTTCACGAGGCGATCGTCAGTGCCTCGCGCAACACATCGCTTTCGTCGCTCGGGCCGCTTCTGCGCATGACGTCGCAAGTCTTTGCCCCCGCCTTTTCCTTGTCCAGCGAACGCGCCAGCACCGCGGTTACCGAACACCGCATGATTGTCGAGGCGATTGCGGCAAGAAATCCAGACGAGGCCGAAAAAGTGGCGCGAGCACATATCCATGCGACGGCCACGAGATTGAAAGCGCTCCTGGAGGAGCGCGAGACTGACAATGAGGCATGATGTGAAGACCTACAGCAATTTCATCGCCAACACCTGGCAGGACGCGAGCGGGGGCGAGCTTATCGACGTGCGAGATCCCTCGAACGGCGAGGTCTTCGCCCGCATTGCCCGGGGAACCCGGGAAGATGTGGATCTGGCCGTGCAGTCCGCGCGGGCGGCACTGTCGGGCGAGTGGGGACGGATGACAGCAACCGAACGCGGACGGACTCTCAGCCGGATCGCAACGGCGGTGCTGCGCAACATCGACCTTTTGACCGAGCTTGAGGCGAGGGATGTTGGCAAGCCCCTGACACAGGCGCGGGCTGATGTCGTCGCGCTAGCGCGCTACCTCGAATTCTACGGCGGCGCCGCCGACAAGGTGCATGGCGACACGATCCCCTACCAGAACGGTTTTACCGTGCTGACGGTTTACGAACCGCATGGGGTTACGGGCCATATCATCCCTTGGAACTATCCGATGCAGATCCTTGGTCGAAGTCTCGGGGCCGCCCTTGCCATGGGCAACGCCGCCGTGGTCAAGCCGGCCGAGGAAGCGTGCCTGACGATCCTCGAGTTCGCACGCATCGCCGAAGAAGAGGGTCTGCCGGTGGGCGCACTCAATATCGTCACCGGTCTCGGCTCGGAGGCGGGCGCCGCACTCTCCGAGCATCCCGACATCAACCACATCTCCTTTACCGGCTCGGTTCGAACCGGCGAAATGGTGCAGGCGGCGGCCGCGAAAAATGCGGTGCCGGTGACGCTTGAACTCGGCGGCAAGTCGGCACAGATCGTCTTTGCCGATGCGGACCTCGATCGTGCCGTTCCATTCCTGGTCAATGCCGGTATCCAGAATGCCGGCCAGACCTGCTCGGCCTCGTCACGCATCCTCGTCGAGCGCGGCGTCTATGAAGAGGTCATTGCGCGCATGAGTGAAAGATACCGGGCGCTGAAAGTCGGTCCTGCCGCCGCCGATCTCTCCGTCGGCCCGGTCGTTTCGCAACGACAGAAGGCGATTATCGAGGGCTTTCTTGCGGACGCCGCGAAGGATGGCCTCAAGGTTGCGGCCAAAGGCGAGATCATCGCCGGTGCGCCCGCTGAGGGTGCCTATGTCGCGCCGACATTGCTGCGCGACGTGCCGCACGAGCACCGCACGGTCCAGGAGGAAATCTTCGGCCCGGTGCAGGTAATCATGCCGTTCGACAGCGAAGAGGAAGCCGTCCGGCTTGCAAACGGCACCGCCTACGGTCTCGTCTGTGGTGTGTGGACCAACGACGGCGGTCGGCAATTGCGTCTGGCGCGCGCTGTCCACGCCGGCCAGGTCTTCATCAACAATTACGGCGCCGGTGGCGGCGTCGAGCTGCCCTTCGGCGGCGTCAAGAAATCGGGCCATGGTCGCGAGAAGGGTTTTGAGGCCCTCTACGGTTTTGCCAGCATGAAAACCATTTCTGTCTACCACGGCTAGAGCGGGATGAGGAAAACCGTGTGCGGTTTTCCGCCTGCATCCTGCTTCAGCCCACGATCCAAGTTTGCCTCGGGAGGAACATGTGTCACTAGAAGGTAAGATCGCTCTCATCACCGGCGCAGGCTCCGGTTTCGGCGAGGGCATTGCGAAGCGTTTCGTCGATGGCGGGGCAAAGGTAGTCGTTGTCGACCGCGATGCTGCAGGTGCCCAGCGAGTTGCCAAGGAGCTTGGCAACAACGCGTTCGCAGTTGTTGCCGATATCGCCAAGCAGGCAGATGTCGAGGCTGCGGTTGCTGCAGGGCTCGAGAAATTCGGGCGCATCGATGTTCTCATCAACAACGCCGGCATCGGCCACAAGCCGCAAAACGCCGAACTGGTCGAGCCTGATGAGTTCGACCGGATCCTCGGTGTCAACGTGCGTGGCGTCTACCTGATGACGCGCGCGCTGCTGCCGCACATGAAGGCGAACACATCCGGCGTGATCGTCAACATCGCCTCGACTGGGGCCAACCGGCCGCGACCAAACCTTGCCTGGTACAATGCGACCAAGGGCTGGGTGGTGTCCGCCACCAAGGCGCTGGCGATCGAGCTTGCGCCTTTCAACATTCGCGTCGTGGCGCTCAACCCGGTCGCCGGCGAGACACCACTGCTCTCGACCTTCATGGGCGAGGACAGCGAGGAAATCCGCCAGAAGTTCCGCGATTCCATTCCGCTCGGACGTCTGCTGAAGCCCGAGGATCTCGCCGAAGCCGCTGCCTTCGTCGCCTCGCCGCAGGCATCGATGATCACCGGCGTCGCGCTTGATGTGGATGGCGGCCGCTCGATCTGAAGACTGGGACTATAAACAACCAACCGCAAAGCGGGGAACCATGATGAACTTGACGAAATGGGCGCTTGCCTCGTGCTTCATTGTCGCGTCGCTGGCGCCGGCCATGGCAAAGGATACAATCACTGTCGGCCAGGTGCTGGAGCCGCCGGGCCTTGACCCGACCGCGGGTGCCGCAGCACCCATCCGCTACATCACCTACGGCAACCTGTTCGAAGGGCTGGTGCGGGTGGTCGAGGATGGCACGGTCAAGCCGCTTCTGGCTGAAAGCTGGACGGTGTCCGACGACCAGAAAACCTACAGCTTCAAGCTTCGTCAGGGCGTCAAGTTCCATGACGGCACGCCGTTCGACTGCTCGGTCGTGAAGTTCTCCTATGAGCGCGCGATCTCGGCAGATTCCACCAATGCGCAGAAGGGACTGTTCGAGCCAATCGAAAAGACCGAGTGCCCGGATCCGGCAACGGCCGTCGTGACGCTCAAGCGGCCGGCGTCCAACTTCCTGTTCAACATGGCCTGGGGTGACGCGGTGATGATCGCGCCGTCGTCGGCTGCCGACAACAAGACCAAGCCTGTCGGCACCGGGCCGTTCAAGTTCAAGGAATGGGCGAAGGGCGACAAGGTCGTGCTCGAGAAAAACGCTGAATATTGGGGCGATCCGGCCAAGCTCAGCGAAGTCACGTTCAAATTCATCAGCGACCCCTCGGCGGCGGCAGCCGCCGTTCTTGCCGGCAATGTCGATGCGTTCCCGATGTTCCAGGCCGCCGAACTCGTCAGTCAGTTCGAGAGCGATCCCAACCTGCAGGTCGAGGTCGGCAGCACTTCGGGCAAGGTGGTTCTTGCACTCAACAATGCGCGCAAGCCGTTCGATGACGTCAGGGTTCGCCAGGCGATTGCCCATGCGATCGATCGCAAGACGCTGGTCGAAGGTACCTATTCCGGTTTCGGATCGACGATCGGTTCCCACTATTCGCCGGTCGAGCCCGGTTACATCGATCTCAATGAAACCTATCCCTACGACCCGGCCAAGGCTCAGCAACTACTGCAGGAAGCGGGCGTTGAAGGCCTGGAGATGACCATCATGCTGCCGCCACCGGCCTATGCGCGTCGCGGCGGCGAGATCATCGCGGCCATGCTCAGCGAAGCCGGGATAAAGGTGAACCTCGTCCCGATCGAGTTTGCGCAGTGGCTCGACCAGGTGTTCAAGAACTCGGATTTCGACGCGACGATCATCGCGCATGCCGAGGCTCGTGATCTGGATATCTACGCCCGCGACAAATACTACTTCAACTACCAGAATCCCGAGTACAAGGCGCTCTACAAGTCCTTCACGCTCGCCTCGACCGAGGCTGTGCAGCTCGATCTCGTCGGCCAGCTCCAGCGCAAGCTGGCGGCAGATGAGCCGAACGTCTTCCTCTACGCCCTTCCGAAGATCGGCGTCTGGAACAAGAAGGTGAAGGGTCTCTGGACGAACATGCCGGTGCCGGCTGATGACCAGACCCAGACCTATTGGGAGAACTGATTGGTTCCCATGAGGCGGAGCGGCATGCGGGCAGAAAACCGCACACGCTCTTCCTCATCCCGCTCGAATACTCGCCCTTCACCGGGGGCGGGTGAACATCAGACCTTGACCGCCGCACCCGGTGTCGGTCGACATCAGCGCAATCCGGGAGGTTGATGTGATTTCCTTTGTTGGCGGTCGCCTTGTGTCGCTCATTTTGACGACCCTGGTTGCCTCAGTCATCGTCTTTCTGCTGATGCAGGTCCTGCCCGGGGATCCGGCGGTGCTGATGCTAGGCCTGAACGCCGATGCGGACGCGATTGCGGCGCTGCACCGCCAGCTCGGTCTCGATCAGCCGATATGGATCCGCTACCTCCACTGGATCGGTGGCTTCGTCGTCGGTGATTTCGGCACAAGCCTCACCTATTCCGTTCCGATCCGCGAGCTGCTCGGCCCGCGCATTCTCGTGACATTGCCCCTGGCTCTGCTTTCCATGGCGATCTCGGTCGTGGTGGCCATTGCCATCGGCGTCTATGCCGCGGCCAACCGCGGCAAGGCAGCCGATACGATCGTCATGGGCGTCGCCCAGGTCGGCGTTGCCGTCCCGAACTTCTGGCTGGCTCTTCTTTTCATTTTGCTGTTTGCGCTGAAGCTTGCCTGGTTCCCTGCTTCAGGCTTCTCCGGCTGGCAGGACGGTATCTGGATCGGGCTGCGCTCGCTCATCCTTCCGGCCCTCGCGCTCGGCCTGCCGCTTGCCGCAATCCTCGGGCGCGTCACCCGATCGGCCGTGATCGAAACGCTGGGTGAAGATTTCATCCGCACCGCCCGTGCCAAAGGGCTGACGCGCGCCGGCGCTCTTTGGAAACACGCGGTGCCGAACGCCCTGATCCCGGTCGTCACCATCATCGGCCTGCAGTTTTCGTTTCTGCTTGCCGGCACGATCATCATCGAGAACGTCTTCAACCTGCCGGGCATCGGCCGCCTGGTATTTCAGGCAATCGCCCAGCGCGATCTCGTCACGGTACAGACGCTGGTGACGCTGCTGGCCGCCTCCGTGATCACCATCAATTTCCTAGTCGATCTCGTCTACGGCTATCTGGACCCGCGTCTGTCGAGGGGAGGCCACTGATGTCCAATTCCGCAGTCGTCTCGGAACCAGGCCTGTTGTCGAAACTGTTCGCCAGCCGAAGCCTGACGCTCGGTGCGATCGTCACCTTCATTCTCGTGGCGATGGCGCTCTCGTCCTATGTCTGGACGCCTTATTCGCCGACGGCGATGAACTTCCGCGACAAGCTTCAGGGGCCGAGCCTTGCCCACTGGTTCGGCACGGACAATTTCGGCCGCGACATCCTGTCTATGATCATGGTCGGGGCGCGCAATTCGATCACCGTTTCGATCGTCGCGGTTTTGGTCGGCGCGGGCATTGGCGTGCCGCTCGGCGCCTGGGCCGCCGCCCGCGGCGGCTGGGTCGATGGCCTGGTCATGCGCATGAGCGACCTTGCCTTCGCCTTTCCGGCATTGCTGACGGCGGTGATCATCACCGCCATCTTCGGCCCGGGTGCCACCAATGCCATGATAGCCATCGGCATCTTCAACATTCCGGTCTTTGCCCGCGTGACGCGCGGTGCATCAATGGGCCTTTGGAAACGAGAATATGTGCAGGCGGCACGCTGTGCCGGTCGCGGCGACGTGGCCATCACGCTGTTGCACATCCTGCCCAACATCAACCACGTGCTGCTCGTCCAGGTGACGATCCAGTTCGCCTTGGCGATCGTTGCCGAAGCTGGGCTCTCCTATGTCGGTCTCGGCACGCAGCCGCCGATGCCGAGCTGGGGCAAGATGCTGAACGATGCCCAGACCTTCATCTACCAGGCTCCATGGCTCGCGATCTTCCCGGGGTTGGCGATCACGTTCGCCGTGCTCGGCCTCAATCTTCTCGGCGATGGTCTGCGCGACATTCTCGACCCGCGCGTGAGGCGGCAAAGATGACCAGACCCTTGCTTCAAATGGCCGGCATGTCGGTCGAACTATCGGCGGGCACAAGCCAGGTCGACATCGTTTGCGACGTCGATCTCGATCTCAATCGTGGCGAGCGTCTCGGTATCGTCGGCGAATCCGGCAGCGGCAAGTCGATGACGGCGCTTGCCGTCATGGGCCTGTTGCCTGAGCGCATGCGGGTGCGCGGCGAGCTTTCTTTCGACGGCCGCAATCTCGCCGGCCTACCTGAGGCCGAATACTGTCGCTATCGCGGCCGTCGCGTTGCGATGATTTTCCAGGAGCCGATGACCGCACTCAACCCGGTCAAATCGATCGGCGCCCAGATCGCGGAAGGCCGACGCCTTCATCTCGGCGAAACCAAAACCGATGCCGAAAGAAAGGCGCGAGCGCTGCTCGATCGGGTCGGCCTACCGGCTCCGCGCTTCAATCTGGACCTCTATCCGCACCAGCTTTCCGGCGGCCAGAGGCAGCGAGTGATGATTGCCATGGCGATCGCCTGCGAACCGGATCTGCTGATAGCCGACGAACCAACGACGGCGCTTGACGTGACAGTGCAGGCGCAGATCCTCGATCTGCTCGACGACCTGATTGAAGACACCGGCACGGCATTGATGCTGATCACCCACGATCTCGGCGTCGTCTCGGAAATGACCGACCGCATCGCCGTCATGTATGCCGGGCGGATCATCGAGACAGGGCGTACGGACGATGTGTTTGCCCGCATGGCGCATCCTTATGCCAGGGGATTGTTTGCCGCGTCGCCGCATGGTGCAGCCCTTGCTCCGCGGCAGGCGGGTGAGGGGAGGCCGAGACTGAACGCGATCCCGGGTATCGTGCCGGATCCCTTTACCCGACCGCCACACTGTTCCTTTGCCGAGCGCTGTTCCTTCGCCGAGCCGGATTGCCGGCGGACGATACCGCCGCTCGATCTGATCAATAACGATGGAAACGTGCCGCATCGCGCCGCCTGCTTTCATCCCCGCGAAAGGATGGTGGCGCCGTGAGCGAGGTCATTCTCAAAACCACCGATCTGGTGCGCGAATACCAGATGCCCCGCCCGTCGATCTTTTCGAAACAGGCAAGTCTGCGCGTCCTTCACGGCGTCAGTATCGCGCTCGCCGCGGGTCAAAGCCTCGGCATCGTCGGGGAAAGCGGTTCCGGAAAATCGACGCTTGCGCGCGCCGTCATGGGATTGGAAAGACCGCAGTCGGGCGAAGTCAACATTGCTGGCAGGGACATCTATGCGTTGAACCGGGCGGACATGCGCGAGGCGCGCAAGGGGTTCCAGGCGATCTTTCAGGATCCCTATGGCTCGCTCGATCCACGCCATACGGTCCGCACGATCATCTCCGAGCCGATCGTGTCGCTGGAGCGCGGGATAGCCGCGCCTGAACGCAACCGGCGCATCGCGGAGGTGCTGGAGGCCGTCGGTCTGCCGGTCGCATCTGCCGACAAGTATCCGCACGAGTTTTCCGGCGGCCAGCGCCAGCGCATCGCCATTGCCCGCGCACTGATCACCCGGCCGGCGCTGATCGTCGCCGACGAACCGGTTTCGGCGCTCGACGTTTCGATCCAGGCCCAAGTCCTGAACCTGATGATGGAGCTGCAGGAAAGGCTCGGGCTCTCCTATCTGTTCATCAGTCATGATCTCGGTGTGGTCCGCGCCATAACCGACCGGGTCGCCGTCATGCACCTCGGCCGGATCGTCGAGGAAGGGCCGACGGGCGAGGTGTTCGACAATCCGCGCCATCCCTATACGCAGGCGCTTGTCGCCGCCGTGCCGAAACCTTTTTCCGGGCGTCGAAAGCGCATGCGCTCCGACGCGCCGCCGCAAACGCCGGTGCATACCGCAACTACCGCAGCCGGCTGCGCCTATTCCGCCGTCTGTCCGCTGAGGCAGGACCTCTGCCTGACCCAGACACCCATTGCCAAGCCGGTCACGCCGACCTGGTCCGCCCGCTGTCACTTTGCCTAGAGCTTTTTGAAAGGTCCGCAATTCCCTGGAATTGCGCTTACTGCAGGAACCCGCCATGTCCGATCTCGCCGATTTCTCCGCTGTCGATCTTGTCGAAGCCTATCGCCTCAAAAGGCTCTCTCCCGTCGAAGTCGTGGACGCCGTCATCACGCGCATCGATGCCTCCGAACCGAAACTCAATGCGCTGTGGGCCTATGATCCGGGCGCGGCGCGTGAAGCCGCGAAGGAGTCCGAAGCACGTTGGTCCAAGGGCGAACCGCTCGGCGCCATCGATGGCGTGCCAGTGACGATCAAGGAAAACATTGCGACCAAGGGAACGGCCGTGCCGCTCGGCTGTGCTGCCGTGCCGCTTACGCCCGCCGCCGCCGATGCGCCACCGGCGGCGCGCACTCGCGAGGCGGGCGGCATTCTTCTCGCCAAGACCACCATGCCGGATTACGGCATGCTGTCGTCCGGCCTCTCGAGCTTCCACAAGCTCGCCCGTAATCCGTGGGACACCTCGACCAATCCCGGCGGCTCGAGCGCCGGTGCGGGTGCTGCCGCCGCCGCCGGCTACGGCCCGCTCCATATCGGTACCGATATCGGCGGTTCGGTCCGTTTGCCGGCTGGCTGGTGCGGCGTCGTCGGCCTGAAGCCGTCGGCAGGCCGTGTCCCGATCAACCCGCCTTTCATCGGCCGTGTCGCAGGGCCAATGACCCGCACCGTCGCCGACACGGCACTCTACATGTCCGTTTTGTCGAAGCCGGATGCGCGCGATACCATGTCCTTGCCCTATAACGATACTCCTTGGCTCGACCTTGATCGAGATGTCAGGGGGCTGAAGATCGGCCTCTGGCTGGATGCGGGCTTTGGCCAGGTGGTCAGCGCCGAAACTGAGCAAGCGGTCAATCAAGCGGCAAAGCTCTTCGCCGATGCCGGCGCGATCATCGAGCCTGTCGGCCCGTTCCTCACCCGCGAGATGATCGATGGCCTCGACCGCTTCTGGCGCGCGCGCGGCTGGGAAGACGTCTCGCGACTTTCGCCGGCGCAGCAGGCGCAGATCCTGCCTTACATTTTCGACTGGATCAGAACTGCAGAGAATTTCTCCGGCCGCGAAGTCTATACCGGCTTCGCCCAGATCGATGCCATGCGCAACGCCATCCACGCGGCGCTGACCGGCTTTGATTTCATCCTCTCGCCGACGGCGCCGACAGCCTCCTATCCCGCCGAATGGGCCTCGCCGGTCAATGACCCGCAAAAGCCGTTCGAGCATATCGCCTTTACGGTCGCCGTGAACATGGGCGGACAGCCGGCGATCTCGCTCAATTGCGGCTACACCGCCGGCGGCCTGCCGATCGGGCTTCAGATCATCGGCCAACAATTCGACGATATCGGCGTGTTGCGGCTGGCGCGGTCCTTCGAGACCCTGCGTCCACAACAGCGCCGCTGGCCAGTGGTCGCCGCATGACGGACACGATGCGTTACACCGTCGAAAGCGGCGATCTGGAGAACATCGTCTCCCGGCTGCTCGATATCGTTCGCCGGCTCGGTGTCGGCGTGTCAAAGCTTGCCGTCGAGGTGGATGGCGGCAAAGCGAACCTCGAGATCGCCGTCTCTTCCGCCTCGCACGCGGTCGCAAATACCCTTCGCGAGCGCATCGGGCAGATCGAAGGCGCACGACTCACATCCGAGCTCGGCCCGCGCGCCGCTGGCTGATAGTCGGGCCTGGCTGACACCGAACACCAACGCGGCATCGCCGCTCACAATCAGACGAAAACGACAGGAGTGCCGACATGGCCGTTCGTAAGCTTTTCATCCTTCCCGGCGACGGCATCGGCCCGGAAGCCATGGCGGAAGTCCGCAAAATCATTGCCTACATGAACGCCGAGCTTGGCGCCGGTTTCGTGACGGACGAAGGCCTCGTCGGCGGCTCGGCTTACGATGCCCACGGCCAGGCAATTTCGGAAGGGGACATGGCAAAGGCGCTGGCCGCCGACGCCGTGCTGTTCGGCGCCGTCGGCGGCCCGACGTGGGATGCAGTGCCCTACGAAGTTCGCCCGGAAGCCGGCCTTCTGCGCCTGCGCAAAGACCTGCAGCTGTTTGCAAACCTGCGTCCGGCCATCTGCTACCCCGCCCTTTCCGCCGCATCGTCCTTGAAGCCGGAACTGGTCGAGGGCCTCGATATCCTGATCGTGCGCGAGCTGACCGGCGGTGTCTATTTCGGCGAACCGAAGGAAATCATCGACCTCGGCAACGGCCAGAAGCGCGGCATCGACACCCAGGTCTACGATACCTACGAGATCGAGCGCATTGCCGGTGTTGCCTTCGAACTGGCACGCACCCGCAACAACCGCG
>NZ_MUNW01000030.1 GCF_002002725.1 Sinorhizobium sp. A49 | reverse complement strand
TACCATGACCTCGTCCTTGCCGCCGCCACCACCGGAAAAGCCGCCGCCGGTGGAAAAGCTTGACGACGAGGATTTCGGCGGCGGCTTTTCCGGTGGTGGCGGCGGTGGCGGTGGCGGCGGTGGCTGGTGATCTCGCCGCGAGCCTCTTGTCAGCGGGTCAAATTCATCGTCGGGCTTGGTGACATTTTCACCAGAGCTTGCTAAGTCGGCGGCAACCGTCCGGAACAGAAAAAGTCATCTCCATGCCCGATCTTCTTATCGAACTCCGCTCCGAGGAAATTCCTGCCCGCTTGCAGCGCAAGGCGGCCGGCGACCTCAAGAAGCTCTTGACCGACGCACTGGTGGAAGCGGGTTTGACCTATGAAGGTGCGCGCGAATACTGGACGCCCCGCCGGCTGACGCTTGATATCCGCGGCCTCAACGCCCGCTCCGCCGACGTGCGCGAAGACCGCAAGGGGCCGCGCACCGACGCCAATGAAAAGGCGATCGAAGGCTTTCTGCGCGGCGCCGGCCTATCCTCGATCAGCGAGGCCCATGTTCATAGCGATCCGAAGAAGGGTGATTTCTACGTCGCTCATATCGTCAAGCCGGGCCGTCCGGCCGAAGAGATCGTCGCCGAGGCGATGCCCGAAATCATCCGCAACTTTCCCTGGCCGAAGCCGATGCGCTCCGGCGCCGCCTCGGCCAAGCCGGGCGCTCTGCGCTGGGTTCGCCCGCTACAGTCGATCGTCTGCACCTTCGGCTCGGAAACCGACGAAACCCATGTGATCCCCTTCGAGGTCGACGGTATCGTCGCCTCCAACGTCACCTACGGCCATCGCTTCCATGCGCCCGAAGCGATCACCGTGCGCCGCTTTGCCGATTACGCCGAGAAGCTGGAGCGTGCGAAGGTCGTGCTCGACGGCGAGCGTCGCAAGCAGATGATTTCGGCCGATGCGCATAATGTCGCCTTTGCCAACGGCCTGGAGCTTGTCGAGGACGAAGGCCTGCTTGAGGAAGTCTCCGGCCTCGTCGAATGGCCGCAGGTCCTGATGGGAAGCTTTGAAGAGAGCTACCTCGACATCCCCTCGGAAATCATCCGCCTGACGATCAAGACCAACCAGAAGTGTTTCGTAACCCGCGCGCCGGGCGCAGACACGCTGTCCAACAAGTTCATCCTCGTCTCCAACATCGAGGCGAAGGACGGCGGCAAGGAGATCGTGCACGGCAACGGCAAGGTCGTGCGCGCCCGCCTGTCGGACGCCGCCCATTTCTGGCATCGCGACCAGGGCAACCTGCCGGATCTCGAGACCTTGAAGCCGTCGGCCGAAAAGTTCGACCTCGATCTTACGAAACCGCTCGATCAGCGCATGGCGAAACTCGACGCGCTGAACGTCACCTTCCATGCCAAGCTCGGCACGCAGGGCGAACGTGTCGCCCGCATCCGTGCGCTTGCCGCGGAACTTGCCAAGGTGACCGGCGCCGACGCCAAGTTGGTCGATCGTGCCGTGGTGCTGGCAAAGGCCGATCTGCGCACAGAAGCCGTCGGCGAGTTCCCTGAACTCCAGGGCATCATGGGCCGCAAATATGCGCTGCTCCAGGGCGAAGACGGTTCTGTCGCAACGGCGATCGAAGATCACTGGAAGCCGAATGGCCCCTCGGACCGCGCGCCGACCGATGCCGTTGCCGTCACCGTCGCGCTTGCCGACAAGCTCGACACGCTCGTTGGCTTCTGGGCGATTGACGAAAAGCCGACCGGTTCCAAGGACCCCTACGCCCTGCGCCGCGCCGCTCTCGGCGTCATCCGCCTCATCCTGGAAGGCAAGGCGCGCCTGCCGCTCGTGCCGTTCTTCGAGATCGCGCTGACCGCTCTCAGAGCGCAGAAGCCGGCGCTGACGAGCGATGTTTCGGCGGACCTGCTCTCCTTCTTCCACGATCGTCTCAAGGTCTATCTGCGCGATCTCGGTGCCCGTCACGATCTGATCGATGCGGTGCTGACGCCGGATGCGGACGACCTCCTGATGATCGCCCGCCGCGTCGAGGCCTTGACCGCCTTCATCACCGACGAGGAAGGCAAGAACCTGCTCGCCGGCACCAAGCGTGCGACGCAGATCCTGGCCGCCGAAGAGAAGAAGGGCACTGCCGTCGCCGACGCCGTCGATGCCGGTCTCTTCCGCCTCGACGCCGAAAAGGCGCTGCATTCCGCAGTCCAGCTCGGCTCCGGCGAAGCCCGCGATGCGATCGCCAAGGAAGATTTCCGCTCCGCCATGCAGGCCTTGTCGAGGCTGCGCGAGCCGGTCGACCAGTTCTTCAACGACGTCCTCGTCAACGACGATGACGTGTCGATCCGGGCAAATCGCCTGGCACTGCTCGGTCTGATCCGCTCGGCAACCGGCACGGTTGCCGACTTCTCCAAGATCGCGGGATGACGGGGAGGGGCGCATGACGGCGAAGATCCTCGTCAGCGCCTGTCTCATGGGGCATGCGGTGCGCTACGATGGCGCGTCGAAGCCGCTTGTCCACCCGGCCATAGACCGCTGGCGCGAAGAGGGCCGGCTCGTCACCATCTGTCCCGAGATGTCGGCCGGCATGCCGGTGCCGCGCCCGCCGGCCGAGATCGCGTCGGGCCTGTCGGGTGTCGATGTGCTCGACGGCAAGGCGGCCGTCGTCGAGAACACCGGCCGTGATGTCACCGGTGAGTTTCTTGCCGCCGCCGAAAATGCGCTGTCGCTCGCGCTTGAAGCAGACTGCCGTTTCGCACTGTTGATCGATGGCAGCCCGTCCTGCGGTTCGGACTTTGTGTACGACGGCACGTTTTCCGGCGCGCGTCATGCTGGGCAGGGGGTTGCCGCCGCGCTGCTCGCAAGGAACGGCATCGAGGTCTATTCGGACAGGGAAATTGAAGCTTTGATCGAGCGGGTCGATGCGCTGCGCGAACCCCGATAATGAGGCTGGATAAGAAGATTGCGCCCCTGCTTCTCTCAGGGGCGCAATCTCTCGCTTTCTCAGCGAATTGCCCGTCAGCCCTTGAATGCAGAGGCGGCTGACTGGGGCAGGGGACTTTCCCGTTCAGGCCTTCAGTTTAACCGAAGTTCGAGGCTGGTCGGATCAAATTGCCGTGAGGTTTCCCCGGTCGCCGCTGCCGTGACGGCAGGTCCCGCCTGTGTCATGGTTTGAACCGCGGCAGTCTTGGCAGTCTCGTCGATCGTGGGTGCGACCGCGCCATGATCGCCCGGGTTTGCGAGGTCGCCGAGAGCTGCAGCCGTCGCCACATCAGCCTGACCCGTTCCGCCGGATGCCGCCTTGATCACATCCGCGGATGGCTTGCTGACGAAAACGACGGGCGAACCGCCGAGCCAGGCTTCGGTGCGCACGAGCTTCATCTCGCCGTTGATTTCCTTGAGCTCGACCTTGGCGCTGCCCTTCTCGATTTCGGGCACCACATAGGTGATCTTCTTCCTGTTCTGCAGGGGAGGGCATTGTGGACAGGTCACCGCCGCCACACTGGAGTTGACCGCTTGGCCGGAAACGACGGCGTCGATCGACGATGCCCAGGCGCTGCCGGCTGCAAGCGCAACGGCGGTGGTGATCAGCAACAGGCGCATCGGTCTTCTCCCGAGTTTGTTCTCGGCGAGAATATGTCTTCTCTCTTACTTTCCAGTCAGGAGAATTGGTAAAAATTGAATGATTCGGTGCATTTGCCGATTGCGGTCAAGCCTTCTCGCGGGCAACCGCGCGCCAGCCGATATCGTGGCGATAAAAGCCATTGTCCCAGGAAACGCCGTTGACGGCGGCATAGGCGCGATCCTTGGCGGTGCTTGCGCTTTCACCGATGGCGGTGATGTTCAACACCCGGCCCCCCGTTGCGACCAGGCTGCCGTCCTTCATCGCTGTGCCGGCATGAAACACCTTGGTCTGCGCCGAGGCTGCCGGCAGCCCATCGATGGGCGTGTTCTTGTCGTAGCTGCCCGGATAGCCCTTTGATGCCATGACCACGGTCAGTGCCGTCTCGTCGCGCCATTCGGCTTCCATGCCCGAAAGCGTGCCCGTTGCAGCGGCGTAGAGCAGCGGCAAGAGATCGCTCTTCATGCGCATCATCATCACCTGGCATTCCGGATCGCCGAAACGCACATTGTACTCGATCAACTCCGGCCCCTTGGCGGTGATCATCAGCCCGGCGAAGAACACGCCGGAAAAGGGATGCCCGCTCTCGGCCATGCCGCGCATGGTCGGCTCGATGATCTCCTTCATCGTGCGTTCGGTCATCTCGGGCGTCATGACCGGCGCGGGCGAATAGGCGCCCATGCCGCCGGTGTTCGGGCCGGTGTCGCCGTCGCCGACACGCTTGTGATCCTGCGCCGAGGCGAGCGCCAGCGCGGTCTTGCCGTCGCTGAGGCAGAAAAAGCTTGCCTCCTCGCCGTCGAGGAAGGCTTCGACCACCACTTCCGCGCCGGCTGCACCGAAGGCACCGTCGAAACAATCGTCGATCGCGGCAAGCGCTTCTTCGATTTCCATGGCGACGGTGACGCCCTTGCCGGCGGCAAGGCCGTCGGCCTTGATGACGATCGGCGCGCCTTGGGCACGCGCATAGGCCTTGGCGGTTTCTGCGTCTGTGAAGCGACCGTAGGCGCCGGTCGGGATATCGTATCTGGCGCAGAGGTCCTTGGTGAAGCCTTTGGAGCCCTCTAGCTGGGCCGCAGCAGCGGACGGGCCGAAGACGACGATGCCGGCGCCGCGCAGCACGTCTGCAAGGCCGGCCACCAGCGGACCTTCCGGACCGACGACGACGAAGTCGATCGCCTCTTTCAGGCAGAATTCAACGACCGCCGTATGATTGTCGGTGTCGAGCGCAACGAGGGTCGATTCCTCGGCAATACCGGGATTGCCGGGCGCGGCGTAGAGCTTGGTCAGTTTCGGCGACTGCGCGATTTTCCATGCGAGCGCATGTTCGCGTCCGCCCGATCCGATCAGAAGAACCTTCATTGCCTGCTCCCGACATGCCGAAATTGTTGCGTTGCGGTTAAGGCGAGGCGGCTGTCAGGTCAAGGGGGCAGGGGGGTGTGGCGCACGATTCCCGCGGTGTAAGGCCCTCATCGGAGGCGCTGGGAGATGAAACGCGTGAAAGTGCGTTCAGGCGATTGCCTGCTGGTTCTTGCGATCATCCTTTTCGTTGCCATAGCGGGCCGTACGCGTCAGCGCCCAGATGCCGAGATCCTCGAGCGGCAACGGTTTGCTGATGAGGTAACCTTGGAACAGGTCGCAGCCCGCAGCCGTCAGCATCGCGAGTTTCTCCGGCGTATCGACGCCTTCGCCGACAACGGCGACGTCCTTGGCGTGGCAGAGCGCGATCAACGCCCTTAGAACCGGCAGCGATTGCGATGCGGTCAGGTTAGAGACGAGCGCCCGGTCGAGCTTGATTGTATCGGCGGTGTATTCGATGATCTGCTGGACCGAGGTGTATCCCGCTCCGAAATCGTCGATCGACAGGCGGAAGCCCTTTTGGCGAAGCTCGTCGATGTTGCGGCGTAGCTGGTCGCTGAATTTCACGGCGAATGTCTCGGTCAGTTCGATCTCGATTGATTGCGGCTGCAGCCCATGGCGGTTGAGGCAATCGGAGAAATAGTCGGCAATCGCCTTGGAATGCAGTTCGGCCGAGGAAATATTGATCGCCAGGATCGTATCGGGACCAAACAGCGCCTTGAGCTGCGCGCAGTCGGACATCGCCTGGTTGATCACCCACCAGTCGATCTTGGTGAAGAGGCCGGAGCTTTCGGCGATCGGCACGAATTCATCGGGCGTCACATTGCCAAGCACCGGCGAATACCAGCGTAAAAGCGCTTCGCAACCCGTCACCCGCCCATCGGTATCGACAATCGGCATGTAGACCAGATGGAATTGTTCGTCGGGATCGAGTGAGCGCAATTCGTCCTGGATCTGGCGCAGGCGCGTGCGCTTGTCGTGCAAGGCGCGCGAGAAGCGGGACGAGCGGTTCTTGCCGCTGGTCTTTGCCTGATACATCGCCGCGTCCGCATTCGAGATCAACTCGGCAAGATTGGTCGCATCGTCGGGGCAGATGGCAGCGCCGATGCTGGCGGTGACCGGATAACTCTTGCCCGAGACTTCGAAACCGTCTTCAAACAGCGCGAGGATGGCGGCAGACACCTCTCGCACGGTGCCGTCTCCCGGCCGGGACCGGACCAAGACCGCGAACTCGTCGCCCGACAGCCGTGCCAGGATCGCCGGCTTCTGGCCGCGTCGCTCGGTGATCGCTTCGACATTCTCGGCGATCCGCGTCGCCAGGGTCTTTAAGAGTTCGTCGCCGATCTCGTGGCCATGCTTGTCATTGACGAATTTGAAGTTGTCGATGTCGATGAACAGCAGGCTGCATTTTTCACCCGAGACAATGGCCTCGCGCACGATGCCGGCGGCAACCGCGTTGAAATGACCGCGATTGCTGATGCCGGTCAGCGTGTCGGTCCAGGAGCTGCGCTGCACCAGCTTAAGCGATTGTTCCGATTGGCGATGAAGCTCCCTGATGTTTTCGGTCAGCCGCCCGATCTCGCCCTTCTCGGCCATGTTGCGGATCTCGTCATGGGCACCGACCATGACGGCCATGACGTTGGCGTCGAGCGTGGCGATCGGGTCGGTGATGAACCGCCGGATGAGCACGATGATCAGCCAGATCGAAAACAGGCTCATAGCCACGGCACCAAGTGCGAGCAGCAGTTTCTGTTGCGCCATCAGCCGGTCGAAATGTTCGCTCGAAACCGTCAGCGTGGCATAGAGCGATGGCCCGAGATGCACGCTTGCGGAAAGATCGTCGGTGACCGCAAGCGGCCAAGGCTGCAGCACGACGTCGGCGCCGTATTCCTGCTTGAGCGTTCCCTGCATGTCGAGGAAACGGTCCGGCTGGATTGCTACCTGGATAAGCAGCGCACCGGATTTCTTGCTCGGCAGCGGCCGCGTGAACGTGACGGGATCCAGGAAATACGAATAGACGATACGGGCCTTCTGCCCGGCGTCAGAGAGATAGGTCCAATCGGCGAGCTTCTCTTCGCGGATCAGTCGCCGCGACAGGTTGAGTTGCGCATCGTCGATTTCGGCGAAGGGATCCCAGCTGTTTTCAAAATAATACTCAGACTGCAGGTCCGATGTCAGGATCGCAAGCGATACGTAGCCCATCGGGTCGTCGGAAAGCGACTTGACGCTTTCCTGCAGCCGCACGCCGAGCGCATTGGCGCGGTAGTTCTTGTCGGTTTCGGAGATGTACTGGCGCAGCGAATTGCTGTTGAGGAGCGCATTGAGGAAGCCCTTGCTGCGGCCGATCTCGTTCTGGAAGACGGCTGCGGCATGTTCCAGCCGCTGCGACAGCTTGGCGTGTTCGAGCGCCCGGATCGAGCGGCTCTGGGTGACATGGACCGAAATCGCCGCCAGCAGGTAGCCGGCCAGCACCACGGGAAAGATCAGGATGAGTGCGCGCTTGCCGAGGGTCACTGGAAATTCGCCAATGTGCTGATGATGCGCCGGCGCAGCTGTACCGACGTCGTTGACAGTTCCTGCTGGTACTGGCTCTTGGCCAGAATGTCTGGCGACGGATAGATCGCCTGGTCCGCGCGGGTCGCGTCCGGCAGAAGCGCAAAGGCTGCCTTGCTGGGCGTCGGCATATTGAGCGCCTGCGCGTTTGCAGCAGCACTTCCGGGCGAGCCGATATAGTCGAGGAAGGCGAGCGCTCGTGCCTTGTTCGGCGATTTGGCAACGACCGACATGCAGTCGAGCCACGAAAGCGTGCCTTCCTTGGGCACGACATAGCGCCAGACGTTGGGTGTGCCGGCCTTTTCGTTCAGGACGTGCTGGTCGCCGCTGTAGCCAAGCGCCAGATGGATATCCTTGCCGATGGCCTGGTTCTGGATCGAGCTGATGACGTATTCATAGGTCAGAACCGAGGGCGCCTGTTCCTTCATCATGTTGAAGGCGGACTTGAGCGTTTCGGGTTCATTGGTGTTGATCGACTGGCCGAGCAGCATCAACGGCGCAACGAAGGCCTCGTTGTGATCGTCATACATGGCGACGTGTTTGTGGAGTGCTGGAGCCGGCTGCATCAGGTCCCGCCAGGATGTCGGTGGTTCAGGCAGCATGTCCGATCGATAGAGAATTCCCATCGTGCCCCAGAGGTACGGCAGGCCATGGTTCGAGCAGCGCGTGCGCCAGCTTTCGTCATAGTCCCTGAGCGAGGCGACGTTGCTTTCGTCGACCGCTTCCAGCACGCCTTTGCGCCCGAACAGTGCGGCGCCGTTCTCCCCGGTCACCACCAGATCGACAATGCTGTTTGGATCAGCCAGCACTTCATCGCGGGTATCGCCGCTGTCGTAGTAGACCTGATGGATCCCGACGCCGGTTATCGCCGTCCACCGATCGAGGATCGCCTGATCGATATAGGATTCCCAGATCAGCAGGTTGAGCGTTTCGGCTTGCCCCGCCGTTGCCAAAAGCAACGTCGTCAGAAAGGCAGGAATCGCCGATCGCCTTCGCATTGTCTACCCCTGCCCAAGCCCCATTCAGCGACCGTAGCGCGCAAAAATTGATGAATGATTACGCAGGGCTGCGGGAAATAGCAGGACTGGCACATGGTAGTTGCACGCGGAAAAAACAGAACGGGCGCCGCCATGCGGCGCCCGTTGAAAAATATACGCTCGATGTGTGTGCTAGTGGCGCGCAGGCATCCTGGGCAGAAGGATTGTCAGAATGCCAAGCAGTGGCAGATAGGAGCAGATGGTGTAGACGAACTCGATGCCCTGCCGGTCGGCAAAAATCCCGAGAAGGGCCGCGCCCATGCCGCCGAACCCAAAGGCGAAGCCGAAGAAGACGCCGGCAATCAGCCCGACGCGGCCCGGCACCAGTTCCTGCGCGAAAACGACGATAGCCGAAAACGCCGAGGAGAAGATGAAGCCGATGATGATCGACAGAACGCCCGTCCAGAAGAGGTCCGCATAGGGCAGCATCAACGCGAACGGAATGACGCCGAGGATCGAGAACCAGATGACGAAGCGCGCGCCGTAACGGTCGCCGATCGGACCGCCGAGGAAAGTGCCGGCGGCGGCTGCGCCCAGGAACAGGAAGAGCATCAGCTGCGCCTGTTGCACGGAAACGCTGAACTTCTCGATGACGAAGAACGTGAAGTAGCTGGAGATGCTCGCCATGTAGACATTCTTGGTGGCGGTCAGCAGCACCAGCACGGCAACGGCCCAGATCACGCGGTTCTTCGGCAGCGGAAGCGTGCGGCTCGGGGCCGGCTTGCTCATCGACGAGCGGCGGTGGCGCACGTACCAGGTGCTGACCCAGGAGAGCACGAAGAAGCCGATGATCGCCACGATCGAGAACCAGCTGAGGCTGCCCTGGCCGAAGGGGAGGACGATGAAGGCGGCAAGCAGCGGCCCCATGGCGCTGCCGGCATTGCCACCGACCTGGAACAGCGATTGCGCCAGGCCGTGCCGTCCGCCGGAGGCAAGACGGGCGATCCGCGAGGATTCCGGATGGAAGATTGCCGAGCCGACGCCGATCAGGCTTGCAGCCAGAAGCAGCATCGAGAAATCATGGGCGTTGGCCAGCAGGATCAGGCCGGAGCAGGTCGACAGCATCGCCACCGGCAGTGAATAGGGCAGCGCCCAACGGTCGGTGATGATGCCGACTGCCGGCTGAAGCATCGAGGCGGTCAGCTGGAAGGTGAAGGTGAGAAGCCCGATCTGCACGAAATCGAGCGAATAGTTCGCCTTGAGCAAGGGATAGAGCGCCGTCAGCAGCGACTGCATGATGTCGTTCAGCATGTGGCAGAAGCTCACTGCCAGGATGACGGAAAATGCCGTCTTTTCCGGGGTTATGCTCCCCGTTGAAGTAACCGTTGCCATGGATGTTTCCTTGCCGTCTCGATGGTTGTGTGCGGCGACGGATATCTCTACTGATCTTGCCCATGGCCTGCTTTTGTGATGTGGTCGAGTTCTTTCGCGAGTGGGCCAATGCCGATCCATCGAGTAAACCTGCCCGAACTGCCCGACGCCGACCATTTCCGGAACCTGGACTGGATCGAGGCCGGAAACTCGGCCGTGCTCGCCCTTGGCCGCGATTACGGTGCCGGCCTGACCGTTCCGCTGCACAGCCATACCCGCACGCAATTGTGGTGGGCGCGCCAGGGTGTCGTCCTTGTGAGCACCGCCCACGGGCGTTGGCTCGTTCCACCGGGACACGCGCTTTTGATCCCGGCCGGCGTTGAGCATTCGACCGAGATGATCAGCGATGTGCGCATGCACTCGATCTATTTCGCGCCGTCGCTGCTGCGTGCCGAGCGGCCGATGGTCATGGAGATCACGCCGCTTGCGGGCAGCCTGGTCGATGCCTTGGTCAGCGTTGAGAGCGAGACCATGTCCGAGCGGCGGGAGCAACTGATCATGGATCTTCTTCTCGAAGAGATCTCTCTTCTGCATGAACGGCCGCTCGGCCTGCCGTTTCCGCGAGAGCAGAAGCTGGCGCTTCTCTGCCGACAATTCCTGGACGCGCCATCGGCGACTGCGAACATCGACCAATGGGCCGATCGCCTGGGTTTGAGCCGGCGGACATTCACGCGGATGTTCCGCAACGAGACAGGCGTCAGCTTCGTCACCTGGCGCCAGCAGGCCTGCATTTTCGCATCGCTGCCGCGGCTGGCTGACGGCGAACCGATCACCAACGTTGCGCTCGATGCCGGCTACGAGAACGTCGGTGCCTTCACCACAATGTTTCGGCGCATGCTTGGGAGCGCCCCAAGCCACTATCTGAAAATGTACCAGGGGCGGTAGCTGCGGCCATCATGGGAAACGGGAGCTGAATTGACCTGGTTAACGGAATCGTAGGAACAAGGGGCAATAAGTCGCCCCCGTGCCCATTCAGATTGCGCCACTGCCCGGCGCATGGGGCACGGTTCAAACTTCGCCCCGGCGAATGATTCTTCCGGAGTTGTTCCTTGCGTATCCGTTCTTTTTTCCTCCTTTCTGGAACCCTTTTGTTGTCCGCAGGCACCGCCTCGGCTGGTGACGGCCAGTATTTCTGGTCCGGCGACTGGTACTTGAAGGTCGGTGCAACCGGCTTTCTCGGCCCGAAGTATGAAGGCGCCTCCAAGCGCATGTTCCAGGCCGCACCGCTGGTATCGCTCGGCAAGGCCGGCAGCACCGTTCGCTTCTCCTCGCGCAACGACAACATGTCCTATGCACTGCTCGATCAAGGCGGGTTCCGCGCCGGTGTGGCAGGCAAGCTGATCTTCGAACGCGATTCAGGCACATCCAGCGATCTTAATGGGTTAGCCCCGGTCAAGTTCGGCGGGGAGCTCGGCGGTTTCGCCGAAGTGTATCCGGCCGACTGGCTGCGCGTGCGCGCGGAAGTCCGCCAGGGTATCCGGAGCCATCACGGCATCGTCGCCGATGTCACCGCGGATGCCTTTACCGACATCAGCAGCAATGTCCGCATTTCCGCAGGTCCGCGGATGACGGCCGCCACCAGCGACTATTTCGGCGCCTATTACGGCGTGAACGATGCTGAATCGGCAGCGTCAGGTCTCAGCACCTACAGTCCGCATGGCGGCATTCATTCCGCCGGTGTCGGTGCGGCGATCAACTGGCAGGCAACCGAGAAACTCGAAACCGGTGCCTATGCCGAATATCGCCGTCTGTTGGGTTCCGCCGCCGACTCCAGCCTCGTGCGCGAACGCGGCAGCCGCAACCAGGTCCTCGTCGGCCTGTCGGCCACCTATCGCTTCGACTTCACGCTTCACTGACCGGCGCCACTTCGCTTCGGGACGGTGCGGCATCGAACCGCTTGACCGTCCCGGCGCGTGGCGTCAAACAGGGGCATGAACACGTCCTCCGCCGATTCCGGGCGCGTCCACGACGCGCCGTCGAACAACTGGGTCTATCGCGCGTTGCCGCGCGCGCTCTGGCCCTATGCGCAACTTGCTCGCTGGGACCGTCCGATAGGCTGGCAATTGCTGATGTGGCCATGCCTGTGGTCGGTCGCCCTGGCCTCGGGCGCGGCGGCGGCAACCGGGCAGTTCTCGGCCGGTCGGTTCGTTTTTCATTGCTTCCTCTTCATCGCCGGCGCCATCGCCATGCGCGGGGCTGGCTGCACCTTCAATGACATCATCGACCACGACATCGACATGGAAGTGGCGCGCACACGTTCGCGGCCATTGCCATCCGGTCGGGTCTCCCGCTTTCAGGCAAAGGCCTTCATGGTGCTTCAGGCGCTCGTGGGGCTGGTGATCCTGCTGCAGTTCAATGCCTTCAGCATTTCGCTCGGCATTCTGTCGCTTGGACTTGTGGCAATCTATCCCTTTGCCAAGCGCTTCACCGACTGGCCGCAGTTCTTCCTCGGCCTTGCATTTTCCTGGGGTGCGATCATGGGCTGGACGGCGGAGTTCGCAACGCTTTCGCTGGCGCCGGTGCTGCTCTATGGCGCAGCGATCGCCTGGACGATCGGTTACGACACGATCTACGCCTACCAGGACAGGGAAGATGACGAACTGATCGGCGTGCGGTCGACCGCGCGCCGCTTCGGCGACAACCCGCGCCCCTGGCTGATCGGGCTCTACGGCCTAGCGATCATGCTGATGCTGTTGTCATTTCTCGCGGCAGGCGCCGGGCTGTTTGCCTATCTCGGTTTGGTCGTCGCTGCCGTGCTTCTGATCTATCAGATCCTGGTGCTGAACATTCACGACCCGGCGCAATGCCTCGCATTGTTCAAGTTCAACGGTGTTGTGGGACTGATCATCTTCGTCGGGCTCGTGGCGGCTCTGCTCGTCCGCGCCATATGAAAAATCCTCCGTCTTGGCGGAGGATCCTGCGGTCTGTCCGAAATGTTTGAGACATGTCCTCGGTGCTTTCCCGAGAGATCGGCGGGAGCCGAAGCGCTCAGCCCCAGCTGATCGCGCTGGCAGCCTTGCGCTTCTTCGCCTCTGCGCGCGCGCGGAGAACTGCAACGATTGCGTCAATGGTGGCGGCGATGTGCTTGCGCATCGGGTATCTCCTTCGCTCGTGACCTTGGCTATGGGCCCGATATGGCATGAAGAAGGCGAGGCGGCTGTTTCCGAAGGAACATCTTGGTTTTTATGGTGGACGTTTTGACCGATAGCGCTGCGCGTCTTATCAGGCGCGCAAGGGTCGCTGCAGCACTTTGAATTGCTTTACGTTTTTATCCTTTGATTGAATGAGATCCAAGGAAACATGCAGTAGGCCGCAAACAAAAACCGGCCGCAGGGAACGACCGGTTTTTGCACTGGAGGAATTCGGGAACACTTAGCTGCGGGCGATGATTTCTCGCCCGTCGATTTTCATCGCAACGCCAAGCCGGCCGGTGGAGCGGCGCACCAGGAACCGTGGCCGGCGGTCGGCGAAGAAGGAATGGCGGCGTCGCGGCTTGATCGGCGCGGTGCGCACGTCGCCGAGATGCTCTTCCAAAGCGCGGGCCACACCATCGGCTTCGACCATCAGCATCGGGATGCGATAGGCTTCTGCCCAGGCGCGCCAATCGGCAGCTATGTCGGAAAGATCATGTGCGACGAGCAACGGAACGCAAAGGTCCGGATCGTCATGATGAAGTTCAAGCGTCACTGTAACGTCTCCGTCGCCGTGGTCGATCGCGCGTGCCGCGACCCCTTTGAATGCCCGCGCCGGCAGTGCGATCGAAAGCGGCAGGCCGCTTGATGGTAGCACCTTGCGCAGAACCGCGCCACGCTCGTCCAGGCTGATCGTGACATTGCCCGAGTGGCCACGCAGGACGTAGCTTGCCTGCTGAGGAAAACGCTTCGGATCGAGCCGGAGCGTATTTTCGACCCATGCGGGTTGAGAGAGTGTATTGCGCATTTCAATCGCCCTTGTTTTTCCTTGAGAGCCGATTTCCGGTCTTCTCTTCGGGACTTTTCGTCCTCTATGGGCTGGAGAATAGGCGGCCCCCCTTCCGACCGACTTAAAAATCGCGGTTAAGAAAACTTTGCGTTTTTCGATGGTTAGCAAAAGCCGACCGGCCAAGGTTTCTGTTTCGTCAACAGGGTCATCGGCATTTGTCGTATCGTTGCCGAGGCCGGGCGAAAAGCCACACACAAGCCTGTCGTGCAATCATGCCGTGTCAGAATTCTGTTTCGGGGGAGGGTGTGACCCGCCCCTTGAGTTAAGCGACGGGGCAGCAGGCATGGTTTCGACCTATCTCAACTACAGCCGGATCACGAGCGATTTGAGAACCAGTCTCAATCGCGTGGCCGACCAGCCGCTGGTCGCGCGCGAGGCCCAGTACTACAAGGAAAATATCGGCAACGTGAAAACGGTCGACGCGTTCCTCGACGACTATCGTCTCTATGCCTATGCCATGAAGGCGCATGGCCTCGAGGATATGGCCTATGCCAAGGCCTTCATGCGCCAGGTGCTCGAAAGCGATCTCAAGGATAAGGACAGCTTTGCCAACCGCCTGACTGATGAGCGCTACCGCAACTTTGCCGAGGCGTTCAACTTCAGCACATCGTCGGCCAGCGCACAGACGACGGCGCAGCAGGACGCGCTGATCGGTCTCTACAACGAACGTGTCTCCAATCTCGACACTGTTCTCAAAGGAGACAACGCCTATTTCAATGCGGCGATGGACCTTGTCAGCAACGTCGATCAATTCCTTGGAAATGAACGTTTGCGTTCCTATGCCTTCGGAATCTTCAACATCGACAAGCGCAACTATTCCTATGATCAGGTGCGGTACGCTTTGACCAGCGAGCCGGCGGATCTCGCCAACTCCCAGACCGCGGCGCAGACGCGGCGCACCGAAGCCACCAAGACGCTGACCGATCTGGAGACGCGCGAAACTGCCGTAAAAGACATCAGCACGCTGACAGCACAGCTCGCCGCGGCTGCGGAGGCCGACAAGCCGGCGATCCAGGCGCAGATCGATGCCAAGAACGCCATTGTCGCCGATCTCAACACCAAACTACCGCCACGCGGCGATCAGTCGAATGCACTGGCTTCGCAGCTTTCGACTGAAGTGGGCCTGTTGACGCGCCAGATCAGCATGCTCGATTCGTATCGCCAGTTGAACGCCGCGTTCAACTTCGAGCCCGATGGCAGTGTGCCGGCGGGCGGCAAGGCGATCACCGAAGAAAAAAAGAAGATGCTGAATGAGGCTTACATCTTCAGCAGCCCGCGTCTGACGCCGTCCGGCGCCGTGCTCAACAGGGATTACTTCGAGCAGAAGATAGGTTCGATCACCACGGTGGCCGAACTCGTGGCCGATACGCGCATGCTCAACTATGTCAGAACGGCCTTCGGGCTGCCTGCGACAGCCGTCGGCGCGACGATCGAGAACATTCTCACCAGCGACATCAACGATCCGAACAGCTACGTGAACAAGTTCGGTGGTGAATACAACAAGGCCTACAAGGCTCTGCTTGCCGCGTTCAATTTCAAACCCGACGGCACATTGCCGGCGGACACCAAGCCGCAGACGGCGGCGCAGACCAAGACGACGACCGACGGCTACATGGTCCATTACAACGACGCTGACGATGAAGACGACGAGTCCAAGATCGGCCGGTACAAACTGCAGATCAAGACGCTGAAAACGGTCGATGATCTCATTGGCAACAGCGAATTGCGGTCGTTCGTGCTGAGCGCGTTTGGTCTTGAAAAAGAGGATCTGACGCCGCGCAGGCTCAAGCAGATTCTGACAAGCGATCTCAACAATCCGACAAGCTACGCCAATTCCCTGCGGGACGAGCGGTACACCAAGCTGGTGAAGGCGTTCAATTTCAACCCCGACGGCACGCTCGGCGCGCCGAAGCTGGCGCAGAACGAGGCCGACATCGTCAATATGGCCAAGGCCTACATCGTCGAGAAGTCGCGTTTTGGCACCGAGGAAGAAAAGAAAACCGCCAAGACGAAGGCTGAAGAGGAAAGCAAGTACTATACGACGCAGATCCAGAAGGTCGAGACGCTCGACGATTTTCTGAAGGAGAAGCGGCTCGTCGATATCGTGCTCATCGGCGCCGGCATCGATCCTGAAGGCGTCAACACCGACTACCTCAAGCAGATGTTCGCGTCCGACCTCGACGATCGCAAGAGCTTTATCAACACCGATCCGAACGGCTTGAAGTATCGCGAGATCGTGTCCGCCTTCAATTTCGACAAGGACGGAAAGATCGTCAGCGGTGAGGCCGGACAGATACAGACCCGGCGCGGTCTGATCACCACCATCGATCTTTACCTCAACCAGACGCTCGAGGAGAACGAAGGCGCGGACAATGCCGGTGTTCGCCTGGCGCTCTATTTCAAGCGCAAGGCATCGGAAATCACCACACCCTACGATCTGCTCGCCGACAACGCGTTGATGCAGGTCGTCCGCACCGCCTACAGCATGCCCGAAGGCATGGCGAGCGCCAAGATCGAGATGCAGGCCGCCTACATCGAGCGCACGATGGATATCAAGGATCTCCAGGATCCGGACAAGCTTGAAAAGCTGCTCCAACGCTTCACCGCGTTGTACGACGTCGAAAACAATACCGACGTCTCTCCCGGGCTCGCCATCCTCACCGGCGGCAGCGGCGGCGGCATCAGCGCCGATGCGTTGTTTTCACTCGCGCAGTTGAGGTCCGGCGGGCGGTAAGCCCTGCGCCGTCAGTCCGCCCGCAACACCTTGTCGGGGTTCATGATGCCTGCCGGATCGAAGGCGTGCTTGATGCGGCGCATCAGCTCGATCTCGATCGGGGAGCGAACCTCGACGAGTTCGTCGCGTTTCAATTGCCCGATGCCGTGTTCGGCCGAGATCGAGCCGTTGTATTTCGCGACGATGCCATGAATGATGGCGTTCATTTCCCGCCAGCGATCGAGAAAGGCCTGTTTGTCGGCACCGACGGGCTGCGAGATGTTGTAGTGAATGTTGCCGTCGCCCATATGGCCGAAGGAGCAGATGCGCGCTCCCGGCATCGCTCGCATGACGGCGGCGTCTGCTTCCTTCATGAAGGAAGGGATGCTTGAAACGGGAACGGAAACATCGTGCTTGATCGAGCCGCCTTCCGGCTTCTGCGCCGGCGACATGCTTTCGCGCATGTGCCAAAGCGCCTTGCGCTGTTCCTCGCTCGTGGCAATCACTGCGTTTTCGACCAGGCCGGCGACAATGCCCTGCTCAAGCAGTTCATGCACCATGCGCTCGGCACTTTCGGCGGAATCGGAGGTGGAGATGTCGATGAGCGCGTACCAGGGGTGAACGGTGTCCATCGGATCGCGCACGCCAGGGATATGCTTGGCAGTGAACTCGACGCCGAGCCGCGGCATCAGTTCGAAACCGGTGAGCGCCGCCCCGCAGAGGCTTGATGCCGTGTCGAAGAGGGCAAGTGCATGCTCGACGCTGCCGACGCCGGCAAAGGCCACCTGATGGCCAAGCGGCTTCGGAAACATCCTGAGGACGGCACCGGTGATCACGCCGAGCGTGCCTTCCGCGCCGATGAACAGATCGCGCAGGTCGTAGCCGGTATTGTCCTTCTTCAGCCGCCGCAGCCCGTCCCAGACCTCGCCGGTCGGCAGCACCACCTCAAGCCCGAGGCAAAGCTGGCGCATGTTGCCATAAGCAAGCACCGCCGTGCCGCCGGCATTGGTCGAAAGGTTGCCGCCGATGCGGGCCGACCCTTCCGACCCCAGCGACAGCGGAAACAGCCGATCGTGGTCGTCGGCCGCCTTCTGAATATCGGCGAGGATACAGCCGGCATCGGCAACGATGACGTTGCCGACGGGGTCGATGTCGCGAATCCGGTTCAGTCTCTGCAGTGACAGGACGATGTCGGCCTTGCCCTCGCGCGGGATCTGCCCCGCCACGTGGCCGGTGTTACCGCCCTGAGGAACGATCGCCGTCCGGGTTGCGCTGGCAAGCTTCATGATGCGCGACACTTCCTCGACCGAACCGGGGCGAAGCACCATGGGCGTGGTGCCCTTGTAGAGTCCGCGGGATTCGACGAGATAGGGGGCAAGGTCAGCCGGGTTCGTCAGCGCATTGGCGCTGCCGACGATGTCGATGAAGGAGGCGATCAGTTCGGGAGAGGGGAGCGTCGTCGTCATGGCCCTGCCTTCGCAAATGCGCCCGCTGGCGCTCAGTATCTCGGTCAGTCTCTGGGGGCGGCCGCGCGCTGCAGCCGGTCAAGGATTGCTTCGCCCAACCCTTCGGATGGGATCGGGCCGAAGGCGATGGTCGCAGCACCGCTGGCATCTGCCCTTTTCATATAGTCGAACAGATTGGCAGCCGCCTCGCGCAGGCTGCCTGCCGGGCTGAGATCGAGCACGATCGCCGCATGCTCTTCGCCGCGGAGCGCTGAGTTGCCGAAGCGGATCAGAGCTTCTCCCGGGCGCACGTCGCCGGCGTCGAGCCGGACCGCAGCGCCCGGCGCGTAGTGCGAGGCGAGCATGCCCGGAGCCTCGATTGTCGCGCCGGCACTTTCGGGTCTCGACACGGCAAGGCCGGTCAGATTTTCGATATCGAGGACGTCGAGACCGCCTGGGCGCAGCAGGCGCAACGTCCCGTCCTCGACCTTGATGATCGTCGATTCAAGTCCGATCTCGGCCGAGCCGGCGTCGAGAATGAGCTTTAGGCGCGGGCCGAGATCGGCGTCCACATGGGCAGCGCTCGTCGGGCTGATCTTGCCCGACGTATTGGCGCTCGGCGCGGCGAGCGGTCGGCCGAAGCGGGCAATCACGCGGCGGGAGAAACCGTCCGGCATGCGGATGCCCAGCGTGTCCAGACCGGCCGAGGCGAGCGCATGCACGGTGCTGCCAGTGCGCTGGGGCAGGATCAGCGTCAGCGGGCCGGGCCAGAAGGCTTCAGCCAGACGCCGCGACAACGGGTCGAACGTCACATGGGCTTCAGCCATCGCCATGTCGGACACGTGCGATATCAGCGGGTTGAAGCGAGGGCGCCCCTTCATCTCATAAATGCGGCTGATCGCATCCGGGTTGGTGGCATCGGCGGCCAGGCCGTAAACCGTCTCGGTGGGAATGGCGACGGGCTCGCCTTCGGCAAGCACGGCGCAGGCGCGCTCGATCGCGCGTTCCGGCTCGGTCCGTGTATCGATGATTTCGGCCATGTCGCTTCCGTTTCCCTTTCGAGGTCTCCTTAAAGGAGCCACGAGGAAAACAGAACGATTTTCTTCAGGCGGAGCGTGCCGGTGGCTCAGAGGCTGCGGATGATGCGCCGCAGCGTATCGTCGCGCGCGCCGAGCATCAGAACGTTCTTGAGCGCGACCTTCGGATCGTCGGTGCGAAACAAGAGCCCGTTGTCGCTGACGCTGCGATTGATGGTCATCTGGCCTTCCTGCGCATCGGGTTCGATCGCGACGGCGAAATACATCCGGGAATAGCCGGTCTGGATGCGTTCGAAGAAGTGTTTTTCGTCGCCGAGATCGCAGAAGAAGTTGGCGAAGTAGAAGGACCAGGTGACGTCCTTGGATTGGGCGAGATGTGTTCTCGCCGCCGTCACATGGCAATAGCCCAGATGTGGCCGGCCGGCGAGCGTGCGGTGGAAGATCATCTTGGGAAACTGGATCGAGGTATGGAAGCCGTTCATCCGCTTGTGCGTCGTTTCGCCGGCGGTCGTCAGCTTGTGGCCGGTGCGCTGGGCAACCTCGTCGTAACTCAGATAACGCCGTTCGCGCTGCGACCATTGCCGCCTCTCGATGCGGCCGGTGCGCAGGAACTCGGTATGGACCGCCCCTTTGGGAGCGATCGTTGGCAGCTTCTCGGCTGCGGCGTCGTAGTATTTGAGCTTTGCCATGGACTTCAATGCGCTGTTTGCCGGTTCGGCCGGTTTCTCCGTCAGGCGACGCTAATGCATTATGGTTAATGGAAGATTTCATCGCGCCCGGCAGGAAGGATGAGCCGACGGCGCGATAGATGTCGCAAAATGGCGAAGGCTTCGCGCTTTCGCGCCGGCCTTGCCGGAAAAATCGACAACTGCACAATCTTTGGCCTATCTTGTTGTTTGTAATGATAAATGACCAGACTTGTGGTGTTTCTGACACGCGATGCGCTGTGTCGTCTTTCTGGAATCCGATGTCGTTAACCGGCAGCTGCGACGAAGGCTTCCGCGATTAGATATGTCTACTCAAGGTGCCGCCTTTTAGGGAAGGCGGAGAATTGGGAAGCCGGTCAAATCCCGGCGCTGCCCCCGCAACGGTGGTGGAGCGAAAGCCACGGCACAAAGCCACTGGACTGTAACGTCCGGGAAGGCGCCGGGCTGGTCCTTGCGGACAGCTCCTGAGCCCGGAAACCAGCCTTGACACGAATAGACCGTAACGGGTTGCGGCGGGCAGCCGGATCGGAGCCGTCATCGCACAGGCAATGCGCCTGCGTGGGTTCCAGTCCTGCCTCTCCGAAACAAGGCGAACGAGGACAGGACATGGACATCAAGGGCGATATGCTCCGCAAGCTGAAAGGTCGACGCGACGGCTACAGCCTCGACCGGGCCTTCTACATCGACCCGGACTACTACAGGCAGGATCTCGAAAGCATCTGGTACAAGGACTGGCTGTTCATCGGCCACGACTGCGAGGTCCCGCGCGCCGGCAACTATTTCACCGCCCAGGTCGGTGATTACCCCGTTGTCATCGTCCGCGACCGGCAGGGCACGATCCGCGCGCTGCACAATTCCTGCCGCCACCGCGGTTCGCGCGTCTGCTCGCAGCACAAGGGCTCATCGGCCAAGCTCGTCTGTCCCTACCATCAGTGGACCTACGAGCTCGACGGCACGTTGCTTTTTGCCCGTCAGATGGGCGAGGATTTCGACAAGGCCGCCCACAGCCTGAAGCCGATCCACTGCGAAACGGTCGGCGGCTACATCTTCATCAACCTGTCCGAACAGCCGATGGATTTTGCCCCGTTCCGCGACATGGTCGCGCCCTATCTGGCACCACACCGGCTCGGCGAAACCAAGGTCGCGTTCGAAAGCACCATCATCGAGAAGGGCAACTGGAAGCTCGTCTGGGAAAACAACCGCGAGTGCTACCATTGTGCCGCCAACCACCCCGAGCTTTGCCGCACCTATCCGGAAGCCCCGACGGCGACCGGCGTGCAAGGCGCCAAGGATGATCCGGTCATTGCCGCCCACTGGGCAAAATGCGAAGCGGCAGGGCTTCCGAGCGAGTTCCGCATGTCCGCAACCGGCCAGTTCCGCTCAGCGCGCATGCCGCTGATCGACGACGCCGAGAGCTACACCATGTCCGGCGCCCGCGCCGTGCGGCGGCAACTATCGGCGGACGTCAGCCAGAAGCATATCGGCACGCTGCTCCTGTTCCATTATCCGTCGACCTGGAACCATGTGCTGGCCGATCATGCCATCACCTTCCGTGTCCTACCGCTTGGGCCCGAGCTGACGCAGGTGACGACCAAGTGGCTGGTCAACAAGGACGCCGTGGAAGGTGTCGACTACAATATCGAGGAGTTGACGCACGTCTGGACCGAGACCAACGATCAGGATCGCCAGATCGTCGAGGAAAACGCCTTCGGTATCCGCTCGCCGGCCTACCAGCCGGGGCCTTATTCACCCGATCACGAAGGCGGCGTGATGCAGTTCGTCGAATGGTACTGCAAGTTCATGGAGCAACGCCTGCAAGGCGAAGCCGCTCCGCTCTTCCGGGTTGCCTGACATGCAGATGGCATCCTCTTTCCATCACTTCGATGAACTCCATGTCTGGATTGACAGGCAGAACATGCTCGAATGCATATCCGCGGTCGTCGAGACCGCTGATGTGATGACCTTTACCTTCCGGCCCGAGAGGCCGGCCTGGTTTCGCTATCTGCCCGGGCAGTTCGTCACGCTCGAACTGCCGGTTACCGACGACGAGCCGGTGATGCGCACCTACACGCTGTCGTCGACGCCGTCGCGCCCTCTGTCGATCGCCGTCACCGTCAAGGCGCAGGCCGACAGCATCGGCACGCGCTGGATGTTCGATCACCTGAAGCCCGGCATGCGGCTGAAGGCTTTCGGCCCGCTCGGCGATTTCAGCTTCGTGCGCCATCCCGGCGAAAAATACCTGTTCATCTCGGCAGGCTCCGGCGTCACGCCGATGATGTCGATGACGCGGTGGATGGCGGACTGCATTCCGGAGACCGACGTCACCTTCATTTCCTGCGCGCGCCGGCCGGACGATCTTCTGTTCCGCTCGGAGCTCGAAGTTCTGGCCCGCCAGATGTCGGGGCTGAACCTCGGCTTTGTGGTCGAGGGGCATGAGGCCCGGCATGGCTGGCACGGGCTGCGCGGCCGCATCGATGGCGCCAAGCTGCCGCTGCTCGCGCCCGACTTCATGGAGCGCACGGTGTTCTGCTGCGGCCCCGAGCCGTTCATGCGCGGCGTGCGCGAGCTTTTGACGGCGGCCGGTTTCGACATGAGCCGCTACCACGAGGAAAGCTTCCAGCCGACCGCAGCACCGGCCGCCGAGGAGATCGCCGTCAGGGCAGGGGCGACAAGCGACGTCGACGCTCAAGGCGCCAAGGTGGTGTTCACCATGAGCGGCAAGGAGATCGAGGCCAAGCCCGGCCAGACGATCCTGCAAGCGGCACGAGCCAACGGTGTGCGGATCGGGGCTGCTTGCGAAGGCGGCATCTGCGGCACCTGCCGGGTAATGAAGGTCGCCGGCGAAGTCGAGATGAACCACAATGGTGGCATCCTCGATGACGAAATCGATGAGGGCTACATCCTCGCCTGCTGCTCGCGCCCGCTGGGAGACGTGCAGATCGAAGCCTGAAGCTACCTGATGGTCGCGGGGAGGATGTTCTTCCCGCGATCGGCCCTGTCAGCGGCTGGCCGCGGCCGCGAGCCGCACCGCGCGGTCGTGCCGGCCGAAATCGATCGATCCGGTCGCCATCATGTCGACGCCTTCGCCGGCGGCGCTTACGGCTTGCGCGCGGCTGATGAGCAGGGGCTCCTCGATCGTCGCCATTGCCCGGGCCGCGCTCAATACGCCGGCCCCGTCATCGGCTTTGGCCATGAGAACCAGTGGCATCGGTTTTTCCGGCAACAGGACGCCGCCCGCCCAGACCGATCGCAGGCTGGCACTGGTCATCGCGGCGACATTGACGTCGATATCGTCGAGTGTTCCGGGCACCCGGTAGGGGCAGCGGCGTTTGCCGCAATTGATCCCCGACGAGAACTGCCAAAGCGCATAGCTGTCCCAGTTGCCTATCGGAAAGACATTGCGGATATCGGGCTTGTAGCGGGCATACCAGAGCGGCAGACGTGAGAGCAGCCGATGTTTGGCACGGTTGGCGGCAATGTATTTCGCCGTGACGTGGTTGGTATAGAGCATCGGGTAGCGGCCGGTGCGGGTCTTGATATGCCCGGCAAAGATCGCCGCATCCTCGAGCGACATGTATTTGTCCGGGTCGATGCCTTCGAGATCGAGCACCATCAACTCGTCGTCGCGTGGCTCCGCATAATCGAGGAAATGGTTGGCCTGATCGACCGGGTTGCCGGGGCGGGCGAGATGGTAGGCACCCCACAGCAGCCCATGGGAGCGGGCGATCATCCGCCGAGTCTGATAGAGCTCGCGGCTGACGGCGTACTTGCGCCACATCGTCCTGCAATGGGCGACCGTGTCGCCGCCATGATCGCCGGTGCATGAGAAGCTCTCCGGCAGGCCGTCGGAGGCCTTGGCGATGAAGCCGGAAATGCGCTTGTCGGCGAGCATGACCTCCCAGTCGATGCTGTTCATCTCATAGGCATCGACGATGATGGCGTTTGATTTCGTCTTCCAGGGCTCCAACTCGCCGGCGCGTACGTTCGTCGCCGCGAAAGCCAGACCCAGAAGGGTCGCGAGGCGCAGAATCATCCGTACCGTGGAAATATGCCGCTTTGCCATTCAGTGAGATTGCCGACTCTACAGTTAATGGATCGTAAATCCCAGTCCCCGAGCCGACTGTGCTTGAGACTGTGGCGAATGTATAGAGACTTGTGGCTGTATATCAGGGACGCCTACTATTGCCGTCATTTCGCGCGGCCATTGCCCTGTCTGCGGCGTCACAGAAACGCAAGGGGCCCATCATGATTGGGAAGCCAACTTCTCACGATGCTCCGTCGCATCGGCGGAAGTGCAATTTTTCGTTCCGGATCATGGAACAAAACCCGTCACTTAGGCGTTGATCGACGATTTCGCTTCTTTCGATCAAGCGACGCCGGCGAGCGGTGCCGAAACGGGATGAGATCGCACAGAACTCGTGATGGTGGTTCGCAGGCGCCGGAAGCGCGGATGGCTCTTATGGAGGGTTATATGAGAACAATGACAGGCAAGTGGTTCGCCGCAGTGATTGCTTCGGCAGTCTTGATGACTTCGGCCGCACCGTCCCAGGCTTTCATGCCGGCTCCGCCGCGTGTCGAACGGCAGAGTGACGCAACCGAGATCCAGTATCGCCGGCCAGGATATGAACGTCGCGGCGGATATTATTATTACAATGGCTATCGCGGTTATAACTATCGCCGTCCGGGCTATCGTTATTACAATGGCTGGTGGTACCCGATGGCGGCCTTCGGCACAGGGGTGATCATCGGCGGGGCGATTGCCCAGCCACCGCGCTACGAGCGTCCAGCACCTGCCTATGGCAGCCGTCACGTGCAGTGGTGCTATGACCGCTATCGCTCCTACCGTGCTTACGACAACACCTACCAGCCCTATGGCGCGCCGCGCCGGCAGTGCTATTCGCCGTATAGCTAAGTGGGTAGACGAGGGAACAGCGACGAAGGCCGGGCCATTGTCCGGCCTTTCTCATGTCGGCCAAGGTCAGAGAATGCCGATCCGCCTGAGGATCCACCAGGCAAGACCCATGGAAAGCGCGATGAACAGTGCGGCATAGAGCGTGCCGCCGCCGTCGGCGAAGGGGAGGGCGCCCGTGTTCATGCCGAAGAAACCGGTGACCAGCGTCGGCGGCAGCAGGAACGCGGTCATCAGCGACAGAATGTAGAGGTGCCGGTTGGTTTCGGAGGAAATCTTGCTGTCGATCTCCTCGTGTAGCAGGCGGGCGCGTTCCTGCAGCGCGAAGACGTCGCGGTCGACAGCCTCCAGCCGATCCGAAAGGCGCTCCGTGACGTCGATGAAGCCGGGCGGCACCTCGTCTTCCTCCGACGCGCCGGCGCGGCGAAGCAGTGCGAGGATCGTGCGCAGGTGCCGGTGAAGGCGAACGACGGTCCTGCGCAACGGTGCCAGGCCCGGTTGCTGCCGGTGACCGGCCTCGCCGTAGACATGGTCCTCGATGACGTTCAACTCTTCTGTAAGTTCGAGCACCAGCGAGATCAGCGTGCGCTGGAATTCCACCACAAGCATCTCGAAGAGGTCGATCGGCCGGGCGCATTTCGTGCTCTTTTCGACCGCGGCCTTCACCCGGTCGATGCTGCGCAGCGGATGCAGTCGGGTGGTGATGATCACCCTGTCGCTGACGGCGAAATGCAGCCAGCCGATGGTCTTCGTCACCGCGTCGAAAGTGCGCTCGAAATCGACCAGTGTCCCGTGCACGACGTCGTCGGACACGGTGATGGCCGCCTGGGTGTCGTGGCTCGTCAGCGTCGTCACCGCAGTGGGCGGCAGGTTGCCGATCCGCTCGATCAGGCCTGGCGTGCGCGCGTCCGACAGCGCCAGATGCAGCCAGATCCAGCCATCGCCCTTCAGCAGGCCATCGATCGAGGCATCGTTGGCGATGCGCTGGCATCGGCTTTCGCCTGGCAGGAAGCGGTAGGCCCAGACGAGCCCGGGTATTTCTGGGGAAATCAGGTTCATTTGAACGCCTTGGCGAGAGCCATCGTGACTGGCTTCTATGCGCCGTTGATGACAGTTTTGTTACGGTGCCGGCCGCACCGGCAGCCACCTGTCAGCGGTTTGAATTGACGTTGACGTTTACGTAAAAATCAATAGTGTTCGGCCAAACGAAGATGCGCCGGCAGCTGCGAAAGCGCCCGGTATCTGGGAGGATCATCATGTACAAGGCACCCGTTGACGAGATTTCATTCACGCTGAAGCACGTGGCCGGCATGGCCGGCGCGCTGGAAAGCGGCGCTCTCGGCGATCTTGGCGAAGATCTCGTCGATGCGATCCTGTCGGAGGCCGGACGGTTCGCGACAGAAGAAGTGGCGCCGCTCGGCGACATCGGCGACAAACAGGGTTCGCGCCTTGTCGATGGCAAGGTCCAGACACCGGACGGCTGGCGTGATCTCTACCACAACTGGATCGGCGGCGGCTGGAACGGGCTGACGGCGCCGGAAGAATTCGGCGGCCAAAACCTGCCGCATATGCTGCATGTCGCGGCCATGGAGATGTGGAACGCCGGTTCGATGGCGTTTGCGCTCGGGCCCACGCTCACCATGGGTGCGGTCGATGCGCTTGAGAAGCACGGCTCCGAGGCGCTGAAGGCGACCTATCTGCCGAAGATGGTGTCCGGCGAATGGACCGGCACCATGAACCTGACGGAACCGCATGCCGGCTCCGATCTCGGCGTTCTCAAGACCCGGGCCGAGCGTCGCGACGACGGCAGCTATCGCATTTTCGGCCAGAAGATCTTCATTACCTGGGGTGAACACGACTTTACCGACAACATTATCCATCTCGTGCTGGCGCGGTTGCCGGATGCGCCTGCGGGCACCAGGGGTATTTCGCTGTTCCTGGTGCCGAAATTCCTGGTGAATGCGGACGGTTCGCTCGGCGAGCGCAACGATCTGTTCTGCCATTCGCTGGAGCACAAGCTCGGTATCCACGGCTCGCCGACCTGCACCATGATCTATGGCGACGGCAAGTTCGGGCCTGAGAAGGGGGCTGTCGGCTATCTCATCGGCGAGGAAAACCGTGGCCTTGCCTGCATGTTCACGATGATGAACAACGCCCGTCTTGCCGTCGGCATGCAGGGCGTGGCCATTGCCGATGCCGCAACCCAGAAGGCGATCGCCTTTGCCAAGGAGCGCACCCAGGGCAAGGCGCCCGGCTGGTCCGGCCAGGGCATGAGCCCGATCATCGAGCACCCGGACGTTGCCCGCATGCTCTTGACGATGAAGGCTCTGACGCAAGGCTCGCGCGCCATTGCCTATGCCTGCGCCCACGCGGTCGACATGGGCCATGCGGCAGCCGGCGAAAAGGCCAGCTATTGGCAGGAGCGCTCCAGCCTGCTGACGCCGATCGCCAAGTCCTTCGCCACCGACGCCGGCGTCGATGTCGCCTCGCTCGGCATCCAGGTTCACGGCGGCATGGGCTTCATCGAGGAGACCGGGGCTGCCCGTTATCTGCGCGATGCCCGCATCGCCCCGATCTACGAGGGCACCAACGGCATTCAGGCGATCGATCTCGTTACCCGCAAGCTGCCGCTTTCGGGCGGCGCGCATGTGCGCGGCTTCATCGCCGAGCTGCGCGAGATCGCTGCGGCAGTCCGCGCCTCCAACCGCGAAGGTTTCGGTGAAACGGCATCGCGGCTCGATGCGGCGCTCGACGCTCTTTCCGATGCGACGGAATGGCTGCTTGCGGCCGTATCTGCCGGCCAGCTCTCCGAGGCGCTCGCGGGTGCGACCGCCTATCAACGCCTCTTTGGCCTCACCTTGACCGGCGCTTATCTCGCCAAGGGCGGTCTCGCCGAGGCGTCCGATGGCAAGGATGAGCAGCGCATCGCGCTCAGCCGGTTCGCCGCGGAAAACATGCTGGCGGAAACCTCCGCCTTGAAGGATCTTGTCGTTACCGGTGCCGACAGCCTCGCTGCTGCGCGCGCCGTCTTGGGTTGAGGGGAAAGATCATGACCGACCAGGTTCTTGTCGAGCGTCCGGAGGCCTATCCGGGCGTGCAGGTCATCCGCCTCAACCGGCCGGAAAAGAAGAATGCCATCACCCGCGACATGTACGCGAAGATGACCAACGCTTTGACGGTCGCCGGTAGTGACCCGGCGGTTCGCGTGACCGCGTTTCTCGGCACGGACGGATGCTTTTCCGCCGGCAACGACATGGCCGACTTCCTGGCGTTCGCCATGGGCGGCACCATGGGCACGGAGGTCATCGATTTTCTCAAGGCTCTCGCGAGCGCCGCAAAGCCGGTGGTCTCGGGTGTCGACGGGCTTGCGATCGGCATCGGCACGACGATCCATCTGCATTGCGATCTGACGATCTCTTCCGCCCGCTCGGTGTTCAAGACACCCTTCGTCGATCTGGCCCTGGTGCCGGAAGCGGCTTCGAGCCTGATCGCCCCGCGCATCATGGGGCATCAGCGCGCCTTCGCCCTGCTTGCCGCCGGCGAGCCGCTGGAGGCGCGCGATGCGCTCGAGGCCGGCCTCATCTGGAAGATCGTCGGCCAAGATGCGGTTGAAGACGAGACGCTGTCGCTCGCCGCCCGCCTTGCCAAGAAGCCGCCGGAGGCGCTCCGCATCGCCCGCGATCTCGTTCGCGGTGATCGCAGTGACGTTCTCACGCGCATCGACGAAGAGGCAAAGCACTTTGCAGCGCAGCTGAAAAGCGCCGAGGCAAGGGCGGCTTTCGAAGCCTTCATGCGCCGCTAAGTCTTTGCCAGGCGTCATCTTCAAAGCCTGAAATGCAAAGACGGGGACGGCAGATTAGCCGCCCCATTGTGAAGATCGCGTTGCTGCCGGCATCCCGAACTCGCATATGCCAATTTTAATCGCTTCTTAAATAGCGATCGCTAGCGTGCGGCGCGATAGGCCTACCCTTATGAGGGTGGCCCCGGCCGCATGAAGCATGGCTGCTCCCGCCTTTTAGGCATGTTCAACGTTTTCCCGAGGCTTGACCGACCGCCATTCCGGCGGCTGAGCGATGCTGCGCGTGAAAATCATCGAGAGCTCATGTCCGGCGAAGTGCGCCGGCCCCTGTTAGGAGCCCATCTTGTCCAACCGATCGAACCTCATGACGCGTATTCTTGTTGCCGCGTCCTGTGTCGTTGTCACCGCCTTTGCCGGCTTTTCCGTCTATATCGACAGCCTTCAATACGACACCACCACCAAGGCGGTCGAGGAAAACATCTCGTCTTCCGGTGTGCAGGCAGCCCAGAGCGTCGCCAAATGGCTGAATGGCCGCGTCACGCTGACGGCCATGGTGGCCGATGCCGCCGGTCGGACGGCAGATGACAACGGCGTCCAGCCGATCCTCAAGAATGACGTGCTGACCAACGAGTTCATCTCGACCTATGTCGGCAACGAGGCCGGAAAGTTCATCACCTGGCCCGATAATCCGATGCCGGCAGGCTACGACCCGCGCCAGCGCCCGTGGTACCAGCAGGCGGTCAAGGCCGACGCGCGCGTCCTCACCGAGCCCTATGTCGACGCCTCGACCGGCGACCTCATCATCAGCGCTGCCGTTCCGGTCAAGCGCGACGGCAAGCTTTACGGTGTCACGGGCAGCGACTTCTCGCTCGAAACGCTGGTCTCGATGGTCAAGGGCATCGACGTCGGTGGTGAAGGCTTCGCCTTCCTCGCCAGCAAGGACGGCCAGATCCTCGTCCATCCGGATTCCAAGCTCGTCACCAAGACGCTTGCCGACGCCTTCCCGATCGACACACCGACGATCAGCTCCGGCATCATGAACACCGAACTCGACGGCAAGCCGATGATCGTCAGCTTCGTGCCGGTGCAGGGGCTGCCCTCGGTCGAGTGGTACGTCGGCTTCGTCATCGATGCCGATGTCGCCTATTCCGCCATCGATCAGTTCCGCATTGCCGCCACCGTCGCAACCATTCTGGCTGTCGGCGTCATGCTCGTCTTCCTCGCAACCTTCCTCAACCGTCTGGTCATCCGCCCCGTCACCGACATGACCGGCGCGATGGAGAAGCTTGCGGCCGGCAATCTCAATGTTGAAATCCCTGGCGAAGATCGCCGCGACCAGATTGGCTCGATGGCCGCCGCGGTTGCCGTCTTCCGCGGCAATGCGGTCGAGCGTGCCCGTCTCGAAGACGAGGCGGATGCGAACCGTTCGCTGTCGGAGCGTGAGCGTCTGGACCGTCAGGCCCGCGACGCCCGGGACGCAGCCGAAGTGCAGCAGGCCGTCGATGGTCTGGCAACCGGTCTCGGCCGTTTGGCGGACGGCGATCTCGCCTACCGCATCGACAATCCGTTTGCCGATCGTCTCGATCGCCTGCGCGCCGATTTCAACAACTCGGTCGCCAAGCTGCACGACACGCTCTGCGCCGTCGGCGCCAATGCCCGCGGCATCGATGCCGGCGCGACGGAAATCCGCTCGGCGGCCGACGATCTGGCCCGCCGCACCGAGCAGCAGGCAGCCTCCGTCGAAGAGACGGCAGCAGCACTTGAAGAGATCACCACCACGGTCAAGGACTCTGCCCGCCGCGCCGAGGAAGTCGGCGCGCTGGTCGCTCGCACCCGCGCCGGTGCCGAGAAATCAGGCGAGGTCGTTGCCAATGCCGTCGTGGCGATGCATGCGATCGAGAAGTCCTCGGGTGAAATCTCCAACATCATCGGTGTCATCGACGACATCGCCTTCCAGACCAACCTCTTGGCGCTGAATGCCGGCGTCGAGGCGGCGCGGGCAGGGGAGGCGGGCAAGGGCTTTGCCGTCGTCGCTCAGGAAGTGCGTGAACTCGCACAGCGTTCGGCCAATGCCGCCAAGGAGATCAAGGCGCTGATCACCACCTCGGGCAACCAGGTGCGCAGCGGCGTGACGCTGGTCGGCGATACCGGCAAGGCGCTGGAGACGATCGTTGCCGAAGTGCAGGAGATCAACAAGCATGTGAGCGCGATCGTCACCGCGACGCGCGAACAGTCGACGGGTCTCCAGGAGATCAACACGGCTGTGAACACCATGGACCAGGGCACGCAGCAGAATGCGGCGATGGTGGAAGAGCAGACGGCGGCAAGCCATGGTCTTGCCTCGGAAGCCGCCTCGCTCAACGCGCTTCTCGCCCAGTTCAATCTTGGCAACACCCAGAGCGCCTATGCCTCGGCCGCAGTACCGCGCCGCCGCGCGGCATAAATAAAACACCTTAGATGCGAAATGAGACCCGGGGCACAACCCCGGGTCTTTGCGTTTCGACGCCGCCTCGCGAAAATCCAGCGCGGGAACCGTAATTCGTTGTTCGAACTCTCCTTTTTTACGCTTTGATAAAGTGTCGAGGCCTACCGTCCGATTGCCGCGAAATGACTTCGCACCGCACATCCGCCGATCGGGTCCATCTCCCGAAAAGGTCGCCTCAGGACCGCCGCGCTGTGTTCCAGACACCTGCCTCACGTTGCGCGTGTTTTGGCCTTTCCATCACGCGTTCGAAGTTTTGCTCGTGATCCGCTTTTCAAGCGATCGCGCGAAGGGAGACGAACGGTGATTCTTAAGACTGCGACCGCACGCAACATGTTTGCCATCGTAATGACTGGCCTTTTGACCTGTATGGTCACGGCTGCCATCGTGTTCTGGCTATCCTATCAGCAGCTGAAAGAGCGCAGCATCGCGGAGATGACCAACGCCGCCTATGCAAGCGCTGCCAATGTCGAGGCGAGGTTCGCAGAGACGAAGACGCTCGCCAACAACATGCGCTCCGCTCTCTATGCCATGAAGGACAGTGGCACCACATCTCGCGAAGGCACGGTCGCGTTGCTGAAGACGCTGATCGGTGACAATCCTCTGGCCGTCGGCCTCAGCACCGCTTGGGAGCCAAACGCCTTCGACGGCAAGGATGCGGATTATGTCGGCAAGCCGGGCCATGACGCCAGCGGTCGCTTTATCCCCTACATCGCGCGCTCCGGCGACCAGATCGTTCACGAGGCGCTGATCGACTACGACAAGCCGGGCGCGGGCGACTACTATCAGGTTCCCAAGAAGACCGGCCGTGACATGATCACCGAGCCCTACTTCTACAAGATCAACGGCCAGGACGTGCTGATGACGTCGATCATGGTGCCGCTGAAGCTCGACAACGCCTTTGTCGGCGTCGATGGCGTCGACATGGCTCTTGGCCAGCTTTCCAAGGAGCTTGGCAAGCTGGCGCCGTTCGGTACCGGTTTCGTTTCGCTGGTCAGCCAGGGTGGCAGCATCATCAGCCATCCCGACGAGAAATTCCTCGGTAAATCGCTGAAGGACACCGGGCTCGATGCCGGCGGTTGGGGGCAGCTTCTGGGCAAGACCGAGCACGCGCTCGAACTCACGCATACGGATGGCTCTGTGCATATCGCCGTTGCCGTACCGGTCAAGCTTCTGCCGGATACGACCTGGTATGTCGTTGTCTCCGTACCGCAGGCGACCGTGTTTGCCGGTCTCTCGCAGCTTGCAATGATCTCCGTCGCGGTCATCGCGGTTGCGGCGCTGATCATGATCCTGGTCGGCTGGACGCTCGCCACCCGCTTCCGCAAGCGCGTTGCAGCGGTCATCGGCGTCACCGGTGAAATCGCAGCCGGCAAGACCGATGTCGATCTGTCGGAAGCTGAACGCAAGGATGAGATCGGTGATCTCGCCCGCTCGCTTCGGGTCTTGCGCGATGCGACCATCGCCAAGCTCAAGCTCGAAGACGAGGCGGATGCGAACCGTTCGCTGTCGGAGCGTGAACGTCTGGACCGCCAGGCCCGCGACGCCCGGGACGCAGCCGAAGTGCAGCAGGCCGTGGACGGTCTTGCAACCGGCCTCGGACGTTTGGCGGAGGGCGATCTCGCCTACCGCATCGACAATCCGTTTGCCGATCGTCTCGATCGCCTGCGCGCCGATTTCAACAACTCGGTCGCCAAGCTGCACGACACGCTCTGCGCCGTCGGCGCCAATGCCCGTGGCATCGATGCCGGCGCGACGGAAATCCGCTCGGCGGCCGACGATCTGGCCCGCCGCACCGAGCAGCAAGCAGCCTCCGTCGAGGAGACGGCAGCAGCGCTCGAAGAGATCACCACCACGGTCAAGGACTCTGCCCGCCGCGCCGAGGAAGTCGGCGCGCTGGTTGCCCGCACCCGGGCCGGTGCCGAGAAATCAGGTGAGGTCGTTGCCAACGCCGTCGTGGCGATGCATGCGATCGAGAAGTCCTCGGGCGAAATCTCCAACATCATCGGTGTGATCGACGACATCGCCTTCCAGACCAACCTTCTGGCGCTGAATGCCGGCGTCGAGGCCGCACGGGCAGGGGAAGCGGGCAAGGGCTTTGCCGTCGTCGCTCAGGAAGTGCGCGAACTCGCACAGCGTTCGGCCAATGCCGCCAAGGAGATCAAGGCGCTGATCACCACCTCGGGCAACCAGGTGCGCAGCGGCGTGACGCTGGTCGGCGATACCGGCAAGGCGCTGGAGACGATCGTTGCCGAAGTGCAGGAGATCAACAAGCATGTGAGCGCGATCGTCACCGCGACGCGCGAACAGTCGACGGGTCTCCAGGAGATCAACACGGCTGTGAACACCATGGACCAGGGAACGCAGCAGAACGCGGCGATGGTGGAAGAGCAGACGGCGGCAAGCCATGGTCTTGCCTCGGAAGCCGCCTCGCTCAATGCGCTTCTCGCCCAATTCAATCTTGGCAATACTCAGGCCGCCTATACGTCGGCACCGACGTCCCGTCGGCGGGCGGCTTAAGTCTGACACGACGATCTGAATGACGAGAAAAGGCCCGGATGACCGGGCCTTTTTCTATTTTTCCAGCGTGACGACGGCCTCGACATGGGCAGACCAGAGGAACTGGTCGATCGGCGTGACTGAGGTGATGCGGTATCCGGCGGCAACGAGGATCGCGAGATCGCGCGCAAGGGTGATCGGATTGCAGGAGACGGCGACGACCTTCTTGACGCCGGAGCGGGCGATCTCCTGACACTGCACGTCAGCACCGGCACGGGGCGGATCGAAGACGATGGCGTCGAAAACCTTCAGTTCCTGCGCCATCAGCGGCCGGCGGAAGAGATCGCGCTTCTCGATCGTCACCGGCTTCAGCCCTTGCGTATTGCGGGCGGCAAAGTCGAGTGCCTTCAGCGCCTTGTCTTCACCTTCGACCGCATGCACCCGCGCCTTGCGGGCCATCCGCAGGGCGAATGTGCCGCTGCCGGCAAACAGGTCGGCAACGCGTTTTGCCTTGCCGATATGATCGAGCACCAGCGCTGCCATCGCCTCTTCTGCCGCAAGTGTCGCCTGGGTGAAGCCGCCAGGAGGCGGCGAGACGGCGACACCACCGAATTCGATGATTGGCTTGGTCGGTTCGACGATGATTTCGCCGTTGAGGCTGACGCGGGCAATGCCGCGTTCGCCGAGAACCGTCTCGACCGTGCGCCGGCGTTCGCGGTCGCCAAACCCCTTGATGCCGTCGACCGAGAGGTCGAGGCCCGACAGCGTTTCGAGAACGGTGATGCGGAACGGTTCGGCGTTGACCGCCATGGCCGCACCGATCTTGCCGATGGTTGCGAGCCGCGAGACGATGCCCGGGCTCGCGACGGGACATTCCGATATCGCAACGATGTGATGCGTCTCTGCCTGGTTGAAGCCGAGCAGCAGGTCCTTCTCGGTCTTGCGGGCGGTGAAGACCACGCGGCGGCGCTCGCCGGGATGGGCAGTAATCAGCGGCGCGACATCAGGCTTCAACCCCTTCGACTTCAAGGCGTTGATCACCAGCTCGCGCTTGAAGGTCTGGTAGAGAGCTTCGCCGGCATGCTGCAGCGTGCAGCCGCCGCAAGTGCCGTTCTGACCATCCGGGCCGAAGTGGCGACAGTGCGGCTCGACCCTATCAGGCGATGCTTCGCGCAGCGATATCAGCGTGCCCTGGGACTTGTTGATCGCAAGGGCTGCGCTTTCTCCCGGTAGGGTGAAGGGTGCATAGACCGGACCGTCCTCGGTCTCGGCAATGCCGTCGCCCTGCGCGCCAAGGCGAGCGATCGTCAGGGTCTGCGTGCTCATGGCTTTTTCCCGGCCAGCAGGAATTCGACGTTGCCGTCGCCGCCTGATATCGGCGAGGGGATGAGGCCAAGGCTCTGCCAGCCCATGTCTTCGACCAGCCAGCGTTCGAGCTCGGCGGCAACCGCCGGCGCGCTGTCTGGATCCTTCAGCAGGCCCGCCTTGCTGATGGCATCGCGGCCGGCCTCGAACTGCGGCTTGACCAGCAGAATGCAGTGCGCGCCCGAAAGCGCCATCTCAAGTGCCGGCGGCAGCGCAAGCTTCAATGAAATGAAGGAAACATCGGAAACGATGAAGGTGACATCGCGGTTGTCGATATCGTCCTCAGTCATCGCCCGGGCGTTGAGGCCCTCGATGCTGGTGACGCGCGGGTCGCTCTCGATGCGCGGATGGATCTGGCCATGGCCGACATCGATCGCAACCACATGCTCGGCACCGCGCTTCAACAGCACTTCGGTGAAGCCGCCGGTCGAGGCGCCGATATCGACGCAACTCTCGCCCGTGGGATCGAGCCCGAAATGGTCGAGCGCGGCGGCAAGCTTCAGCGCTGCGCGCGAAACATAGTCCTGCGCCGGATCGTCGATGGTGATGGTCACGCTCTCGGCAAAGGCCAACGAGGGCTTGGTGACCGTGCGGCCGTCGACCTTGACGGTGCCGCGCTGGATCGCGTCGCGGGCGCGAGCGCGACTGGCGACCAGTCCCGTGTTGAGCAGCAACTGGTCCAGGCGGACCCTGTTCTTGTGTTCTTCATTCTGGCGATCTTCTGACATGTGTTTCTCATGGAGGGTTGCCGGCCTTATGGCAAGCCCCCCTCGCTGTAGAGCAGGCTGCGCGGCGCGAAGACATGGTGACAAAAAACTAATGCCATAGCCTAATATTCACGTCTCCTTAAATGATGGGTGGCACTTTCGGCTGATGTCGCAGCCTGCATGATGCAGGATCTCCGTTCCGACCCGGACATCCCGACACATCTGATCATCCCTCGACCTGACGCTTCCCGGCGCAAGGAGTTTCCGCATGCCCCGTTTCCATCTCAGACTCACGCACCGTATCGGCTTGCTGGTGCCGATTGCAATCGCCGGCATCCTCGCCATCGTCGGTATCTTTGTCGTGGAGCGGAACCTCGCGGAGGGTTACCGTCAGCAGGTGCAGGCGCACAGAAACGCCGACCGGACGCTTCTGGTGCTCGAAAGCGAGTTCCTGCAGAACCGTCGTGCAGAGAAGGACTTCCTGCTGCGGCGGCAGGAGAAATATGCCGCCGCGCATCAGGAAATTGCCGCCAAGGCGAAGGAGACGATCGCCGCTCTCGGTACTATGCTCGGCAGCCAGTCGACGCTGTCGCAACTCCAGCTGATCTCAGAGGGGTATGAGCGCTACCTCGGCGAGTTCGCTGCCGTTGCCGACGCCAATCGCACGCTCGGCCTCGAGCCAACAGCGGGCAAGGAGGGTGCGATGCGTGCCGCCGTCCATTCGATTGAGGAGGCGTTGAAGGCCGTTACTGACAAGGGATTAAAGGCGAGCATGCTGACGATGCGCCGCCACGAGAAGGACTTCATCATGCGGCGCGATCACAAATACGTCGAGAAGCATGCCGAAGAGGTGAAGGCCTTCGCGAGCTTGCCGGCCGAGACGTTCGGCGGCAAGGAAAACCAGGGCAAGATCTTACCGGCACTGCAGAATTACAGCGTCGCCTTTGCAGACTACGCCGCGCTGGCTGAAAACGAGACTGCGTTGCGCACGCGCATGTCCGAGACATTCTCCACCGTTGAGCCGATCTTCGAGCAGATGGCGACAGCGATCGAGGCCGAGAAGGCCGAGGCCGAGACCGAGAGCGCAGCGATGCAGCAGTTCGCCGAGAAAATCGCGCTCGGCGCGGTCCTGGCGGCCATCGCCATAATCGCGGCAACTGTCTTCCTCGTCGGACGGACGATTTCCGCGCCGATCGTCGCCACCACCCGTTCGATGACGCGCCTTGCCGATGGCGATACAACGTCCGTCATTCCCTATGCCGGCCGCAAGGACGAAATCGGCGAGATGGCCGGCGCCGTCGAAATCTTCCGGCAGGCGGCGATCGCCAACCAGAGGCTGGAGGCGGAAGCCGCGCAAAACCGCGCGCATGCCGATGCCGAGCGCGTGCGCCTGCAGGAGGAGGCCGAAGCTGCCGCCCAGGCACGCCTTCGCCAGGCGACATCGGGTCTTGCCGGAGGCCTTCAGCGGCTGGCGGCTGGCGATCTCGCCTTCCAATTGTCCGAGCCATTTGCGCCGGACTTCGAACAACTGCGTCATGACCTGAATTCGGCTGTTTCCCGGCTTGGCGATGCGCTGGCGGCGGTGGCCGATTCCAGCGGCTCGATCGATGGCGGCTCGCGCGAAATCAGCGAAAGTGCGGACGACCTGTCGCGACGCACGGAGCAGCAGGCTGCCTCGCTGGAAGAGACGGCGGCGGCCCTCGACGAGATCACCGCCAATGTTACAAGCTCGACCCGGCGTGCCGAAGAAGCGCGCGTCGTGGCCGGCGAGGCAAATTCAAGCGCTGCCAAATCCGGTGTCGTGGTCGCAAGCGCCGTGGAGGCGATGCGCCGGATCGAAAGTTCCTCCGGCCAGATCTCCAACATCATCGGCGTCATCGATGAGATCGCCTTCCAGACCAATCTCCTGGCACTCAACGCCGGCGTCGAGGCGGCGCGGGCGGGCGATGCCGGCAAGGGCTTTGCCGTCGTAGCCCAGGAAGTGCGTGAACTTGCCCAGCGCTCGGCCAAGGCCGCCAAGGAGATCAAGGAGCTTATCCGCAATTCCAGCGTCGAGGTCGAAGGTGGGGTCAAGCTGGTGCGTGATACCGGTGAGGCGCTGAAGGCGATCGGTGGCCACGTCGCCACGATCAACCAGCACATGGACGCGATCGCCATTTCGGCACGCGAACAGTCGGTGGGCCTCGGCGAAGTCAACACCGCCGTCAACCAGATGGACCAGGTGACGCAGAAGAATGCGGCGATGGTCGAAGAGGCCAACGCCGCCAGCGCTCAGCTGGCCAGCGAAGCCGGACGCCTGCGCGAGCTTATTGCCCGCTTCACCCTGCCGGGTCGAACGAACGGCGCGACGGCGGCAAGCGACCTGCGCGCCATGGCGCGCACGATGGCGGCGCCAACGGCACCGGTGCGCGCTGCGAGTGCCACTCGCCCGATATCACACGGCAATGCGGCGGTGGCCCAAGACGACTGGCAGGAATTCTGATCGCCGCCGAGGCACGACAAGAAAGCAAAAGCCCCCGGTTCTGAACTGCCCCCCGAAGTTGGAGGTCCAACTTTCGGGGGGCAGTTCATAGCCGGGGTCGTTTGCATTTAGGACGGTAAGTCGATCGCGCAGGCTTAGCCAGCCGCGCCAAGTCCGATGTCCTGCTTCTGGCCGAGCGCCTTGAATACGGTCGAAACGATGCCGGCGCGGTCGAGGCCGGCGGCGGCGTACATTGCTTCGGGCTTGGCCTGTTCCATCCAGATATCGGGCATGACCATCGGGCGAACCTTGAGCCCGCCGTCGAGCAGGCCGTCTTCGGCGAGGAACTGCAGCACGTGGCTGGCGAAGCCGCCGACAGCGCCTTCCTCGATGGTAACAAGCACTTCATGATGACGGGCAAGCTGACGGATGAGGTCATGGTCGAGCGGCTTGGCAAAGCGCGCGTCTGCGACGGTCGTCGAAAGGCCTGCCGCATCGAGATCCTCGGCGGCCGTCAAACAGTCGGCAAGCCGCGTGCCGAAGGACAGCAGCGCCACCTTGGAGCCTTGCTTGACGACACGGCCCTTGCCGATTTCGAGAATCTGGCCGCGCTCGGGCATCTCTACGCCCACGCCTTCGCCGCGCGGATAGCGGAACGAAATCGGACCGGCATCATAGGCTGCGGCCGTGCGCACCATGTGCTTGAGTTCCGCCTCGTCGGCTGCCGCCATGACGACGAAGCCGGGCAAGGTGGCGAGATAGGTGGTGTCGAAGGAGCCCGCATGGGTCGGCCCATCGGCGCCGACGAAGCCGGCACGGTCGATCGGGAAGCGCACCGGCAAGCCCTGGATCGCCACGTCGTGGACCACCTGGTCGTAGCCGCGCTGCAGGAAGGTGGAGTAAAGCGCTGCAAACGGCTTGTAGCCTTCGGAGGCAAGGCCGGCCGCAAAGGTCACGGCATGCTGTTCGGCAATGCCGACGTCGAAGCAGCGCTTGGGGTGGGCCAGCGCGAACTTGTCGAGACCGGTGCCCGACGGCATGGCGGCCGTGACCGCAACGATCTTGTCGTCGAAACCGGCTTCCTGTGTCAGCGCTTCGGCGAAGACTGAGGTGTAGGCAGGCGCGTTCGGCTTTGCCTTGGCCTGTGCACCGGTGATGACGTCGAACTTGTTGACGCCGTGATACTTGTCGGCGGCGGCCTCGGCCGGCGGATAGCCCTTGCCCTTCTGCGTCACCACATGGATCAGCACCGGGCCCTTGGCGTTGTCGCGCACGTTGCGCAACACGGGCAGCAGATGCTCGAACGAGTGACCATCGATCGGGCCGATATGGTAGAAGCCCATCTCCTCGAACAGCGTGCCGCCGGTGACGTAGCCGCGCGCGTGTTCGACGGCGCGGGTGATCGCCCGGTCGACGGTCTTGCCGAGATAGGCCGTCAGCTTCTTGCCGACTTCGCGAATGCCCATGTAGGTGCGGCCGGAGGCGAGGCGCGCCAGGTATGCGCTCATCGCGCCAGTCGGCGGGGCGATCGACATGTCGTTGTCGTTGAGGATGACGATCAGGCGGGCGTCGAGTGCGCCGGCATTGTTGAGCGCCTCATAGGCCATGCCGGCCGAAAGCGCGCCGTCGCCGATGATGGCGATGACATTGCGGTTCTTGCCGTCGAGGTCGGCGGCAACGGCCATGCCGAGGCCGGCGGAAATCGACGTCGAAGAGTGGGCCGCACCGAAGGGGTCGTATTCGCTTTCGGCGCGACGGGTAAAGCCGGAGAGACCGCCTTCCTGGCGCAGGGTGCGGATGCGGTCGCGACGGCCGGTCAGGATCTTGTGGGGGTAGCATTGGTGGCCGACGTCGAAGATCAGCCGGTCGTGCGGTGTGTTGAACACCTTGTGGATGGCGATCGTCAATTCGACGACACCCAGGCCGGCACCGAGGTGGCCGCCGGTGCGCGAGACCGCATCGATCATCTCTGCACGAACTTCGCCGGCAAGCTGCGGCAGATCCTTGTCGTCGATCTTCTTCAGATCGTCGGGAAAGGTCACCTTGTCGAGCAAGGGTGTTGCCGGCATCGGGGTGGTTGGCAGTTGTGTCACGCTGCATGCCTCATGCGCACCGCACGGATCGGGTGCGCGATAGTTGGTTGTACCGTTAAAGCGGCTCTTTAGACGCAATTGTTGCTGAATGCAAAATTAGGCTTTCCTGCGTCGTCATCCAAGACACTACCGCATGATTCCCTGAATCGAAATCGATTTAAGGAAACATGCGGCAACTGGAAGCGGCAAGCGGTCACGGTTATCCCGTGCCTTTAGCCGGCCGGCAGAGGCACAAATTCCTCCTCGTCGCCGGGCACGATATCGAAGCGGCCGGTGCGCCACTCCTCCTTGGCCTTTTCGATGCGCTCCTTCGACGACGACACGAAATTCCACCAGATGTGGCGGGCCGAGCCGAGTGCGGCGCCGCCGAACAGCATGATATGACAGCCGAGCGGACCGGCAGTGACGGTGATTTCGTCGCCCGGACGGAAAACCAGCAACTGATTGTCGGCGAAGTGGTCGCCGGCAATGATCGCTTCGCCTGAGAGGATATAGAGCGCGCGCTCTTCCCAGTTGGCCGCAAACGGCGCGCTCTTGCCGGGCGCGATGTTGAGGTCGACATAGATCGTGTCGGTGAAGACGGAGACCGGCGATTTCTGTCCTTCGAAGCTGCCGATCACCACCCGGGCATCGATGCCGCCGTCGTTGAGTTGCGGCAGCAGGTGTCGTTCGGTGTGGTCGAAGATCGGGTCGATTTCTTCCTTGTGGTCGGGAAGCGCCAGCCAGGTCTGCAGTCCTGAAATCGAGCGTTCGTGGCCGCGCTGGTTTTCAGGTGAGCGCTCGGAGTGAACGATGCCGCGGCCGGCGGTCATCAGGTTCACGTCGCCGGGGCGGATGACCATTTCGGTGCCGAGGCTGTCGCGATGCTTGATCTCGCCATCGAACAGGTAGGTCACGGTCGAAAGGCCAATATGCGGATGCGGCCTGACGTCGATGGCCTCGCCTGCGCGCAAGAGCGCCGGGCCCATGCGGTCGAAGAAGATGAACGGCCCGACGAGGCGCCGCCTGGCGGTCGGTAGTGCTCGGCGAACCTCAAGGCCGCCGATGTCGCTGGTTCGCGGAATGATCAGGTGTTCGATGGCATCGCAGGCGGGTTTGTCGCCGGCGAGCGGGTCGGGGCCAGGAAAAAAGGACATGGTGCACGCTCCCGTTGTTCGTAGGGTCCGACCCTAGCCCCGAACCACGGCAGCGGGTAGGGGCGAGGGGAGGACGCAGCGTTTCCGGACGTTGACCAATCCGGGCGCGGTTACTCCGCGTCGAGCGGTTCCACGCCCTGCGGCTTGCCGGCACGGTCGAGCCTGATCTTTTCGATCCGGTCCTCGGCCGCCTTCAACAGCGCCTCGCAGTGCTTTTTCAGCGCCTCGCCCCGCTCATAGATTTCGATCGACTTGTCGAGCGCGACGTCGCCGCGCTCCAGCGCCGAGACGATACGCTCCAGTTCTTCCACGGCTTGCTCGAAGGAGAGGGCCGAAACGTCGGGTTGCGTGTTGGTGGTCATGGTTACCCTCTCATCAATCTCAAAATGTGCATGCCGGCCGACTCGGCGAGCCCCTGCAGGTCATAGCCGCCCTCGAGCAGGCTGACCATGCGGTTGCTGGCGCTCCGGTCGGCGATCTCATGCAGCCGGCCTGTCGCCCAGTCGAAATCTTCGGCAACAAGGTTGATCTGCGCCAGCGGATCGCGGTGGTGGGCGTCGAAACCGGCTGAGATCAGGATGAAATCCGGCCGGAAGTTCGTTAGCGCCGACAAGACGCGCGACCGGAATGCCTCGCGAAAATGCTCGCTGCCGACATTGGGCGAGAGCGGCGCGTTGACGATGTTGCCCTTGACGCCGGTCTCGTCCTTGGCACCGGTACCGGGATAGAGCGGCATCTGGTGGGTGGAGCAGAAAAGCACCGACGGGTCATCCCAGAAGATGTCCTGCGTGCCGTTGCCGTGGTGCACGTCCCAATCAACGATGGCGACGCGTTCGGCGCCATGGGCCACCTGCGCGTGCCGGGCGGCAATCGCAACGGTGTTGAAGAAACAGAAGCCCATGGCCTTGTTCTTTTCGGCGTGGTGGCCAGGTGGACGGGCGGCGACAAAGGCATTGTCGGCCTTGCCGGTAAAGACCGCATCCACCGCCTCGACGGCGCCGCCGATGCCGGTCAAGGCGGCTTCGAGGCTCAAGGGGCTGGCGTAGGTGTCGGCTTCGAGATCGTTGATGCCTTCGTCGGGGATCGCGCGCTTGACGGCGCGCAAGTGTTCTTCCGGATGCACCAGCAGCACCAGATCTTCGCTCGCCTTCGCTGCTTTTATGCGCTTGAGGTCGGCGAAATTTGGGTGTTCGAGCGCAAGGTTCAGCGCTTTCAGCCGGTCCGGCCGTTCGGGATGACCTTCCGGAACCTCGTGTTCCAGGAAGACCGGATTTTCATAGAGCAGCGTGGTCATGCGCCGAAACTAGTGCTGCAACCGGCCAAGGTCCATGGCACGCCCAAGGGAAAGTCCTGATTTTCAACAGCGCGTATCGAGGAGCAGCTTGCCGTCGCGCTTGGCGTCTGCCTGATGCGCCAGCGCTTCGTCAAGGCGGCTGAGCGGATAGATTTGTGCAACCCGGCTCGAAAAGAGGCCGGAGCGAAGGCCGGCAAAGCTTTGCGCAAAAACCTCTTCAATTGCCGGGCGCCCGGCCGCGTGTACCCAGGTTCTGAGCCACAGGAAAGAAAAGCGCACGTCCGGCCGCGCCTGGATCGCCTGGATCGGCACTGGCACGCCGCTGAGGGCCCCATACTGGATGAATGCGGCGCCGGGCTGAAGCGTCTGGCCGATGAGGGCGCCGGCAAACGGGCCGCCGACCGCGTCGAGAATGGCGTCGAAGGCAAGGCCCGAAGGGATGTGCCCGTCATCGGCGACGACGACTTCGCCGGGTGCGTCGGGAGCAAGCCGGGCTGCGCTGCGTTCGCTGCGCACGATCCCAACCGGGTGTGCACTTTCGCCTGCGATGAGTTTCATCAACATGCCGCCGATGGCGGAGCCCGCCGCGGTCACGCCGATCCGGCGGTCGGGCATCGGTCCGAAATGGGCTTTCAGCGCTTCGATCAGCCGAATTGCCGTCAGCGGATTGACGTAGCTGGTGGCCGCCTGGCGGTCGTCGATATCCTTGGGCACGGCGAAGCACCATTCGGCGGGCCGCACCAGATACGCCTGCCAGAGGCCGCTCGCGCCGATCGGGATCACCCGATCGCCGGGCTTCAAGCTCGTAACGCCGGCCCCCACGCGCGTAACGGTGCCGACACCTTCGAAGCCGGGCACGAAGGGCAGGGTGGTCCGGGCACTGTAGGCGCCGGTGACGGGAATGAGATCGGAAGGATTGATCGCCGAAATGGACAGCGCGACCTCGACCTCGCCGGGCCCTGGCGCGATGCGCTCGGCATCGACGAGCGCAATCACTTGTCGCGGATCGCCGAACTGGCTAACGAGGGTGGAGCGCATTCTAAGAGGGCCTCGCATGGACGGCAGGGAGAGGGACAACGTCACGGAAATCCGCATTCCGTTTCGCGATATAGACATGCATGGCCACATGCACAATGCCGCCTATTATGCCCATGCCGAAGCAGCGCTTTCCCATCTCTGGCGGCATCGGCCGTCGGTCGTTCACGAGCCGGCCTATCTCGTTCGCCGCTCGGCTTGCGTCTTCCATCGGGGGCTGCGTTATGACGAGCCGGCGCGCTTCATCGTCACCGTCGCCAAGATCGGCGGCAGCTCGGTGAGCTTTGCCGTGCGGGTCGAGGCGGCCGGCCAGCTTGCGGCCGAGCTCGAAATCGTCTGGGTCGCCGTCGATCGCGAGCGGCACACGCCGCTGCCGGTTCCGGCCGCGACCCGAGAATGGCTCGGCAGCTACATTCTCTGACAAAACTAGTCGATGGTCCGCAGGCTGCGGAAAAGTGCGACGGTGCCCATGCCGCCGCCGATGCCCATCATCGCCAGCGCCTGCGTTTCCTGTGGGACTGCCAGCATCTGCGTGAAAAGCCTGACCACGAGGATCGCCCCGGAGGCGCCATAGGGGTGGCCAAGCGCAATGGCACCGCCGTCGATGTTGACCTTATCCGGTGAAATGCCGAGCTGGTCGAGGCTGCCGAGCACCTGCGAGGCAAAAGCCTCATTGAACTCGATGAAGTCGACGGCGTCGGTATCGAGCCCGGGATTGCGCGCTTTCAGCTTGTCCATCGCCGGCACCGGGCCGAGCCCGAGCAAATCAGGATGCACGCCGGCGGTTGCCGCGTCGACGAATTCGAGCGCAAAGGACAGGCCGAGGCGCTGCGCTTCGGCGAGGCTGGTCACCAGAACCATCGCCGCGCCGTCATTGATCGGGCAGGCATTGCCGGCCGTCACCGTGCCGTCCTTGACGAAGACGGGTTTCAGCCGCTGCAAGGTTTCGAGCGACGCATTGGCGCGCGGGCATTCGTCCGTATCGACGGTCCCGGCTGTTGTTTCGATCGGCACGATTTCGCGCGAAAACCGGCCTGCGCCTTGAGCGGCGACGGCACGTCGCTGGCTCTCGAGCGCAAATGCATCCTGTCTTTCGCGGGAAATGCTGCAGGCCGTGGCGACGTTTTCGGCAGCAACGCCCATGTCGGGGTCGCCGATCTCGTCCGGCGCCATGCGCGAGCGTTTGATCGGTTGAGGCTCCTCGTCCGGCGCCGTCGGAGGCCTCAGGCGAATATGGGCGCGGCTGGCGCTTTCGGTGCCGCCGGCGAGATAGAAGCGTCCGGCCCCTGCCTGAATAAGGCGTGCGGCAAGCATGATGGCTTCCAGACCGGCGCCGCATTGCCTGTCGACAGTCAGGCCTGATGTCGATACCGGGAGCCCGGCTTCGAGTGCTGCAAGCCGCCCGAGATTGCCGGCGCAGTTGGCGGCATTGCCGAGGATGACGTCGTCGATCAAATCGGCAGCGAGGCCGACGTCGGTCAGGATGCGGTTGATCAGGGGCGCGGCGAGCCGTGCCGGTTCGACCTCCGCGAGCACGCCGCGCACGCGTCCAACAGGCGTGCGCAGGGCCGCCACGATCACCGGGATGCGCGCTGGGTCAGACGAAGGGCTCAAGGGCGTCATGTCCGTCCACAATCCATTGCTTGAGAGTGCCGGCCGCCACCTTACCAGATTGCGTCATCGGCAAGGCACGGCAAAGCCAGATTCTCCTGGGATGTTTATAGCGCGGCAGATGGATGTCTAGATGACGGTCGAGCGCTGCCCGGTCGATCGTGACGGCATTCGGCTCGATGACGGCGACAAGCTCGCTGCCGAGGTCGGGATGGTCCAGGCCGAGAACGAAGGCCGCATGTACATCGGCATGGTCGGCAAGCGTCGCTTCGACCTCCTGCGGGTAGATGTTGTTGCCGCCGGAAAGCACCATGCCCCCTGAGCGACCGACGAGATGCAGCGTACCGTCGGCGTTCAGGAAACCGAGATCGCCAACGGTTGCGAGCTTGCCGACGCCCCGGAGGCCCGCGCCATCGCCAGCGCCGATATAGCCCAACGCAATCAGGTCGCTGTCGACGAAGATCGTGCCGGTTTCGCCTGCTGGCAGCGGTCTCTCACCCTCGTCGAGCACGATCAGACCGACACAGGGAAAGGCGCGCCCGACGGCCGTCGCCGATGCAGTGTCGCCGGAGCCGGCAACACTGATGAAGCCGAGCTCGGAGGCGCCGTAATACTCGACGATGTCGGCCCGAGGAAAAGTTGCCGCCGCGGCTTCACGGTCGGCCGGTGTCAGCTTGGCGCCGGCAACGGTGATCTTCTGGACGGAGGTCAATGCGGAGGATGACGCGCAGAGCCGCCGCAACATCGTCGGCACCAGCACGAGCCGCCGGACGTCCATCGCGGCGATGGTCTCGGACGCGCGTGCCGCGTCGAAATGTGCCATGCCGACGAATTCGGCGCCGGCGACAAGGGTTTCGGCAAGCGCATAAAGCGTTAGCCCATGGGCGAGCGGGCCGGGGGCGAAGGTGCGCGTGTCGCTGTCGATGCCGAAAAAATCCTGCCCGATCTTCAGGCTGCGCCGCCAGGAGCCGCGATCGCGCACGATTGCCTTCGGCATGCCTGTTGTGCCGGAGGTGAAGACGACGAGAAACGGCTCGTCGTCAACGCCGATGGCAAGCGGCGAACTGTCGTCGCTGGAGCCGGCCGCGAAAGCCGTGCCTTTGTCGGCAAGGGGTGTGCCGAGCAGCAACCCTTCGCCGTCGGCGCGAACGACGATGTCGGGGCGCAGTTGCCTCCGCATCGCGGCACGCGTCGCCTCCGGCAGATGCGGATCGATCAACGCCACGCAATGGCCGCCCGATGTTGCGGCGACGAAGGCTGGCGCGAAAAGGGGATGGTTGCCGATCTCGAGTGCGATCAGCTTCGTGGCGCCGGGCAGTACGTTTTCATTTTGTGCGTTTACGGTCAGCTTCCCGAACGCCGAAACGATCTGGCCGGCGCAGAGCGCAAGCTCCTGGAATGTGAAAACCCGGCCTTCCATGTGGAAGGCCGGGGCATGTGGATTTTGGTCCGTATGGCGCGCGAGGGCGGCGGCAAACGGCATTGGTCAGGCGCGAACCGGCAGCAGCGGATAGCCGGCAAAGACAGCCCGTGCGGCAAGCGTCGCGATGGCGGCCTTCAAGAGGTCGCCGGGCAGGAAGGCGAGCGAACCGGTAGCAACGGTCAGGAACGGTGTGCCGGTGACGGCCGATACCCAGGGCATGCCGATCGCGTAGAGCACAACGATGCCGCCGACCACGGAGGCGAGGAAGAAGCCGACGAACTGGCCAAGCTCGGCCTGGCCTTCCCGTACGAAGCGCTGGGCGATCAGGCCGGTGACGAAGGTGGCAACGACCCAGCCGAGGATGAAACCGCCCGACGGGCCGGCAAACACGGCGAGACCACCACGGCCGCCTGACAGCACCGGCAGGCCGATGGCGACGAGCAGCAGGAAGAGCAGGAGAGCCAGCGCGCCGCGCTTGGCGCCGAGAATGCAGCCGGCGAGCATCACGCCCATGGACTGCGCGGTGATCGGCACGGGAATGAAGCCGAGCGTGATCGGCGGAATGAGGCCGAGCACGACGACGATCGCGGCAAAAAGGGAGATAAGGACGAGGTCTCTGGTGTTCATGCTGTTCCTGTTCCTTGTTTATTAGGGTGCGCGAATTTATTGGCGACGAAAACCGCGGGCGTCAATCGCCGCAGCGATCGTATCCGCATCTTTGAGCGTCAGGATGATCAGCGGACCGATGATCGTCAACGGCCGCACCGGCAGCCCGCGCGCCCGGTGTGCTTCTTGGATGGCCTGGTAGCGCGCGAAAATATCGGGCACGAAACGCAGGACGAGCCCGAGCGCCAGGCTGACATCGGCGGCGCGCACCCAGCCCAGGCGTTCGAAAGGTGTCAGCAGCACCGTGATCTCGTCCATGAAGGCACCGATCGTCGTTGTTGCGGTTACCGCTGCGGCAAACAGCACGAGCGCCATAAGCCGCAGGGTCAGCACGGCGACTTCGTTCAAGGGCAGAAGAAAGAGGTTCACGGCCGCGAGGAAGAAGATCGTGAAGAAGACGAAGCCGACGCGCTTCAGCGCTTCGCGGAAGGTGAGGCCGACCGAGAGATAGAGCCCGCCCGAGATCACGAACGCAGTCAGTTGGATAAGCAGCGAGCCGCTGAGGAAAAGCAGAATGCTGAGAGCCACCAGTGCGAAGAGTTTCGCGCGCACCGGAAGACGGTGCAGCCAGCTGTTGCCCTCGATGTGCAGGCTCGTCAGCATCCGGCGATCTCGTGGTAGCGGCGGATCGTTTCGTGCGGGCTGCCGTCGGCGGCAAGCCGTCCCTCGTGAAAGAGCAGCAGGCGCTCGACATTTTCGACCAGCGGCAGGTCGTGGGTGATGACCAGCGTGTCTTCGTCCAGCGTCGCGATCGTGTCGGCGACGCGCCGGCGGTTGCGCAGGTCGAGCTGGTTGGTCGGCTCGTCGAGTATCAGGATTTTCGGATCGGTGACGACGACGCTCGCCATGGCGATCAATTGGGTCTCGCCGCCGGAGAGTTCGTGAACCCGCCGCCGCGCCAAGTGTTCGACGCCGAAGCGCGACAGAACGGCCTGCGTCCGTCGGTCGATCTCGTCGCCCTTCAGGCCGCGGTTCTTCAGGCCGAAACCGATATCGTCGGCAACGACGGGCATGATCAGCTGATGCTGCGGATTCTGGAAAATGAAGCCGGCCTCGGAAAGCACGGCGCGCTCGTCCTTGACCGTATCGAGGCCATTGACGGTGACGGTGCCGGCGGAAGGTTTGACAAGGCCGTTGATCAGCCGCGCGAAGGTGGTCTTGCCGGAGCCGTTGAGGCCGATGATGCCGACGCGCCGTTCGGTGATTTCAAGCGTCAGCGGCTGCAGAGCCACCCGTTCGCCGAAGCGGACCGAGCAATCGGTAAAGCGGATGTTCATCCCGTCCCTCGCGGTTTGCGGTCTGCTCTATAGGCCAAGACGGCGGGGAAGGGCAATGTGCTTGCGATCAAGGTCCCCATTTGAAATATGGGAATAAAAGCCTACTCTTTATCTCATGACGATTCGGCTCTCCAATAGTGATGCCCGGCGCATCTTCCTCGCAAAGCAGGGCCTTTCCGGCGCACCGCACCGCGCGCTCGGCAAGGACGGGCTGTTGAAGCTGATCCATGACATCGGTTTCGTGCAGGTAGACAGCATCGCCACGGTGGAGCGCGCCCATCACCAGATCCTGTTTTCGCGCAACCAGACCTATCGCCGGGAACATCTGACATCGCTGCTCGAAGACGACGGCGAATTGTTTGAGCACTGGACGCATGATGCATCGATCATCCCCAGCAGCTTCTACCGTTACTGGAAGCACCGCTTCAAATGGGAAGGCGAAACGATCGTCGAGCGCTGGAGCAAGTGGCGAGGGGAGGGGTTTGAGAAAAGCTGCGACGACACCTATCAGCGGATCGCCCAGGGCGGCCCGGTGCTGGCCCGCGAGCTGAAGGAGGCTGAACACACGTCGGGCGGTTGGTGGAACTGGCATCCGTCGAAGACTGCGCTCGAAATCTTGTGGCGCACCGGCAAGCTGGCCATTGCCCGGCGCGAAAATTTCCAGAAGGTCTACGACCTGACCGAGCGCGTGATCCCGTCGCACCATCAGGATGCCGAGGTGGAGCATCACGAATTCATCGACTGGGCCTGCCGCAGCGCGCTGGAACGCCTGGGCTTTGCCACCCATGGTGAAATCGCCGCCTTCTGGGATCTGGTTTCGCCGGACGAGGCGAAAACCTGGGTTGCGGATCATCGCGACGAACTGATCGACGTGGCGATCGAACCGCTCGATGGCGGCAAGCCGCGCTCGTCCTATGCGCTTGCCGGCTTTGCCGACACGCTCGGCGATGTTCCCGAGCCGCCTGGTCGTGTTCGTGTCTTGAGCCCATTCGATCCCTTGCTGCGCGACCGCAATCGCACCGATCGGCTGTTCGGCTTCTTCTATCGCATCGAAATCTTCGTGCCCGAGCCGAAGCGGGAATATGGCTATTATGTCTTCCCGCTGATCGAAGGCGATCGGCTGATTGGCCGCATCGACATGAAGGCCGACCGCAAGCGCGGCAGCCTCGACGTTCGCCGGCTCTGGCTGGAGCGCGGCGTCAAGGCGTCTTCCGGCCGCATGGAGCGCATCGTCGCGGAACTCGAACGCGTCGCCCGCTTCACCGGCGTCGAGCGCATCGAACGCCTCGACGGCTGGAACGCTTCGCTCACCTGATCGATATTTTTCTTGGCTTGAACCGCTCGCCTTCCTAAATGGAGGCCATCGAACTTATGACGCGGGAGCGCACGACCATGAACACCGATCTGATGAGCCTCTTCGACGCTGATGAGGCAGCGATCCGCAAGGTTCTGTCGGAGACGCTTGCCGGCGCCGACGATGGCGAACTGTTTCTCGAACATGCCCAGGCCGAGGTGCTCTCCTTCGACAATGGCCGGCTGAAGGGCGGAAGCTTCAACACCGACCAAGGGTTTGGCCTGCGTGCGGTTGCCGGCGAATCGGTCGGCTATGCCCACGCCGGCGAGCTTTCGCTGGCAGCGCTTCGCCGTGCGGCCGATGCGGTCGGCCAGGTGACGCGCGGTTATGCCGGCTCCTATGCGGCCGCACCCCAGCGCACGAACAAGAAGCTCTATGGCGATGAGAATCCCATCGGCGAACCGAGCTTCGAGGCGAAGGTCGCGCTGCTGCAGGAGATCGATGCCTATCTGCGCGCAAGGGATCCCAAGGTCCGCCAGGTGACGGCCTCGATCGCCGCAAGCTGGCAGCTGGTCGATATCCTGCGCGCCGACGGGCACCGCGTTCAGGACATCCGACCGATGACGCGCATCAACATCTCGGTGGTTGCCGGCGATGGTGATCGCCAGGAAAGCGGCTCCTACGGCATCGGCGGGCGTCGTGGTTTCGGCGACTTCATCACCGAGGAAAATTGGAAGAAGGGTGCCGACGAGGCGCTGCGCCAGGCGCTCGTCAATCTCGACGCAATCGACGCGCCGGCCGGCACCATGGATGTGGTGCTGGCCTCTGGCTGGCCGGGCGTCATGCTGCACGAAGCCGTCGGCCATGGCCTTGAAGGCGACTTCAACCGCAAGAAGACCTCGGCTTTCGCCGGTCTGCTCGGCGAGCAGGTGGCAGCCAAGGGCGTGACCGTCGTCGACGACGGCACGATCGAGGCGCGTCGCGGCTCGATCTCGATCGACGACGAAGGAACGCCGTCGGGCTATAATGTGCTGATCGAGGACGGCAAGCTCGTCGGTTACATGCAGGACCGGCAGAACGCCCGGCTAATGGGCATGCAGCCGACCGGCAACGGTCGACGCCAGGGTTATGCCCATGTGCCGATGCCGCGCATGACCAACACCTACATGCTGTCGGGCGACAGGACACCTGAGGAAATCATTGCTTCGGTAAAGAAGGGCATCTATGCCGTCTCCTTCGGCGGCGGCCAGGTGGACATCACCTCCGGCAAGTTCGTCTTCGGATGCACCGAGGCCTACATGATCGAGAACGGCAAGATTGGCGCGCCGGTCAAGGGCGCGATGCTGATCGGCAATGGTCCCGACGCGATGAGGCGCGTGACCATGGTCGGCAACGACACCAAGCTCGACACTGGCATCGGCAACTGCGGCAAGGCCGGGCAATGGGTCCCGGTCGGCGTCGGTCAGCCGCATCTGCGCATGGACCAGATCACCGTCGGCGGTACGCAGGCTTAAGGCCTCTTCGTCAGATCCTGACGAAGTCTCCACCGAACGTTGGCGTTTTGCCGCTTTGGACTAACTGCACAGTCTTACCCTGAGATCGATGTCGATCTCAGGGCTGATGCAACGCGGATGAGTGCCGCAGAGGATGTGGGTGAGTTGCATGAGTGAACGGCCGGCAATGCGTTTAGGTGTGAGACCGTTTGCTGCAGTGGACGAACAGGCCGTCATCGACGTGATCGTGCCGATCCAGAGTGCCGAATTCGGCATTGCGATTACGGCAGATGACCAGCCGGATCTACGGAAGATCCCGGATTTCTACCAATCCGGCAAGGGCGGTTTCTGGGTAGCGACCGCCGGCGACAATATCGTCGGCACCTTGGGCCTGAAGGACATCGGCAACGGGAATGCGGCGCTTCGCAAGATGTTCGTTGCTGCCGACTATCGCGGGCGCGAACATGGCGCCGCCTTGCGCTTGCTCGAGGCGTTGTTTGCCCATGCGAGCGCAGCCGGGATCCGTGCGGTCTATCTCGGGACCACCGAAAAATTCCTGGCCGCACATCGTTTTTACGAGAAGAACGGTTTCGTCGAGATTAGCCGGGACGATTTACCCGCGGCCTTTCCCCTGATGGCGATCGATTCGAAATTCTACGTTCGCCGCATCGCCGGCTGAACGCTTCGACGCCGGGGCTACAGCGCCGCGCGTCAAATGGAACGCGCAAAGGACGCTGTCACATTTTAAATTTGCTGCATAATTCTATCCTCAAATCGGTGCCGATTTAAGGGGCTGCGCAGCAAGGCACCGGTCAACCGCGCGACGGCAGCAGCATGCAGTCGTATGAATGTTTCTTCAGCGCGCTGCAGGCGGAAACCGCCGCGTCACGGCTCGTGAAGCCGACGAAGCGGGCCCGATAGATGGTGGCAGCACCTTCGCCGACCGCTTCCGTATAGGGCGACGCCTTCGCCAGCCTGTCGCCGCCGGCTGCTTGCGCCTGTGCCAGGAGCGCACGGGCGGCTTCCGCCGACGGTGCAGCCGAGATCTGGATCTGCCAGCCCCCGGCAGCGGGAATTGCAGCTGTATTTTCGACTTCGAGCATGGCCGTCGGCCGCTCGGCCGGAACCACGGCTGTCGATGACGCGGCTATCAATGCCGCGACGCTGTCGCCCTTGGCGCGGTGTGGCGCCGTAAAGGGCAGCGGCACGTCCGACATCGTCGCCGCGGATGCAACCTCGACGGGGGCAGCGCTGCGTGTCTTGGCGGCATCCACAAGCTGGCGGCCGGTGGATGCCTTGCCGAGATGGCGGTTCAGCAAGGCCGCCATCTTGTCGTCGCGGCTGCGCGCCGTGCGCCCGCCCAGGACAACGCCGATGACGCGGCGGTTGCCGTCCCTGACGGCGCTGACGAGGTTGAAGCCGGAGGCGTTGGTGTAGCCGGTCTTGATCCCGTCCATGCCGTCATAGCGGTACATCAGGTTGTTGTGGCCGCGGATCTTGCGGCCGCGGAATGTGAAGCTCGGCGTGGCGAACAGCCGGTATTCCCTGGGATAGTCGCGCATCAGTGCAACGGCGAGCGTCGACATGTCGCGCGCCGTCGTCACCTGCTTGCTTGCCGGCAGGCCGGATGCGTTGATGAAAACGGTGCGGCTCATGCCGAGCTGGCGTGCCTTGGCCGTCATCTTCCTGGCAAAATTCTGCTCCGAACCGCCGAGCTTTTCGCTCATCGCGGCGGCCGCGTCATTGGCCGATCGAACGATCATGCCGTAGACCGCCTCGCGCACGGTGATGGTGCTGCCTGGCTTCAGGCCCAGCTTCATCGGCGGCTTGGCCGCCGCCGCCCTCGACACCTTGATCTTGCTGTCCCAGTTGATGTCGCCGCGCCGCAACGCCTCGAAGGTGAGGTAGAGCGTCATCATCTTGGTGAGCGACGCCGGATGGTTGAGCGTATCCGCATTTTCCGACGACAGGACCTTGCCGGTGCGCGCATCGAGTACCAGCGAAGCGCTGCCGGCAAACGCCGTCGCAGAGCCCAAGGCGAGTGCGCACATCGCCAACAGCAGGCGGCGGATAATCTTCATGTCGGTCCCCATCGAAATGCGCCGCCGGGCAGGCGCGCAGCTGTGTCGTTTTGTGACATGGCCGTGTCTTTGCTGCAACTTTGAGGCAGAATACGATATTTCTTTGCGACTTTCGCCGGGGTGGTAAATCAAAAATTAACGCCATCGGCCTTCAGCAAGGTTTAACGCTCGCGCCGTTAACCTCCATGGTGGTGCGTCCTGACAGGACGTGTGAAGCACACACTAGCACTTGAAGCCTCCAGACAATCTCCTCGATAAATCGATCGAGATCCAAGGCGTTCTTCAGTGGTTGTCAAAGGCTGATTTGAACGGACTGATATGGCGGGCGGCATCACGGCAGGGATAAAGACGAAAGTGCGACGCGCCGCGATTTCCGGCGGGCTTGAACTGGCAGGCGGTCTGAGCCGCGCCGGCCTGATGCCGGATGCGCGCGGACGTGGCGCCATCTTTACCCTGCATCACGTCCGCCCGAGGGTTATCAGGGACTTCGATCCGAACGCCCATCTCGAAATCACGCCTGAATTTCTCGATATGGCCATCACCCAGTTGAAGCGGGACGGCTATCGCTTCATCGCGCTCGACGACTTGCCAAAGGCGCTTGCCGACAGGGACGGCGCGCCCTTCGCTTGCTTTACCCTCGACGACGGCTACCGCAACAATCTCGATCATGCCCTGCCGGTCTTTACACGGCATGGCGCGCCGTTCACCGTTTTCGTTGCCGGCGGCTTCGTTGATCGCACCCATACGCTCTGGTGGGAAACGCTCACCGATCTGCTTTCGGCAACCGGGCGGTTCCGGTTCGATTTCGGCAGCGGAATGCAGCTGCTCAACGCTGAAAGCGTCGCCGAAAAGCAGGCCGTTTTTGGCGGTATGGCCGCGTACATCCACCGCCAAGACGAAAGCGCCGCGGTCTCCGCGTTGAATGCATTGGCGCTGGAGCACGGGATCGATGCGTTGGCGATGACCAAGGCGCTGACGCTCGACGAAGCCGGCCTCCGCCGCCTTGCCCAAAGTCCGCTCGCCAGCCTCGGGGCCCACACGATCAGTCATCGCGCCGTCGCGCGGCTGAGTAGTGAGCAGGCCGTCCAGGAGATTGAGGCCTCCGCCGCTCGCGTCGAAGCGATCACGGGCAAAAGACCGCGCAGCTTTGCCTATCCCTATGGGGACCGCCCGGCTGTCTCACCGCGCGACCACAGACTTGTCGCCGATCTGGGGTTTGCGGTCGCCGTGACCACCATGCCGGGCACGCTCGCGGCGGCGGCGCCGTTGCACGCCTTGCCGCGCATTTCGCTCAACGGTCATTTCCAGCGCGCCCGCTACGTTTCGGCCCTTGCCTCGGGCATTCCGTTCCGGCTTGCCCGCAGTTAGCCGCCGGACGCGTCCGTCAGGGGTACATTCGTACCTTCTCCCAGCCGCCTTCCGGTGTCTCACGCCGAAATTCCAGGCGGTCGTGCAGACGGAACGGCCGGTCGTGCCAGAACTCGATCGAGGTCGGGCGGATGCGAAAGCCGGACCAGTATTCCGGACGGGGAATTTCGCCGAGTGCATGGCGGGCCGTGTATTCGGCAACTGCCTTTTCCAGCGCGAACCGGCTTTCGAGCGGGCGGGACTGTTTCGACGCCCAGGCGCCTATACGGCTGCCCCGCGGCCGCGACTTGAAATATTCGTCCGCTTCGGCGTCCGAGACGATCTCGACCGGCCCGCGCAGCCGCACCTGACGCCGGAGAGACTTCCAGTGAAAACACATGGCGGCCTTGCGCGCGCTCAGAACCTCGCGGCCCTTCTGGCTCTCGAAATTGGTGTAGAAGACGAAGCCGCGTTCGTCGAAATCCTTGAGCAGAACCATGCGCACATTCGGCAGTCCGTCAGGGTCGACAGTCGCCAGCGCCACGGCGTTGGGGTCGTTGATCTCGCTGCCCTCCGCGTCCTTCAGCCATGTGCCGAAAAGGGAAAAGGGCTCATTTGCTTCCGTGAAGTCACCGCTTGTTAACTCATTCACCGCCATATTGCCTTCTAACGCCGTGATGTCTGGCGCGGAAACGCTTCGGGATGAGCCCGAGCGGTGTTTCCGCATCGAAAATGTCAGAGCCTGCTTGTTGACTTCCTCGGGAAACGTGCGGCTCTTGCGAGTCTTACAGGATTGCCGTGCAAGACATAGCAAAGTGGATCGATGGCAAGAAGGGGTATTCCTTCGCGGTGATGCGTGGCGCGGCAATTTGCCTGCCGGTGCTCATCCTGTCCGGCTGCATGGGAGCCGGCCTCGACCTGTTCGGCAGCAGTGTCGATCGCACCGTTTCGACCGGTACCGTTCCCGTTGCCAAAACCTCCGATGGTCTTTCTGATGCGGTCCTGGTGCGCAATGCCGTCACCTCGGCCGAACTCGGGCAGGGCTCGCTCAACCCTATTCCCTGGGCGAATTCGTCGTCCGGCAGCGCCGGCGTCATCAGCAGCATTCAGGAAGACAATGCCAGCGGCATGCTGTGCCGCCGCTTCACCACCACCCGCCATTCCTATGAGGGCATCGCCAAGTTCGACGGCAGCACCTGCAAGCTTGGCGATGGAGAGTGGTACCTCACCAGCTTTGGCCCGCGTGCCTGAAATCCCGTGTTAACCACATTTCGGCAAACCGCGGACGGAACGTCTGGATCGCCGTCTTGGCCTGCTTCATCGTCGCTGCGGCTAACCGATCTTTAGCAAGTTCTGCCCATCCTCGCTGCTGAACGGGACATGCCACCACTGCGCGTGATCCCCGGTTTGAGGCATAAGGCGGGCATCCGGGAGAAGCCGCCGATCAGAGAAGATGGTAGAAAACCATGCGTGATCCCTATGCAGTCCTCGGCGTCCGGCGCACCGCCGGTCAGGACGAAATCAAGGCGGCGTGGCGCTCGGTCGCCAAGGCTATCCATCCCGACCACAATCAGGACGATCCGACCGCTGCCGAACGTTTTGCCGAGGCCGGCAAGGCCTACGAGCTGCTGCGCGACCCGAAGCTCCGAAGCCGGTACGATTATGCCCGTCGCGAAGCCGAGCTGCGTCGCATGGAGGCGATGAAGGCGAAGATGCGCGGCCCCGAACCGGAGGAACAGCCGGTCGACGCCGAAACCGCCGAGGATGCGGTCTCGCAGATTTTTGGTGCGGAGACGCGGGCAAGGACGGCCAGGCCTGCCGCGAAGCCGGCTGCGGCGCGGGCCCCGGAGAGACCCACCGCGGCACCCGAGCCGAAGCCAGAACCGGTCAGCGAGCCGAAGCAGGAGGCAGTCGCCAAGACCGAGCCGCCGCTGATGCAGCGCGCCGCCGCACCCGCCGCCGAGCTTGTGGCCGCCATTGTCCGACGCATTCGCGGCCGGGCGGCGAAGACCGCCGACAAGGTCCCCGATCTTGCTGTCGATCTTGCTGTCACCATCCAGGATCTGATCGATCGTCAGCGCCTGTCGCTTGAGCTGCCCGATGGCGAAACTGTCAAGGTCCAGATACCGCCGGGCGCCGTTGACGGGCAGACGGTCCGGTTGGCAGAGCAGGGGTATCGCGTCACCGGCATGACACGCGGCGATGTCGTCGTCACTTTGCGTGTCGACCAGAGCGGCGCATTCCGAACCAGTGGGCTGGACCTGCTGACGACATTGCCTGTCGACCTTCAGAGCGCTGTCCTCGGCTGCGAGCATGTCATTTCCACGCCGATCGGCGAGGTGACGGTTGTCGTTCCGGCCTGGTCCGGATCTGACAAGGTCATCCGCGTCGAAGGCTTCGGGCTGCCGGGTGCCTATGGCGCGCGGGGCAATCTGCTGGTCGAATTGCGGCTCGTCTTGCGCGACACGCCTGACGACAAGGTTACAGACCTGATGAAATCGCTGCGCGATGGCTTCTATTTGTGACGGTTTGCTGACACGCTGACCCAATATTACGGGGACTAACAGTTCCTGATCCCGGCCGCGCTTGAACCACCGGAGCGGCTATGCCATAGGCAATTCTCGACAATTTGCCGCACGTGCGCCGATAGCGCCGGTCAGGCGTTTTTGAATTTTGTTAAGTCTGGCGTCGGCCGTTGTCGATGCCGGCATTTAGTATTGGGGACAATGCATGGCTCAGGCATCGGGTTTGATGAAGGGCAAGCGTGGCGTCATCATGGGCGTCGCGAACAATCGTTCGATCGCGTGGGGGATCGCCAAGGCGATCCATGCCCAGGGTGGCGAAGTTGCGCTGACCTATCAGGGTGATGCACTGAAGAAGCGCGTAGAGCCGCTGCTCGCGGAAATCGACGGTTTCATGGCCGGCCACTGCGACGTCAGCGACGAAGCGTCCATCGACGAGGTTTTCTCCGCGCTCGAAAAGCACTGGGGCAAGATCGACTTCGTCGTGCACGCCATCGGCTTCTCAGACAAGGACGAACTGACCGGCCGTTATGTCGACACGTCGCCGGAAAACTTCGCCAAGACGATGCAGATCTCGGTCTATTCGTTCACTTCGGTTGCCCGTCGCGCTGAAAAGCTGATGACGGACGGCGGTTCGATGCTGACGCTCACCTACTACGGCGCCGAGAAGGTCATGCCGAATTACAACGTCATGGGCGTCGCCAAGGCTGCTCTTGAAGCGAGCGTCAAGTATCTGGCTGTCGACCTCGGTCCGAAGAACATCCGCGTCAATGCGATCTCTGCCGGCCCGATCAAGACGCTGGCCGCCTCCGGCATCGGCGATTTCCGCTATATCCTGAAGTGGAACGAGTACAACGCACCGCTGCGTCGCACCGTCACCATCGAGGAAGTGGGCGATGTCGGCCTCTACATGCTGTCCGACCTGTCGCGCTCTGTCACGGGCGAAGTCCATCACGCCGACAGCGGCTATCATGTCGTCGGCATGAAGGCTGTCGACGCCCCGGATATCTCCGTCATCAAGGATTGATCGGCGCCGCCGACCGGCCCGAACAGCCTCCTGCCCGGAGCGAAATGTAGTGCTGATCTATGTGATCCGTCACGGACAGACCGACTGGAACGCGGAAAGCCGCCTCCAGGGGCAGAAAGACATTCCTCTCAACGACACCGGCCGCCAGCAGGCGACCGGAAACGGGGTGGCGCTCGGCGCCATTCTCGGCCCTGATGCGGCACAGTTCGACTTCGTCGCCAGCCCTCTTGGCCGCACCCGCGAGACCATGGAGCGCCTGCGCCAGGCGATGGGTCTCGACCCCACCCTCTACCGCACCGACGACCGGCTGAAGGAAGTTTCCTTCGGCGACTGGGAGGGCTTCACGCTGCCGGAACTGAAGCGGTCCGTGCCGGAGCGTATCGCCGAGCGACGCAAGGTGAAATGGGATTTCATCCCTCCAGGTGACGATGCCGAAAGCTACGAGATCCTGTCGTGGCGGATCGCCGCCTGGCTCAAGGACGTGAACAAGCCGACGGTCTGCGTCAGCCACGGCGGCGTCATCCGCGCGCTATTCAAGCTTTTTGGTGAAATGGACGAAGATGAGGCGGCATCCGCTGCCATCCCGCAGGATCGCCTGTTGCGGATTGCCGGAAATACGATCGGCTGGATCTAAGGCTTCGATGAAGCCGGATCAGGGCGCCGCCCGTCGAGGGGCGGGGCCACGTCTTTGCGGTCCTACTGGACGATCTCCAGGTCGTTGATCACACGCTTGCCGTCGACCTCTGTGTAGAACACGAGAACTTTCACGCCGGCGGTGAGGCCTTCGAAGTTGAACTCTTCAGGCGCCTGATAGCTCTTGCCATCGTCGAGTTGGAGGCTGAGGCGATCGGTATCGACGCCGGTGATGACAGCCTCTACGTCGGCACTTTCGGCAAGGGCCGACAGAGGCGAAAGCAAGCCGGCGGTGGCCATGAGCGCGGCAATGACAAAACGCATCTTTCTTGCCCTCTTCAATGTATCTGCGATTCTTCTTGTCATCACCCTTTGATCCCCGATTGTGGCAAAAATTGCCTTGTACCGTCGCTTTTGACAGGCATTTTCCCTCGTTTGGGGGTTGCCCGGCCGGTTGGGGGAGACTGAACGCCAAACGTGCAGTTTTCAAGCGTTCGGCCGGCGCGAACGGCGACGCTTCCGCATTGTATCCCCATGAATTATGGGGTTTTCCAAAGAAATGTCACGAAAGCCAATCTTAAGACTCGAACGCTACCTTCGGTTGGGGATCGAGGGGAATAGAGTGAAGATTGTTGACGTTCTGCGCCAACGCATTCGGGCGGCAGCCAGATTTGCGAAACCGTCGCTGATACCGGCTGCGATCGCGGGCATCGTGGTGTTCAGCGGCGGCCACATTTATGAGCGCCAAAATCTTGAGAACTTCCGAAGCGATCTGAGGATCGACGTCGAGAATGAGCTGAACCTCATCGCCAATCGCCTCCAGTCCGAGGTCAACACCAATATTGCCGCCCTCAACGGGTTCGCCAACAGCATCGGCGTTCACCCGGAGATGACCGCGGATGATTTCACGGTCATGTCGACCAAGTTGCTGCTGCAGAATCCGCAGATGGTGCGGGCGTCGGCAGCGCCGGGCGGTGTGGTTCGCATCGCGTTTCCCCGCGAAAGCCAGCAATGGTTCGTCGGTACCGATTTCAACAAGTTCGGCGCGACGCGGCGTGCCGTGGAGCGGGCTTCGTCCACCGTGAAGCCCGTGATGATCGGCCCCATTCGCCTGCCGAGCGGGCGCAACGGCTTCGAACTTTTCCTGCCTGTCTTCGCCAAGATCCAGGGGCGCATGGAGCGGTGGGGGTATGTCGAGGCGATTCTCGACGAAAAGGCTCTCTATCGCTCCGCACGCCTGCTTGAGGACGGTGTTGAAACGCCGGAATCGACCGGTGATCATCGCCATGTCGACGTGCATCTCGCGATCCGCGACGTGTCGGAGCCGGAGCGTATCCAGGATGCCTTCTTCGGCAATGACAGCGTTTTTCGGGCGGCTCCGGCCACGCGCCAACTCGTTCTGCCCGGCGGCGTGTGGGAGCTCGCGGCAACACCGATTGGCGGCTGGGACCAACTACCGGAAAACAGCGCCGACCTGCGCCTGGCGATTGCCGCGGCGGTCGCCGTCGTCGTCATTCCCATTCTTTTGACCGGCGGCCTGGTCAACGAGCGCCAGCGCAACATCGCCAAACTCCGGGCACGCGAAGGTGAGGTGATGACGCTTTCGCATCGTCTCAATCTGGCGCTCGAGGCCTCCAAGATCGGCATATGGGAAATCGATCAGGCAACGCAGGAGCGGTCCTGGGACGATCGCATGTTCCATCTGCACGGCTTGGCCGTCCATGAAGACGAGCCGACCTATGAGGAATGGCGCTCGACCGTCCACCCTGATGATGTCGGCATTGCCGCCAACGCTCTCTTTCGCAGCCTCGACGAGGGGCTGGAGTACCGTTCCCAATATCGTGTTGTGCTCTCCGATGGCAACATACGGCACATCCGCAATGTCGGTTCCGGCCATCAGGGTATCGACGGCCGCTCGAAGATCACCGGCATCAGCTGGGATGTGACCGATGACGTGTTGAAGAACGAACGTCTGGGGGCTGCCAAGGCTCAGGTTGATCAGCAGAACCTGGAACTCGAGCGGGCCCTGAAGGGCCTTTACGAGCGCGAGCAGGAACTCGAGAAGCTGTCGCGCCGGCTCGACCTCGCGCTCGACAGCTATCGTTGCGGCATGTGGGAGGCGGATCTCGACAACAACGTCGCCTATTGGGACGAGCGCATGCACCAGCTCTACGGGCTGCTCTATACCGATGGCTCCACCAACGAGGAAACCTGGCTCGGCGCACTTCATCCCGAAGATCGTGGCTCTGCACTTCTGGCGGTCAACACGGCGATCGGCGCCCGCGAAACCTACGTCCACCAGGCGCGCGTGGTTCTGGCTGAAGGTGCCGTTCGACACATTCGCTCGGTCGGCAAGCTGCATGTGTCGCCGGAGGGGCGCAGGAAGCTGGTCGGCATTGCGCTCGATGTGACCGACGACGTCGTGATGACCGAGCAATTGCGCGCCGCCAAGGCAATGACGGACGCCAAGAACGCCGAGTTGGAGCAGGCGCGGATCCGCATCGAGCACAATTCGCTGCACGATCCGCTGACCGGCCTGGGCAATCGCCGGATGCTCGACAAGGCGCTGGAGCGCCTGACCGGTGAAGGTGCCGACAAGCCGCAACACATCGCCATCCTTCATATCGACCTCGACCGCTTCAAACAGATCAACGACACGCTGGGCCATGCGGCCGGCGATGCGATGCTGGTTCATGCGTCGGAGATCCTGCGCTCCAACATTGGGCCGGGTGACCTCGTGGCGCGCATCGGCGGCGACGAGTTTGTCGTCGTCGTCACCGGCGCGCCGGGCGATGCCGCACTTGCGGCGCTGTGCGACCGGATCATCGCGGAGATGCGCCAGCCTGTCGACTACAACGGGTTTCCCTGCCGCTTCGGCGTCAGCATCGGCGTCGCCGTGGCGCGCCAGGCGCACGGCGATGCGCGCAAGCTGCTCGTCAATGCCGACATGGCGCTCTATCGGGCGAAGGAAAACGGTCGCAACCGCTACCAGTTCTTCACGCACATCCTCCAGGCCGAAGTCGTCACCGCCAAGCGTGTCGCCGATGAAATCCTCGAAGGCATCGAGCGCGACGAGTTCGTTCCCTGGTACCAGCCGCAATTCGACGCCTCGACATTGGCGCTTTCCGGTGTGGAGGCGCTCATCCGCTGGCGCCATCCGCGGCATGGCATTCTGACGCCGGACAGGTTCCTGGCGATCGCCGACGACCTGAACGTGACCGCGGCGCTCGACCGGCTCGTCCTCGAAAAATCGCTGGCCGACCAGATGCGCTGGGCTGCCGCCGGCCTCAGGGTACCGAAGATCTCGGTCAACGTCTCGGCCAAGCGCCTGCAGGACGAGCGGTTGCTTGCCTCGCTCGAAGGCCTGAGCATCGTGCCGGGGCAGATTTCCTTCGAGCTGGTGGAATCGATCTTCCTCGATGAAAGCGACGATATCGTCACGGCCAATATCGAGGGCATTAAAAGGCTCGGTATCGACATCGAGATCGACGATTTCGGCACGGGTCATACCTCGATCGTCAGCCTCTTGAAGATCAAGCCGAAGCGGCTGAAGATCGACCGCCAGCTCGTGGTTCCGGTTCTCAGCGCCCGCACGGAGCAGGCGCTGATCCGGTCGATCATCGATATCGCCCGCTCGCTCGGGATCGAGACGGTGGCGGAAGGCGTCGAGACCATGGCGCATGCCGAGATGCTCGGCATTCTCGGCTGCGATCTGCTGCAGGGTTATGCCTTCTCGAAACCGCTGAGCGCGGAGAACTTCCTGGCATTCGCGACGGAGCGCGGATTGAGGCTCGCTTCCTGAGGCGGTTGCAAATCTCGCCTGCCCATCGGAAACACTTTCCCCTGTCCCGGCTTTCCACTATGAGAGTGGCGCCCGTACATGAAACATGTACGTCCGTTGCTTCTCAGAGTTCGGTTGCCTCATGTCGCACAATACCTTCGGTCATCTCTTCCGCGTCACCACCTGGGGCGAAAGCCATGGGCCCGCGCTTGGCTGCGTGGTGGATGGGTGCCCGCCCGGCATTCGTTTCACCCTGGCCGAACTGCAGGCCTGGCTCGACAAGCGCAAGCCCGGCCAGTCGCGTTTCGTCACGCAGCGCCGTGAGGACGATCTCGTCAAGGTTCTCTCCGGCGTGATGCTGGATGAGGACGGCGAGACGATGATCTCGACCGGCACGCCGATTTCGATGCTGATCGAAAACACTGACCAGCGCTCGAAGGATTATTCGGAAATCTCCAAGCGTTATCGCCCGGGGCACGCCGATTACACCTATGATGTCAAATACGGCATTCGCGACTACCGCGGCGGTGGCCGCTCGTCGGCGCGCGAAACGGCGGCACGCGTTGCCGCCGGCGGTATCGCCCGCAAGGTTGTGCCGGGGCTGGTCGTGCGCGCAGCGCTCGTGCAGATCGGCAAGCACAAGATCGACCGGGCCAACTGGGATTGGGCCGAGGTCAACAACAACCCGTTCTTTGCGCCGGATCCGGCGATCGTGCCCGTCTGGGAGGAGTACCTGGACGGTATCCGCAAATCGGGTTCGTCCATTGGCGCCGTGGTCGAAGTGGTGGCCGAGGGCGTTCCGGCGGGCATCGGTGCGCCCATCTATGCCAAGCTCGACCAGGACATCGCTTCGAACCTGATGTCGATCAACGCCGTCAAGGGCGTCGAGATCGGCAACGGTTTTGGTGCAGCCGAAATCACCGGCGAGGAAAATGCCGACGAGATGCGTATCGGCGCTGACGGCCAGCCCGTCTTCCTCTCCAACAACGCCGGCGGCATTCTTGGCGGCATTTCGACCGGCCAGCCGGTCGTCGCCCGCTTTGCGATCAAGCCAACCTCTTCTATTCTCACGGAACGTCGTTCGATCGATAGCGACGGCAACGAGGTGGATGTGCGCACCAAGGGGCGTCATGACCCCTGCGTCGGCATCCGCGCGGTGCCGATCGGCGAGGCGATGGTTGCCTGCACGATTGCAGATCACTACCTGCGTGACCGCGGCCAGACCGGCCGGCTCTAATAATTCAGGAAGATCATCATGTCCTATGACCAGAAGCGTGTCGTTGATGCCATCCGTGCTTTCGAAGCCGGAGAGATCGTCGTCGTCACCGATGATGGCGGCCGCGAGAACGAAGGCGACCTGATCGTCGCAGCCGTGCATTGCACGCCGGAGAAGATGGCCTTCATCGTGCGCCATACTTCGGGCATCGTCTGTACGCCGATGCCGCGCGAGGAGGCGAAGCGCCTCAATCTCAACGCCATGGTGGCGGAAAACGATTCGGCGCACACGACGGCCTTTACCGTCTCGGTCGATTTCAAGCACGGAACGACCACCGGCATCTCGGCCGACGATCGCACACTGACCGTGCGCAACCTCGCCAATCCCAATGTCGGGCCGACCGATTTCGTCCGTCCCGGCCATATCTTCCCGCTGGTCGCCCGCGAAGGCGGCGTCCTGATGCGTTCGGGCCATACCGAGGCCGCGGTTGATCTCTGCAAGCTCGCAAGCCTGCCGCCGATCGGCGTCATCTGCGAACTGGTCAATGACGACGGTACCGTCACGCGCGGCCCGCAGGTCATCGCCTTTGCCGAAAAGCACGGTTTGAAGCAGGTCTCCGTCGCCGACCTGATCGCCTATCGTCAGCGCAAGGAAACGCTGATCGAGCAGGGCGGTTCGTTCGACATCGAGACGCCCTATGGCAAGGCCAAGGGGCATTCCTATTCGTTGCCCTGGGATCCGATGCAGCACCTCGCCGTCGTCTTCGGCGACATCCGTGACGGAGTGGACATCCCGGTTCGCCTGCACCTCGAAAATGTCGGCGCCGACGTTTTCGGCAAGGACTGCCAGATCGACCGGATCATGAAGCGCATGGCCGAAGAGGGCAGGGGCGTCATTGTCTACCTGCGCGAAGGCTCGGTCGGCGTCGGCGTGTCGCAGACCGCCCGCAAGGGCAAACACGAGCGCGAAGCCCATGACGAGGCGCAAGCCCGCGAAAGCGAATGGCTGGAGATCGGCCTCGGCGCGCAGATCCTGAAGGATCTCGGTATCAGCTCAATCCGGCTGATCGCCTCGCGCGAGCGCCACTATGTCGGTCTCGAAGGCTTCGGCATCAAGATCGCGGCGACCGACATCATCTGACGCCGAACGATTGCGCATCTTTGAACTTGGCAAGCCCGGGCAACCACCCGGGCTTTTGTCTGTCTTACGATTGGCTTCGCCGCAGAAACGAAAAAGCCGCGCTCGGGGCGCGGCTCTGAAACGTATTCTCTGGCGCGTGCCATCAGGGCAGGGCGTCGTAGCCTTCGCCAAAACCCTTGAGGTCGACCGGAATGCCGATGCCTTCTTCCGGCGACTGGAAGACGATGAAGGTTGCTGTCGCGCCGGAGCGGAAGGTCTTCAACAGTTCGTCTTCAAGCACGACCTCGGCATAGCAGCCGTCGGAGAAACAGCGCACGAAATAGGCGCGACCGATATCCTTGCCGTCGACGTTGAGACCAAGACCGTTCGGCAACAGCACGCCGAGCGGCGCCAGAACGCGCAGGATCTTCGCCTTGCGGTCGGCGGTCTTCAGCACGACGACCGAGAGGCCGACTTCCGGCCGGTCTTCGGCGATGACGTTCTGCATCAGGGCGCACTGGTCGGTCGATGCACCTGCCGGCTGATCGCAGACGATCGACCAGGCGCCGTGGTTGGACTTGACCGTTCCGGGCGCGCCAGCGGGTTGTTGGGCAGCGCTCGCCGTGGGAAGGGCGAGGACGGCAAATCCGAGAGCGGCAAGAGCCGACAGTCGGGAGAAGAGGGGCAGGCCCATGTAAACCTCAAAACGTCGAATCATCAGGGCTATTCTTGAAGTGCGCGGGGAGAAATGAAAAGCCCTGCGGGGTACATTCCAGCGCCATATGGCGGAAATTGGGCTCGCGGAACGCCATTGTCGCGCTGACGTGGCGTGAGAGCGCCGACAGTGGCGCAGATCGAGGCATATAAGTCGATTCGCTGGGGGTTCCGAGGGGTGCCTGTGAGAAAAGTCGCATTTGTGCAAAAATGCCGCATGGGGTTGATTGCACAGATGTTGCGGCGTTGGGCAAACTGTGGTTTGAAGCGCAGCAGTATCGCAGGGATTCTGCGTTCCGGTTTGATCCTGATCAAGCGCATTGGGGAGACATATTGTGAAAAATAAGGCCTATGCAGTTATGGCAGCGCTTGCCTGTCTGCTTTTTGCTTCGAGCGCCTACGCTGACAAGCCTGTCGACTGGCAGACGAACTTTCAGACGGCGGCGACGGGCATTATGGAAGAAATCACGTGGTTTGAACACTATACCCTGTGGTTCATCATTCCGATCACTCTGTTTGTCCTCCTGCTGCTGATTGTCGTGGTGGTCAAATTCCGTGAGAGCGTCAATCCGGTGCCCTCCAAGACCAGCCACAACACCGCTATCGAGGTTGTCTGGACCGTTGGTCCGGTCATCATTCTGCTGTTCCTGGCCATTCCGTCCTTCCAGCTTCTGACCGCGCAGCTGACGCCGCCGGCCAATCCGGATCTGACGGTCAAGGCGACGGGTAACCAGTGGTACTGGTCCTATGAATATGAAGTCGGCGAAAGCCCGCTCTCCTTCGACAGCCTGCTGATGAAGGAAGAGGATCGTGCGAGCCTTGGCAAGGAAGACAAGGTCGAATATCCGCGCCTTCTCGCCGTCGACAACGAAGTCGTCGTTCCGGTCGGCAAGACCGTTCGTCTGCTCGTTACGGCTGCCGACGTCATTCACGCTTTCGCGATGCCCGCCTTCGGCGTTAAGATCGATGCCGTTCCCGGCCGCCTGAACGAAACCTGGTTCAAGGCTGACCGTGAAGGCCTCTACTATGGCCAGTGTTCCGAGCTCTGCGGCAAGGACCACGCCTATATGCCGATCGCCGTCCGCGTTGTTTCGCAGGAAAAATACGACGCCTGGCTCGCTGCCGCCGCAACCAATATCGGCGATGCGAACAAGGCGCTCATGGCGTCCATCGACGGCGCGGCCAAGGCCGTTGACGTCGCCGCTAACGCCGCACAGTAATCGGTAAGGGGAGCTCGACCCATGGCTGGAACAGCCGCTCATCACGACCAACGCCATGATCATTCCGATCATGGTCACGCAGACCACGCGCATAAGCCGTTGACCTTCTTTCAGCGCTGGTTTCTGTCGACCAATCACAAGGACATCGGCACGCTCTACCTGATCTTCGCGATCTTCGCGGGCATCATTGGCGGTACACTGTCGATCTTCATGCGCGCCGAGCTGCAGGAACCAGGCATCCAGATCTTCCACGGTCTGGCGCAGATGGTTTACGGCTTCGAGGGCGACGCTGCCATCGACGGCGGCAAGCACATGTTCAACGTGTTCACGACCGCGCACGCGCTCATCATGATCTTCTTCATGGTCATGCCGGCGCTGATCGGCGGCTTCGCCAACTGGATGGTCCCGATCATGATCGGCGCGCCGGACATGGCTTTCCCGCGCATGAACAACATCTCGTTCTGGCTGATCATTCCGGCCTTCCTGCTGGTGCTGCTTTCGATGTTCGTCGAAGGTCCGGCAGGCGCCTATGGTGCAGGGGGCGGGTGGACGATCTATCCGCCGTTCTCCACGTCAGGCATGCCCGGGCCGGCGATGGATCTCGTGATCCTCGGCCTGCACATTGCTGGTGCCTCGTCGATCCTCGGTGCGATCAACTTCATCACCACGATCCTGAACATGCGCGCTCCGGGCATGACGCTGCACAAGATGCCGCTGTTTGCCTGGTCGGTTCTGATCACCGCCTTCCTGCTTCTGCTCTCGCTGCCGGTTCTGGCAGGCGGCATCACCATGCTGCTGACCGACCGCAACTTCGGCACGGCGTTCTTCGCGCCTGAAGGTGGCGGCGACCCGATCCTGTTCCAGCACCTGTTCTGGTTCTTCGGTCACCCGGAAGTGTACATCCTGATCCTGCCGGGCTTCGGCATCGTCAGCCACATCGTTTCCACCTTCTCGCGCAAGCCGATCTTCGGCTACCTCGGCATGGCTTACGCCATGGTTGCGATCGGCGCTGTCGGCTTCATCGTGTGGGCACACCACATGTATACCGTCGGCATGTCGCTCGACACGCAGCGCTACTTCGTCTTCGCGACGATGGTTATTGCGGTTCCGACCGGCGTGAAGATCTTCTCGTGGATCGCGACGATGTGGGGTGGCTCGATCCGCTTCACGACCCCGATGGTCTGGGCGATCGGCTTCATCTTCCTGTTCACTGTCGGTGGCGTTACGGGCGTTCAGCTCGCCAACGCCGGCCTCGACCGTTCGCTGCATGACACCTACTACGTGGTTGCTCACTTCCACTACGTTCTGTCGCTCGGCGCCGTGTTCGCGATCTTCGCTGCCTGGTACTACTGGTTCCCGAAGATGACCGGCTACATGTACTCCGAGTTCCTCGGCAAGCTGCACTTCTGGGTCATGTTCATCGGTGTGAACCTGATCTTCTTCCCGCAGCACTTCCTGGGTCTTGCCGGCATGCCGCGCCGCTACATCGACTATCCGGATGCCTATGCCGGCTGGAACATGGTGTCGTCCTACGGTTCGTACATCGCAGCCGTCGGCGTGCTGATCTTCCTCTTCTGTGTCGCCGAAGCCTTCGCCAAGAAGCGCGTCGCTGGCGACAATCCGTGGGGCGAGGGTGCAAACACGCTCGAATGGCAGCTGTCTTCGCCGCCGCCGTTCCACCAGTGGGAACAGCTCCCGCGCATCAAGTGATGGGAAAGAAACAGAAGCCGCCGGTTCCGGCGGCTTCCCCCCGCCGGAGAACCGGCAAAAGACGGCCCCTATGGGCAAAAGACGATCAAGGACGAGACATGACGGTCATCGACAATCACGAAGCAATGGGCATGGATGGCGCACCGCGCCTGTCCGAGGCCTCTGCGCGCGATTATTTCGAGCTTCTTAAGCCCCGCGTCATGTCGCTCGTCGTGTTCACGGCGCTTGCGGGCCTCGTGCTCGCCCCCGGACACATCAATCCCTTCATCGGTTTCATCGCCATCCTGTGCATCGCTGTTGGTGCCGGCGCCTCCGGCGCACTCAACATGTGGTACGATGCCGATATCGACGCGGTCATGACCCGCACGGCCAAGCGCCCGATCCCGGCAGGCAAGATCCTGCCCGAGGAAGCGCTCGCCTTCGGCCTGACGCTGTCGGCCTTTTCCGTGATCATCCTTGGGCTCGCCGTCAATTGGCTCGCAGCCGGGTTGCTCGCCTTCACCATCTTCTTCTACGCCGTTATCTACACGATGTGGCTCAAGCGCTCGACGCCGCAGAACATCGTCATCGGTGGCGCTGCCGGCGCCTTCCCGCCGATGATCGGCTGGGCCTGCGTGACTGGCGGCGTTTCGGTAGAAAGCATCGTACTTTTCCTCATCACCTTCCTGTGGACGCCGGCGCATTTCTGGGCGCTCGCGCTGTTCAAGATGGGCGATTATGGCTCCGTCGGCGTGCCGATGCTGCCCAATGTCGCAGGCCAGGCGACCACCAAGAAGCAGATCGTCATCTATGCGGTTCTGACGGCGCTGATCGGCATCTGTCCCACCTTGCTCGGCTTTGCGAGCGTCGGTTATGGCGCGGTCGCGGCAGCACTTGGTCTCGGTTTCGTCTGGTATTCGATCGGCGTGCTGCGCATGCCTGAGACGGATGAGCGCATGCTGCCCGCCAAGAAACTTTTCGCCTTCTCGATCATGTATCTGTTCGTGATCTTCTCCGCCCTGATGGCGGATCACCTGATCGTCAATATCTGGCTGAATGCCGGGAGTGTTGCCTGATGGAAACCGTCAAGCTCAACGAAGCCCAGAAGAAGTCCCGCCGCGGCCGCAACATTGCGCTCGGTGTCGTCCTGGCTGGCCTTGTCGTCCTCTTCTACGTCGTCACGCTGATCAAGTTCGGCAACGGCATGGTCAACTGAGGAGCCGCAGCATGACGACCTCTCAGAACCCCGAGCAGAAGCAGCGCTCCAACGGTGTCATCGTCGGCACCTGCGTCGCCTTCGTTGTCGGTATGACCGGCATGGCCTATGCGGCCGTGCCGCTCTACGACATGTTCTGCCGCGTCACCGGCTATAACGGCACGACGCAGCGCGTCGAGCAGGCATCGGACGTCATCCTCGACGAAAAGGTCAAGGTTACCTTCGACGCCAATACCTCGGGCGGCCTGCCCTGGGAGTTCAAGCCGGTGCAGCGCGACATCGACGTCCGTATCGGCGAGACCGTGCAGGTGATGTACCGCGCCAAGAACCTTTCGTCGAAGCCGACGACGGGCCAGGCGACGTTCAACGTCACGCCGATGCAGGCCGGTGCCTACTTCAACAAGGTCCAATGCTTCTGCTTTACCGAGACGACCCTGCAGCCGGGAGAGGAGATGGAGATGCCGGTGGTATTCTTCGTCGATCCGGACATGGTCAACGCGGTCGAGACCAAGGACATCAAGACACTGACGCTTTCCTACACCTTCTACCCGCGCGAGCCGTCAAAGCCGGTCGCACAGGTGAAGACGGGCGAAACTGAGAACAAACTTTGACTGGAGGCCCGTTTCGGCTAAGCCGGAAGGGCGACAAGAGAAAGACCTATCGGGGATTACTGACATGGCCGATGCGCATCAGAAGAATCACGACTACCACATCATCGACCCGAGCCCCTGGCCGTTGCTTGCCTCGATCGGCGCATTCGTCATGGCGTTCGGCGGTGTCGGCTACATGCGCTATCTTTCCGGCGGCTCCTTCAAGCTGTTCGGCGCAGAGCTTGCCAATCCGTGGGTCTTCTTCATCGGCCTCGTCGTCGTTCTCTACACCATGTACGGCTGGTGGTCGGACACGGTAAAGGAAGCACACGAGGGTCACCACACCCGCGTCGTCTCGCTGCACCTGCGCTATGGCATGATCATGTTCATCGCTTCGGAAGTGATGTTCTTCGTCGCCTGGTTCTGGGCCTATTTCGACGCCAGCCTCTTCCCCGGCGAAGCCATCCAGGCAACCCGTACGGCCTTTACCGGTGGCGTCTGGCCGCCGAAGGGCATCGAGGTACTCGACCCCTGGCACCTGCCGCTCTACAACACCGTCATCCTGCTGCTGTCCGGCACGACGGTCACCTGGGCGCACCACGCACTGCTGCACAATGATCGCAAGGGCCTGATCTACGGCCTGTCGCTGACGGTCGTCCTCGGCGTGCTGTTCTCCTACGTTCAGGCCTACGAATACGCTCACGCTCCGTTCGCCTTCAAGGACTCGATCTACGGCGCGACCTTCTTCATGGCGACCGGCTTCCACGGCTTCCACGTCCTCGTCGGCACGATCTTCCTTCTCGTCTGCCTGCTGCGCGCGCTGCGTGGCGACTTCACGCCGAAGCAGCATTTCGGCTTCGAAGCGGCCGCCTGGTACTGGCACTTCGTTGACGTCGTCTGGCTCTTCCTCTTCTTCTCCATCTACATCTGGGGTGGTTGGGGCGCGCCTATCGCTCACATGTAAAGACAGGAGAGCTCACGCTCTTCTCGATGAGGCGGCTGCGACCATGCAGCCGCCTTATTTTTTGTCTGTCTTGCGGTTGTATCGGGAGGACGAGTCGGCATGAAAGTGCGTGTGTTTGTGGTGACAATGGCGTGGCTGCTGGCTGCATGCTCTTCGGCCCTGGCGAACGACCCGGCCGACCGCGTGGTGGTGCACAAGGCGAAGCGTCTCCTGCAGCTTTACCGTGATGGCGAGATGCTGCGTGAGTATTCGATCGCTCTTGGTGGCAATCCCATCGGTCATAAAGAGCGCGAAGGCGATCGGCGGACGCCGGAGGGCCTTTATGTACTGGACTGGCGCAACGACAAGAGCGGTTACCATCTGTCGATGCATGTCTCCTACCCCCGGCCCGAGGACGTCACGGCAGCGGCAGCCAAGGGTGTCGAACCCGGTGGCATGATCATGATCCACGGTCAGCCCAATTATTTCGGCTGGCTGGCGTTTATGACGCAGATGTTCGATTGGACGGATGGCTGCATTGCGGTTACCAATGCCGAAATGGACGAAATCTGGAACATGGTTCCCAACAACACCCCGATAGAGATCAATCCGTGAGCGACGACAAAGCCCTCTATCCGCCGGTCGAACCGGTCATGGCAGGCATCAAGGGCCTGTGCCCACGCTGCGGCCAGGGCAAGCTGTTCGATGGGTTCCTGACGGTCAAGCCCGTCTGTGCCAACTGCGATCTTGATTATCGCTTCGCCGATTCCGGTGACGGTCCTGTCGTCTTCGTCATCCTGATTGTCGGCTTCATCGTCGTCGGTGCAGCGCTCTGGATGGAGGTCAACTTCAATCCGCCGCTCTGGCTGCATTTTCTGCTGTGGATACCGCTGGCGATCGTCTTCAGTCTCGGGCTGACGCGCATGCTGAAGGGCATCCTCATCAACCTGCAATACCGCAACAACGCGCGGCCGGGTGAAATCGATCGTGGCTGAAGTCCTGACCAAAAAGAAGGGCAGCCTTGTTGGGCGCATCGGCGCCTTCATCCTGCTTGCGACCACTTTTGCGATCCTCATCTCGCTCGGCACCTGGCAGATGCAACGGCTGCACTGGAAAGAGGGCCTGCTCGCCGCGATCGCCGAACGTCGGTCGGCGCCGCCGGTGACGCTCGCCGAGATCGAAGGGATCATGGCAGAAGGCGGCGATATCGACTACCGGACCGTCACCGTCCCCGGCCGGTTCGACCACAGCAAGGAACGACACTTCTTCGCGACCTACAATGGTCGCACCGGCTACTACATCTTTACGCCATTGATGCTGGATGACGACCGTTTCCTGTTTATCAATCGCGGTTTCGTGCCCTTCGAGCAAAAGGAGTCGTCGACCCGTCTTGCCGGCGAACTCCCGACCTCCGTGTCGATCAACGGCCTTGCAAGGCCGAAGCTCAGTGAGAAGCCATCGTCGATCGTCCCGGACAATGACCTCGCCAAGAACATCTTCTACTGGAAGGACCTCGACGCGATGGCGTTGTCGGTCGGGCTTTCCGCCGACAAGGTCCTGCCGTTCTTCGTCGATGCCGATGCGTCGCCCAATCCGGGCGGCTTGCCGATCGGTGGCGTTACCCAGTTCGATCTGCCGAACAGCCATCTGCAATATGCGCTGACCTGGTACGGCCTTGCCGGAGCCTTGGTTGTGGTCAGTGGTGTCTTTCTCATGCGGCGCAAGCCATAGGCGACCCTCTACAGCGCGTCTTGTGACGCGCAAAGGTCGCTGTGGCACTTTGAATTGCTGCCTGTTTCCCTAAATCGAATAGGATTTAAGGAAACAGGCAGTAGCGCCGTGCTATCCCTGCGCGACACAGTTGAGGGGCATGTGGAATGGGCTTGATATCAACAATCCTGATCGCGCTGTCGGCGGTGTTGCATCTCGGTTTTCTCGTGCTGGAAATGTTTCTCTGGACCAAGCCGCAGGGCCGTTCCGTCTTCCGCATGACGGCGGAGCAGGCGGAGGCGACCCGGGTGCTCGCCGCCAATCAGGGGCTCTACAACGGCTTTCTCGCCGCCGGGCTTTTGTGGTCTCTCATACAGCCGGAGGCGTCATTTGCCTTCGAGTTGAAGGTGTTCTTCCTTGTGTGCGTGATCGTTGCCGCTATATATGGCGCTTGGTCGGTCAAGCCGCGCATCCTGCTGATCCAGGGCGGCCCGGCCATTGCAGCCCTTGTTTTCGTTCTACTGGCATCCTGATCCATGGCATCATCCGCGGCAAAATCTCCGATTACCATTCGCCTCTGCGGGCCGCGCGGCTTCTGCGCCGGCGTCGACCGGGCGATCCAGATCGTCGTTCTGGCGCTGAAGGAATTCGGCGCGCCGGTCTATGTTCGCCACGAGATCGTGCACAACCGCTATGTCGTCGAAGGGCTCGAAGCCAAGGGTGCGATTTTCGTCGAGGAACTCGACGAGATCCCGCCGGAGCATCGCAAGCAGCCGGTGGTGTTTTCCGCCCATGGCGTGCCGAAATCGGTGCCTGCGGATGCCGACACGCGCAATCTCTTCTACCTCGATGCCACATGTCCGCTGGTCTCCAAGGTCCACAAGCAGGCGATGCGCCACAACCGGCTCGGCCGCCACGTTGTGCTGATCGGCCATGCCGGCCATCCCGAAGTCATTGGCACGATGGGACAACTGCCGGAAGGTGCCGTATCCCTGGTCGAGACCATCGAGGATGCGGATGTCTACATGCCGCCCGATCCTGACAATCTCGGCTTCGTCACCCAGACCACGCTTTCCGTCGATGACACCGCCGGTGTCATCAAGCGGCTGCACGAGCGCTTCCCCAATTTGACGGCTCCGGCTGCGGATTCGATCTGCTATGCCACCACCAACCGCCAGGAAGCGGTCAAACAGGCCGCACCCGGCTGCGACCTGTTCCTGGTGGTCGGCGCGCCGAACTCGTCGAACTCCAAGCGCCTGGTCGAAGTGGCGCTGAAGGCCGGTGCGAAGAAGTCGGTCCTCGTGCAACGGGCAGCCGAAATCGACTGGGAGACGATCGGCGATCTCTCGACCGTTGGCCTATCCGCGGGCGCATCGGCGCCTGAAGTCATTGTCAACGAGATCATCGAGGCGTTCCGCGAGCGCTACGATGCTGTCGTCGAGCTTGCCGACACGGTCGAGGAAAACGAGAACTTCCTCGTCAACCGCGAGATTCGCCATGTGCCGCTGACATCAGCCGACATGGCCTTCGTCAACGGCGAATAACCCATCTATCTTGCCCGCCTATCTTGAAAGTGAACAACCGTGGCAGTTTATACCGATATCACGGAAGACGACCTGAGCGCCTTTCTTGAGGCCTATGACGTCGGCCAGTTGACGTCCTACAAGGGCATTGCCGAGGGCGTCGAAAACTCCAACTTCCTGCTGCACACGACAAAGGGCGCCTATATCCTGACGCTCTACGAGAAGCGCGTGAATGCCGGTGATCTGCCGTTTTTCCTCGGACTGATGCATCACCTGGCCGATTGTGGGCTTTCCTGCCCTCTGCCTTTGCCGCGCGCCGACGGAGAACTCCTGGGCGAACTCTCTGGCCGCCCGGCCGCCGTGATCTCGTTCCTTGAAGGCATGTGGCTCCGCAAGCCCGAAGCCAGGCATTGCCGCGAGGTCGGCAGGGCGTTGGCCGAGATGCATGTCGCCAGCGAGGGTTTCGGCCTGAAGCGCCCCAACGCGCTTTCGGTCGGCGGCTGGCGGCCGCTCTGGATCAACTCAGAGGCGCGCGCCGACGAGGTGCAGACCGGCCTCAAGGACGAAATTTCAACCGAGCTTGCGCATCTCGAGAGCCATTGGCCGACATCGCTGCCCGATGGCGTCATCCATGCGGATCTGTTTCCCGACAATGTCTTCTTCCTCGGCGACCAGCTGTCTGGCCTGATCGACTTCTATTTCGCCTGTAACGATTATCTCGCCTACGATGTGGCCGTCTGCCTGAACTCGTGGTGCTTCGAGAAGAACGGCTCCTACAACATCACCAAGGGCATGGCGCTGCTTTCCGGCTATGAGAGCGTGCGCAAGCTGACGCCGGACGAGGTCGAAGCCCTGCCGCTGCTCTGCCGCGGTTCGGCGCTGCGCTTCTTCCTGACGCGCCTCTACGACTGGCTGATGACGCCGGCCGGCGCGCTGGTCGTCAAGAAGGATCCGCTCGAATACCTGACGAAGATCCGGTTCCACCGGGCGATCGTTTCCAGCGCCGAATACGGCCTCCGGATCGAAGAGACCTCCGCATGAAACACGTTGACATTTTTACGGACGGTGCTTGCTCGGGCAATCCGGGGCCGGGTGGCTGGGGCGCTGTCTTGCGCTATGGCGAGGTGGAAAAGGACATGTGCGGCGGGGAGGCGGAAACGACCAACAACCGCATGGAGCTTCTGGCTGCGATCTCGGCGCTTGATGCGCTGAAGGACACTTGCGAGGTCGACCTGCACACCGACAGCAAATATGTGATGGACGGTATCTCCAAGTGGATCCACGGTTGGAAGAAGAACGGCTGGAAAACCGCGGACAAGAAGCCGGTGAAGAACGGCGAACTCTGGCAGGCGCTGGACGCCGCCAACCGCCGCCACAAGGTCACCTGGCATTGGGTCAAGGGCCATGCCGGCCATCCGGAAAACGAACGTGCCGACGAGCTTGCCCGCAAGGGCATGGAGCCCTTCAAGAAGGGGCGTCGACCGGATCCTCTTCTCGCAAAATGAAAAACGGGCCGTTTGGGCCCGTTTCCATTTGCATTGAAATCTGCTCTCAGAGCTGTTCCAGCATTGCCGCAGCACCCGAAACGGTTGCCTGGCCCGGGCTGTCTTCGAGGTTGAGCACCTTCACCACGCCGTCTTCGACAAGCATGGAATAGCGCTTCGAGCGGATGCCGAGCGTGCCGGCAGAGAGATCGACATCCATGCCGAGCGCCTTGGTGAAGGCGGCATTCCAGTCGGAGAGGAAATGGATCTTGCCCATGCCGCCCGACGACGTCGCCCAGGCACCCATGACATGCAGATCGTTGACGGCAACCACGGCGATATCGTCGATACCGCGCGACAGGATCGCGTCGCGGTTTTCCAGATAGCCGGGAAGATGGTTGAGCGAGCAGGTGGGCGTGAACGCGCCCGGCACTGCAAATAGCACGACGCGCTTGCCCTTGAAGAGGTGTTCGGTCGTCACTTCCACCGGACCATCGGCGGTCTTTTCCTTGAAGGTCGCAGCGGGCAGCTTGTCTCCGACGGCAATGGTCACGGCATTCTCCTTGCGTTACGCGTTTGCCCAATCCGGCGTTCCGGCGAGGCGTTGTCGCGGCTTGAGTTGTCTTGCGTCCGGGCGTCTCCTGCCGGCGTCCTTCGACGCCATGCCTGAAACGGCTGGACTATAGAGGCGCATCAATCAAAGGCAAGGGTCGTCTCCATGCTGCGCCCGTCCGCACGCACGGCGAGGATTACCGGTTTTCCCTTGAGCGTCTTGTCTTTGCCGGAGAGCCGAACGGGGATCTCCGCCTGAAGCTCGGCACCTTCTGCATTGGTGATGACCGGTTTGCCGAAGGCGACGCCGGAGGGGCCGGCCAGAAATAGTTCGCGGTGCTCCTTGGCGGCATCCGGCGGCAGCCGCAACGAGAGCTGCACCACTGCCTTCCGCTCGTCATAGACGGCTGTTGCAACCTTGAAATTCTCGGAGGGAGCTTCCGGCAGGGCGGCGACTGCGCCATCGATGCGGGCAGCATCAAGCGGGTTGTCGAAATCGCCCTGCTTGAGCGTCAGGTTCAATTCGCCCTGTACCGGAATACAGATGTCCTCACAGATCCCGAGAAAGACCGACGCGCGGATCGTCACGTCCCCTTCACCGTGCAGCCGCTTCAGGGTGAGCGGGAAGGCAACCGACTTGTCGTAGCCGACATAGCGCACCACCCCGTCGTCGAAGGTCTTGGGAACGGGAAAGCCGATCTTCTCAAGCACGACGTCCTCAGCCGGATCAAGGGTGACCTGCGGAGGAATACCGCTGGCGCCGGGTTCACGCCAATAGGTCTTCCAGCCGGGGTTCAGCTTGACCTCGAGCGTTGCAGGGATCGTGCCGTCCTGTTGCGGCGCAGCGGCGACGAGACGGATCATGCCGCCTGTTGATGTCATCCATTCGCTGGTCGCAGCCTGGGCACCGACGGGCAGAAAAAATGCGAGGAGAAGGCTTGCCCTGCCGATGCGCTGGACCATGTTCTCATATGTGGGGCGTTTGATCATGGCCAAAGCATTATCGCTTTTACCGGCAACGCTCCAGACGCCCCTTTGGGCGCGGAGATCATAAATGTTTGATCAGGCAGGGCACGGTAAACGCGCTACGTGCATTATTTGGCGGTCGCGACGTTGAAGCGCTTTTCATTTCGCGGCGAATTGGTAGGCTATCTGCATTATGGCAATAACCATGGCACAGAAGAAGCGGGAACGCGGTTTCCTTGACGGTCAGTTCCTGATCGCCATGCCTGGGATGTTTGACACCAATTTTGCCCGCACCGTCATTTTCATCTGTGCCCATTCGGACGACGGCGCCATGGGGTTCATCCTCAATCGGCCGCAGCAACTGACCTTCCCGGATGTGCTGATGCACCTCGACATTCTTGACGAGGATGAGGCGATCCGCCTGCCGGCGATGACGCGCGACTTCCAGATCCAGGCTGGTGGCCCGGTCGAGACAGGACGTGGTTTCGTCCTGCACTCCGACGACTATTTGAGCGATTCCAGCATCCCCGTGAGCGACGATATCTGCCTGACCGCAACACTCGACATCGTCCGTGCGATCTCGCGCGGGGAGGGGCCGCATCGCGCCACCATGATGCTGGGCTATGCAGGCTGGGGGCCCGGCCAGCTCGAAGCGGAAATCACCCAGAACGGTTGGCTGACCTGCCCGGCGCGCGACGAGTTGATCTTCGACAAGGCGCTTGGCGACAAATACGATCGCGCTCTCGCTTTGATGGGCGTCAGCCCGGCGATGTTGTCGATCGAAGCCGGCCACGCCTGACGCCAGGCGCTGAAAAATACGGACAATCAATGCAGGCATTGCAACGTCAACCAGATCGGTCGGTGTGGCCATCGGGCTGCGTTGCATCCGCAGCCCGCAGTTGGTGCGCCTTGGCGGGCCTGGAGCGTTTCCGACTTAAGCTGAAACGCTCTATCTCTTTGATCTTGCGCATCTCCTGACGGAAAACCGCTTCGCACGTTTCCTCGAAATGCTCTAAGCCCGTTTCATCAGCGGAAACCGCTCTTTCAGCAACCGCTGGATCGACTCCGAGCCAATCGGCGGGCCGAACAGGAAGCTCTGGCCGTAGTCGCACCCCATCTGCGCGAGCTGGATCGCGTCTTCCTCGGACTCGATGCCTTCGGCCACCACCTGCATTTCAAGTTCGCGCGCCATGGTGATCACCGAGCGCAACAGAATGCCGCGCTTGTCGCTCGGGTCTCGCACCAGCGCCTTGTCGATCTTGATCGTATCGAAGGGGAACCGGGTGAGATAGGAAAGCGACGAGTGGCCCGTACCGAAGTCGTCGAGTGCCAGCTTCAGCCCGGCTTCCTTCAGTTTCTCAAGCACCAGCCGTGCCTGTTCCGGGTTCTCCATCACGAGAGATTCCGTCAGCTCCATCTTCACCTTGGCCGGGTCGCAACGGTTCTTGTTGAGAACGGCACGAATGTCGTCATAGAGCTCGTTGTTGAGCAGTTGCGCGCTGGAGAGGTTGATCGACACGAAGATCGGCAGGTCGCCGGTCTGGATCTGCCATTCCGTAAGGTCGCTGGTGGCCTTGTCGAAGGCAAACATGCCCAGCTGGTTGATCAGGTCGGAATTTTCGGCGATCGGGATGAATTCGGTTGGAGAGACGTTGCCGCGCTTGGGGTGGTCCCAGCGCATCAGCGCCTCGAAACCGGCGATCTCGGCGTCGCTGAGCCGCACGATCGGCTGATAGACCAGCGACAGTTCCTTGCGCTCGATCGCGCGCTTGAGATCGGCTTCAAGCTGCATGCGGTCGGAGCCGGACGTTCTGAACGCCGGGCGGAAGGGCTCGACGCGGTTGCCGCCTTCCTTCTTGGCGCGGAACATTGCCAGCTCCGCATCGTCGATCAGGCCGGCAGCGCTCTGCTCCTGGTCGAGCCAGGAAACGAGGCCGATGGAGGCGGTGAGGTTGATTTCGCGGTTGCCGTAATTGAGCGGCACCATGATCGCCTTGCTGACCGCGTCGGCGAAATCGGCGACCTTGGCCGGATCGCGCTCCGACATCAGGATCAGTCCGAACTGGTCACCGCCAAGGCGTGCGAGCGTATCCTGCGGACGCAGCAGTCGGCGCAGACGGCGCGTGAGCGCGATCAGGATGTTGTCGCCGGCGGCAATGCCGAGCAGGTCGTTGACCTGCTTGTAGCGGTCGATGTCTATGGCAAGAACGGTTGGGCGTGCCGTCGTCGTGCTGTCGGCCATCAAAAGGATAGACTGCAGGCGGTCGAGGAAGACCTGGCGATTGGGAAGGCCGGTCAGATTGTCGTGCAGGGCGTTGTGCAGCAGACGTTCGACCGAATTGCGCTGCTCGGTGATGTCGATGATCGTGCCGACGCAGCGGATGATTTCGCCATTGGCGCCGAGAACCGGGCGCGCGCGGATCGACAGCCAGTGATAATGGCCGTCCTCGGCGCGGACGCGGAATTCATGATTGAGCTTGCCGCGGCGATGCTCGAGCAGCACATCGAGCGTGGCGCGGAAGCGATCGCGATCGTCAGGGTGCAGGCGCGGCAGCCAGTTGCGCAACGGCCCGTGCATCGACCCCATGGAGAGCCCGAGCTGCAGCGAGATGTCGGGAATGGTCACGACCCGGTCGCGCGCCACGTCCCAGTCCCAGACTGTATCGCCGGAACCGGTCAGCGCCAGAGACTGGCGCTCAAGATCGGAAAACAGACCCTGTTGGTAGGCGCCGCCGGCAAAGGCATGCTGCATGACCGTAAAGCCGATCAACAGCACGATGAGAACCAGCCCGCCGCCGAGTGCCGGCTGGACGATGTCGTTGGCCAGCTGGCCCGTGACGGTCAGCCAGGCGCCGAACAGCCAGACCAGAATGAGCAGCCAGGCGGGGACAAGCAGGATGGCGCGGTCGTAGCGGTTGAAGCCGAGATAGGCGATCAGCACGATGCCGACGGTCGCCGTCAGCGCGAAGGAGAGGCGGGCGATGCCCGAAGCGATGGCCGGATCGTAGACGGCAACGCCGAAGAGCAGGCCAAGGCCGAGGATCCAGGCGAGGGTCGCGTAGCCGAGATGCTGGTGCCAGCGATTGAGGTTCAGATAGGTGAAAAGAAAGATCACAAGGCCCGCCGCCAGGAAGACTTCGGTTCCCGCTCGCCATATTCGCTCGTCGCCGGCGGTTACGCTGATGAGCTTGGAAAGAAAGCCGAAATCGACGCAGATATAGGCAAGTACCGCCCAGGCGAGCGCCGCCGTCGCCGGCAGCATTGACGTTCCCTTAACCACGAACAGGATCGTCAGGAACACCGCGAGAAGACCGGCGATGCCGAGCACGATGCCGCGATAAAGCGTGAAGGCGTTGACTGTGTCCTTGTAGGCGTCCGGCTGCCAGAGGTAGATCTGCGGCAGCTCGGGCGTCGCCAGCTCGGCGACGAAGGTGATGACGGCCCCCGGGTTGAGCGTGATCTGGAAGACGTCCGAATCGTCACTCGGCAGTCGTTCCAGCGCGAAGCCTTCGCTCGGCGTGATCGAAAGGATGCGCTGCGACCCGAGGTCGGGCCAGAACAGCTTGGAGTTCACCAGGCGAAAGTGTGGCGCGACGATCACACGGTCGAGCTGTTCGCCCGAAACGTTGGCGAGCGCGAACACGGCCCAGTCGCCCTGGTGGTTCTCGGTGCTGGAGCGCACTTCGATGCGCCGGACAATGCCGTCGGCACCTGGCGCCGTCGAAACCTGGAAGGCTTCGCTGCGGCCGCTGTAGATCTCGGTCGTGGCCGTCAGATCGAGTGCGGTGTCTTCGCGCGAAATCTTGACCGGCTCGAGAGCATGGGCAATGCCGCCAAAGGCGCAGAACAGCGTTGTGAGAGCGATCAGAAACGCTGCCAGCTTCGAGGCTGACCATGCGAAGTGCGAGCGGGTTAGAGGCATCAAAGGGGCAATTTCCTGTTCGGTACGGCATCGTCGGACAGGAGGGAGAAAAGCACATGGTCACGCCATTGCCCGTTAATCCTCAAGTACTGTCTTAAGTAGCCTTCACGCTCAAAACCGGCCTTTTCAAGGAGCCGGATGCTTCTTGAGTTCTCCGGAATACAGGCTGCTTCAATACGGTGCAACTCAAGGCTCGAAAAGATGTAGGGAATTGCCAGCTTTAGGGCGGCAAACATGTGGCCGTGGCCGGCATGGCGCTCGCCCATCCAGTAGCCGATCATGCAGTTTTGCCCGGCGCCGCGGCGGATGTGGCCGATCGTGATCCCTCCGAGCAGGGTTTCCGCAGGCTTGTGGAAAAGAAAGAGCGGCACCGCCTGGCCCGACGCGAATTCCTGCTCGTTGCGGATGACGCGGCTGCGAAAGGCGCTTTCCGTCATTTCATCGGCGCGCCAGGTCGGTTCCCACGGCTCGAGAAAGCCGCGGCTCTCGCTGCGAAGCTGGTACCACTGGCGATAGTCGGCGTAGCGGGGGAGGCGAAGCAGGTAATCCTGATTGGCGATCTCGACCGTCTCGGGCTGCCGCGACAGGAACCGAAAAACCGATCGTGTCATAAGTGCCTCCGAGGCCTTCCAGTTGAACGCGCGGAAGATCCTTAACCGCCCGGCGCACAGTGCCCCTCGCGCTGTCGCAACTCCAAGCGTTGCACAACTTTGCGCACAAATCGAATCCGATTTTACGAAAAGTCGCAAACACTTCGCCGGCCAGGCCCCACGCTGGCCCTGGCCGAAACCTGGTGAGCCGGATCAGCTTGCGACGGCGTGAGCGACGGTGGTTTTTCCTGTCAGGGACGACAGGATGTCGTTCATCGGCGCCAGCTGTTCGAGCGGGCCGATTGCCGACAGCGTCGGGGTGGTGTCGAAGAACAGGCGACCGGCGAGATCCGTCAGGCGCTCGATGGTGATGCCGGACAGGCGCTCCATCAGTTCGTCGTTCGGGATCGGACGGCCGTAGAGCATCATCTGGCGGGCAATCTGGCCGGCGCGCGCCGCCGGGCTTTCCTGGCCCATCAGCAACTGGGCGCGGATCTGTGCGCGGGCGCGCTCGATTTCCTGCTGCTCGATATTCATCGACGACTTGCGCAGCTCGTCGACAATCACGGGCATCAGCTCCGGCAGGTTTTCGCCGCCGGTTGCCGCATGTACGCCGAAGATGCCGGTATCGGAGAAGCCCCAATGGAAGGCATAGACCGAATAGCAGAGGCCGCGATGCTCGCGTACTTCCTGGAACAGGCGCGAAGACATGCCGCCGCCGAGGATGTTGGCGAGAATCTGCGAACAGTAGAAGTCGCGGGCGTGATAGGCCTTGCCTTCGAAGCCGAGCAGGATCTGCGCGTCCATCAGGTCGCGGGTTTCGCGGCTTTCGCCACCGGTATAGATCGCGGTCTCGAGAACCGGTGTTGCCAGCGGCGTGCGCGGCAGGGTCGAAAAGCGCTCTTCGACCTGGCGCACGAAAGCCTCGTGCTCGACGGCGCCGGCGGCGACGACGAACATCCGGTCGGTGGTGTAGTTGCGGCCGAGATACTGGCGGATCTGGTCTGCCGAAAACGACATCACCGTCTCCGGTGTGCCGAGGATCGGACGGCCGACCGTCTGGTTGCGATAGGCGGTTTCGGCGAAACGATCGAAGACGACGTCGTCGGGCGTGTCGTCGGCAGCGCCGATCTCCTGCAGGATCACCTGCTTTTCGCGGCGCAACTCCTCATCGTCGAAGCTCGACTCGGTGAGGATGTCGGCAAGAATGTCGACCGCCAAAGGCACGTGATCCTTGAGGACGCGTGCGTAATAGGAGGTCGTTTCGGTCGAGGTCGCGGCGTTGACTTCGCCGCCGACATTCTCGATTTCCTCGGCGATCTGGCGGGCGGTCCGCCGGCCGGTGCCTTTGAAAGCCATGTGCTCAAGCAGATGGGCGATGCCATGTTCGCCCACGGTTTCGTTGCGTGAACCCGATTTGATCCACACGCCGAGCGCCACGCTTTCGAGATGCGGCATCTGCTCGGTTACCACCGTCAACCCGGAAGGGAGCCGGGTGCACTCAACTTTCATCATACGTTTCTTCTCGTTCTTACCCCTGGAGGCGGGTGCGTTCGCCGATAAAGGTCTCGACGCTCTTCAGATCCGCATCCAGGATATCGAAACGCTCCTCCCTGTTCATCAGGTCAGCAAGCCACGTCGGAAGCGCCGGGTCAATACCACTTGCCGATTTTACGGCGTCGGGGAATTTCGCGGGATGGGCGGTTGCCAGCGTCACCATCGGGGCTGACGCCTTCTCGTGCTTGGCCGCCACGAAGACGCCGATGGCGCTGTGCGGGTCGAGCAGGTAGCCGGTCTCTTCCAGGGTCTTGGCAATGGTCTTGGCGACCTCTTTCTCGGAGGCGCGCCCGGAGCGGAACTCCTTGCGTATCGCTTTCAGTGCCTTTTCGCGTATGGCAAACGAGCCCGACTGCTTCAGGCTCTCCATCGCGGAGCGCACTTCGGCCGGGTCACGATCGTTCGCCTCGAACAGAAGCCGTTCGAAGTTGGACGAGATCTGGATGTCCATCGACGGCGACGTCGTCGCCTTGACCTCGCGCATTTCGTAGCGGCCGGTCTTCAATGTGCGGGCGATAATGTCGTTTTCGTTGGTGGCGACTACAAGCTTGTCGATCGGCAGGCCCATGCGCTTGGCGACGTAACCGGCAAAGATATCGCCGAAGTTGCCTGTTGGCACTGTGAAGGAAATCTTGCGGTCCGGTCCGCCGAGCGCGATCGCGGTGGTGAAATAATAGACGATCTGGGCCATGATCCGCGCCCAGTTGATCGAATTGACGCCCGAAAGCTTGACGCCATCGCGGAAGGCCGCGTCGTTGAACATGCCTTTGACGAGGTTCTGGCAGTCATCGAAATTGCCTTTGACGGCGATGGCGTGGACGTTGCCGGCCTTCGACGTCGTCATCTGGCGCTGCTGGACCGGCGAAACCTTGCCATGCGGGAAGAGGATGAAGATGTCGGTGCGCTCGCGGCCGGCAAAGGCGTCGATGGCGGCACCTCCGGTATCGCCCGAGGTCGCGCCGACGATGGTCGCCCGTTCGCCGCGCTCGGCCAGCACATAGTCCATCAGCCGGGCCAGCAGCTGCATCGCCACGTCCTTGAAGGCGAGCGTCGAGCCGTGGAACAGCTCCATGACGAAGGCATTGGGGCCGGTCTGGACGAGGGGCGCGATGGCCGGATGACGGAAGGTGGCATAGGCCTCGTCGATCATCTCGCGAAACTTGGCCTGGGGGATCTCGCCATGGATAAAGGGCTCGAGGACGGCGAAGGCGATATCCTGGTAGGGTTTGCCGCGCAGCGCCCGGATCTCTTTCTTGGACAGCGTCGGCCACTCCTTGGGGAGGTAGAGACCGCCATCGCGCGCAAGGCCCGCAAGCAGTGCATCGCAAAAGCCGAGGGGGGCGGCCTCGCCGCGCGTCGAGATATACTTCACCATCCTAGTCCTTCGTCTTGCCTTCGGATCACGGCGACCCTATGCGAGCCGGCCGCGGTGCGTCTGTCTTATTGCGTCAGTCCTTGACAAAGTCCCCACGCATTCTTGTCACCCGTGCAATTTCCGGTCTCAGCGTCGTTTCGGAAAATTCCGATCGAGGCGGTTGACCCAATCGATTTTTCAATTCGCCGCTGCTATAGACGATGCCCGAAGGCCATGAAAGGCCTTCCGGCCGAGATTTCGGTCAAGGAGTTTCAACCGGTTCAGCAGAGGTTGTTCAACGTGTTTGGCAAAGTATCCCGGCCTGTCCTCGCAATATCATTTCTCGCGGTCCTCGCCGGCTGTAACAAGACGCAATCCGGTGGAGCGATCGATGCAGGTGGCAGCGCCGCCGCACCAACGCCTGCCGTCGTCCAGGCAGCATGCCCGCAGGTGGTCTTAAGAGACGGCACCTCGTCGTTCCGGACCTATGCCAAGGGCGGCAAGGACGATCCGACGAAGGTCATCTACCAGGCGTCGCTCGCCGATACCACGCGGCAATGCGTGCTGAGCGAGACGGCAATGACGGTCACCGTCGTGGTTCAAGGCCGTGTCGTCAGCGGTCCGGCCGGCGGCCCCGGCAAGGTCACCATGCCGATCCGCGTGGCGGCAACGGATGAAGAAAAGACGCTCTATTCCGAGTTGGTCCAGCACGTGGTCGAGGTCCCCGCAAGCGGTTCGACCCAGTTCGTCTTCACCAAGACGGACGTCACACTGCCGGCTGGCTCCGGTTCCAACGCCAAGGTTTTCGTCGGCTTCGACGAAGGTCCGCCGGCCAAGCGAAAGAAGTAAGCGTGCTGCAGCGGCAGCCTGAAACAAAAAACGCCGGGGCTAGCCCCGGCGTTTTCATTTGGCGTTCTTGTGCGATTATTCGGCAGCGACGCTCTTGCCGCCTTCCCACTTGTAGAGGGAGAAGGCCTGCGAGGTGAGGTCACCGGCTTCACCGTAGGTGAGCTTGCCCAGTACCGTGTCAATCGCCTCGCCGGACTTGATTGCGGTCGCAACCGCAGTCGCATCGTCGGCGGAACCAGCCTTCTCGATGCCGGCCTTCAGCACCTGCACGGCGGCATAGGCGTTGAGGGTGAACGCTTCGGCCGGAATATTCTTCGCCTTCAGCGCCTCGACGGCCGGAGCCGACGCCGGGTTGCGGGTGGCGTCGCTGGCATTGGTGTAGATCGTGCCTGCAGCAGCTTCGCCGCCGATTGCCCAGAACTCGGTGTTCGACAGGCCGTCGCCGCCGAAGATCTGCGCGGTTACGCCCTGGTCGCGCATCTGGCGTGCGAGCAGGCCGCCTTCCGGATGGTAGCCGCCGAAATAGACGACATCGACCTTTTCGGCCTTCAGGCGGGTGACGATGGCGCTGAAGTCCTTGTCGCCCGGGTTGAGGCCTTCATAGACGACTTCGGTGATGCCGCCGGCGTTGATGCCCTTCTTGAAGCCGTCGGCAAGGCCCTTGCCGTAGGGAGCCTTGTCGTGCAGCACGGCGACCTTCTTGTCCTTGAGGTTCTTGACCACAAAGGCGGCGGCGACTTCGGCCTGCTGGTCGTCGCGACCGCAGGTGCGCAGGACGTTCCAAAGGCCGCGGGTGGTCAGGTCAGGCGTGGTCGCCGTCGGCGTCACCATCAGGATGCCGTTTTCGGCGAGAACGTCGGACGCTGCCATCGAGGTGCCCGAAAGCACCGGGCCGACGACGAAGCGGATGCCTTCGCCGGCTGCCTGGTTTGCAACCGATACGGCCTGCTTCGGGTCGCCGGCATCGTCCATCATCTTCAGGACGATCTTTTCGCCGTTGATGCCGCCGGCCTTGTTGATCTCTTCGGCAGCCGCTTCAGCGCCGTTCTTGACCTGCTCGCCATAGGCCGCGACCGGGCCGGTCAGCGGCGTGATGACGCCAACGGTGATATCGGCAAAGGCGAACGGTGCGAAGGCGACGCTTGCCGCCAGGGTCAGGCCCGTCAACATTGAAAGACGCATGATGTTTCCTCCTAGAAATACCCCTTGTGGGGCTTGGCTGATATGGCCCTCGTGCGCGGTGCGAAAACCGGGGAGATCTTCGGAGGGACTGCGACCGCACATCAATGTGACATCGTGTCCCTCGGCGCCTAATCGGACGCCCGCCGTGATGGCCGAGAGCTTTTTCCCGCCCCGGTGAAAATCCGGGGCGAAAGGGGTCTGCAGGCGGCTTGCGCCCGCGGTGCCGGTTCAGGCCGTCATCGATTCCGACCACTCGGAAAGCGCGGCGATCACGCCCGGCAACGCCGACATGCGTGAAATCACCGTCTCGGCGCCGGCCTCTGTCAGCTGGTCGGCATGCGAGGGATGGGTGTGCGAGCCGCCGGTAAAGCCGACGACGCGCATGCCGGCCGCGCGCGCGCCATGGATGCCATGCACCGAATCCTCGATAACAAGGACCCGGGACGGGGCGACGCCCATCTGCTTGGCTCCGTGCAGGAAGATATCCGGCTTCGGCTTGACGCGGTCGGCGCCAAGGTCGCGGGCGGAGTAGATGTGGCGGCCGAAATGGTCCTTGATGCCGACCTTGCCGAGCATCATGGCAAGGCGGGCCGATGTCGAGTTGGAGCAGATGCAGTGCGGCAGCTTCAGTTGCGCCAGCATCGGCTTGACGCCCTCGATGATGTTGAGGTCGCGCGCAAGGCGCTCGTCGAGGATGGCGTCGACCTTGCTGATGAGCTGGGCCGAAAGCGGGACGCTCGCTTCCTTTTCGATCTGCAGCAGCGTGTTCTGCCAGGTCATGCCGGCAAAGCGCTCTGCCATCTCCTCGACGCTGATCGGGTAGCCAGCTTCGGTCAAAAGGGCCGCTTCGACTTCCGAGGCGATGATTTCCGAATCGACGAGAACGCCGTCGCAATCGAAGATGATGAGATCGATACCGTTCATTTAAGTCAGTTCCCTGGGAGAAGGAGGCGCCGCAGGCAGGGGGAGGGTCTCTTTCGCGGCGCGTGCTTTTGTACGCCGAAGGTTTATACGATGGCGGCCGAAATCTCAACCTTTGGAAATCGTCGAAAGGCCGATGTCGCTTGCTCGACAGGCCCCTCCAGCGCCTCTAGATGTAGCCGATGGACAAGCAACGGGACGACACGATCGCAAGCCGCATCAGCCGCGCACTGGCCGAGAGGATCATCTCGGGCGCGCTGACGCCGGGCGAGCGCCTGCGCCAGGACCACATCGCCGAGGAATTCGGCGCCAGCCATGTGCCGGTGCGCGAAGCATTCCGGCTGCTGGAGGCGCAAGGGCTTGCCGTCAGTGAACCGCGTCGCGGTTTCCGCGTGGCAGCGTTCGATCTGAAGGAAGTGCGCGAGGTTGCCGAAATGCGGGCGGTTCTCGAAGTGCTGGCGCTGCGCCATGCGATCCCGCATCTGACCGCCGCGATCCTCGATCGTGCCGAAGCCGCCACAGTCGCGGCCGATACCTCGCGTGACGTCCGTTCATGGGAGGCGGCCAACCGCGCCTTCCATCGGTTGATCCTCGAGCCCTGCGGCATGCCGCGGCTGCTGGTCTCGATCGACGATCTTCACGCGGCCAGCGCCCGCTTTCTGTTTTCGGCCTGGCGCAGCAGCTGGGAAGCGCGCACCGACCATGACCATCGCGCGATCCTTGCCGCCTTGCGTGAAGGGCGGGGCGACGAGGCTGCGAAAATCCTCGAACGCCATGTCGGCTGGATCGGCAGGACACCGGTCAAGACCGCCGCCGGCGAAATGCGAGAGGCATTTTTGATCGTCGGATAGGCTTCCAGCGCAGCCGTTGTGCTCCGGCTGCAGTCGCCGGCAGAAAATTATCTATAATTTAGTTTTTCTCTATTTTGCAGGCTGTTTCGGGCTGTATGGTGCGCATTCGTGCGCCGCTTTCGTGCGGTCCGTGGATTGACCGGCCTGCCTTCTGACGCTAGTGGGGCTGACATTATAGATAGAATCTAAGATTATCTATAATTTGAACGCAACTCACGGAGACCCAGATGTCCAATCTCGCTTCCGCCCACGCGCCTCTGTTCGATCCGCTCCGCCTCGACGGTAAAACCTGGCCGGTAAAGACCCTGTTCGTGCTGCTTGGAACCGGTTTTCTTGCTCTCTCCTCGCAGATCAGCGTGCCGATGGTCCCGGTGCCGGTGACCATGCAGACTTTTGCCGTGACGATGATCGGCGTCGTCTATGGCTGGCGGCTCGGCGTGGCCACGATCCTTGCCTGGCTCGCCGAAGGCATGATGGGCCTGCCGGTTCTGGCCAACGGTGCTGGCGGTCTTGCGCATTTCGCCGGACCGACGGCCGGTTATCTTGCGGCCTTCCCCCTGGTCGGTGGCCTTGCCGGATGGCTGGCACAGCGCGGCTGGACCGGTGATCGTGTCGTCCTCAGCTTCTCCGCCCATTTCGCCGCCAACCTGCTGTGCCTTGCGCTCGGTGCAATCTGGCTGGCGAGCCTGATCGGTTTCGAACAGGCGATCGCCCTCGGTGCAGCGCCCTTCGTGCTCGGCGCGGCGCTGAAGTCCGCACTTGCGGCCGCCGTGCTGAAAGCCGTTCAGCGCTATGCGCAAAAGCCGACGGACCTCATTTGACGGTCCGCCTGCGCGGGCACCATCTGTTGTGCCTGCTGACCTTCGTGGGCGAGGGCTACACGCCCTCGTTCACCCGCAACTATGTCGAGATCGCCAAGCGCCTTTCCGCCGGTGAATCCGTAACGGTCGTCGACGGACCGGACGATATCTGTGCGCCGATGTTGTGCGATGCCGGTGCCCATTGCCGGGACGAGAGCATCACACGGCGGGACAGCCTCGCACTTGCCTCGGTTTCCGACATCCTTGACCGGCAGATCGTGCCTGGATCGGTACTGGTGCTCGATGCCGACAGGCTAAGGCGATTGCGTTCGGCCTTCGCCATGGGAAAGGCCGCGGCGGCCTGCGCCGAATGCGAATGGGCAGGCCTCTGCAACCGCGTTGCAGATGGCGGGTTCGGAGAGGTGTTGGTGCGCGCAGCCGAGGATCCGTGTTTATTGCGGGAAGAGGTCTGAAAAGGCCTTCTCGCCGCTATCAGTGAAGCGGATAGCGCGGCTGTTGGTCTCGCGCTTCGCCCAGCCCTTGTCGATGAACAGCGTCAGCAGTGCCTCGCCGAGCGAGCCTGCGAGATGCGATCGCCGCTCGCTCCAGTCGAGGCAGGTTCGGCAGATCGGCCGGCGGGATTTCTTGAGCGACGCGTAGCTTATGCCGAGCGCCTCGATGCGGATCTGGCCCGCGTCGGTCAAGGCAAGATCGTCGCCCGCGACCTCGATCTGTTTCTCCGCGATCAGGCTGTCGAGCATGCGCACGCCATAATCGCCGGCAAGGTGATTGTAGCAGACGCGGGCCTTGCGCAGCGCCGGATCCTTGGGCCCGGGGCGATGCCTGTTCATGCCGCGGCTGGCGGCAAAACCCATGATGTTTTCGAGCATCAGGCCGACCTCGTCTTCGGCCAATTGGTAGTAGCGGTGACGACCCTGCTTGCGCTGGGTCAGAAGGCCCCCGGCCTCGAGCTTGGAGAGATGGGAGCTCGCCGTCTGCAACGTGATGCCTGCATGCGTGGCAAGCTCTGTCGGCGTCAGCGCCCGCCCGCCCATCAGCGCGGTCAGCATGTTGGCGCGGGCCGGATCGCCGATCAGCGAGCCGATGAGAGCGATGTCTGGACCTTCCTTCATACTTCGATGGTAGTCGAAGCATTGCTGACCGGCAAGCGGGCATAGTGGGTTCATCGAGAGGCACACACGAGGAACCGCAAATGCTTACCTGCTTCATCCGCTACGAGATCGATCCCTTCAAGAAAGAGGAGTTCGCCGCCTATTCCCGGAACTGGGGCGAGGCGATCCCGCGCTGCGGCGCCGACCTCATCGGCTATTTCGGGCCGCATGAAGGCTCGGCCACGACGGCCTACGGCGTCTACAATATCGACAGCCTCGCCGCCTACGAGGCCTATCGCGCCCGGCTTGCCGCCGACCCGTTGGGTCGCGAAAACTATGCGTTCGCCCGCAAGGAACGGTTTATCCTGAAGGAGGACCGCATCTTCCTGAAGAACGTTTCGTCGCAGGCTGGAAGGGATTGAACTCATGATCGCCGTTATTTTCGAAGTGCTGCCGGCCGAAGGCTGTCGCGAGACCTATCTCGGCATCGCCGCCGACCTGCGCCCGCTGCTCGATGGCATCGACGGATTCATCTCGATCGAGCGCTTTCAAAGCCTCGCCGATCCCAACAAGGTGCTGTCGCTGTCATTTTGGCGCGACGAGGACGCCGTTAAGGAATGGCGCAACGGCGCCGAGCATCGCGCCGCCCAGGAGGCGGGTCGCAATGGCGTCTTTGCCGACTACCGTTTGCGCATCGCATCGGTCGTGCGCGACTACGGCCTGAACCAGCGGCATCAGGCGCCGGTCGACAGTCGCGCCTTCCACGCGGCTTGACGGCCCTCGGCAAGCGAAGCGATTGGCCTCCCATCGTTAATTCGGATTTTTTCCTGGCGGCCTTCAGGCTTTGGTAACCATCTTCGGTAACCATAAGCTCCATAGTCCGTCCCGAGTAAGCGTATTTGCGAGTTGTCCATGTCATCAGTTGTTTCGCTTGCCGAAGTCTCCCGTTCCGCCCGCCCGCTGGGCTGGCTCGATTCCATCATCAAGGGTGACTGCGTGGCAGCGCTCAATGCGCTTCCCGACAATTCGGTCGATGTCGTTTTCGCCGACCCGCCCTACAACCTGCAGCTCGGCGGCATGCTGACCCGCCCCGACCAGTCGGTCGTCGATGCCGTCGATGACGAGTGGGACCAGTTTGCATCCTTCGAAGCCTATGACGCCTTCACTCGCGCCTGGCTGTTGGCTTGCCGCCGTGTGCTGAAGCCGACCGGAACGCTCTGGGTCATCGGCTCCTACCACAACATCTTCCGCGTCGGCGCCATCCTGCAGGACCTGCATTTCTGGATCCTCAACGACATCATTTGGCGCAAGACCAACCCGATGCCGAACTTCAAGGGCCGCCGGTTCCAGAACGCCCATGAAACGCTGATCTGGGCGACGCCGAACGCCAATGCCAAGGGTTACACCTTCAACTACGATGCGATGAAGGCGGCCAATGACGATGTGCAGATGCGCTCCGACTGGCTGTTCCCGATCTGCTCGGGTCACGAGCGCCTCAAGGGCGACGACGGCAAGAAGGTGCATCCGACCCAGAAGCCGGAAGCGCTGCTTGCCCGCATCATGATGGCGTCCACCAAGCCGGGCGACGTCATCCTCGATCCCTTCTTCGGCTCCGGCACGACAGGCGCCGTTGCCAAGCGTCTCGGCCGTCACTTCGTAGGTATCGAGCGCGAGCAGGACTATATCGACGCGGCATCGGCGCGCATCGACGCCGTCGAGCCGCTCGGCAAGGCCATGCTGTCGGTCCTGACCGGCAAGAAGGCCGAACCACGTGTGGCCTTCAATACGCTGATCGAAAGCGGATTGATCAAGCCCGGCACCGTCCTGACCGACGCCAAGCGACGTCATAGCGCCATCGTGCGCGCCGACGGCACGCTTGCCTCCGGCGGCGAGGCCGGCTCTATTCATCGCCTGGGCGCCAAGGTCCAGGGTCTCGATGCCTGCAACGGATGGACATTCTGGCACTTCGAAGAAGGGAACACCCTGAAGCCCATCGACGAACTCAGAACCGTCATTCGAAATGACCTGGCAAAACTGAACTGATCAACCAGTTCCACCAGGTCCTTCGAAAAGCGCTCTGACCGGTTTTTGTACCTTCAGTCCCGGAAGGAGAGCTTTAAACGCCCGGAATCCGCGAGGTTTCCGGGCGTTTGTACGTTCGGATTTGTCAGTCGTCGTCGAAAACCTCGATCGCGACGATCCGTCCTTCACCGTTGAAATGAAGAAACTCGACACCTGAACGCTCTACCTTCTCGCCGGTCTTGGAGTTCGTTGCCGTCAGATGCCACGTGGCTCGCGCCGACGAGGGCGAAAGCGTTTCGATCACGCCGTCTTCAGCCACCTGATCCGGATAAACCAGAAAATAGTCCCGAAAGGCGGAGACGATTGCGGCTCGTCCGGAAAGGGCGCCGACGCCGTTTGAGACATAGCGCGCATTCTCGGCGAAAGCGTCGCATATCGACTGGAAGTCGAGCGCGTTGATCGCTGCATGGTAGCGTGCGGTCAGCGCAGAGGGATCGAGGGACATTGTGACAAGCCGGGATCAGCGCTGGATACCATAGGCGGCGAGATCGGCTTTGAGCTTTTCCGGGTCGGTGAAATGCACCGCGTGCCAGCCGGCGAGGCGCGCGCCCTCGACATTGGGCATGCTGTCGTCGATGAACAGTGTCGCCGGCGGATCGAGGTCGAAGGCGCGGGCATGGGCCTCGTAGATCGCCACATCCGGCTTGATCAGGCCGACGTCGCCCGACACGGTGACACCGCGCGGCATCGTCAGGAACGGATAGAGCAGCTGTGCCTCGCGAAAAGTGTCGGAGGCGAAGTTGGTCAACATCGTCACGTCGCGGCCCTCTGCAATCAGGTTTTCCATCAGGGAAACCGTTTCGACATAGGCGTGCGGCACCATCTCCTGCCAATGTTTGCGGAAGGCGCGGATATGCTCTTCCCGCTCCGGATGATCCTTGATCAGCAACGCTTCCGCTTCCTCCCAGGAACGGCCGCGGTCCTGCTCGATGTTCCAGTCGTGGGTGCAGACATTGGCGAAGAACCACTGCCGCTCCGCCTCGTCGGGAATGATGCGGCTGAAGAGCAGGTTCGGGTCGTAGTGGATCAGCACCTTGCCGATGTCGAAGACGATGTGGCGGATTTCGATGCTGCTCATGACCTGTTCCTCTTTAAACGTCTCAGCGCTCGGCTTTGAAGGCATCCGGGATCGCCTGGGCGATCGCCTTTTTCATAACCGTCGGCAATGCCTGGGCTTTCAGCGACGAGACCGGCTCCCACCAGCCATCGTTTCCGGTCTCGGCGCACGCGACATTGGCCCGGTAGACCGACAGGCGCAACTCGAAATGCGTGAAGACATGGGTAATGGTGCCGCAGTCTTCCCAAGCCGCCGCAAAGGGCTGCGCCGCGACCGACGTGTCGCCGTCCTGGCGCGCCGTCCAGGCGGTGCCGGGCACTTCGGTCATGCCGCCAAGCAGGCCGGTTTCGCCGCGCTTGCGCAGATAGACCGTGTCACGGGCATCGATCGCCACGAAGGCGGCGCCGAGCCGGAGCGGCTTGTCCTTCTTCTTCGCCTTGCGCGGAAAGGTTTCGGGATCGGCGACGGAAAGCGCCAGACAGTGCGGCCGGAACGGACAGAGCGAACAGGCCGGGCGCTTCGGCGTGCAGATCGTCGCGCCGAGATCCATCATCGCCTGGGCGAAATCTCCGGGCCTGTCGGCTGGCGTGAGCGCCGCGACAAGGCCACGCATTTCCGGCTTTGCCGCCGGCAGCGGCGCTTCGATCGCAAAGAGCCGCGAGATCACCCGCTCGACATTGCCGTCGAGCACGGCGCTTTGGCGGTTGAAGGCGATGGCGGCAACGGCCGCCGCCGTATAATCGCCGATACCGGGCAGGGCCTTCAGGCCCTCTTCCGTGTCCGGGAAGCGACCGCCATGATCGCGCGCCACGGCCTCGGCGCATTTCTTCAGGTTACGGGCGCGTGCGTAATAACCGAGACCCGCCCAGGCCTTCATCACGTCCTCGTTGTCGGCGGCGGCGAGTTCTTCGACCGTCGGCCATAGCGTCAGGAACTTCTCGAAATACGCCTTCACCGCCTGCACGGTCGTCTGCTGCAGCATGACCTCCGACATCCAGATATGGTAGGGATTGGCAACCACGCCTTGTTTCGCCATCGACGGCGAGACCCGCCACGGAAGCTCGCGGTGGTGCCGGTCGTACCATTCAAGAAGAAGCGGGGCAGCCTTCGCCGCCGTGATCGTATTGTCCATGATTTGCCGGAGGTTCCTTTTCCGGCTTATACTTGGCGAAGGCGAGCCGGCGCATCAAGGCTCAATCGACATTGCATACAGAAAGTCGCGTTCGTGAGTGAACAGAAGTCCCGCCGGGGTGTGATCCAGATCGCAGAGGTCGCCAACGGGCTGATCGATCCAGTGCTCGCCAAGCGCGCCGGCATCAACACCATGCTGCTCGGCTCCTGGGACGAGATCGCCGGTGCCGATTTCGCCGACTGCACCCGACCGGAAAAGATCGCCTGGCCGCGTCGCGCCTCGGAAATCTCCGGCGAGGGTGGCCATCAACCCGGCGTGCTCACCGTTGCCTGCGAGGGCGCGCGTGCCCTCTTTCTCACCCATGCCCAGGGCGAGCTGATCCAGCGGATCAACGGCTTCTTCGGCTTTTATGCGATCGGTCAGCTGCGGATCGTGCAAAAACCGGTCTCGCAGCCGACCAGGCGCAATCGCACGCCACGCCCGCTCACAGGCGAACCGGCCCGCAAACTCGAAACCATGGTCGAGGGCATCGAGAGCGAAGAGCTGAAGGCGGCGCTGCGGCGGCTCGGGACCGCCGTCATGTCTCCACGCCGGCGATGACGTGCGTCGCGATCTCCGAGTTGCGCTCCCTGCGCTTAGGGCACTTGTTCTTGAGTATGTCGTTATCGCAAAACCGTCCCGTACTTTTGCGCGAGATGCTTTAGGGCCGCACCATCAGCCGGTCACAATTCTTTGAATTCTGTTGAGAAGCTGCCCCTTGCCGCCCTGCGCGCGGCAAGATATCGAATCCGCACTGCAATTCCCTCCGAACACGGGTAAAATTCATGTCCGCTTCCGCAATGACCCTTTCCAAACGCCTGCTCAGCGGTGTTGCCATCGCGACCGTCGCTCTCGTGCTTGCCGCCTGCAGCGACGACAAGAAGGAACAGGCTTCGGCGACCCCGACCGAAACCACGGAAACGGCCGCCAAGACCGAAGTTAAGCCAGCCGATGCGAAGCCTGCCGACGCGATAACCACCGCATCGACGACGGCTGCCGCGACAACGACCACGGAAGCCAAGCCGGCCGGCACGGAAGTCGCCCAGTCGACGGCCGCTCCGGCGGCAAAGGTCGAGCTGCCGAGCTCGGAAGGCTCCGTCGACATGGCCAAGCTGCTCGAACCCGGCGCGCTGCCGGAAATGGCGATCGGCGATGCCAACGCGCCGGTCACGATCGTCGAATACATGTCGATGACCTGCCCGCATTGCGCCGCCTTCCACAACAACACCTTCGAAACGATCAAGACGAAGTACATCGACAGCGGCAAGGTTCGTTTCGTCCTGCGCGAATTCCCGTTCGATCCGCGTGCGGCTGCCGCCTTCATGCTGGCGCGTTGCGCCCCTGAAGGCCAGTATTTCCCGATGATCTCGATGCTGTTCAAGCAGCAGCAGCAGTGGGCTGCCGCCCAAAATGGCCGCGATGCCTTGCTGCAGATGTCCAAGCTCGCCGGTTTTACACAGGAGAGCTTCGAGTCCTGCTTGACGAACCAGAAACTTCTGGATGATGTGAACGCAGTTATGCAGAGGGGCGCAAAGGACTTTGGCGTACAATCGACGCCGACCTTCTTCGTCAATGGAGAGCACTATTCTGGGGATATGTCGGTTGACGTTATGTCGGCCCTCATCGACAGCAAGCTCTGATCCTTCGCTTTTCCTGAAAACGGGCGACGGCAGTAGCCGTGCGCCCGTTTTTTATGCCCGACAGCCGGGTGACGAGGGGCGTCCAGCGCCAGCGTCTGCCGCATGAAGTTCAACAAGCTTCGCCTGCTCGGCTTCAAGTCCTTCGTCGAACCCAGTGAATTCATCATCGAGCGTGGTCTGACGGGCATCGTCGGCCCGAACGGCTGCGGCAAGTCGAACCTTGTCGAGGCGTTGCGCTGGGTGATGGGGGAAAACTCCTACAAGAACATGCGCGCGTCCGGCATGGACGACGTGATCTTTTCGGGCTCCGGCAATCGTCCGGCGCGCAACACCGCCGAAGTCGGCCTTTATCTCGACAACAGCGATCGCACCGCGCCTGCCGCGTTCAACGACAGCGACGAAATCCAGGTGACGCGCCGCATCGAGCGCGAACAGGGCTCGGTCTACAGGATCAACGGCAAGGAAGCGCGCGCCAAGGATGTGCAGCTCTTGTTTGCCGACGCTTCCACCGGCGCCCGCTCGCCGTCGATGGTCGGGCAGGGCCGCATCGGCGAACTGATTTCGGCCAAGCCGCAGGCGCGCCGCCAGCTTCTCGAAGAAGCGGCGGGCATTTCCGGCTTGCATTCGCGCCGGCATGAGGCCGAGCTGCGGCTGAAGGCGGCCGAGACAAACCTCGAGCGCCTAGACGACGTCACCTCGCAACTCGAAAGCCAGATTGAAAGTCTGAAGCGTCAGGCGCGTCAGGCCAATCGCTTCAAGATGCTGTCCGCCGATATCCGCAAGCATGAGGCGATCCTGTTCCATATCCGCTGGGTCCAGGCCAAGGAGGCCGAGGCCGAGGCGACGAGCCAGCTCAACCAGGTGACGGCCCTCGTCGCCGAAAAGGCGCAGGCGCAGATGCAGGCGGCCAAGGATCAGGCGATCTCCAGCCTGAAACTGCCGGAGCTGCGCGAGAACGAAGCGAAACTGGCGGCCGCCTTGCAGCGGCTTCAGATCGCCCGCTCGCAGCTCGAGGAAGACGCCGGCCGCATTCTACGCCGGCGCGACGAATTGCAGCGTCGCCTAGCGCAGCTGGCCGAGGATATCGCCCGCGAGGAACGCTTGGTCGCCGACAATGCCGGCATTCTCGCCCGCCTCGACGAAGAGGATGAGGAACTGCGCGAGGCGCTTGGCGAGGCGGACGACCGGGCGAGCGAAGCCCGGGAACGGCTCGAAGAGGCAAACGAAAAGCTCTCGGAAAGCGAAGCCGGTCTCAGCCGGCTTACGGCGGAGCGCGCCGAAGCACAGGCAGGCCGCAACCAGCTTGAGCGCGCGCTGCGCGACCTTTCGGAGCGGCAGGCGCGGCTGGCGCGCCAGCTTTCCGATCAGACCCGCGATCTCGACGAACTCGACCGGCAGATGTCGACGCTGCCCGACCCGCACGAAAAGCAGGGCCAGGTGGAGGTGGCCGAGGCGGCCCTCGAAGAAGCCGAGGCGAATGTCGCCGATATCGAGGAGGCGCTGGCCGAAACCCGCCGGGTCGAAGCCGACGCCCGCCCGCCGGTCGATCGGGCGCGGGCCGTTCTCAACGGTATCGAGACCGAGGCACGCACGATCCGCCGTATGCTCGAAGCAGCCGGCGGTGGCGACTATCCGGCCGTCGTCGAGGAGATGAAGGTCGATCGCGGTTTCGAGACGGCGCTGGGAGCGGCCCTTGGCGACGATCTCGATTCGCCCCTCGATAGCGCCGCCCCTGCCCATTGGCGCACACCGGGCGACCATTCCGGCGATGCCCCTTTGCCGCCGGGCGTGCGCTTGCTGATTGAGCACGTTCGCGCACCGCAAGCCCTGACCCGCGCCTTGAGCCAGATCGGCATCGTCGACAGTGAGGCCGACGCCGAGCGGTTGATGCCATTGCTGAAGCCCGGCCAGAGCCTCGTGACGAAGCAGGGCTCGGTCTGGCGGTGGGACGGCCACGTGACCGGATCCGAAGCGCCGAGCGCTGCAGCGCTGAGGCTCGCCCAGAAGAACCGCCTTGCCGAACTCGACACCGAGGCGGACCAGGCCGGCGAGGCGCTCCGCCGTGCCGAGGCCGATCTTGCTGCCGCCGGCTCGCGCATCCGCGCCGAGGATGAGCGGCTGCGGCTTGCCCGCGATGCCCAGCGCATGATCACCCGCCAGCTGGGCGAAGCCCGCGATGCGCTGGCCGCCGCCGAGCGCGCATCCGGCGATCTCTCGCGTCGTCGTGCGGTTGTCGCCGAAACCAAGAGCCAGCTCGAAAGCCAGCTGGAAGAGGTGGCCGAACAGATCGAGACGGCCAACGACGCGCTTGCCGATGCACCCGACCTTTCCGAGCTTGAGCTGAAACTGCGCACGCAGACGGCGGATGTCGCAACCGACCGCGCCGCGGTTGCCGAACGGCGCGCCGCTCACGACGGACTTGCGCGCGAGAACGAGGCACGCCAGCGCCGCATCACGGCGATTGCAGGCGAACGCCAGACCTGGAAGGCGCGGGCGGCCAGCGCCGACGAGCACATCGCCACCCTCAGGGATCGCGAGGCGGAAGCGCGCGAGGAGGTCGAAGACCTGATGGACGCGCCCGACGAGTTCGACGACAAGCGGCGCGCGCTGATGAACGAACTGCAGAAGGCCGAGGCTTCGCGCCGCGAGGCTGCCGACATCCTGGCCGAGGCCGAGGGCCGCCAGCGCGAGGCCGATCGCATGGCCGCAACAGCACTTTCGGAGCTGGCGGAATCGCGCGAGAAGCGCGGCCGCGCCGAGGAGCGGCTGGTGTCGGGCCGCGAGCGCCGCGTCGAGATCGAGGGTCGCATCCAGGAAGCCCTTTCCTGCGCCCCGCATGAGGTGATGCGACTGACCGGGCTTGCCGTCGACGAGGCGCTGCCGGACATGCGCAATGTCGAGCGTGAACTGGAACGGCTGAAGATCGAACGCGAGCGCCTTGGCGCCGTCAACCTGCGCGCCGAAGAAGAGCAGAAGGAGCTATCCGACCGGCTGGCTTTGCTCTTGAAGGAGCGCGACGACGTCATCGAGGCGATCCGCAAGCTGCGCAGCGCCATCCAGAACCTTAACCGCGAGGGTCGCGAGCGACTGATCGTCGCCTTCGATGTGGTCAACGCCCAGTTCCAGCGGCTTTTCACCCATCTCTTCGGCGGCGGCACGGCGGAGCTGCAATTGATCGAGAGCGACGACCCACTCGAAGCCGGCCTTGAAATCCTCGCGCGTCCGCCGGGCAAGAAGCCGCAGACCATGACGCTGCTTTCGGGTGGCGAGCAGGCGCTGACCGCGATGGCGCTGATCTTCGCCGTGTTCCTGACCAATCCGGCGCCGATCTGCGTGCTCGACGAAGTCGATGCGCCGCTCGACGACCACAATGTCGAGCGCTATTGCAACCTGATGGACGAGATGGCGGCTTCGACCGAAACCCGCTTCGTCATCATCACCCACAACCCGATCACCATGGCCCGCATGAACCGCCTGTTCGGCGTCACCATGGCGGAGCAGGGCGTATCCCAGCTCGTGTCCGTCGACCTGCAGACGGCAGAGCGACTGAGGGAAGTGGTTTAAGTATTACTCGAATTCGAGAACGAAGCTTTCGGTCGAATCCAGCGGAGCCATGTCATCCCCGGTTGTGACGCGCACAGCCGCCGCGCGCGGCTCTCGGCCCTGAGCCGCCTCTGCAAGACCAATCTATTGCCTCATCTTGAAGCTGACGCCGCCGACGGCGTCGTAGCCGCTGTTGAACAGCGAGGCGACGAATTCGTTCTCCGCCTCCGATGTGATCGTTGCACGATAAGCGCTGCAACGTGGGTGGCTCGGGCCGATGGTCAGCTTTCAACGCATGCATACGTTTCGCTTCATGCCGCTCTTCGAAGCTCGCTGACACGCTGTTCTTCGCGCCAGGAGGAAGGGCTCTTGCCGGTGACGCGCAGGAACTCGCGGTTGAAGTTGGATTTCGTCAGGAAGCCCGCCTCGAAGGCGATTTGCGTGATGGCCTCATTTGTCGTCTGAAGCAGCCGACAGGCTTCCTCGACCCGGTAGTTGTTGACGTATTGCGAGACGCTGATGCCGTGCATGCGGTTGATGGCGTTGGAAATACGCCGCGCCGGTACGCCGAGCTTGCGCGCGATCCGAGAGAGGTTGAGTTCAAGATCCTTGTAGAGCGCTTTTTTGTGCATCAACTCGCCGATGCGTTGCACGATTTGTGCATCCTCTTCGCTTGCAGCGCGCTCCTCGGGTAATGGCTCTTCATCCTGCCGTTCGTTGTCCGTCGACGTGTCGAAGCTGGCGATCGAAGCGGCGGTCCCAAGAATGAGCAGGGCGAGCACGTTGCCGGCCGCGACGATTGCACCGGAATAGGCGCCGCCGTTGCGCGTCTGGTCAAAGCCGATGGCGACGTCGCTGAGGGCTGACGCGACGAGCGCCCATCCGGTGATCTGTAGCGCGCGGTATGATCGAAGCACACCGTCGAGGCGGGACGTGACCAGTGCGTTCGGCCCAAGCCTCGCAAGCCATAGCAAAGCAATGCCGTAGCCGAGAAAGAACAGGATAATCGCGGTGCCGACAGCATCTCGCCAGGCAAACATCATCACCCCAACGATGAGAGCCGGCAGGAGGTGCCAGCCGATTTGCCTGAGGCTTGGCTGGCTGTCGCTTGCAAGGTTGCTGAAGCAAACCCAGGCGAGCGCTGCGTTGAACGTCGCAAGCATCGCCTGAGCCGGCAGGATGGCGCGAATGTCGTAGCCCCACCGGATGCCGATCAGCACGGACTGCAGCGCATAGGCGCACACGAGCAGGAGGAACAGGCGTTGCTCGAACGTCATGACGTCGTCCCGTTGCGACAGCATGCGGACGATCACGATCGTCAGTAGGAGGGAGACGACGAAGGGTAGCGGTACAAATAACATGAGTGGATGGATTCTTCGGAGGAGGTGTGGACGTTTCGATGATGCCCTCGATTGCGTTCATGGTCGACCCAAAACGCGATCAAGGTCGCCGCTTGGTTCGATTTCGGGCGAACTGTTCCTGTCCGGTGATGGTGCCGGATCGAACGAATGGAGAGCCAAATGTCGATCGCACTGCCTGCAATGGTGCTTGCCCCCATCCTTCTCGTCGCCATGGCGAGCAATGCCGAGACATCGGCGACCGACATCGATATCACCGGTGTCACGGCTATCGTCGCAACGGGAGACGCCAGCGCAATCGAACTCACCAGTGACGAGAGCTTGCCCTATAGCGCCTCGGTCGAGAGCAAGCGATCCGGCTGGTTTGCACCCTTCTATTCCAGCTGGTTTTACAGTGACTGCGTATCGCAAACCCGGATGCGCGTCGAAGGCGCCACCCTCTACGTGGAAGTGGCTGTACCGACCTGGCCGGAACTGGAGGAGTGCAAGACCCAGCTTCGCGCCAACCTCAAACAGGGAGCATCGGTCTCGATCGAGCAACCGGCATTTCAAGCCAAGCTGGAGGGAGAGTTTTCGAGTGTCGCGCTCAAGGGCAAGGCGGCGGATGTTTCGATCGACGGGCACGTGGGACAGGTCAGGCTCGACGTGGACGCCCTGCGGGCGCGGCTGATCTACGAAGAGACCCGGCAATCAGAGACCGTCGAGATCTCCGGAAAGGCACTCGATATTCATCTTGGCTTCGATGCGGCAAGTTTCATCGATTATCAGGTGACGGCGACAGCGTCCTGGGTCGACAGTTCGCGAACGGCGGTCCCCGGCACCAGGCCGCAGGTTCGCATCACAGGGGAGATGGTGCGGGCGACGATCCGCTGAGGCTCGCCTTCCCAGTCGCAAAAATGATGCGCTGCAGCATAAATCTTCGGCGGGTGCATTTCCAGGCCGAAGCATATACTGTAAATCGTCACAAAAGACTGTTTCTGGGTGGAGAGCAGGCATGACGAAATGGGTTTACACCTTCGGTGGGGGCAAGGCCGAAGGGCGGGCGGGCGATCGTGACCGGTTGGGCGGCAAGGGTGCGAACCTTGCCGAAATGTGCAGTCTCGGCCTGCCGGTGCCGCCGGGGCTGACCATTATCACCGATGCCTGTAACAGCTATTTCGACAATGGCCGCGAGATCCCCGACGGCTTGCACGATCAGGTCCGCGAAGGCATTCGCCGGATGGAGGAAGTGACCGGCCGGATCTTTGGCGACACCAACCGTCCGCTGC
>NZ_MUNW01000031.1 GCF_002002725.1 Sinorhizobium sp. A49 | reverse complement strand
CCAGCTTCAACCTCAAGACAGAGGAAATAGCGCTCCATGGCGAACTGGAGTTGATCCCAGAAATCGATAGAGCGGCGTAATCGGTCCTGCGCAGTACACCGCCTTCCAAACGATACATTATGCGATCCTCGTGCACCCGCAACGCCCCGCGTTCACCAGTGACCTAGCGATGTTGGCGATGTTGTCGCGGGCGGCCTTCGGATCGACCTTCGACGAGGCGACACCGAGCCCGAAGTCGACGCCCCTTGCCAAACTCGAAATTGCGGTTGGGCAATCCAGTGCCCGTTCCGGCGCAAAGCCGATGCCAAGACCGGCGGATACCAGTCACACCACCGAGAAGGTGTCGTCACACGCGTAGGCGACGATCTGCGACAGATCGTGCCGCGAGAACGAGAGGAACTTCTCGCCCATCGGATCCTCGATGCCAATCTCGCTACGGCCAAGCCGCCCTCACTTTAAGGCTGCCTTAAGGTGGCAACTGGATTGGTCGCGCGACGATGAAGGACGAGGACGCAACAAAGATGCTGAAAGCAAACCTCCTGGCACTGGTTTGGGCTTTGATGGTGGCAATCTTGCCGGCCCGGGCGCTCGAAGCGCCCCTCCCGATGGATGAAGCCTTCGTGCCCGCTGTCGTGAGGAATGAGGACGGGCGCCTGACGATCACCTGGAAAATCGCCGACGGTTATTATCTCTACAGAGACTTTCTTTCGGCAGAAGGTGACACCAATCAGCCGCTAACCCTTGAGACGAGGCCAGGCAGGATCAAGGACGACCCGGGCTTTGGCACAACGCAAGTGTATTACAAAAAGGTATCAGCCTTTATCGCCGACGCACCCCAGACCTTTCGCCTGACGTACCAGGGCTGCCAGGATGGAGGGTTGTGCTATCCGCCGGCAACGCGGACGATCGATACCGTCGCGATGACCATCAGCAAGCCAGACAGCGGCTTTGCGTTCGCGCCTGCCAAGGACACACGCCCGGTGGAAAGGCCGGACACAGCGTTTTCCATCGCAGCTGACAGCGGCGAAACGGCGGTCGACCGGCTCATGACCGGTGGCGGCCTTGCCCTGCTACTTGCCGGCTTCCTCGGCTTCGGCCTGCTGCTCGCCTTCACGCCCTGCGTCTTCCCGATGTATCCGATCGTCGCCGCGATGCTCACGCGTGAGAGAGAGGGGCTGACCGCAAAACGCGGCTTCATGCTTGCATCCACCTATGTGCTGGCGCTCGCGACAGCCTTCGGCCTCCTCGGCATCGCGGCGGCGTGGTCGGGGCAAAATCTGCATATCGTGCTGCAATCGCCCGCCGCGATCGGCGTGGTCGCCGCACTTTTCGTCGTGCTTGCGCTCTCCAGCTTCGGACTTTTCCACGTACAACTGCCGGCAGCGATCGGCCGCCGCCTCACCGGCGGCAGACAGAGGGGTGGCACGGTCGGCGCCGCCGCGCTCCTCGGCTTTTCCTCCGCCTTCCTCATCGGTCCCTGCGTCACCGCGCCACTTGCTGGTGCCCTGCTCTACATTGCCCGGACGGGCGACATTGCGGTCGGGGCACTCGCCCTCTTCGCCCTCGGTATCGGTAAGGGCATACCGCTGATCATCATGGCGACGATCGGCGGCAAGGCGTTGCCGCGCGCCGGTAAGTGGATGGAAAGTGTGCGGCACGTTTTCGGTTTCGCGTTCCTGGCAACAGCGGTGTGGCTTGCGATACCGCTGTTGCCCGAGCGCTTCCTCCTGTTGCCCTGGGCGGTACTGGCGCTCGCCTTCGGCGTCTATGCGGGCGCTTTCGACGGGTTGCGGTCCACGCGCGGCTATGGCGTTCTGGTACGCTCAACCGCCATCGTATCCCTCCTTTGGGGAAGCCTCCTTTTGGTGGGCTTCGGCCTTGGGGCCAGCGATCCGCTCACCCCGCTTGGCCCGCTCAAGGGCGCGGCAGGAATTGGCGAGACAACCGCCATCCAGAAGTCGGATTTCACCAAGGTCAATTCCGAGGTCGCGCTCTCCAGTTTGCTCGACACCGCAGCCGCCCACAACCAAGCCACCCTCGTCTATGTCACCGCGGACTGGTGCGTCACCTGCCGCACGATCGAGCGATCCGTTCTGACGGCGGCTGACGTCGCGGCCCACCTCGACGGCGTCCGGCTGGCAAGTCTCGATGTCAGCACCCTCGATGCGGAGAATGGCGCACTGATGCGTTTACTTGCCGTCGTCGGCCCGCCGACCATGATCTTCTTCGACCGCAAAAGACAGGAGACGCCTGGCACGCGCCTCGTCGGCGAAATCTCAGCCGCCTCGCTTGCGAACGCGGCACGGATTGCGAAGGGCAGTGCGCGATGAATGCCATTGCGATAGGTCCCTTCGCGTTTTCCGCAGATCGATTTTCGGTGATCGCCGGCCTGATCGTCTTCATGGTGGTCGGCTCCCTGCTTGCCGCCCGCGTCGACAACCGGCTTGGCACCTGGACGACTGCCGCGGCGCTTTTCGGCGTTGTCGGCGCACGGGCGGGACATGTGCTCATGCATGCCGAGAGCTTCCTGCGGGAGCCCTTGCGTGCGCTCGCCATCTGGCAGGGCGGATTTTCCCCGACGGGTGGTCTTGTCGGCGTTCTCCTCGCCACCCTGGTGCTCTGGCGAAACGCCCCGAGAATTGCCCCTTGGACGATCGTCCCGCTCGCGGGTGGTCTCTTCGTCTGGATCGTCGTTACCACCCTCATCGATGGGGGCGTTGCACCCCGCGCCCCGGAAACGTCCTATACCGTTCTTTCAACAGACGAGACCCTTGCGCTCGCCGACCGCAAGGGCCGCCCGGCGGTTCTCAATCTCTGGGCCAGCTGGTGTCCGCCCTGCCGGCGGGAAATGCCGATGATGGCGGAGATGGCCGGAAGCAATCCGCAGGTCGACTTTCTGTTCGCCAATCAGGGAGAAAGCCGCGAAGTGATAGCGGCTTATCTGCGCCAAACCGGCGTCGATCTGGAAACCATCCTGCTGGACCCGTTTTCCGACCTATCCCGCCACTACGCCGCAATCGGCCTGCCCGCCACACTTTTCATCAACCCGGATGGCACGCTCGCCGCCACCCATCTCGGCGAAATCTCCCGCGAGACCATCGCCGAGCGGGTCACCACCCTTTCATCTGAGGACCGGAAACACACAGAATGAGAGCTCTGGTTTTTCTGACTTCCGCCATTTTCCTGCGTCGCTCGTTCATTCGCGCCACCGGCTCGCGCGTCGTTCTCGGCCCCAATCAATTCGCACAGGGAGAAATCTGATGCTCACCCGCAGAACCGTTCTGACCACATCGTTCGCAACCGCTGCCGCAATGCTTGTCGGAGATCGACCATCCTTCGCCCAGCAATTGACCAAGGAGGAGGTGTTTTTCGATAAGGACGCGCCCGTCCTCGGCAATCCAAATGGCGATGTCACCGTTGTCGAATTCTTCGACTACCAGTGCCCTTACTGCAAGAAGGTGCACCCTACGGTCGAAAAAGTGGTGAAGGCTGACGGCAATGTGCGACTGGTGCTGAAGGACTGGCCGATTTTCGGCGATGCCTCCGTCTTCGCCGCACAGGCGGTGCTCGGAGCCGCCCAAATTGGCAAATATCGGCCCGCTATGGAGGCCCTGATGAAAACCAAGGCGAAACTCTCGCATGACGACATCGAAAAGGCACTGACAGGCGCCGGTCTTTCGATGAAAGAGCTCACTGCAGCCGTGAACGCGCACAATGCCAAGATCTCCGGCCTGCTCGACCGCAACTACAATCAGGCTCTCGCCTTCAATTTCGCCGGCACGCCATCTTTCGTCATCGGTTCGGCGATCATTCCAGGCGTTCTGGATGAAAAAGGGCTCAAGAGCGCCATAGCCAAAGCCCGCGGCTCTGGTCCTCGGCGCTAAGGTGGAACGCGTTGGAATTAGGAAGGAATGCCGACGGGCCAAAGCATGATCGGTTCTCACCCGCTGCCGAACGCCATCAGGGCATGCCAAAGCGACCGACATCCATCACATGCGGCCGCTGATGCCAACCTTCGCTCCCACTGACTTTTCACCGTCGCCTTCGATATCGAACAGCAACCCGGTATCGATCGACCAGCTCTTTGTTGTTTGCAGCGACAGGGCGGCCGAGATCGAGCCGAACAGACCCGCGCCGTCAAGCCCGGAATAACCGACCATTCCGGCGCGCTTGGGTGTCAGGGCGTGTCGTTCTCGAAGGTGATGGAATGGTCACCGCCCCACCGCAAGCGGCACCAAGTCGCTTGCGGCAAGTGAACCGAAAAACTCCTCGATGTCGGCGTGGCAGCCTTCCAGGTCGAACCTGCTCCTCATCGGGAAGTCGCCGATGTCGGCAACTCTCAGCACGGTTGACGGGGCCGCCTTGAGCACCCGATTATAAGGTCCGACGCGCTCGACCTGCCGAACCGCCTTGGGACCCAGGCGCGAGCCGGCCCTGTTCCTGACCCCGAGAGAGAGCTACGTCGATGCCCGATATCGTCTGACCGGAGAAAAGCGCTTTGGCGGCGTCCTCAACATAGGGCGCGTCGAGGAACGTCCGAACGCCCTCAAAGGGCCATCTTCTGCGATCGCCCGTAAAAAAACCGTCCGCGACCGCCCTCAACGCCGGATCATGAATCGCGCCGCCAGTAGCGCCGGAGTACTTCGTCCTAAGATCTTCGAGTTCCATTTCCCGCACCTTCGAACTACAGCATCGATCTGCTAAGGCCGCCGTCCACGGGCATCGCCACCCCCGTGACATAGCGAGCCTCGTCACTTGCGAGGAACGCCACGACGGCCCCGAATTCCTCGTGTGTCCCGTAACGGCCGATCGGTATCTCGGCTTGGCTTTCCCCGGCGATCACGGACGGATCAACACCGCGGTCAGCCGCGTCCATAGCGTCGAAATACACGGTGCGCTCCGTGGCGAACCTTCCTGGAAGGACCACGTTCACGGTGACCCCATCGGCGGCCACTTCCAGCGACAGCGTCTTCGCCCAACCAGCGAGAGCCGAACGCAACGCGTTGGAAGCAGTCAGCCCAGAGATAGGCTCCCTGACGCTCGTGGAAGACACCGCCACGATGCGGCCGAACTTCCGAGCCCTCATGCCCGGCAGAAAGTGTGACGCAATCCTCACCTGGTTGAGGAACATCGCACCGAACTGTTGAAGCCAGATCTCCTCCTCGAACTTCGAAGCCGGAAACGGCGGAGGGCCACCTCCGTTGAGAAGCAGTATGTCGACGTGCCCCATATGCCGATCGACCCAGCCTAGGAGTTCGGACACGCCCTTCTTCTCCAACAGGTCGCAAGAGAAGGACATCGCCACGCCGGGCTTTCCTTCGAGCTTTGCCTCGGCCGCGCGTAGAGTCGCTTCGTCGCGGCCCACAAGCGCCACGTCGATCCCTTTGTCAGCCAAGGCTTCAGCTACGCCGAAACCCAGTCCTTTGCTGCCGCCCAGTACCAGTGCGGTCTTCTTCACGTTTGCTGTGCTCATCTGTCCAATTCCCTCTTCCGTCACGCGGCCTCGGCCGCTTCCGCGGCGATCTCGCGCACGGCCTGGACTAACTTTTCGATGTCTGTGTCAGTGTTGCCAAAATGGACCGAGGCTCGCAGGATTTCCGTGATGCCTCTGATGTCCATGTCGAACGGCGTGTATCCGACGCCGTTCTTTCCGATCGTGATCCCGCGGGCTGCGAGAAGCTCCTTCACCCGCTGGCATGGAATGCCTTCGATGACGAAAGTCACGAACGCGGCCTTGTCGCGGCCGAGGTCGAGAATGTTTACGCCGGGCACATCCGTGAGCCTGTTGCGGAGCTCCGTGGCGAGTGTGTTGAGCTTCACCCGGGTGTCGAACGCATTCAGGCTCAGGGCTCGCTCGAGCGAGTCGATCAACCCCAGGCGCAATGCCACGGCGAACTCGGCGGTTTCCACAGCTTGAGCACTCTGGTGGATGGCCGCGCGCCCGACGTCGAGCTTGGCGGAGCGGTCGTCCACGCGCCTCGGAACCATCGACACCGCGAGCCTGGGCGAGATATAGGCGAGAGCCGTTCCGCGTGGCCCCCGCAGAAATTTCCGGCCGCAGGCGACTAGGACGTCGCACCCGATCTCCGACACATCGACAGGAAGTTGTCCGATCGCCTGGCTGGCGTCGATCATGTAGAAGGCTCCCGATTTCGCTTGGCGTAACGCCTTGCCGAGCGCCTCGGCGGGATTGATAAGAGCGCCACTCGCACCAACCCAAGTAAGCGCCACTATCTTCACGTCGGGATCGAGAGACCTCACCACCGCCTCGACGTCTACCGCGGTGGTTTCATCCCACGGCATCACCGACATTGAGGCGCCCGAAACATGGCACGCATGCTTCAGGGCAAGCACGTTGCCGATCCACTCCTGGCGGCTTACCAGGACGCGGTCGCCCGCCTTGAGCGGCACCGAAGCGAGGATGTCGCCGTAAAGCTGACCGTGACCGGTCCCGAACGCGACGTCCGTGGCCGCGCACCCCAGGAGACGGGCCGCCCTCGCATATCCAGCCTCCAAGCGGTCAGCGGCGGCCGTCCCAGCTTCCATGGGACCCAGTTCCGCTTCGCGGCGGAGATGCGCCACTATCAATTCGACTGTTTCCGGAGCAAGGATGCTTGCGCCCGCGTGATTGAAGTGAATGACAGGCGGCATCTCGCTCTCCTTCAGCGCACGTGGAAGACCGCGTCGATTTCGACGGGAACATTGGCCGGAAGACCACCCATGCCGAGCGCGCACCGGGCATGCTCCCCACGCTCGCCGAATAGGGCATTCATGATTTCCGAAGCGCCATTGCCGACCTGAGAGTAAGCGGTGAAGCCGGGAACGGCGTTGATGAAGATATTCATCTTTGCCATTTGCACGACACGGTCGAGATCGCCGTCGAGCGCTTTTTCGACCCAGTAAACGATGTTGGCAGCGCATATCTTCGCGCTCTGGAGCGCCATCTCGACGTCGATTTCCTTGCCGACCTGGCCGATGTAAGCGATTTCGTCGGCCACTTCCGGGATTTGGCCGGAAACGTAAAGCGTGTCACCAATGCGCTTGGTCGGCGCGAAGGGGAGATCTGGCCGGCTGAGACTGGGCCAGTTAACGCCGCACTTTTCGAGTTTTTCCTTGTAGCTCACGACAGGTCTCCGTCACCATTTTTACTGTGAGGGGAGGTTGTCATCTGACCGCCATGCTGTGTAGTGTTATAATTCTTAGAGAGCTATAAGGATGTTTTATATGGAGCTGAACTTCGACACGAGGCTGTTGCAAGCCTTCATCGCGGTTTCAGAAACTGGGACCGTCAGCAAAGCCGCGGATCGTCTCGCTCGGACGCAGCCCGCGGTGAGCATGCAATTGCAGCGTCTTGAGATGGATCTTGACACGCAGCTGCTCGTCCGTTCCCATAAAGGTGTCTCCCTGACAGACGCCGGGGAGACTTTCCTTGCCTACGCCAGGAAGACGATTGCCCTTGGCGAGGACATGCGCAGGCAAATCGTCGGCAAAAAGCTTTCGGGCAGAGTTCGGCTCGGTATGGTGGAAGATCTCGCCGTCACCAGGCTGCCTTCGGCTATCGCGGACTTCAAGAGGCGTCACCCCTCGGTGGAGATCGATTTGAACTCCTCGCATTCGGCAGACCTCGCAAGGTCGCTGGTGGATGGACGTAGCGACATTGTCGTGGCCGACCCCGCCCGCTTTTCAACAACTCCGACTGGCTTTATCTCCCGCCAGCTCATCTGGTGCGCGAGTCGCATGCTGGAAGTGGACGAAAACGCCCCCATACCCATCATCATCTTCGACGGCTCCTGCTCATGGCAGGATCGGATGTTCGCCCTTTTGGCCGAAGACGCAATAGAGTGGACCGCGGGCTGCAGAGCCTCGACCTTCTCGGCTTTGATCTCAGCATTGCGGGCAGGTCTTGGCATCGGACTTCTTCTGCAGGAAGGCCTGCCCGCGGATTGCGAAAACCTCCAAACAAAGTACGGGCTGCCGCCTGCGCCGACAGCCGAATTTGGCGTATATGTGTGTCAGAAGTCTCCTGAACTCGTAGACGAACTCGCGACCTTTCTACGTGCTGGGTTCTAACGGCGCCTTGCGGTGTCCAGGGTTTTTGGAAGCCTCACAACACGAGCGCGGCAGCGGTGTTCGCCAGCGTTCATGTCTCTTGGCTCAGACCCTCGAAGAGATGCGCTGGTGGTTATTCATCCAGAAGGGCCGTTATCGCTTCGCGATGTCGGCCGGGAAACTCCCAGAAACATGTTATGCGCCTCTGCCGTGCCCATGACGCCCGTTCAATACCCTGATCGTAATGCTGGCGCTTGCCTGGCGATCGAGTTTCTCGAAAACCCACGGGAGCATCAATTGGCCGGCTAATCTAAATCCCTCGCCATCAACATTCTTTATATTGCCATAAACATTATCCGAATACATTATTATTGCCCTTTCGGATGACAAGGTCATGTCTCCATTCACTCAAGAGAGCATCATGATGTCGTGATCCGAGCGGTGTTCCCCGTCGTCGAGATCGACGGCTATCGATGATGGTGGAATTGATCGCCGGTCCTCTAATTCGCGAGAAGACCAGCCGGGAGGTAACGCGAATAGGGATAACCGACGGCGGGCCACCTCCGGGCGGTGAGCTTTATGTCGTGATCGACCCTGCGGCCTTTGGAACCGATGCGGGAATCGCCGGCGAAACATTCTTCAAAGAGGCAACATCTCAAGCCGGCGTACGCCTTCCCTCAGCGCGTCGGCGAGCGCAGAGCCACCGGGCAGGAGTCGAGGTTCCAATGTCGCTATTGCGGCAAATCGAAGCCTTATGCGGTACTTCGCCAGACGCGCTCTGACCCTTAGGCGACGTCACGCTTTTCCACAATTGGCCGAAAGCCGACCACCAAATCTCTCGCCTTGATGAGAATTGAACCAGTGACGCCGATGTTTCCGGCAGTAAAATGCTGCCTCTTAAATTTCAACGAGGTTAGGCGGTGACGCGTATCCACGCATTGCAATCGTTTCGGCAAATACCTTGTCGGCGCGCACAGATGTGGGACTTCCAGCCTCACCATCCCGCCCTGACCAGCGATCGATGATGTCGTCGAACGCCCGGTCGCACGGGTTTCGGTGAAGGTTTCGAATGCGACAACTGACTATTGCCGAAACACAATGCATACCTTTCCTTCGGCATCTAAGAACTCGTCGAATAAGAGGACTGATTTCTGACCTCCCCTACCTGCCGGCCAAGGGTCCTGGACCCAAAGCCTCCTGCCCTTGCCATCATCGGAATACCCGGACACGACGTAGTAGTGGATCGTGCTTCCCACGACGAATACGCGGTCGTTATCGATTTCTGCGCTGACATCCTCCCAGGTCGGCTTGGCGTTGAATTGCCCGCCAGTGGCGTCATGGTTGAAGGCATTCCATTGACCGCGCACCAGCTCGACAATTTTGCTCTTGTGGTTTTCGCCAACATCCTCGGTGACGTCAGCTGAGCTGTCGAGCACCTGAGCCAGGTCCCACTTTTCACCGAGGCTCAAGTCGGCCTCCGCAAGCGCAGCGGTGCTAGCCCGTGCTATTTCGTACTGTGACATCTGCGGCAAACCGTAATATTGCCGCACCATCACTTCGGCTGCAGCGAAGCACCAACTTGGCGTTTCCTGAGCAATCAAAGTCGGGGAATTGCTGACTGACGGCATCTCAGATTTCCTCCAGAAACAAACTGAATCAAGACGGCTAATTGTGTTTTGGCAACAAAGGAGATCGAGGGGCGGATCCCGCCCCCCCCCAACTCGCGCTCTAGAAAAGTGCGTCGATGGGCTCGCTGCCGAGCAAGGCATCAAACTTGTAGAGAGCAGCCTTGAGCGAAATTAGCTCCGAACCGGACGCATCAATGTCAACGATCCGGGGTTGAGCGTCGTTCAACTCTTGGACGACGTCAGCGACGGAAGCGATGTTGGTCTCGATTCCCTCGCACATGGCCTGCAATTTCCCATAGAATAGAGAGATGTCCGTAAAGTACGCCAGCTTACGCCGGGCCGTTTTTTCATTTTGGTGAAGAGTGTCTTCCGCCACCTCCAATTGCTTGATGGTGCGGGTGTACTCATCCCGCTGGCTTTGCAAGCTCGACAACAGGTCACGGGTTGCATTGAGCCGCCCTTCGTCATTTTCACGCTCTTGCCGATATCTTTGCCTCTCGTCGTTCAGCGAGCGGATCCGGGCCTCGTCCTGATCGACCAGGGTGATGATCCCCATGATTGCACGGTCGAGCCCGAGACAAAAAATTGACCTGACGATACTCGCCGCCGACTTGTCGTTTAGCTCGTCCAGCTTTCGGCGATGATGGGCGAGTTCGATCTCGGCGGCTCTCATCTGATCGACCAACTGGCCGATCCGCTGATTGAGAAGTTCAGCGTCTTGCTCATCCTTGTGGATCTCGATGCTGACCTTGGCAATCTCCTGTTGGATCCCGGTGATCTTTTGGTTCAACAGACCCAGGTCGGAAATGATTGATTTCACGAGCTCGGACGTAACCTGTTGCTCCTTGGCATACATGCGCTCACCAAGCTTGGCTTGGGAGTGCAGATAGTCCACGGTATCCGACATCGCCAAAATCGATGCCGTGGCTTCCTCCGTCTTTTGCTCCTTCAAAAGCTCCGAGGCTTGCGTCAGTTGCTGGAGAATTGTCTTGAATTCGACAACCTGCTGGCTGCCGGTCTGTTCATTCCCTGCGATTGCAACGTTGTTCATGATCATGTCTCCTGCAAGCATTGAGGATCAGGCCGCGCGAGCCTGTTCGATCAAAGCACGCTGCTGTTCGAGTTCGATGGTGGCACGGCGGGATTCAGACAGGTCCTGCTCGACGATGATGCTGAGATTTTTAGCTAGCTCCGGCGCCCGGCGAATGGCCTCTTCGATGGTCGGTGAATCCTGCAGGTACTTCACCGCCTTCGCCTGCGCTGCGCCGGCGGATTTCAGATAGTCACCGGACAGACCGTTCAACGCGACCCACTGGCACATGTAGATCAGGAAGGTCTTCATGAACTCGGGAGCCTGGTACTCGGCGAGCCGGTCCTTGGCGTCGAGTTCCTTCAAGTCCTCAATATCTCTCTGAAAGCCCTCGTTGGTCATGCGACCGCAATAGTTGGACATCTGATCCCAGAAGAGCGATGCGTTCGTCAACGTGCCGATGATCTTGCCAAGTGCATCGATCGCGCTGTGCAGGGAATCGACCGACAAGGTCGCGTTACCCTCCTCAATCTTAAGATTCTTCAGGGATTCCGCGTAGCCAGCCATGGCGACCAGCGACGCCCGCTTCTGGTTCTCAAGTTCAATCTTCTGATTGAGGAATTTCATTTTTTCCTCGTGGATCGAGTCCTCCGCATTTGCAGCTTTGCTGGCCATCTGATTGGTGGCGGCTGCCAGATCCTTGAGCGCCGCCCCAGCTGCTGCATATGCCTTGGTCGCGGCGTTCGCATCCTTCTCAAGTGCGTCGACCTTCGCCGCCATCTTGTCGAGCTCCGCGGCTGCCTTCGCCAGATCCTCCTTTTTGGCATCGCGCTTTTTCTTCAATGCGGCTATGTCGTCATCCTTGGCTTTGCCGTCCTGTTCCATTTTGGCCAGAGCTTCGTTCAACGCATCGAGCTCGGACTTGATCTTGTCGTTGGTGAGTTTCTTGCCCGACTGCTGGTCCTGAGCTTCGATAAACTTCCTCTGCGCGTCGTCGGACTGCTTCTTGGCTTCGTCGGTCCCGGCTTTGGCGGAGGTGATCCGATCGTTCTTCTCGATGGCATTGCCGGCCTTGTTCAAGACCGTCCCGACCGGATTTTGGGATGCCGTGAACGCTCCAAGGCCGGCGCCGATCGCGCCGGTGATCGCGCCAACGACACCCATCACCAGCGCTTTCGTTGCCTCCTTCTCTTCACGAGTTTTGGCTTCCTCGTAGAGCGTCTGTGCATTGGAAATCTGGCTGACGAGTTCCTGCTGATTGACCTGCTCAGCGTTCTGCTTCGCGATCACCTCTCGTTCCGCCTTCTCAGCGGCCAGCAATCGGTCTCGTTCGCTGGCCTCCTCTAGAATGGTGTTGGACTTCGCTCTGCTGGATTCCACTTGCAGGCCCTTGAACTTGTCGGCAAGCACGCCGGCCTTTTCCGACATGTTGCTCGAGCACGTTTTGCAATGCGCCAGCTTCTTGATCGCGAGCGGCTCCTGCCCCTTTGTCAACCAACGGTAGGACTGCTGCAAAAGGTCGATGATGTTGCGGGTCTCGGCTTCGAACGAGGTCATCGTGATAACGCAGTCGTTGCACAGCATCGCCAGGCGGCTCTGCAAACCGGCGATATCGGCTTGCAATGCCCCGCCCTTGGCGCCAGCAACGCCGTTATAAGCCACATGGAACAACTCCACGGACAGATCCAGGTTCTGGGTCACATCCTTAAGGCTCAGTTGGCCCATGACCGCCTTTGCCTCTCGCTGCACCAGCGGATCATCGAAGGCTGGCACGGTCCTGAGGCTATACTCGCGATGATCGACAGTGACGATGGCATTGGAATCCTCGGCTGAAATTCCAGGCATGGACGTTCTCCTTTTTCGGATCAGATGAGAGCAAGAGTGTTGGGCCGAGCGAGTGAGCGTCCGCACGGCAAGCACGCGAGTAAGAAGATGTTCGGAGAGATGGTTGCTTTCCGACTAGGCCGTGAGGTCGCGGGAAGGACTGGTGGATCAGCCTTTCAGTTCCATCAGCTTTCCCTGCAGTTGCTGTAGAGCGTCCAGCTGGTCGGAGATTGCCGTCAGAATGTCGTTGAACGCCTCGATATCCCCTGCGCTTTCAGGCATCGGCGCATCTTCGGAAAGATCAGCGTCGACGGTCCACGGCCGCAGTGCGCGGGACAAAAGGTTGTCGGCTGTATTCTGCGCGAAGTCGAAGGTTTCCAGGAACACAGATTCCATTGCGCGCGCCATCGGCGTGGGAAGCTCCAGCGCAAGAACGCCAAATCCACCTGTCGTTGCCGCACCGTCGGGTAATCCGGAGTAAAGCTCGCCGATCTTTCCGAACCGAGCATGCTCGCCCAATCTCGTTTGTATCGGCCGCGAGGTAAATCCGACATAGGTCGGAACGTATTTGTTTTCGTGGAATGAAGACTTCAACCAAAGGGAGTATATCCCGGGCCCGTCCAACCGCAGGCGGGGTATATTCTGCGCTACTGTCTGCAGATCGCCCTGAAGCAAATAGGATCTCGCACCGACGTAACCCCATACATATTGGATGACTTGCGCATAGTGCTCGGCATACATCGGAAACGCTCCCTGAGTTAAACAAATTCAATTATTACAAAATGTTAAGCGAAGTGATGCCAGTGCATTGCCGAATGGCTTTGCGTAGGTCGATGGCATCCCAACGGGTCCGGTATTGCGCTCGAAGACAACCCGGCAACGATGGCGCTCATAAATTGATTTAGCAATACAATTTGCAAGTTATAGTTGTTTTTGAGTTCGCGACGCGCCAAAACAGAACGTTACGAACTGAACCACTTTGACGGGCTCGCAATGCCGCCGAGGGTGGCGTCGATCCCAACCGACAGGACAATGGGTTTGAGGATGTCGCCGCCAATTTTTGGAGGCTATCAAACTGCTGAACTGAACAATTCTTAACGAGCGTACCAGGCGCCGGCAGCAACGCCGCCAGAGCCCGTTCGCGCGCTGCTTGACCGGTTAAAAGCCTCGTCTCGGAGGATCAGCATCGCGACGGCCAACGGCCGGGATCCGGGAAGCCTAGGCCCGGCAAGCCGCTCCGGTTGGTCGAGGGGTCGCAAAGGAGCGACCGCCGGTACCCGCGCCCTCACCTGCCCGCCCTGACCAGCGATCGTGCGATATCGATAATGTCGTCACGGGCAGCCGTTGGATCGTCCTTGGACCAGGCGACCCCAAGCCCGATCCTGAAGTCGACACCTCTCACCTTCCTGAGCTCGAAATTGCGGCTGGGAAGATCCAATGTCCATTCCGGCGCAAAGCCAATGCCAAGACCGGCCGAGACCAGTGACACCAGCGAGAAGGTGTCGTCGCAGGTGTACGCGATGCTCTTCGACAGATCATGCTCCTCGAACTTTTCAGCAAAGTAGCGCTCGGTATAACTAAGGTTCTGACGCGAGAACGAGATGATCTTCTCCCCCTTCAGATCCTCGATGCCGATCTCGCTACGGGCAAGCAGTGCGCTGGTCTTTTCCACCGCCAGAAGATAGCGCTCATGGGCGATCGAGAAGAACCTGAGCGAGCCGATGTTTTCGACCGGGCGGATGAAGCCGAGATTGATCTGGCCGTTCTCCAGGCCGCGGATGATGTCGTTGGTAGAGCCGCTGGATATATGCAGCTCGATATCGGGATATTTGCGGCCGATGCGGGCCAGGAACGCCGGCAGCACACCAATGGTCGCGGGATAGACGGTTCCGATCCTGATCTTGCGCCTCGCCTTGCCTCGGCCGACAGGTCGACATCGCCCAGGATCCGCACACAGCGATCGTAGTAGATCTCCCCTGCCCGGGTCAGTTCGACCTTTCTGGTTGAGCGCTCCAGCAGGCGAACGCCGAGTTCCCTTTCCAGCGACTGGATCTGACAGCTCAAGGCCGGTTGGGCGATATGCACCCGGGCTGCCGCCCGGCCGAAATGCAGCTCCTCGGCAACCGCCACGAAATAGTTTAGCTGGCGAAGTTCCATAGCCCTGGCCCCATCTAACGAGAACGATCTCAATGAACCGGCCAATCGAGCCAGCGCATCCCGTTACGTTTTAGCCTATAATTAGGGACTCACAGTCCGTCGATTGTCAAGCCGCCAATATCGCATGGTGAGCTATGGACATCAGGCAAACCATTGGATGGAACCTACGCAGGCTACGCGTCGCCAAAGGGCTTTCGCAGGAGAGACTTGCTTTGGAGGCGAGCATCGACCGCTCATATGTGGGACGTATTGAGCGCGGTATGGAGAATGTGACCGTCTCCGCCTTAGAAGCGCTGGCGAATGTCCTTGGGGTCAATGTCGCCGAATTGTTTTCTGAAGTGGGCTCAAATTCCTCGCGCCCGCCGCCTTTGCGTTCGGGTCGCAAACCGAAAAACTCATAGGCGATTGTTGTTCAAAAAGGTCGGTGGCGCGCCCGAAATTCCGCTCGATACATTATGCGATCTTCGTGGCCCAAGAGAACATCACAGCAACAAGCTACAAGGCTTGCAGTTCAAGCCGCCAAATTGTTGATGTCGGGGCGAGTAGCGGTCGCGACCAACGCGCCTGCCCATTGACAGACGATCAGGTCTGATAGCTTCGTTCAGACCGTTTGCGGTTAGAAACCGTGGATCGCTCGCTTTGTTCTGATCGCATACTACTGCGGACGATTGTTGTTCGCGTTCGAAGAGCGCGAGTCTTGTTCTCACCTTGGCTTGGCTATAGAGCCTCGATTGTTGATCCGTGATGTGTCTGCCGGGCATTTCATTCTTCCTTTGAGCCGGAAGAAGAAATGCACCCGACACATCACGATCACCAGACGCTCCCATCCAGATTGACGCTGTTCCCAGTTGATTGTCGCGCCGCAATGGATTCTGGACGACGTCTTCAACGGCAAACCTGCCGGGAGGAACGTAGCGGTCCAGCGCCTCTTCGTCGCGCCAGGCAGCCTCCAGCCCAACGAGCCCAGCAGGCGAAGCCGAGCGTAAGTGGTGGTGATTTAAAATCAGCATAGGTTTGCAGGAGAACCTAGACGCCAAGGCGGTCATCCTTGTGGTAGAAGACATTACTCTCATTCGGATGAGCGCCGTCGACCTGGTATGATCTGCGGGTTACGAAACCCTTGAAGCCAGCCACGCCATTCGCATCCTAGAGTTGAGAGCAAACGATGGCAGGCATCAAACTGGCCCACTGCCACCGATGGCCACCGGCGAAGTTGATTGTTGCGTCCGGCATGCAATCCTCGTAGCAAGCGGCCTGCCGGCGCGAAGCTTGTTCTTCGCGATTATGATCATGCTATCGCTGAAGCGGCGGTCCGACGACTTCCGCGAAAATGGCATGCTCGGAGCCAAATTCTCCTTTTGTGCCTGCGAAAAATGAAGGCATCTCCAGGGTACGACGGATGGAGTTTACGGCGAGAGCCGGAAGGCGTTTCACAATTGCGGCCTGGCCTTAAAGCGGGCGATCGGAAGACCGCCCGTTCAATGGATTGCGGATTTCGTTATTTGGCCAGGTGCCAAACACCACCAACGCCATCGCCGTTGGTGTCACCGGTCTTTTTGTCCTCGGCATACGTGTACAGCGGCTTGCCTTCATAGGCCCACATTTCCTTGCCGTCTGCCGCCTTGACCAGAGACCATTCTCCTTCCGCCTTAGCGTTCGCGGCGGCGTGGAATGCCGGCCATTTCTTCAGGCAATCCTTGTCGCAGTTGGATTTGTCTTTGGCATCCTTGTCGAAAGTGTAGAGGGTCATCCCCTTTTCGTCAGCCAAAGCCTTGCCCATCTTGGTGTCGACCATCTTGGCGGGTTCGGCAGCGAACGCAGACCCGCCCAAAGCAGACGCCAACCCAATCGCGATTAACAACGTTCTCATGACAGTCTCCTATTTCGGGAGTGCCGGCGGAATGCCGGTAGCGCCCGATCCAATGTAAAAACACTCTGATGTAGAAGAGGTTCCCGATTGCTACGCACAGCATGAGGTGATCTGCCCTAGCCGCCGTCATCTCACCGCCGTCTGACGCCAAGCAGCGATGGGCATTTTCTTTGCCACGCCCCTCTCAATCGTGAGCACGCTGTCGAAGAAATCGACGCCGTTTGCTGATCGGATAGGCGACACGTCATGCATAACGGCGATCACAGTCGCCTCCGGGCAATGATCCATGATCGCCTGGTGGAACGCGTGAACTGCCTGAGTGTCAAGCGCGCTCGTGGCCTCGTCAAGAAAGAGGAGACCCGGCCGTAACAAAAGGATCCTGGCAAGGACGAGCTTCTGCTTCTGGCCTCCCGATAGAAGCAGATCCCAGCTCTGGCCGTTGCGGCCATCCTTGGGGAGTTCATCGATGAATTCGCCGAGACCCGCCTCGTGCAACGCCACCGCGACACGCGTATCCGGATAATCGCCCGCCGAGTCCGGAAGGCAAACCAGTTCCTTCAAGGACACCACCTGAAGCTTGACGTCCTGGGCGGCATAAAGAGTTCTGACGTGTCTTGGCGTTGCGACAGTGCCGCGACCGTGCGCCCAAAGACCACTTATCGCCTTTATGAGCGAGGTCTTACCGCTCCCTGACTCGCCAACGACCAAGGTCCACTCGCCGGGCAGGAACTGAAGTCTGTCGGCGGTGAGAAATGGGAGATCGGTTCCCGCGTGTAGGAGGCCGATGTGCTCGACAGTCAGGCCGAGTGCCGGGTCCTGCTTGGTATATTGGAATTCGTAGAGACCTGTTTGCGCATAAAACTCCTCGGGCCGCTGAACGGCTTCAATCGCCTTCGCGAGATCGGTCATGCGCCGGGCGTTCGCCCTCAGCGTTGCAATGTCGGGCATCACGTGTATGAACCACGAGCATTCGTTGATCAATGCAGTCGCCAGTTCAGCACCCGTAACGTAGTGCTGCAGGCTGACCCTGTTGTCCATGTAGGGGAGCAGGCCGGGTACATAGGCGACAATCCGCGAGCCGATGAAATTATGGACCAGTTCGAACCCCATATAGCCGGCAGTCACTCGGTTCAGGCTGGCCCAGGTTTGATCAATGTCGAGATACCGGCGCTTGTTGACGGCGTCCTGGGCCCTCTCTCCATGGAGGACGGCAACATGGAAGCTACGGTGAAGGAGTCCGTTCAATTCGGTGCGGTAGCTTCCCTCCGCCCATTGCATGCGTACCGACAGGCGTTGGAGAACGCCACCAAGCTTGGCGGCAATGACGGTGTTGAGCGGTACATAAATCGCGACCGCCAGGAAAGCCAAGCAGGCGCTTCCATAGCTGCCCAGGAACTCAAGCCCTCTGACCTCGCTCGACATCTCAATAAGCTTGCTGCCGACGAAGCCAAGGGACAACACGACTCCTGCAATGCCCATTGCCAGCCCGATAGCGCCGCCGGTCAAGCCTTTGATAGACTCCTGGACACGCTGATCGATATTGTCCGGCGCTGGGACAGCGGACCCGGACGCATCGGAGCCCATTTGCAGAAGATGGAAATGTGTATGGTTGCTGTCGAGCAATGCTTCGTTGAAGCGTCGGTCGAGCCACGCGCGCCATTTGCGGTGCAGCGTGGTCGAGAAGAAATGGCGGACAGCGGTGAAACACACGTCCCTCATGATCGCGATCGCGGCAAGCGTTGCCGCTGTTGTCAACAATTCCATGGGCGTGGTGGGTGCGGCTGGATGGTGGAAATAGGCGATCTGATTGATTAACTCGCCCGAAGTGACAGCGAACCAGACGCTGGCCTGGGCGGAAAATGCCGTGAGGACAAGGATGGCGAACGTTAGCCCCCAAGCCTCGCGCCAGCTTTCGGAAAACCAATAGGCGCGCATAAGGCCCCAGAAGCTTCGCATCGACGAAACAGGACCTGAATGGCTGTCCCGCTCGAGCAGCCGTTTGACAAATGCGCCTATCTGCCAAGCATGACTTCGCATGGCGGCTACATCTCTCCATAACCACGAAAGCAGAGTTTTGGTGCGCGTCTCGGGGTTGTCAACTCAACACAGCTGAGGCGAGAGCTAGGCCAGCAGTCGCTGACTGGTAGCCTGCGCCGCTTCAGCGGTCCTTGGACATGACGATCCCGACAGCGGCCTGTTCGCGTTTCGTCCCTCGCGTTGACTTGCCACGAGCAATAACTAGCAAGTTCCCACAGGCGATATCCGACTCAGGCATATTTACAGTCGAAAAGGCCGCTCCTTCAAAGTACCCTGGGCATGTTCAGCGCAATCAGCATCCCAATCACGGGCCTGTCATTGCCCTGATGCTGTGGTTCGTGCAAAAACTTCCGATCTACGCGACAATGAAGCAGATGGCCCACATCGTTGTTGTCGTCGGCGGCGTTATCGCGTTGCTCCACTATCTGGATCGAATCTGAAGCAAGTGCCACTACTCGGCGCAGCCGAGGCCGCCATCAACGTGAAATCGGACCCTATCGGATCGCGCCTTTGTGTGGACACCCACCGGAGCCGGTCTCCAGGACCGATTATTACCGCAGCAAGATCCTGTCGGACCGCGTGGTGCTCGGTTTTCTCGAAAAACATCCCGATTTCTGGGCAGCCATGGTGCTTCCGGGTTGGATGCACGGGCCGGGGGATATCGGACCGACCTCGGCTGGCCAAACGGTGCTCGACGTGGCTGGTCGCTTTAAATCTCAGACGACTGCGGGTTGAGCGACAGATATCTCAGGACGATCTGGCGCTCGCGATGGGTCTTGAGCGCTCGCACGCAGGCCACCTGGAACGCGGAACCAAGAATCCCACCGTCGTTAGCCTTGAAAAGCTTGCCCTAGTGATGAATTGCGAGCTCGCTGAGTTCTTTGAAAAAAGTCCATCGGGAACAACCGTCATCGAGCCACTAAAGAGTGGTCGCAGACCGCTAACAAAAAGAACCGCGAGATAGCGATCGCTTCAGCCGGCCACTCAGGCCTGAGCGCCTGTCGTCGGGTATCGTTACAGTCGATACATTATGCGATCCAAGACGCACAGAACGAGAACCTGCCATCGCAATCGGAATTTTGCCGACAGCCAATGGACAAGGTCAGTCGGTAAAATTCCACCACATTTCCTCCCATTAGAAAGGCATTGTGACGTCTTCGCCGATCTCCCGCGCTCCGACCTGGAGACATTCGCTCAAACGGTTCCTCTCGTCGTCCATCAGCATACCTGCCCCGGCGCGAATGCCTTCCTGCCAATTCGCGCCGCGTTTCCACGCCTCGTTGTAGACAAGAGCCAAGTCGGAGGCCCTTCGTGTCTGCAGGAGTGCTTCGAACAAGAGCGCGGCTTGACGAACATCCTTGTCACGCTTCACGGCGCTCTGGCCATCGGTGTGGCGACGCGACGCCACAATAAGCTTGTGGACGGCGTAGCGCTCCGGGGCTGGGATAGTTACAGGGACACCGGACTTGTGGAGCAGGATCGTACGAATGGGATCTCTGATCAGGAAATCGAGGAAGCGTAGCGGATCCGCGCCTGCGCCGCCCAAGGCAGGCATCTTCGCGGGTTGGTCGGTATAGTCGTCGCTGCCTCTGTTCGAGGTCAGGAACTCCACCCGATAGCCGGAGCTGCTGACAAAAGCGGACGAGGCCGCGGCTCCCGATCGATGCGGGACGGCCCGGAAAGTCGGATCAACCGATTGCAGCAGGTCGACGATCGGCGGTAGGCTATCTTTGACCTCATGACTGATGGCGTAGTCTTGGGCGATGTCCGCATCCCCTGTCAGGACTGCAGCCATCGGCAGACGCACGCCGAGGAGCCCGGCGTAACATTGGAATGCGACTGTACCGATCAGTACGCCACGCAGCCGGAATAGACCTCCGTGCGCCAGCGCCTCCACGACATCACCGGACATCTTGTCGGGCGCGATCATCCCGCCTTCACGGGTGAGGGTAGTGACCAGGCGACGGCGCGCGCGGAGATCATCCTTCTGAGCTTGAAAGTCCGCGACCCGCTTTGAAATCTCAGGGTCATCTGCGGGGCCGACGTAGCGACGGGTCTTACCACCATTTCCATCGGGAACGTCGAAGTACCAGTAGCGACGCTCCTTCACTGTGACCGGCGTGAAGCGGCCTTCGGATGGAAAGTCCGCCGTCCACGTCGCATCGAGTGACCGCTGGCCCAACTCCGCGAGCATCGTTTGATACATGAGGTCGATGGTTTTCATGAGTTATACCCTTTTTGTGAAAAGGTATAACAAGCAGCCTCACAGAACAAGATAAAGTTGGCCAGATTGAAAGCCAGAGAAAGCACGATGAGGCCCGAAAGGCAGCAGTACCTGCTTTTGCCCGGTCCGTCCCAGCTTCAAAGCCGGCGATGTCACGTTGTCTGCAGCTTAACGGTTGGAGGATTACGGGTTTGAGATGAGCTCTCCGACCATCTGTTACAAGAATAACCGCTTTCCACCATCGATCATCGCCCGTGCGGTCTGGCTGTATTTCCGGTTCGATGACTCTCAGATGAGGAACTCGGATTTGGAGGCAGGTGACAGGGGAGTTTGTAACACTCAAGGCTCATCCGAACGCCGCCGAGCGGGACGCTGCCACATCCGCGAGGATTGAAAGTGCCAGGGAAGCAGAATCGCGGGCGGGGCCGAACAGACCTATCGGTGCTTTGATGCGTGCCAGTTCGGGTTGACCGTGTCCTAGCCTCAGCAAACGATTGAGGCGCCGTTGATGTGTCCGCTTGCTCCCCAGAGCGCCAAGGTAGAAGCATGAGGTTCGCAGCGCGGCCTCAAGAACCGGCATCGCTTGTTCGAGGTTATGGTGTAGAAGCAGGACGGCGGAAAAGTTCGATCGCGACCCTCTGCCATGGCAAGCAGTGCTTCAGCGGCGACGGCAGCTTCGACGCACCCTCCAGAAACGTATCCGGCAAAGCGACCATCGCTGAGCACAATCACCTGTGAGCCGAGTGATCGCGCAGCACCGCCCCGGATTTCAACGAGCGTTGCGATCGCTACCTGCGAGTCCTTGAATGCTGCAGCGGCAAACTTGAGAAGTTCAATGGGGTCATCCGTCAGAAGCGCCCTGGCAGGAGTCGGCAAAAGAAGCGGATTGTCGTTCACATCAGTTCCATGAATTGGACGGCCACCGCCCCCTCGGCGCCAGGTTAGAGTGCGAGGCGGAGTGGCCCACCCGGCTGCATGCCTCGCTCTCAGACTCGCAGGAGAGTCTTAATCGCGCGACGCTCATCCATCGCGCGGTAACCTTCGGCGACGTCAGCGAGGGGAACCTCGAGATCAAAGACCTGCCCCGGATTGATCTCACGGTTCAGCACAAGTTCCATGAGATAGGGGAGATAGCGGCGGACGGGCGCCGGGCCGCCCATCAGGCTCTTCTGGGCGAAGAACAGGGTCTGACCATCGATCTGGACACCATGCGGTACGCCGACAAAGCCGATGTGGCCCCCGGGACGGGCGCAGTTCATCGCCTGCGTCATCGCCTCCTGCGTTCCGACGCATTCAAGAACGGATTCAGCCCCCACGCCGCCTGTCAACTCTTTGACCCGTGCGACACCTTCGTCGCCTCGTTCCGAGACGATGTGCGTGGCACCGAATTCGAGCGCGAGATCCTGACGGGTTTTGTGCCGGCTCATGGCGATAATCTTTTCAGCCCCCATTTGCTTGGCCGAGAGCACGCCCATCAGACCGACCGCGCCGTCGCCGACGACGACGGCCGTCGAGCCGGGCTGGACGCGCGCGGCGTCGGCTGCATACCAGCCGGTGCCAAGAACATCCGAAACGGCCAAAAGGCTCGCAATGAGATCGTCTTCCGGCATCTCCGGCGATGCCACCAGGGTGCCGTCAGCAAGAGGAATTCTGGCATATGGCGCCTGCGCACCAGACATGAACTCCCGCTGTTCGCAGGAGGACGGAAAACCGAAGCGGCAGTGGGGGCACGTATTGTCGGAAATGCAGAATGATCCCACGACGAACTGGCCTGGCTTCACCGTTTTGACGTCTTCGCCGACTTCGACGACGACGCCACAATATTCATGGCCCATGTGTGTCGGCCCGCCCACCGACTGGAGCCCACGGTAGGGCCATAGGTCGGAGCCGCAAACACAGGAAGCCGCCAACTTGATGATAGCGTCGGTGGGCTTAAGAATTTTTGGTTCGGCGACCTCCTCGCAACGGATATCGCCTTTGCCGTGCAGAACCGTAGCCAGCATGCTTCACTCCCTTTCGATGGCGTCAAGACAGGCGTTCGATGCGAAGCGGAAACTCGCCGCGCGTAAGCAACGGCTCGATGCCGCCATCAATGCGACCGAGCCGGATGAGATCTCTCGTTGAGATGTAATCGCCGTGGAAGAAGGCAAGATTGCCCCACGGGATGTAGTAGCAGAGGTCGCCTGCAGCCTCGTTCGGGAAAGGTCCTCTTGCTTCCAGATGGAGCTTGCGCGGCAGATAGGCGATTTTCTCGTTGGAGAAATCCGAGAACGTCAGATCCAGCGGAAGCCTCGAGGCGAAGTCACGGGCAGACGGATTGTCATTTAGTGTCACCGTAAAGTCGTGATCAGCGAAGATGAAACGTGCCTTCATGTGTGTCTGCTCCTCAGCCCATGCGAGATGTGGCAAGGACGTGCCGACGATACCCGCGCCGAGCAGAGTGCGGCGCGTCATCGACGTGGCTTGCCGTTTCATTTTGAACGCTCCCAATCCATCCACGCCGCAAAAGCTGCCGCCGACGATCCAAGCAGGAGAATGGCTGCCAATGCGAACGAACTCCACCATCCGCTCCAGTCGAACAGGAATCCGCCAGCAGCCGCGCCAACGGTAATGGCAAACTGGATGACGGCGACCTGCAGTCCCCCGCCTGCCTCTGCATCATCGTGGAGTACCCTGCTCAGCCAGGTTCCCCAGCCGACGGGCGCGGCGGTGCCAAAGAAGCCCCAGGCAATCAGGAGGGCCGCAACGGCAATCTTCGCCGACCCAAATGCAATCAGCATTGCAGCGATCGCTGCCATGACAAGGGGAATACCAACCACGATCGGGTAAAGGCGCGTCGAAAGCAGCGAACTGATGCTCCAGGTTCCTAACACGCCGGCGAGTCCCATTAACAAGAGCACCAGAGACAAGGCGGAAACGGAGTAGCCGGAGACGGACTCGAGGAAGGGTCTGAGATAGGTGAAAAGCGAAAATTGCCCCATGAACAGCAGCAGGATTGCTGTCATGCCGATCGCGACTTGTCTGCGCTTGAGCAGGCGGAAAACATTGCCGGCGGCGCTCCGTCGACGCGGCGGCAGCGAGGGAATGCTCAGCCACTGCCAGACAAGCGCGATCAGCGCCAAAGGCACCACGAAGAAAAATGCTCCGCGCCATCCAATGTAGTCGCCCAGAAAGCTGCCCAGCGGTGCGGATATCGTCGCCGCAATCGCGTTCCCAGCGTTCAATATCGCAAGCCCCTTCGGCACAGCGGTGGCGGGCAGGAGGCGCATGACAATTGCGGTAGACATCGACCAGAAGCCGCCAATTGCTATTCCCAGCAGAGCGCGGCCAATCATCAGGACTGTGTAGTTCGGGGCAAATGTAACGATGAGGCCTGAAGCGACCAGCAAGACCGAGAACGACGACAGGACAACCTTGCGATCGATGCTCCGGGTGATCCCTGCGATGAACAGGCTCGTCACCACGGCGAACAGCCCGGATATCGAAATTGCCTGTCCTACCTGGCCTTCCGTCATGACAAGATCGCTTGCAATCGGCGTCAGGAGACTGACGGGCATGAACTCTGAAGCGATCAGTACCGCGACACAAAGTGCCATCGAGACGACGGCGCCCCAGGCCGCGGCGGGTTTTGTCAGTGTCTCTTCGTACGTCACGTGGGTCATTCGTTTCGCCCTTCAATTCAGCGAGTTTTCTCCCGTGCGAAACTGATTAGCACGGTGGAAGAAATCGAATTAGCCGACATCGTTCGCTTGCATTAATCGAAGGGACGCATAAATCCGCAAACCAACGAAGTGCGTGGTGGCGGCGCCGAGCAATGCCGCCGCCACCACGCATGCTTGCCTGTGCCTAGCGTGAGCCGAGGAACTCGATGATCGCACGCCGCTCTTCCACGTTGTTGAAGCGTTGCGTCATCCGCGTGCCCCGGACCATCGCGCCCGGGTTTGTCAGGAACGTATCCAGCGTTTCCGTCGTCCAGGTCACTCCCGATGCCTTGAGGGCGGGAGAATATTTGAAGCCCTTATCACTTCCGGCCGTCCGTCCGACGACCCCCTGCAGATGGGGCCCAACGCCGTTGCGAGTGGTGGCGATCTGATGGCATGTGCCGCAGCGTTGCTGGAACAGCCGCGCTCCAGGCGCGGCATCCGTCTCCTGGGAATAGCCAGGCGCAACACTACCGGCCACGATGAGAGAAGCCAAAGAGGCCAGAACGAGTGTCTTCAACCGTCAACCTCCTTGAGATCGAATTTGGACATTGGCAGGCTTCGAACACGCTCGCCGGCGAGGACTGAGAGGGCATTGGCTACGGCCGGCGGAACGCCGGGCAGACCTGGCTCGCCAATACCACCCATGGGCGCACCGCTCTCGACGATCCGGACATGAACCCGCGGCATGCGGTCTGGCGTTAGGATCTGATAGCCGTCGTAGTTTCGTGCTTGCGGCACGCCGTTTACGTAGACGACTTCCTCAAGCAGAGCCGATGAAAGTCCAAGGGCAACGGCCGAGTTCATCTGCGCTTCGATAATTGCAGGATTGACGATGCTGCCGGGATCGATCGCCACCCAAACGTCATGTACGGCGATTTCACCATCGCGCAACGACACCTCGGCGATCGTCGCCACTTCGCTGCCAAACGGCGAGGCCATAGCGACGCCTCTCGCGCGCCGGGTGCCGTCTTCGGCAGCGAACGGTCCACGCTTCCACCCGCCGGAGAGATCAGCCACGGCCTCCAGCAGCGTCTTGTGACGTGGACTGCCAGCCAGGAGACGGAGGCGCAGTTCGTAAGGATCCTGCTGACCTGCATCCGCCATCTCATCGAAGAACGTCTCGTAGAAAAAGTCGTTCATCGAATGACCGACAGAACGCCAAAAGCCGATGATCGCGGGGTCGTCAACATGGATCTGGCCGACACGTCGATTAGGGATCGCATAGACCTTGCCGGCTATCCCCTCGACGGCGGAACTGTCGACCTTATTGGGCTGGCGACCAAACCAGCGGCCCGTGGGTCCTTCTCCGACCGCGACCGCTGAGAGTGCCACCGGCATGCCGCTGGCATCAAGCCCGCCACGGAAACGGACCGCCGCCATCGGCCTCAGCGCATCACGAAGAAACTCCTCCTCGCGGCTCCAAAGCAGTTTGATCGGACGTCCAACTGCCTTGGCAAGCAGAATCGCCTGGGGATAAGGGTTCGCCGTCTGATAGAGAAAGTGGCGTCCGAAGAAACCGCCCAGCATCGGTGAGTGGATAATGACCTTCTCTGGTGCGATGCCGGCGACCTTCGCGGCATCGGCCTGGAACATCTCGGGTGCTTGATTGGGAATCCATAACTCGAGTGATCCGTCCTCGTTCCAGCGCGCGAGCGCCGATGGCGGTTCAAGCTGTCCATGCACGAGATAGGGTGCGTCATAGACCGCTTCGATCACACGCGCCGCTCCCGCAAGCGTGCCAGCCGCATCGCCCTCCGTTTCGAAGGCCACGCCATCGCCGGATGTGGCTTTCAACTTCGCCATATGCGCGTCAGACGAGAAATCGGCTGGCATCGGATGCGAAGCCGTGGAAGGGGCCTCAGTCCAGTTCACCTGCAAGGCCTCGACGGCCCGGCGGGCGCGCCACCAACTGTTTGCGACCACGGCAACTGCGCCCGGAAGTCTGTGGATGGAGTGAACCCCAGGCATGCCCTGAACATCGGCTTCATTCTGCAGAGCCTCGGGCTCGCCCCCGAGTCGCGGGCTGTGCTGGACAGCGGCGTAAAGCATGCCATCGATCGTCTGGTCGATCGAGTACTTCGCCTTACCCGTCGATTTGTCGCGCGCGTCAAGACGCGCAAACGGCTTGCCGATCCAGCGGAAGTTCGCCCGATCGCGGAGCGCGACGTCGGCCGGTAGTGGCAACTTCGCTGCGTCGTCGGCTATTTCACCGTAGGCAACTGTGCGACCCGAAGTGGCGTGGACGACCCTCCCCGGTTCCGTCGAAAGCTCTGACGCAGGCACACCAAGCTTTGTCGCGGCCGCCTGCAGCAGCATTTGCCGAGCGGATGCACCGAGCTTGCGCATCGTGTCGTAGCTCATGCGGACCGACATACTGCCGCCCGTGAACCGCCCGCCGCCAGTCAGGAGATAATCCGGGCCGGGGGGAGCGCCTTCCACGACGAAGTTCGCCGGATCGACGTCCAGTTCCTCGCCGACGATCTGCGCCATGGCGGTAAAGATCCCCTGGCCTCCTTCAATGAAGGCACTGCGGAAAAGTACCGTGCTGTCGGGCCGGATTTCCAGGAATGCCGCAACCCGGGAACCTGGCGAGACGGACGCCGGAGCGGCCGCTAGTGCGCGGGTTCGAGCCGCCGGAAGCGTCACGCCAAGAACAAGCGCGCCGAGCGATGCGCCAAGAAAGCCGCGTCGTGATACCTTGAAGGGCTTGCCGTTGTAGCTGGCTTGAACCTCGGGATTAATGGGAGTCATGTCGTTCATGATGCACCTCCAATCAAGCTTGCGCGGCATCGCGGACAGCCGCCGCGATCGCGTTGTAGGTGCCACAGCGACAGAGGTTGACCATCGCACCGGCAATGTCCTCGTCCGTCGGCTTCGGGGTTTGTTTCAAGAGCGCCGTTGCCGCCATGACCTGACCGGACTGGCAGTAGCCGCATTGGGCGACCTGGTTGGCCACCCAGGCCTCAACGACCTTTTGACCAACCGGGTCATCAGCAACCGCCTCGATCGTCATGATGTCGGCGCCGGCGACGCTCTCAACGGGCGTGACGCAAGACCGCGTCGCTTGTCCATCGACAAGCACGGTGCAGGCGCCACATTGGGCGAGTCCGCAACCGTACTTCGTGCCGGTCATGGCGAGTTCGTCGCGAAGGACCCAAAGCAGCGGTGTGTCGGGTTCGATGTCGACCTGGTGTTTGGTCCCATTGATGGTGAGTTCCATGGCGGTCTCCTTAGGATGCGCACGACGATCTCGAACGAAACTGTCTCAGCACAGACGCTAACAAAGGAGACGGCTATGGATTAGACGCCATGCTTCGCTTACATTTATCGACACGCACCATAAATCGAGGCGGACCAAGCGAGCATCGATGCCCAAGGAAGACTTCAATGACCTGCTATGGTTCCTCGCCGTCGCCGAGGAGCGCAACTTCACCAAGGCAGCCGCCAAGCTTGGCATAACCCAGTCTACGCTCAGTCACACGATCAAGCGGCTCGAAACCCGGATAGGGCTGAGACTGCTGACCAGGACGACGCGAAGCGTCGCCTTGACTGAAGCCGGTGATCGCTTGTTTCATTCGTTGTTGCCGAGAATATCCGCAATCAGGAGCGATCTGGTGGCACTTACGGCGTTGCGCGACACGCCGTCGGGTACGATCAGGATCACCCTGTCGGATCATGCGCTCGAAACCATCGTGTGGCCCAAGCTAAAACCGATCCTGTCGAAGTACCCTGATATCAAGATTGAGCTCAGTCGTGACAATGGCCTGCGCAACATCGTCGACGACGGCTTCGACGCGGGAGTTCGGCTCGGCGAAAGCATCGAAAAAGACATGATCGCGGTCAGGATCGGGCCCGATTGGCGGATGCTTGCCGTGGCCTCTCCGGAGTATCTTGCAGATCGGTCGATCCCAGAGCACCCGCAGGATTTGATGCAAAACAACTGCATCAACATGCGCCAGGCAACCGGCGGGGGTCTCTACATCTGGGAGTTTGAGAAGAACGGCCAGGAGCTTCGCGTCAGGATCGACGGGCAGCTCACGTTCAACACGTCCTATCCCATGGTAGACGCCGCGCTTGCAGGTCATGGGATAGCCTTCTTGCCGGAGGACTTGGTGACCGATCATATCGAGGCGGGACGTCTGGTCGCACTGCTTTCCGACTGGTCGCCGCCCTTCCCCGGCTACTATATCTACTATCCAAGCCGGCATCAGAACTCGCCGGCATTCAAGGTGGTGGTAGACGCCTTGCGATATCAAAGGTCGTAGTTCCGGTCACAGGAAGGATACGATCCACTTGCTTCGACTGTATCGGGACCGAGTGCTGGCCGCGGCTGGCTACGGAAGGTACCAGACGGCGATCGGTCGCCGACGCCCGCGCACTAAGTGCATCTGATCTGGCCGCAGTTCCTCGATTGTAGGCCCCAGATTCGAGCTTTGCGCCCGTGCCGCGATCAGCAGGTCCTCGCTGACCGCAAGGGATGTCCCGATTTTGCGCGTCAGCCGTTCGAGCCTGCTTGCAACATTCACCGTATCTCCCAGCACCGTGTATTCGAGGCGGCGCTCGTCTCCGATGTTTCCGACGATGACCTCGCCGTAGTGGACGCCGATACCGACCTCGATTGCGTGTTCGCCAGAAGCGAGACGCTGCTCATTCCACAATCGGATCTGCTCCAGCATTTCCCGGGCGCATGAAAGTGCTCGGGCGGCGTCATCCGGCCGGGGGCGTGGGGTGCCAAAATGCACCATGATTTCGTCTCCGATATATTTGTCCACGGTCCCGCCGTGGGCAAAAGCAACCGTCGCCAGACGTGCGTGATACTCCTTCAGCAGTTTAACGAGATCGCCTGGTGCAAGACCCTCCGAAATCCTGGTGAAGCCCACCATGTCGGCAAAGAGGATCGCGGCCGTCTGGAGCGAAGGCTCTCCAAAGCCGCTCGTCCCGCTAGACAACTCGCGGACGATGTTCGGGGAGAAGTAGCGCGACAAGGCGCTGCGCTGGGCCTCCGCCGCGACCTGCTTGCGAACAAGCCGACGCGAGCGCCAGACAGCGATCGCGAGGATAACCGTCACGAGCACCAAGAACATCGTCTGATAAGAAAGATTGATCAGGCTCACGGAGCGCGGATCAAGCACTAGCGCAATGATCTCAGCATCACTCAATCCGCCATCGAGCAAATCTCTCCCATAGGCGATGGAATCGGGCCGCGTTGCGACCCAGCAGTAGGCGATGGTCCAGACGACGATGGTAACCGCGCCACTCCACACGACGAGAGCTGGCGAGTAGGTGAGCGCCATGCTCACCAGAAACACACCTAGATACAGGAAATTCGGCAGGCGAAGATTGAGCTGGGACGTCCAGCCTTCGACGGCGAACGGCGAAGGCGTGACAAAGATGTAAGTCAATATCGCTGCGTCGATGACGACGAACGACCATGTCGCCACTGTCGCAAAGCGACTGCTGCGTGCCAAGCCAAAGGAAAGAGCATTGAGCAACCCGAAAGCCACGATGGCAGCTACATATAGGCCCGAACGGTCGAGTGGCACGGCAAGGACCGCCCCCAGGGCGAGCGTTCCCAGCGCGACCAGCCGGCCCCAGAACATGTAGGCCAGGCCCTCTTTTACTTCACGATCGATAGCATCGCCGAGCGCCTCCGCGGAGACCAAGGGGCCGGTTGCCTTGCCAGCCAGGCGGCGTTGGGCGCGACCCAGGAGAAGGGCAACGCATCGCGACGTTGTCTTCCAAGGCTTCGACACTGGCTCAAAATGGGGTCTCATCGATCATCTCGTGGGTTGCATGGCTTCGCGGCGATTGCTGGCGGTCAACGATCAACCTGGTAGAGACAGTACCTTCGATCTGGCTGCGCGATTAGCGCCGGAAATGCGCATGCGCTTATGAAGCGCATCGATCAGTCGGCTGATGATCTTCGTTCGACTGAGCGGGACTCATGAACTGGGCCTATGACGGCAAGCGAAGTGGCAGAGGTAATCGGATGCTGCTCGACCGTTTATATTGGTCGGTGTCGAAAGGCTTGAGCAGGAACGAAAGCCCCTCGAGCCCGATCATGTCGCGCCGGAAACAGTGAGCCGGTGCCAACCGAGAGAACGAAAGAATGTCGCGCTTCAATCGTCAAATCGTTGCACTCTTGCTCGCGGCCAATTCGGTCGCAATGCCCACCATGTCCTTTACTCAAACAAAGGATCGCAATCCGACTTCAGTGATCGGTACGGTCGTGCGGTTCACCGATGGTGCAACGACGGTGGACGTAACAGTCGGCGAAGACAGTCCAGCAGTGCGCGACTTCCTTTCGATGCTGCCGCTCACACTCAAGCTTGAGGAATTCGCCGGCCGCGAAAAAATCAGCTATCTGCCCCGTAAGCTCAAGCACATCGGCTCGCCCGGATCCAACCCCGAAGACGGCGACCTCATCTACTTCGTCCCGTGGGGAAACCTCGGCTTTTACTACAATACAGCCGGCATCGATTACTCGGACCAGACGCTTCACATCGGGACCTATAAGGCGTCGCCGGCAACTCTCGAGAAGCTTGCGGACCGGCCGGTTACGGTCGAAGTTCTCCCATAGCAAATTGGTTGGCCACCGCGCATACGAGGAGGAAAAATGGAAGCAGCAGACGCCGTAGTGCACGGTGCGCCAAACCTTTGCTGGCGGGACATCAAACTGGCAACTGCCCCTGACTGGCACCGCGGAATGCCCGCTCCCGGTTGCCACACCCACGGCTCGCCTCCTCCAGCTGAACTGCACGGGGCCAAATCGCCCTATTCCCGTAGATACATTATGCGATCATTTTGGCCCAAAGGGTGAACATCACAGCAACAAGGCTTGCAGGGCTCGTGGAAGCACAGTTCTGTCCGGCCCAGAAGGCGCGTCCACGACTAGGGCTGCAAACGACAGCATTGCGCCTTCAAGTCAGACACTCAGCAGAGCACGTTGGTATCCCAGAAGCGGACATGCATAGATGCCGCCGAGCTTTCGAAGGATACCCTTGTTGGTGCCGCTCGCGCGAGGCTGCGTTCAGCGAACCGAGTCGCGCTTGGTTGGGTCGTTCTGAACGGACCGCAGCTCCGTTCACCAAATTTCACCGATCTTAACACCGGTCGCACGCAGCAGGCGGGTTCGATCGTCAACATCTCCTCGATGCGGCGATGACGTATCCGACGGTATCCGGGTCAACTCATACGCCGCTGACGGATGCGCAGGCGCCAGACCTCAACGACGCTGTCATCGCCATGACATCCATAAAGCGCGGGGGAAGCCGATCGAGATTGCCTATGGCTGCCACTAAGGCAAGCTACGTGACTGGCGTCGACTGAACATCGACGGCGGCAATATCGCCCGATAGCAAGAGACATTGGGTCAAGCGGTCGGCTTGCCTCGCAAGACGCGGCAGCGCGTCGCGCAACCTCTCAAATGCCAGCACACTTTTCCGGAACTTAACCTCATTTAACAACGCCCTTGGTCAGGCAGCAGTAAGGTGCACGGTAGCGGCATCCTTCGGTCGGCCGTTGCTCAAAAAAGAACTTGAAGCGACCACGGGCGAAACCTGAGATGAAGTGGACCAAGCCATGACCCACTTGGAGCCTCCGGGGAGGCTTGATCGGCCCGTTGACGGGCGCTTGGACCATGTCCTAGGCAGTCCGAGTGCCGAAGTCACTCTGGTTGAGTACGGCAGCTACGTCTGTTCCCACTGCAGGGCGGCGCACGAAGAAATTGCCCATGTCCGCGACCAATTTGGGGATCGTCTTCGCTACGTCTTCCGTCACCTGCCGATACCGGGCAGCGACATCGCACGTAGGGCAGCGGAACTGGCCGAGAGCACCAACAGCAACGAGGAGTTCTGGAAGGTCCACATGAGGTTGATGACACGATCCGCCCAACTGACGGAGGAGGATATCGTCGTTGTCACCCAAGAAATCGGACTGGAAGGCGAGGATCCACAGCAGGCCGAACTCATTGCTGAGAGTGCGAAGACAAGAATCGACGCCGACGTCCGAAGCGCTCAGGCTAGTGGCGTCCGCTTCACGCCGACGTTCTTCATCAATGACCGCCGCTACGACGGACCGTGGGACGAAAGCTCGCTGACGGACGCGATGCTTGGACGCCTCGGGCACCGTATGCAATCGGCCGCACTGGAGTTTGTAGCGTGGGGGCCGTCGGCAGGTGTGCTTTTGCTGCTCGCGACCATTGTGGCAGTCCTTCTCAGCAATTCGCCGGCCGGCGACGCCTTCGAAGGGATGCTGCATGAGAACGTGGGATTCGTCATCGGGACCGAAGCATTCGGGATGTCGCTGCGCCACTGGATCAATGATGGCCTCCTGACGGTATTCTTCCTCGTGGTAGGGCTGGAGATCAAGCGCGAGATGACCGTCGGACGTCTGGCGACCATCGCCACGGCTGTCTTGCCGATCGCCGCGGCGATTGGCGGCATGTTCGTTCCGGCGTTGATTTACTGGCTGCTGATACCGAGTGGCCCCTGGGCGCACGGCTGGGGCGTTCCCATGGCTACGGATACAGCCTTCGCAGTGGCGATTATCGCCATGATGGGTCGCCGGGTTCCGATCGAGCTGAGAATATTCCTGACTGCCGCAGCCATCGTTGACGACATCGGTTCGATCGTTGTCGTGGCTCTCTTTTATTCAGAGGAGCACAATCTGCTCTACACAGCGGCTTCGGTGGCGCTTGGACTCCTTCTATGGCTTTTCAACCGAGCCCATGTGTACCGGGTGTCCATGTACCTGCTCTTGGGCGTGGCGCTGTGGGCGTGCGTCTATGCCAGCGGCTTCCACGCGTCGCTGGCCGGCATCGTGCTCGCCCTCCTCATCCCAACCCGACCACCGGCGAACCTCAGGGCGCTCATCGGCCAGGCGGACACGATAATCGCAGCGGAGGCACAGCGTGGCGACCTCCTGAGGCGAGGTCCTTCGCTTCCCGCAATAAGAGCGCTTGACGCTATACATGATCGAATTGAATCTCCCGCAGATCGGTTGCTTCGGTACGCAGCAACACGTTCGAGCTATCTCATCCTGCCGATCTTCGCGCTCGCGAACGCAGGCGTCGAGATCACGCCTGCGGTCTGGGCAGGTCACGAACCACTGATGCTGGCGATCGTCACGGGCCTGTTTGTCGGCAAGCCTCTTGGGATAATGGCAGCCTGCGTGGTCGTTGTTCGGCTGGGAATCGCGGTCAAACCGGAGGCATATTCCTGGCAGCAGTTGTTCGGCGCGGCCGCGCTTGCGGGGATTGGATTTACGATGTCCCTTTTCATCGCCGGGCAAGCGTTCACGGAGACAACGGATTTCGCTGCGGCGAAAATCGCCGTGTTCCTCGCGTCGCTACTCTCCGCGATGGCGGGAGCGCTGCTACTTCTGACGGCCGAAAGGCGTTCAACCGATCGCGCAGCAGATCCGACACCGTCAGGGTTACGGCTATAACTCGAACACATCGTCAACGATGCGCTCCCGTTCCCCGAGCCTGCGAGGTTGGAAAGGATTTGCCTTTGCCGGCATGCTCGAAATTTTGTCCCGCTGCTCCAGCCGCGATCGGTGTTCGCCCGGACGCAAAACGCTGGAAATCACACAGTGACAGACTTGGCGAGACGGTTCGCAAACCCCGCGACAAGGGGCGCGATCGCATCCAGGCACTCTTCCAGGGCGAAGTGCCCCGTGTCGAAGAGATGTAGCTCCGCGTTCGGCAAATCCTTCAAATAGGCCAGGGCACCGGCTTCCAGGAACAACGGATCCTTGCGTCCCCAGAGGATTTGGGCAGGCGGCGATGCCAAACGAAACCACTCCTGCCATGTTGGATAGGATTCGACGTTGGATTTATAGTCCAGCAAGAGTTCGATAAGGTTCGCCTTACGACCCGGCAGATCAAGATAGCACTGATCAAGATTGTAGCCATCGGGGGAAATTGCCTCGGGGTCCGCGACACCAGTGAAATACTGGAACCTCGTTCCCTCGAGCGTCAGCAGCCCATCCAGCTCCTTTCGCCCGGCCTCGTCATGTTTCTGGATGGAGACAAGATGCCTTGCAGCGTCCGACAGACCTGCCGCATAGGCGTTGGCGTTCTGAACAATGATACCGGCAATCAAGTCCGGCCTACGGGCGGCGATCCTGAACCCGACCGGAGCGCCGAAATCGAAGACGTAGAGTACGAAGCGTTCGAGACCGAGTTTGTCGATGAACTCCTCGATGGAGCGTGAGATGTTGTCGAAGCTGAACAAAAAATCGCTGACAGGCGATAAATCGCGTGTTTGGCCGAAGCCTGGATAGTCAGGGGCGATCATGTGGAACTCCTTCCCCAGACGCTGCATCAGCCCGCTGTACTGCTGCGAAGAGGAAGGAAACCCATGCAGGAGCAATATCGACGGCTGGCTTTGCGCTGCCTCAGGCACGGTCTCACGGTAGAAGATTTCCGCTCCCGCGGTCTTGATGGTCCGATAGCGCATCCGGGTCATATTCCGCTCCTTCGGTGTTGACCGCCCGCTCGGGATTCGCGACTTGGCTTGCCAACAACTGCGACGGGGATGTGTATCTCCCACGAAGGATTGGCTGGCTCTCTTCATCTAAGTGCATGCCGGTGCGACTGGCTTGTTAATTGATGCTACTTCGCCTCCCTCGTTCTGTGCAAACCTCAGCCCCCAAGATAAAACGGGCCGCTTGGCTGCGGCCCATCGTGGCAACGATGTCTCGGTGTGATGCTCTCGTTTCAGTGCGCGACGAGCACCATCTTCTGGTTCACCAGTTCCTTGATGCCAGCGCCCGCGAGTTCGCGACCATAGCCGGATTTCTTGACCCCGCCGAATGGAAGTTCCGGGCCTGTGAAGGAGGAGGTATTGATCCAGACGGAGCCTGTTTCCACCTGTGAAGCGAGGGACTTGGCGCGCTCGACGTCCGCCGTGAAGATCGCCCCTGACAGCCCGAAGCTCGAGTCGTTCGCGATCCTGATCACGTCGTCATCGCTCTTGATCACGTGCACTTGCGCCACGGGCCCAAAGAATTCCTCGAAGTAGGCTGGGTTGTCCCGCGACACATTGGTGAGGATCGTCGGTTTGTAGTAGGCGCCAGGCCCCTCGAGCACGTCCCCGCCAACCAGGACCCTGGCTCCGGCCTTAACGGCGCGCTCAACTTGCCCCGCGATATCGTCGCGGGCGCCGATGGACGACATCGGTCCCAATCCCACAGTTTCGTCCATGGGGTCGCCGATCTTGGTGCTTGTGAACTTCTCAGCGAGCTTCTTGACGAATTCATCGGCGACCTTCTCATGAATGAGAAAGCGTTTCGCGCCATTGCAGACCTGACCGCAGCCGCGGAGCCTGGCTTCGGCGCCGGCGGCGACGGCTTTGTCCACGTCGGCGTCATCGAGGACGACGAAGACGTCGCTGCCGCCGAGTTCCATCACGGACTTCTTGAGGTTCTTGCCCGCGTTGGCCGCCACGATGCTGCCTGCGCCCTCGGAGCCGGTGAGAGCCACGCCCTGAACCCGGTCGTCGGCAATCAGTTTCGAAATCTGGTCGCCTGTCGCGAAGATGTTCGTCCATGCGCCGTCCGGCGCGCCGGCTTCAGTGAGAAGTTCTTCGAACGCCACCGCGGCCTGCGGTACCATACTGGCGTGTTTGGCCAGTACAGGATTGCCGATCGCGAGATTGGGACCGGCCACGCGGATCAACTGGTAGAAGGGAAAATTCCAGGGCTCGACGGCGACCACGACACCGATCGGATGATATTCCAGCCAAGCTTCGCCCTTCGACGTCGCCACCCTCTCACGGGCGAGAAGGGCCTCGGCGTTTTCGGCATAGTACTGGGCGATATCGGCGGTGATCCGCACCTCGGTGCGCGCTTCGTTGATCCGCTTTCCCATTTCCAGGGTGAGTATGCGCGCCAGGTCCTCCAGCCGCTCATGCGCCAGTTTGGCAAAGCGGTTCAGAACCTTTAGTCGGGGACCTCTGTCACTCTTGCACCACGGCGACTTGTAGAGAGAATGCGCCAGGCTGAGCGCCCTCTCGATCTCGTCGTCGCTATGGTTGTTGAATGTCTTGAGGACCTTGCCCGTAGCCGGGTTTACGCTCTGATAAGCCATCTCATAGTCTCCTTTCGAGGTCAGGGCCGGAAATGACCGGTCTTGGGATTATTCGACGTGCGCTCGCGCAACCGGATCCGATCCGCCGATCAGAATTCCTGTGCCGTCGGACGCAGCACGATCTCGTTGATGTCCACGTCGGCGGGTTGCTCGATTGCGAAGGTGATTGCCCTGGCAACGGAACTGGCGGGGATCGCTGACTTGTAGAATTCCATGACCGCGCCCTGCGATGTACCGCTGGTCGTGTGCTTGAGATCGCTCTCGACGGCGCCCGGTTCGATCGAAGTCACTCTGATCTTGCTTCCGACCTCCTGGCGCAGCCCTTCTGAGATCGCCCTGACGGCGAACTTGGTACCGGAGTAGACCGTGCCGCCCGGTGCGAAGACCTTGACGCCCGCGACGGAGCTGATGTTGATGATGTGGCCCGCTTCCTGTCTGATGAACATCGGCAGGACTGCGGCGATACCGTACAGTGTACCCCTCAGGTTGACGTCGATCATCGCGTCCCATTCGTCGGTGTTCACTTCCACCATCGGGCGGATCGGCATCAGCCCGGCATTGTTGATCAGGACGTCCAGTCTTCCGAAATCGGATGCCACAGCATCCACGACCGATTTGAACTGGTCCTTGTTGGCCACATCCAGCTCATAGCCTTTTGCCTTCCCGCCGGAGTTGGAAATGCTGGACGCGACTTCGTCGAGTTTGCCGCGCCGACGCGCGGCGACCGCAATTTTTGCTCCTTTCGACGCAAGCATCTGGGCAGTTTCCGCGCCGAGGCCGGTGCCGCCTCCGGTGATCAAAATGACTTTTCCTTCGATATTGGTCGTCATCTTCTTTGCTCCTCTCTGAAATATCGCTCCGCTTACCTGCTAGAATTGCGCCATCGCGGACACAGCGGCCTGAGCCACTGCTATGTCCTGCTCCACCGACCCGGCGCTGGCCCCAACGGCACCGATCAATCGCCCCGCTTGGGCGACGGGGAGCCCGCCTCCGAAGATGATGACGTTGCCGCCATTGCTCTGGTCGATGCCGAAAAGTGGCATGCCGGGCTGGGCCAGCGTTGCCAGATAGTCGGTCTTCTTGTCGAAGAGCCGGGCGGTGACTGCCTTCTTGATAGCCAGGTCGATGCTGCCGATCAGCGCGTCGTCCTGCCGGACGAAGGCGATAAGGTGTCCTCCGGCATCGACCACGGCAACATTGTAGGCGATGCCAAACTCCGCAGCCTTTGCTTCTGCCGCTGACAGCATCAGTTTGGCGTCGTCCAGAGTGAGTGTAGCGATAAGCCTGGTCATCTTGGATCCTCGAAACTCGATGGAGGCGCATCGTCCGGGCGATCCTTCGTGCCTACTGAACAGGCGGAGCGCCGCACGATGTTGTTTTGCCGTTTGAATTGGATGCAGGCTACCATCTGGTCTTGGTGACGCGCGCTAAAGGCCGTCAAAGCGCGAGAAATCTGGCATATCATCGGACTTACTCGTCCAACCAAGGCCGTCATTTTGTCGTGTGTGCAGATGCCCAGAGGCGTATCGCTGTTCCCGGAAATTCGCGATTATAAGCGCTGCTTAACACGCTACCGCGAGCCGACCCGGCTACACTCTTTTCCTGCGCGCCGCAGCGCGGGACAGATCGAGGTTACTTCAATGGCCGATAGAGGCGACTTCAGCACGCTTAGCAGCCCGACTTCCGTTGAACTGCGTGAAATCCCCGGCGAGGCATTTCCTCGTTTCACTCCCGATATGGTGGCGCGCATCGCCCCGTTCGGACGGAAGGATCGATTCGATGGCGGCGCGTACCTGTACGAGGTGGGCGATCGCGAGGTAGACTTCTTTGTCATTCTCAGCGGATCCGTCGATGTGTTCGAGAGCGACGGGCATGGCGGGCATGCGCTTATCGCCACGCACCGCGAGAACCAGTTCACAGGGGAACTACATCACCTGAGTGGGCGTGCAGTCATTGTCTGCGGGAAAGCTGTCGTTCCCACTTCCGTCATGCGACTTTCCCGCTCCGCGCTACTGAAATTGGTCAGTGCCGAACCGGATATTGGCGAAATCATCCTGCGCTCGTTTATTCTCAGGCGTGCCAGGCTGCTCGAATATGCCGAGGGCGGTACCGTCGTGGTGGGAAGCTGCCGCGCCGGTGACACGGTCCGCATCCAGACGTTTCTGGAGAGGAACGGCTATCCCTATCGCTGCCTCGACACCGATTTCGACGATGACGCGCGCGTCGCGATGGAGACCTTCCATGCCGACGCCGGCAGCCTGCCGATCGTTGTCCTCAACGGGGTCAGGGTTCTTAGCCGGCCTGCCAATCGCGACCTTGCCGAGGCGCTCGGCATCACGGAGCGGCTGGATCCTGCGCATGTATACGATGTGGTTGTCGTCGGCGCGGGGCCGTCCGGCCTCGCCGCCGCGGTCTATGCCGCATCCGAGGGCCTGGACACGCTGGTAGTCGAAGCCGTCGGACCAGGCGGCCAAGCAAGCACGAGTTCACGGATCGAGAACTACCTTGGATTTCCGATGGGTATCTCGGGCCAGGATCTTGCCCGGCGGGCACAGATACAGGCACAGAGGTTCGGCGCACGGTTTGCCGTCGCCGATGCTGCCGGGCGCCTGGAGTGCACCTGCTATCCATTTGCGGTGCATCTGGAAGGCGGCGATGTGGTGCTCGGCCGATCCGTCGTCGTTGCGACCGGCGCACGGTATCGAAGACTGGACATAGCCGAAGCCGAGCATTTCGAAGGCAAGGGAATTCACTATGCAGCCACTTCGATCGAGGCGCAGCTTTGTGAAGGTGCCGACGTCGCGGTGGTGGGGGGCGGAAACTCCGCTGGGCAAGCGGCGGTCTTCCTGTCCTCGCGAGCCCGGCGCGTCCATCTTCTCGTCCGGGCCGATGGTCTTTCGGCGACCATGTCAGACTATCTGGTCGGCCGCATCGTGCAGTCCCCGCGGATCACCCTGCATGCCCGCAGCGAAATCACCTCGCTTGTCGGCGAGAACTACCTTTCATCGGTGAAATGGCGGCAACGCGGTGAGGATGAATTCGAACATGCGATATCGAACCTCTTTCTCATGATCGGGGCTGTTCCGAACACTGACTGGCTCAACGGTTGCGTCGAGCTCGATGATCGGGGCTTCATCCTGACCGGCTACGACCACGACGGCGCACCGAACGGTTCGCCCTACGCGTCCAGCGCCCCAGGGATATTCGCGGTCGGCGACGTCCGAGCTCACTCAGTCAAGCGCGTTGCCTCAAGTGTCGGCGAAGGATCGGTCGTGGTGCATGCGATCCATAGTTGGCTGGCAAGCAACCCGGCCGGCCGCGAAACCCCCGGGCCGATCAGTTAACGCTTCAGGAAGCGCCGGCCCACTCGCTATGCGCTCGGAATGCGCCTAATATCCTGGAGCTCCACCAGGAGGTTGCGAGCTCTTTGCAAGTCAGGAGTATCGAAACCATCTTTGAACTGTCCATATAGCGGCTCAAGTACGCTCTTGGCGTCCTCGATTCGCAACCGATCCTTGAGCAGAAGGGCCAAATCCGCTGCGCAACGGAGCCGCCAGGCCCAGGCGCCATTTTCCTCAGCGGCTTGCAAGGATCGCCGCAAGGTGGAAGCCGCTTCCTCGTCGTGCCCCAACAATCTTTCGTTTACGGCCCTGAGCCGCAGCAACTCAGGCACCATCGACCGTTGCGGTCCGATCTGGAACAGATAGTCGAGTATGCGCACGGCTTCCGCCGCGTGTCCGATCGAATAAAGGGCCTTGATCAGCAGCGCATAGTAGACGTGACGTCCAATCTGGCGAACGCCGGTGCGAAGTTCGTCAAACGCCGACATAAGTCCATCTGGATCTCGGCTGGAGCCGGAAAGCACCTCGAGCGCTTCGGCATAACAGTTTGCCACCGGAAACCATGCCGGCATTCCGTGGCGATAGATCGTATCCTTCAATTGCCCGGCGTAATGCTTGCCGAGGTCGAACTCCTCACATTCACTCAGAACGAAAAGTACTCCGTGCGTATAGCAATATATGAGCGTCCATCCATGACGGGCTTCCAATGCCTCGTTCGCGGAAACGCGAATCCTGTTCAGACCCGTTCCGGGACTACGAGAGCCAAGCCACTCAAGCGCGCCCAGAATCGTTTCCGTCCTGATCCTCGGATCGAGGTCAAATCGAGAAGCGGTGCCTTCAGGACCGCTCGCCAATTCTTGGCTCAGCTTTTCCACCCTTGCGATCGCGGCCGGATACTCGCAGCGAATGATCTCAATCTCCGTAAAGAGCTGCTCATACTCCCGCAGCGCCGAACGATTGTTCGATCTCGTGGCGACCCGCTTCAAGTCTTCGAGGGTGTTCTGAGCTGCCGTTTGTTGCCCCGGAAGTAGCCGGTACCTCGCCAAGGCACCTAGTGCCAAGCATTCGGCGTTTGTATCCCCGATTTGGCGCGAAAGCTGGATGGCAGCTTCAAAAGTCTCGATTGCTCTTTCCGCATCGGCGGATATGTAGCTACTCACAGCGGCCAGCCCTACGAGCAGCTTCAGCCTCAGGGCTGTGTCATCGCATCTAGTGCGATTAAACTCGACGAGCGCCTGCTCGCAGTTCCTGCGTGCCTCTTCGCTCAACGACAACTCATGCCATAGTGGTATGCCGGATGCGACCAGTTGCATGCCGAGGAGCGGGTTACCGTGACGAAAGAGCGCCCAGCCAATGGCTCGACGCAAATCGTCCGAATGACTGGCGTAGGCTGCATACCATTGTCGCGCTGGAAGTCTTGACTGATCGGCGTTCGCTCGGGCCAAGGTTCCCAGCATGAGGCGCGCATGAGCCTCCGACACGGCAGGCATTTCACCTGATGTTTCCAGCAGATTACCTGCGAATGCACGCGTACCATCGAGAAGGCGGTATCGCATCCCGCCGGCTATCTGTTCGACGCTCACCATCGACTTGGCCCGCAGCCCAGCGACGGCATCAAAAGCGTCAGTCGGATCCAGGCCATGGTGGGCAATGACGCCGACAACGGCATCCATGTCGAACGTTCCAATGAAGATAGAGATGGCGCGCAAGACGGCCGCCTCGCTCTTTGTAAGCAGTTCGTAGCTCCATTGCAGGGTCGTCGTCAGGGTCTGTTGACGAAGCGGTCCCTTCTGGTCCCGGTCAGCCAGCGTGTTGAACTGGTCACCAAGCTCCTCAAGCACTTCCGAAGCACTCAGGCCCATGAGCCGGGACGAAATCAATTCGATCGCGAGAGGCAACCCGTCGAGCCGTTTGCAGATCTCGGCGACTGCAGAGGCATCCCCGTCCTCGATGGTGTATTTCCCCTTCTCGGACGCTCGTTCGATAAGGAGTTGGGGCGCGGAATAGTGAAGGACTTGTTCCGCTGTGTAGGTGCGGCCGGGCGGCGGAACTTCGAGGGGAGCAAGCCAGAGAACCTCCTCCCGCTTCGCGCGAAGAACCTGGCGGCTCGTCGCCAGGATCCTGACTTCCGTGGTGTTCGCGAGGATGACATCGCATAGATGCGCAACCGCATTGAGCACATGCTCGCACGTGTCCAGCAGAAGCAGCGTCTTCCTTCGGGCGAGGATTGAAGAGATCGCCTCGAGGCGGTCCTGGCTACCTGGACTGATGCCGAGGGCCGCGGCGATCGAAGGGATGACGAATTCCTCGCCGGCAGCCCGAGCGAGATCGATGAAGGTGACAAGCCCACCCTCTTCGTCTTCAAGGAGTTGGACCGTGGCGACTGCAACTGTTGTCTTTCCGATGCCGCCGGGACCCACTACCGTAGTAAGACGATTCCCGGCAATCCTCCGTCGCAATTCGGCAATTTCGGCATCCCGCCCGATAACCGTGCCCAATTCCGGAAAGCGTGTATTTGCCACAATGGGCAGATCCGCGATGCGCTGTGTGTCGCCGACATCGACCTGATCGCTCAGCCAATAACCGCGACCCACCAACGTTCTGATATAATCTCCGCCCGGAGAATATTCCCTCAGTGCCCGCCTGAGAGAGGCGATCGTTACCTTCAGATTGTCTTCATGGACAAAGAGTCCTGGCCAGGCGGCGTTGTATAGATCTTCCTTCGGTATCACCTCGCCCTTTTTCCGGGCCATGGTCACGAGCATCTCCATTGCCCGGCCGCCAAGCTGAACCTCTTCGGCCCCGCAGAACAAACGACGATGCTCGCTGAGAAGGCGAAAGGGACCAAATGCAACTAGGTTGTCCGGCTCCGTCGATGCCATTGCTCCCCGTCGCGAGTGGTGGGCTCACAACATCATCCAGCTCAATCGCGCTGGACGTTGCGGCAATTTCAGGTGATCAGTCAGGGTGCCTGCCGTCGACGCCAACATTGGAAGGACGTGCCCCGGTTGTCGCTTAGTATGCCACAGCAACAGCCTGCCGACAAACATTGCCCACAAGAACGCGAAGCTTGGATGATCAGCGTAGATTACTCATTCGCGAACAGGTTTCCGAAACGGCTGGGTTGGGAGCGCAGATATTGCACAGGAACGCGCACCTTGCCGCCGAGCTCCGCTGCGGCATGCCATGGCCAGTTCGGGTCGAATATGATTGTCCTGCCGAGCGCCACCATATCTGCGTCGCCCGTTCCGACGATCGCTTCGGCCTGATCGAAGCCTGTGATAAGTCCAACAGCGACGACCGGTATCTTGACCTCCTTCTTGACTCTGCGGGCCAACGGGACCTGATATCCTGGTCCGACCGGGATGCGCTGACCGGGATGCAAGCCGCCGCTGGATACGTGTATGGCGTCGCAACCGCGACGCTGCAGCTCTGCAGCGAAATGAAGTGTCTGCTCCAGGTCCCAGCCTCCATCAACCCAGTCCGTGGCGGACACTCTGACCGACACCGGCATCTCGGCGGGCACCTCCGAGCGGACGGCATCGAAGACTTCGAGGGGAAAACGCATTCGATTTGCCAGGGACCCGCCGTAATCATCGCCACGGCGATTGCTCAACGGAGAGAGGAACTGGTGGAGGAGATATCCGTGAGCGGCATGGACCTGCACCAGATCCAGGCCGAGCTTGGCGGCGCGTCTTGCCGCGGCCGCGAATGCTTCACGGACACGCTTCAAACCCTCCTTGTCCAAGGAGTCCGGAGGGAACATCCCTTTACTGTCCCTAAGTTCCGAGGGAGCAACGGTCTGCCAGCCCAGTGCTTCAGTCGGCGAAATCTGTCCTCCACCTTTCCAGGGAACTTCCGTCGATGCCTTCCGGCCGGCATGGCTGAGCTGTATCCCGATTGGGATGTCCGTCCAGCGACGTATGCTCTCCAGAACAAGTCCCATCGCCGCATAGCATCGCTCGTTCCACAAGCCGAGGTCGGCGTAGGTTATACGGCCTTCCGGCAGAACCGCGGTCGCCTCGATGGTCAGCAATGCCGCGCCCGACAAAGCGAGCTTCCCGAGATGAATGAGATGCCAATCATTCATACAGCCTTCCTCGGCAGAATACTGGCACATTGGGGCGATCACGATGCGATTGACGAGGTTTAAGCCCCTGATCTTGATGGGTTGGAAAAGAGCTGCTGTGGACATTCGCTTTACTCCATGTCCTTGGCCCACAATATCCAGAAGCGCGTGACGCACGTCCAAGCCGGGTTCGAAGGCCCAGCGGTCCGCTCGTACCGATCAACCACTAATCGCCGCATACAATTGCATGATTGATACTTACGCCTGGAGGGCGTGCACAGCGCGTAAATTATAGTCAAAGTCTGTGAAATCTCGGCCGCCAGAACAAGGATCGTGCCGCGTGGGGAAAGAAGCCGCCGCATTATTTACCGGATTTTACCCTCCGTTGGCAGCCGGCTCCTGTAATATCAACGATGAACAGATGTGCATTTCACTGCTCCAACGAGGGCTTGCCATTAAGGGCAATTGAAATGAGATATCAGGAGAAAGATAGCTGCTGGAGCTTTGGACCATATCGCCTCGACCCGACAGCCAGGGTTCTCCTGCGAGGAGCCGATGTGATTCCTATTGGAAGCCGCGCCTTCGACATCCTTGTTGCGCTCGTCCAGAACAATGGACAGGTCCTCTCGCACGCGGAACTCATGGCGTTCGCGTGGCCTGGCCTCCATGTCGAAGCCTCCAATATCAGAGTGCAGATGACACACCTGAGACGAGAGATCGGCTGTGGAGAGAATGGTGATCGCTACATCGTCAGCGTAGCGGGTCGCGGCTATAGCTTCGTCGCCCCAGTCATCTGGAACGAGCCGCAGGAGCCGACGCGGGCCCCAAATGAATCCTTGGGCAACGATCAGTTATTCTGCACGAATCCTTGCATAGCAAGGACATTCCCGCCTCGCTTGGGCCACCCCATTGGTAGGGACGAGAACATATCCAAGCTTTCGCAGATGGTGTCTGAACGCCGGCTCGTCACCATTGTAGGCGCTGGAGGTATTGGGAAAACGACCCTTGCCGTTTTAGTGGCCCACCGCCTCCACATGTTTGATCAAGTGCGTTTTGTCGACCTCAGCACCGTCGATGATGAAGCGGCTGTATTAAGAGCGATTGCCTCGGCTCTGGACATCGCCATTTCAGGAAGTGATGTAGTCGATGACGTCATCAGCCAACTGTCCTCACGGCATGCCCTCGTGATCCTCGACAATTGCGAGCATGTTGTCGACATTGCCGCTGATATCGTCGCTTCGCTGCTTGAGCGGACGACCAAGGCGCATATTCTCGCCACAAGTCGAGAAGCCCTCCGCCTGCCAGGCGAGGCCGTATTCCTTCTCCGGCCGCTTGGCGTTCCTCCGCATACAGGGCACTTAACCGTGGAGCAGGCTTTGCTTTGGCCCGCGATCCAGCTTTTCATTGAGCGTGCAGTGGATAGCGGCTATCTGGAACCATTCGTCGACGGACAGGCAGCGACAATCGCGGCCATCTGCACCAGATTGGACGGTAATCCGCTTGCGATTGAACTGGTGGCCACTCGCATGGGACGATATGGCCTCGAGCGGGTCGCGGAAATGTTGGACAACCAACTCGCCCTGAGATGGAGCGGTGCCCGGCGCGCCGCCCCGCGGCACCAGACAGCGGAAGCGATGATGGATTGGAGTTATGCGCTTCTGTCCGATGTGGACCAACGGGTATTCAGGGGGCTGTCCGTATTTTCTGGCGAATTCTCGTTGAACGCCGCCGTAGCTTTGATGGAAGGCGAAGAATTGGGGCAAAAGGATATTGCTGGCTCGATCGGCAATCTGATCGACAAGTCCCTCCTTTCCCTTGCACCGGGAACAGGGCCGGCGCAACTCAAACTGTCGGGCATCGCCAAGACCTATGCGGCGCTCAAACTCGTTGCCTTGGAAGAGCGTCCGCTTGTCGGAAAACGGCAGTCTCCGCACGCAGTTCCGTCTCCTCAAGCGTCTCATCCTATCACGGCCTTCGCCTCGGAACGCGGCCTGTCGATGCAGATCCCGGTGCTTTGAGCCTGCTCACAACTGCGAAGGTCGAGGCGCTGAAGGGCTGTCCCCAATCCGCAGTGGGCAATGGACTGGCGAGTATTGCCCGAGGAATCTTTCCGACGTTCCATAGACCGGCGTTTCCGGGACGAATGGCTCTGGACAGAAAACCGGATAGCACTTGGATGTAAAGTCGCCGACCACGCCACAATCGCGGAATTTAGCGACAATTAACGTGCTTGGGAGGCTTAGCCGGATGAATATACGGGGATCGTTCATCGGAGGGCAAAGCATGTCCCGAATCCTTCCAGCTTTCTGTTCCGTCGTGGTTGCTCTCGCATCCTCCTGCTCTTTCGCAATTGCAGCCGATCCCCAAGCTAGGACCGTGGTACTTGTTCACGGCGCGTTCGCTGACGGATCATCTTGGCAGAAGGTCATTCCACTCTTGCAGGATGCAGGGTTGAAAGTGATCGCCGTCCAGAATCCGTTGGAGTCCCTTGAGGGCGACGTGGCATTCACCAAGCGCGCGATCCGCGATGCCGAAGGCCCCGTCGTGCTCGTCGGTCATTCGTGGGGCGGCGTCGTCATCACGGAAGCGGGTGGTGACCCGAAGGTCAAATCATTGGTCTATGTGGCTGCCTACGCTCCTGATGCTGGGCAATCGCTGGTCGATGTTGCTTCCAAGTATCCGGATCAGGAAAGCCGCACGACGTACGTCAAGGATGAGGACGGGTACCTCAAAATTACCGACGATGGCATTTCGAAGTACTTCGCGGCAGGCCTGTCCCCCGAGGAAAAGGAGCTTGTTGCGGTCGTGCAAGGTCGGTTCCACGTGCGCGCCACCACCGCGCCCGTCAAACATCCCGCCTGGCGCGACAAACCATCCTTCATGGTTGTGGCGTCGGACGATCGGATCATTTCCCCCGCTTTGCAGAGGGACCAGGTGAAGACCGCGAACGCAAAGATGGTCGAAGTGCCGTCCGGCCATGTCGCAATGCTGTCACATCCCGAAGACGTTGCGGAGATCATTGTGAAAGCGGCCCAATAGACGGAGCAGGACCGGCGCGTCCCTCTCCGCTGGGAGTAACTCTTCGTAGTGTCCGATATCGTAGTTTGACAGGACTGCGCCGTCCCAATTCACTTCATCACGTGAGGAGCAGACTATGAGCAAGGGAAAAGTTCTTGTCGTGGGGTCAAACGCTACCCGGATTGAAATTCAGGGCGGCGGAACCGGTCCAACCGGACAATACCTCAACGAAACGGTGGTGCCAGCCATGGCGCTTGTTGACGCGGGATACGAGATCGTGTTGGCCACTCCCAACGGCACAAAACCCTACATAGACCCCGTGTCCGACGTGGCGCAGCATTTCGACGACAACGAAGAGGCCTATAGACGCGGACGCGCCTTCTTCGACGACCATCCGGGAATGAACGACGTTAGGACGTTACGATCGGTATTAGAAGGCGCTCTCGATGACTATTCAGGCATCTTCGTGCCAGGGGGGCAAGCCCCGGTGGTCGATCTTATGCAGGACGCCAACCTCGGGGAGATCTTGCGCCACTTTCACTCTCGCCAGAAGCCGACGGCCTTCCTCTGCCACGGCCCCATAGCCTCTCTCGCCGCATTGCCGCGCGCAAAGGAGTATCGGGCTGCATTGATTGCCGGCGACTCCTCCGAGGCATCTGAACTCGCCAAGGGTTGGCAGTATGCGGGCTACAAGATGACGGTCTTCTCTGGGAGCGAGGAGAAACCAATCGAGGAGCAGGTCCTTCACGGCAAGCTCTATTTCGCGATGCCCGATGCATTGGGTATGGCCGGTGGCGAGGTCACGACGAATCCGGTCGACTTCTCCCCCCATGTTATAGAGGACCGCGAGCTAATCACCGGCCAGAACCCGCGATCGGATCATCCCCTTGCAGCGAAACTGGTCGAGGCCCTCAACCGTGTGGCGGTTTCGGGGTGATTTGATGGAATACGCGGCATGGAAACGTGCTGGCGTGCCACCTATCGCGTTATTCTGACCGCAGCATCGCTCGTCCTATTGTGTCAGCCCCCTGCATTCCATCAGGAGTCGTCCGTATGACGAAATCGCCGACCAAGATTACTGCCATCCTGACTGCTCATCTCGGGAAGACCGCCGAGCTAAGAGCATTGCTCATTGGCATGGCACCGCTTTGCCGGGCCGAACCCGGAAATTTGCGCTGGGATGTCTGGCGCGACCGGGCACATAGCGAGCGCTACGTACTCGATGAGCTCTACCTGGACGCCGCCGCAGTCGAGGCGCATCGAATGACGCCCCATTATCAGGCCTATCTGGCCAAGGTTCCCGAACTGGCCGAGCGAACGGCCTGGGTGCTGGAGGCAGTAGAGGTCAGATAGGGCCGGCGGCACCATGGGTGTTGCATTTGACATCGGCGCCCCCGAATTACCCGGGGCAAGGGCGAGGAAAAAGGTCAGATCAACCGCCTGGAGAAGAAGATCAAACGTGCGGTGTATCGCAGCATAGGCTTAAGCTCCGTAGAGCACGAATGCTGCCGCTCAACAACAATCATCACCACAAAGTGAGGAAGGCCGACCTTTGTAGCGAGGACGACCCGGGGCGCCCGTGCTGGGGCGTCTTGCATCGACTCAGTTCAGTCAATGTATGAGCGCAATATGCGACCGAACTTACTTGACGGCGCATCCCCGGCTTGTAAGCCAAGTGGAACCGCAGAGACTGCGATCAGACCGAGGAATTTATTCGACCGGTCCGTCTGTTGGCGCAAAGCAGCCATCCAGCATCTTCGCTGCGAATTTCCGCATTCCACCCCTACCGGCGTCGAGAGCACCGGAGCTAAAGGTCGTTTTTGGTGCCAATTTCCGACCTTGGCATCAGGCGGCTATGTGTCCAGTTTTCGTGTTGCGCCTCCAAGCAGCGTACGGCCGGCTGTGGGCCCCAGACATGCCGACCGATTTGGCATTAGCGGCACGACCGAAACGCGCCTCCATTTCGGTCACTCCTCATCGAGGACGGATCTTCCGAAACCGGCCTTCCCTTTAGCCCAAGCGAATGCCTATGAAGGGCGGTGAGCGAATATTCGCGTGTAGAACCCCATGGCATCTCGACGAAGTGGTCGTGACGATTGGCGGGAGAAAGCACTGGCTGTGGCGCGCGGTCGATCAGGACGGCTACGTGCTCGACGAGATCGTCCAGAGCCGACGTAACACCAAGGCTGCCAAGCGTCTCTTGGTCCGGTTGATGAAAAAGCAGGGATGCCTTCCAAAGCGCATCGTCACTGACAAGCTTCGCTCCTATGGTGCGGCACGACGTCAGGTCATGCCGACAGTCGAGCATCGATCGCATAAGGGCCTGAACAATCGCGCCGTGAACTCGCATCTGCCTTTGCGAAAACGAGAGCGGGCCATGCAGGGATTTCGGTCGCCGGGCGGGTTGCAAAGATTCCTGTCCGTCTTTTCGGCGGTCCGAAATCTCTTCGTTCCGCCTCACTCGAAACACTCAGCCATGGCCCTCCATCTGCATCGCCTCAGGGCGATTGCGCATTGGAAGGCCGTTACCGGCGCAGCAGCCTGATTCAGGCATCTCGCAAACGTGCTCTCTGGCGGATTTAACCTGATGTGGTGGATGGCGCCCTCCGACGGCATCGAGTGTGCCAGAATAGGTTGTTGCAAACCTTGAGAGAAGCCACCCACCATGGGAGAGATTACGACGATCGGCCTTGATGTCGCAAAGAATGTTTTCCAGGTTCACGGGGTCGACGCGGATGGGCATGTCGTGCTGCGCAAGTCGTTGCGGCGCAGCCAGATGCAACCCTTCTTCGAGCAGCTTGCCCCTTGCCTGATCGGCATGGAAGCCTGCGCGACTGCCCATCACTGGGCGCGAATGCTGTTGCAAGCTGGCCATGACGCCCGGCTGATCCCGCCCAGCTACAAAACAGTTGGCGGAGTGACGATGATATGATGTGACAGCGACAGCGGAATGGACCGCACGAACCGAAGAACCCGAGGTGATGTCTTGCGCATAACAGCGCGATAACCTGATAGGGATCGGCTCAAGCGGACAACATCGGGGCCGGCGGTCGTATCGTACCGCACAGACAGGCCGGAGACATGACTGCACCCGACCCGCAAAGCTCAATCATCATCCAAGATCACATTGCCAAGCGGGCGCCATCCAGACATGACATCACCAGCGCACTTCCTGTCAGAGCTTAATGTCATGGGGGCGAACAACACTGTTAATTGAAGTTAAGTCTCGGGAAAACTGGTGTCGCTTGTTGAGCGATGATCGAGCAATCCTCCGAAACTCGGCTTCGCGGTGCCGCGTATGACGCGTTTCTGGCGGCAATCCGGCGCACCAGGGGCCCGCCCGCACGAGCGAGGCATTCGATGGAACGGCTTTGTTCAGTCGTCGATCGGCAACGGAGCCCCAGGATTGACTAATCCAGCCTCGCGCAGTCCACGCCAGAAGTCGGCAGGCACGCGTTCCTCGAGCGCGGCACGGTCCTCAGCAAGTCGGCTCGGCTGGCTCGCTCCGGGGATAACGGCAGTCACTGCCGGGTTGGCGAGCGAAAACTGCAGGCCAGCCGCCTTCATGCTGACCCCATGGCGTTCTGCGATTGCCTTGATCCGCGCAACTTTGTCGAGGATTGCCGGCGTTGCCGGCGCATACTCGAAGTTCGGACCGCCGACCAACGCGCCGGAGCTGTATGGGCCGCCGACGACTATGCCCAAACCGCGTTCTGCAACGGTGGGGATTACCCGCTGCAGCGCGCGGTCGTGATCAAGTAGGGTGTATCGACCTGCAAGCAGGAATCCGTTGGGTCGCGGCTCCTCAAGCGCCAACAGCAATTCGATCGGCTCGACGCGATTGACGCCGAGACCCCAGGCCTTGATCACGCCTTCGTCGCGCAGCCGATCGAGCGCCTTGAAAGCCCCCTTTCTGGCGGTTTCAAAGACGTCGAGCCATTCGTCACCGTAGAAATCCTGGGCGACGTCGTGGACGAAGGCGATCTCGATACGATCGGTCTTCAGCCGCTTGAGGCTGTCCTCGATCGAACGCAGCGTCGCGTCTGCCGAATAGTCGTTGACGATCCTATTGGGACGGCCGTACTTGAAGACGTCTCCCTTCTCGCCAAGATCACGCGCGGTGACATCCTCGATCTCGTCAAGGATTATTCGGCCGACCTTGGTGCTGATGGCGAACTCATCGCGGGGTTTTCCGGCAAGCACTTCACCCATGCGCAGTTCCGCCAGGCCAGCCCCATAAAAGGGTGCATTGTCGAAATATCGGATACCGTCATTCCAGGCTGCTTCTACGGTCGCGAGCGCTTCCGGTTCCGGAATGTTGCGGAACATGTTGCCCAGCGGAGCCGCGCCGAATCCGAGCTCACTTGGTAATATATCTTTGAGAGTCATCGTTTCGATCCTTTGCTGGTTTTTGATCCTGACCGCGGATTCAGTACCGAGGTCCATGGCAAAAGATAATGGGCAAACCCGAGATCGGTAGGCGTCCAGGGATCCCGATGTTGTCGGTCGCGCCGAACGCTGCGCGACGATACACAAGCCCGATCCGATTATGCCTTGCACCCGTCGCCAGCGCTACTGGGCGAGATAGCCACCGTCGATGTTCAATTCGGTGCCGGTGATGTAGCTGGCCTCGTCGGAGGCAAGGAAAAGGCAGCCATAGGCGATCTCGATCGCCTTGCCGCCGCGTTTCATGGGCGTCGCCGCGATGACAACGTCGTTCAGGTCGGGTGCCTGCGCGTCCGTCAGCGGCGTATGGATGAAGCCCGGATGCACGGAGTTGACCCGGATTCCGTCGGATACGTACGTCATGGCCGCGTTCTTGGACATGTTGCGGACAGCGCCTTTTGCGGCGTGGTAGGAATGCGCACCGGAAACGGCCGCACTGCCCCATATCGACGAGATGTTGACGATCGAGCCGGTCTGGTGCTTGCGCATGACGCGAACTGCCTCCCGCATGCCGAGGAAGACTCCGGTCTGGTCGACGGCGATCATCTTCAGCCACTCCTTCATCTCCAGCTTGTCCAAAGGCTCGTAGGCGATAATCCCCGCATTGTTTATCAGCACGTCAAGACGCCCATGCTTCTTGACGATCGCGGCAACGATCGTTGCCCATTGCTCTTCGCTGGTAACATCATGCGTCATCGCTTCGATAGCCCCAGGATACGGCTTTTCGGGCGGCTTGACGTCTGTGGCGACGACGATGGCACCCTCGCGATCGAACAGTTCCGCGACGGCGAAACCGATGCCGCCTGCGGCACCTGTAACCAATGCAACTTTGCCCTGAAGTCTCATGTCGCAACTCCTTTCCGATTTGATGGTACAGCCTTGGAAACGTGGTCAGATTCGATGTTGGAAGCCGCAATGCGGCCTTCGCAAGCCCCATGCAACCATGGTGGCATGACCTACTTGCCGGTCGGCGCAAGGATTTCCATTCGCATCACTTTCACTCCGCCATCGGCGAGATCCGGAAGCTTGGCAAACCATTCCTGCACATAGGGCATAGCGTTGTGAGCTTCGAAGTCGGCTTCGTTGGCGAAGATCTCGTAGAAAATGAAGTGCCCGGGGGTCTCGCGGTTCTCCTGGAGAAAATAGACAAGATTGGCTGGATCGCCGCGGACGAGCTCGATGAGTGGCAGCGTAATGGCACGCAGTTCAGCCTCTTTGCCCGGCTTGGCGCGAACCTCGGCAACGACTGAATAGGCTCCGTTGTCGATCTTAGCGTAGCCTTGGCCCGGGCCTTCCTGTGCCATAGCACCGCCGGCATTGAATATCGAACCTGCAAGCAGGATGGCTGACGTCTGTAGCCTAAGCGTTGTCATCATGTCGTCTCTCCTTCTCCGTCTTGCGTGGTGAGATGGGGGCAGCCGCAGCCGGCTGCCCGCAGGCAAATCCGGCGGTGCTTGCAGGTTGCCTTCAATTGGCGCTGGCAAGTTGCAAATGCGCAGCCAGAGCATCCGCGAACCGCTTTTTCACCGGGCCGAGCGCCTTGACGAATTCGAGCTGTTCGCCCTCCGGGCCCTTGCAGTAGATCAACTCCCAGCCGTCCGAGGGCGCAACCGTAACCTTGTTGGTGTTGGCGCTGAGGGGGGTCGCCTTTCGTTCCTCCTCCGTCGAAACGCGAATGATGCGGTTTGCCCGTACCTGTGTCATGCCCCGCTTGGCGGATTCTGCTTCGAGATCGGCGATGAACTGGTTGAAGTCGACATCGTCGCGAACGTAGAAGCAGATGTGCATCATGCGCGGAAAAGCCGGACTCATGTGCTCCAGCGGCTCGGCGAAAGCCTTGGGGCCGCCCATCGGCTGGTCGGCATCGCGATATTGAAGCAGTTCGATCACGACGTTATCGAACTGGATGAACCGGACGTCGAGGCGTTGGGCGCCGCCCCTCAGATCCGGAACGCCGATCGTCCGGGGATTGACACCGAGTTCATTGGCAAGGATTTCCTGATCTGCAAGCAGCGTGTTCTGGACGGCGTCGCCTTGGAAGTCGCCGTGGCGGAAGACTTCTGTGCCACCGAGCACTGCAGTGTAGAATTCGTACGCGCGTTCCATGTTCTGCACAGTGAGGCCGAAATGCTGAACGCCCTGGAGCCGGGCACCCAGCGAACCCGGATCGCGGGTTGTGACCGGCGTATCCTGGGCGGACGCTGTTCCGTGGCCTGCAAGAGCGGCGGCAATTCCACCGAGGGCAACGGTTCCGGCAGCACAGATCACGGCGCGACGATCCGGGTCTTGCGGTTGGATAGAGATCTCTTGCTCGTGCGACATCGTTGCCTCCCGTTGCTCGTGAATGCGCAAATTCTAATGCAGCTGCGCTTGCTAGGCTGGTTAATATCGGGGAAATTTAGTGAACCGAGCAGTGATCCGGTTAACACGATGCCGACGATCCGGTGTCTTGTTGTGAGGGGACTGCGGCCTCCGGGGAACGGCGCCAACAAGGGCTCGCAGAGGATATGGACACGACGGCGGGGCGGACGAGACGGATTGCGATCGTGCTGGGTTCCGGCGCGGGGATGTATCTGAGCATCGGCATCGTGCTGATCTACGGCTTCAGCGTTTTCATTGTGCCAATCACGGAGGACACGCGCTGGGACCGGACCGTTGTTGCTGCGGTCGTCGCACCGATAGCCATCGTAAATGGCCTTATGTCGCCGGTGGTGGGGGCCCTGACGGATCGCTTCGGCCCGCGCCGGGTGCTCACCTTTTCATCCGTGTTGATGGCGCTCGGCCTGATTGGCATCGGGATCGTGTCGCAGAACCTCACCGCCTTTATCGTGGCAGTGGTCGTGGCAAGCCTCTTGGGCGCCGCACAGACCGGTGTGCCATATACCTATGTGGTGGTCGGATGGTTCACCGCCCGGCGCGGCCTAGCATTGGGTGTCATGCTTTCCTTCGTCGGGCTTGGAATCGCGACGGTTCCTCCGATCCTTGCGTTTCTGATAAGCGAGTGGGGCTGGCGCTTTGCCTTCATCGCGGCCGGCCTGGCGGCGATGGCAATTACGCTTCCGGTCGCACTTTTCGTTATTCGTGATCCACCCGTCGTTCAGAAGGTCGATCGCGCGGAGATCGAGGGCTGCACTGTTCCCCAGGCGGCGGAGACAGCAAGCTTCTGGCTGATGCTGGGCGCATTTTTTCTCAACTACTTCGCTGCTGCGGCCGGGTCGATCTCGCTTCCCGTCGTGCTGGCGGATCGCGGAGCCGATCCGGCAACGGCGGCATTGGTCATGAGTTTTGTGGGTTTGTCCTTCATTGTCATGCGTCTCGGATTCGGGGCCTTGCTTGATCGATTTCCCCCGGTCCCATTGACCAGCCTGGCCTTTCTGTCGCCCGTTGTAGGCCATCTTATTCTGTTGAATTCCGAGGGCCTGATCCCGGTCTATGTCAGTGCCGTCTTTTTCGGCCTCGCCACCGGAGCGGAGGGCGACGCGATCGGCTATCTGCTGGCGAAACGCTTCGGAATGCGAAGCTTTGGCAAGCTCTTCGGCATCAATTACATGGCTTTGACGTTTGGCGCGGGTCTCGGACCGGCTTCGTTACACATCGCGGCCGCCGAAGGCGCCCGCTACCTCGAGGCTTTCACGATCTTTGCCGGCATTGCCCTGATCGCGCCAGTGTTGCTGATCCTGGATCGTCGAACGCGATCGCTTACTGCCCAGGATTAGATACCTTGCCGCTCGTAGCATCGAAGACGGCATCGCGTCTCTTGCCGGCGTCTCCCAAAACATTGAGAAGCGTGCGCGCCTTAAGAACATCGCGGGTGGCTAACCCGTCATTGAAACGTCGGTAAACTGGCGCCAGAACTCCAACCGCCTTTGCGCCTTGATCCATCCGATGCCAATGCTTGGCCAGAGCCGTTGCGGCGCGCAGTTCCCATGACAGCGCCCCTTGCCGTCGCGCAAGATCAAGCGCTTGCATAAAGAGTGCTTCGGCGGCGTCCGCCGTCCGGCTGGTGCCTTCCTTGCTCAACAAGTCCGCCTTTATGCGCAGCAGTTCCGGCATGCACCAAATCTCGCCGGTTGATGCCGATAGTGCGATCGCCTCCTCGATGGCGATTCTCCCTGCATCAACGTCTCCATGCTTCCCCAGAGCAGCCGCATAAATGCCGATATAGAAGGGGCACCGCATGCGGAAATGCACCGCGAGAAGCTCATCGAGCGCGCGCCTTAGCGTTGTCAGTCCAGACGCATCGCCGCTTTGCAGGAGCCACTCCGCGCGAAGGCAGCGGCTCATGGCACTCCAAACTGTCATCGCATGTTCGGCGACATGAGCTTCGATGCCGAGAAGCAGGCGCTCCGCGGTGGCGAGGTCTCCCGTCAGCAGCGCGATGGGGCAGGTCGTGTGGACCACGGCATTGCAGAGCGCGAGGGCATGCTGCGCCGCCCGCGCCTCGTCCAGTTGGCGCTGCGCCATGGCAACCGCCTTGTCGGGATGCCCCTGCAACCAGATGACGTTCGCAAGGGTGCCACGCGCCGCCGATCGCGGATCCAACTGAAACCGCGCGATGTCCGAGCGAGCCACGGGAGGAATGTATCGGGCGATCATGCGCTCGAGGTGACGCTGCGCCTCGGCGAGCTCGCCGAGGTAGCGCAGAGCGGTTCCTGTTTGCCTATCGACATTGATGCGTGCGTCGAGGTCGCCGCGATCGGTTGCCAGCACTCTGATCTTTTCCGCCATCGCAAGGGCCGAGTGATGGTCGCCCGTCCAGGTGAAATAGTCGCACAATCCCCAAAGACATCTGAGCCGGTAATCCGTGTCGTGGAGCGACTCGGCGCAGCCGAGAGCTGTGATCCAGGCCGCCTTGACCTGCGGAAGGGGTCCGCGTGTATGAAGCAGCGCCGTGCCATAGGCAAACTGCAGCTTCATTTCGTCGACCGGGCTACGAAATTTTGTGAAGCGACTGCTGAGCGTGAGTTCCGCCCCCGCGCGGCATTCTTCTGTGAGCGATAGATGCTCCCAGAACGGGAGAGCGGCTACAGTGAGCGCGACGGCAATGGCAGCGTTGCCGCTCCCCGATAGCGCCCAGCCCAAAGCACTGCGGAGATCATCCATCCTTCTCCCGTAGTCTGCGAGCCAGTGGGCAGTCGGCCGGATTTTCCACTCGGTCTCGGCGCGTTTGGCGAGTTCGAGGAGATGTTCTGCGTGGCGTTGGCGCAGGCTCCCACCTTCACCGCTTTCAGTCAGTTTCTGTTGCGCGTATCTGCGGGTTGTGTCGAGCAATCTGTACAGCGTCCCAAACTCTCCTCTCTCGATCGAGACAAGGGATTTCGCAACGAGGTTGGCGACGGCGTGAATGCATTCGGATCGGGCACGACCCTTGTCGACCGCTACGACGCAAGCGGATTCGACACTGAAGGCGCTGGCAAAAACCGAGAGGCGTCGCAGCAGAACTCGCTCGGGCTCGGCGAGCAGGCCAAAACTCCAGTCCAGTGTCGCAGCCAAGGTGTGATGGCGAGTGTCGCCGCACCGCCTATCGCTCAACACAGGGGATTGATCGGCAAGAAAGCCCAGGAGTTCGCTTGTGCTGAACGCATCTAGTCGAGGCGCGGCAAGTTCGATCGCTAGGGCCAGCCCGTCGAGCCTGCGGCAGATCTCGGCCACGACCGGCGCGTCTCCGTCCTCAAGCACGAAATCGCCGCGGCTTCCGGCTGCGCGCTCGACGAAGAGCTCGACTGCAGGGAAAGCCAAAGCCTCGGCCGCGGACAGTCTGGACACCTTGGGCGGTGTTTCCAGCGGCGGCAGGCGATAGACCTGTTCTCCGAGAACCCGTAGCGGTTCGCGGCTTGTGGCGAGAATCCGCACCCTTGCTGCAGCAGCCAGCAACGCTTCCACACAGGCGGCAACCGCTTCGATAACATGTTCACAATTGTCAAGGACAAGCATGAATTCGCGGTCGGCCGCGAAGGCGGCGATCGCCGCCTTGATGTTCGCCGAGTGGACCCTCAATCCCAAGGCCGTTGCGATCGACGTCGGTACGAGCGTCGCATCGTTCACCGTCGCCAGATCAACGAACCATACTCCATGCTCATAGGCTGCAGTGAGTCGACCAGCGATTGCGAGAGCCAGCCTCGTCTTGCCAACGCCACCCGGGCCAACGATCGTCAAGTGGCGCGATGCCTCAAGGGCGGCCCGGATCGCATCAATGGCATGGTCTCTTCCCACCAGACGGGTTGTCGAAATCGGAAGGTTATTCGCGCGGCCACCCTGAAACTTCGCCGCGACGGCGGCGGCGCTCTGCTCGGAAACACTTACGGGAAATACGAAACGATAGCCACGGCCGCTCACCGTCGCTATGTACTGCGTGCCGTCCGGAGCGTCGCCCAGCGCCCGACGAAGAGCTGCAACATTCACCTTGAGATTGCTTTGCTCGACAAAGGTATCCGGCCAGGCACGCGAAATAAGCTCAGCCTTGCCAACCACTTCGCCGGGACGCTCGATCAGCGCCGCCAGGATTTCGAGTGCGCGGCTACCGACACGAACGGCCGTGTGATCACGCAGCAGCGACTGCCGCTCTGGCACAAATACATACGGACCGAAGGAATACGAAAGCACGGCCGAAGCTCCGGATGCAAACGCACAGGCTTTCTAAATACGTGAACGATCGTTTCACGAGAGCTCACACGTCCGGACTATAGCCGCTCTTACATGCGAAATACATCACTGATTGCTCAGCAATGATGGCCGTTCCCCTGCCGATGGATAAGTGCTCGGCGGCCATGACGCCGCGACAGGTCATCAAGGCATCTGGCATCCGTTTTCGCAAGGCCGCTGTGCGCAGCGGCCTGCCGCAGGTGGCGTGCCCAGGCTTCGCGTGCTTACTTGGCGTCCTCCGAGCCGTGGGATTAGTTGCGGCCAGCGGTACACCCTGGATTGTGCAGTGTGTATTTGGAAACCGGTATTCCGTGTTAAGGTAGTGGGTAAGCGTCATCCGAGGAGCCTTCGTTCCAAGCTCGCATCATCGATTTGAAGGCCCGCTTTCTCTGACTGCCTGCAGAAAAGCAGCCATTCTGCTTCCGGCCCCGTCATCTAATTGTAAGGTGCGCGTTCTCCCTGTGGCCAATGGTGGCCATAGGAGAACTGAAATGGGTATCTCACAATATGATCCTAGCGCACTGGGTCGACCGGCTTGGAACGCGGGTAAACAAGTTGGTATCAAGAAGCCCCTGAAGCAGCGCCAGATCTGGGCAGTCCGCTTCTTCCTCGACCGTGAAGGAAGGATGCGAGATCGGGCGCTTTTTGATCTTGCCATCGACAGCAAGCTCCGCGGCTGCGATCTGGTAAAGCTGAAAATCGGGACACTCGTCACCGGCCACGACATTCGAACTCGGGCGATGGTCGTCCAGCAGAAGACTGGACGACCCGTGCAGTTCGAAATTACGACTGAGGTCAGAGCTAGTCTGCTTGCCTGGCTTCAACGAAGGGGAGGAAGAGTCGATGACTATGCCTTTCCCAGTCGCGCCGACCACGCTGATCATCTCAGCACTCGGCAGTACGCCCGACTGGTCGATGAATGGGTGACGGCGATCGGGCTTCGTCGGGAGGATTACGGTACGCATTCCCTGCGGCGAACGAAGGCTGCCATGATCTACAAGGCCACCGGCAATCTTCGAGCGATCCAGATCCTGCTTGGCCATACCAAGATCGAGAACACAGTCAGATATCTCGGCGTCGACATTGAGGACGCACTAGAACTGGCCGAGCGGACTGAAATCTGAATGAGGACGGCCCCGCACGTTGTGGGGCCGCGCCCTTTCGCTGCGAGAGCCTCTCGAAGGATTCGATCCGCTTTGCGCCTTCAAAGAAGCCATACGGTTCTGATGGTTTCGTGCTACTGGCGTGCGCGTGCAACACTAGCACCCATCCTCGGGAACAGCATCCGGGGTCTACAACAGGAAAGATCGAGCGTTGGCCCGCAAGAACAGAGATGAGTTAGCTTCATGGGACGAGCCTACGCCAGAGCCGGTGTTCTGTCCGATGTGCGAGCGCGTAATCCCAGAGGATCAGCGAGACGAGCATCATCTCGTTCCCAAGAGCAAGGGTGGAAAGAAAACCGTCCTCCTGCACCGTATCTGCCACGACCAGATACATTCGATCTTTACCGATGCTCAACTCGCCAAGAAGTTTTCCACGATCGAAACCATCGTGGAAGACCCTGCGGTGCGGACATTCGTCACCTGGGTGAGAAACAAGCCTCCAGGCTTTTCGGATTCTGCAAAGGAATCACGGCAGTCATTCCGTCGAGGCCGCTAACCGTAACAGGCGAAAGTGCCGGCTAGAAGCGAATGCTGCCGTGGCGGGAATGCGCCAATTGCGGACATCGCCGTTCATCGGGCGTCCTGAACATGTGCCCGCCGGGAGAGCAGTCGTTTGCAGTAATGCCCTGCGCTGCCCCCAAGACACACGATCGCGAAGTGATGTGCCAGGAAGACCAGCGCCTCGGTCTCGAACTCCCAGAAATCCATCGTAACGCGCATCATGAGCTTGTCAGGCACCCCTACGATGGAAAAGCTGCTGACACCGTGGGCCGCAATGATCACCGTCCCGCCTCGTAGGCAATAGGTTCTGAGGTTGCTCTCCGACCTGATGCCGAGCTTGGCCCGCGCCACCTTTATAAACCAATGCCATCCGAACCCGAGATGGACAGAAGCCAACAGGAAGGCGAGGTAAGCCGACGTGGAATGAACCTGGCGAGCCGTGAAGGTGTTGTGCACGGGAAGGAAGCCGAAGACGGAGTGCGATATCAAGACGCTGGTCAAGAGCAGGGTCACGACGGTTGCCAACAGTGTCAGATTGACCGCCCTCGTGAATAGCGTCAACCCATCGCGTTTTCTGTTTGCCAGAGCGCCGTACCAACGTCGATTGAACACGTTGTGAGAGGCGAGCAAGAAAAACATCGCGATCCCGATGATCTCGTGCGCCAGGTTGCCGAGCCAGTCGTAAGCCAGCGCGAGAAGCAGCAGACCGAGCGCCAGGAGGTCGAGAACGAGGCGATTGAGGAACATCGGCCTCACGGCAGATAGGTCTCCATGCGGTCGCGGGTAAACATGAAATCGCTGGAGGCCTGCCCCTGATGACAGGACTCGCAACGGTTCGCGATCGCCGTGCGTCTGATCTGGAAAGCTGTGTCGAACTGCTGGAAGTGCCAGTCGCCGGTGCGTTTTTCCTCCGCGACCTCAAGACCCCAATCGATACCTTTTTCCATCACGAAGTAGTCGGTGAGCTTGTAGTTCGACCAGATGCCAAGGACCAGTCTGGTGCCGACGGGGAGTGGCTGTCCTGATTTGGACAGTTCGATCGTTTCTGGCAGGGCGAAGGCTTCCTCCCGCGACGATCCACGGTCATAGGTCGCGTAGAGGACGAACTTGTCGAAGTCGTTCGGAAAAGACGCCCTGTTGGGTTCGGCGTGCGTCGTTGCGGCCAAGGAAAGCATGCATGCGACAGTCATGGCGGAGATGCGAGATTTCGACGTCATGAAGACCTCATTCGGTAACGGGGCGGGTCCGGCCGATGCGGGATCAGCCGGACTGCGGATCAGGACCTCAAGCGAGAGACAGCCTGTCCTTGAAGAACGGCGTCAGCTTCTCCGCCGCGCGCGTCGCGCCATCACCGTCGTAGAGGTCCATGTGCGTCGCGCCGTCGATGATGAACAGTTCCTTGTCCTTCGAGGCGGCCTTGGCGTTTAATTCTTGACTATGCCAGAGCGAGCCCGCCTCGCTTCCCGCCACGATCAGCAGTGGCTGCGTGATGAATGTGTCGGCTCCCTCGAAGCCCGTAAACGAGGCCAGCGTGCTGATGCTCGTCATCAGCATCTGGTTCGTCGATGTCGGATAGTTGCCGCGCGCCGTCAGGTAGTAGTCGGCCGCCTCCTGAAGGTCGCGGGGAGCGGTGGTGTCGCCGATCTTCGGCACGTAATTCACGTAGATCGGCTTCGCACCTCCAGCTTCCGCCGAGCGTTGCTTGGCAACGGCATCCAGCGTCTCGATCAACGCGGTTTCAGGCGCGGTTCCGTCCCAGCCTTTGCGGGTGGCCGCCCCGACATCAACGGCGCTGACGGTCGCGATCGCCTTGATGCGGCGCTCGTTCATCGAGGCCTTGATGGTGATGCCGCTGCCTGCGCATGCACCGAGAGCGCCGATCTTCTCCGCGTCCACATACGGAAGCGCCGTGATGTAATCGACCGCCGCATAGAAGTCGCCGACCCGCTTCATCGGGTCGTCGAGGAAACGGGGCATGCCGCCGCTCGCTCCCTGATGGGACGCGTCGAAGGCCATGGTGATGAAGCCTTCCCCGGCGAGTTTGAGGGCGTAGAGACCCGCCACCTGTTCCTTCACGCCCCCGCCCGGATGGACGACCACGATCGCAGGATACTTGCGGCCTTCGTCGAAACCCTTGGGCAGATAGAGGTTGCCCGACATCGTGATGTCGCTGTTCTTGAACTCGATGCCGCGCACCGTGACGTCGCCCACCTTCGTGGTCGTGCCAGCCGACTTCGGCGTCGCGTCGAGCGCGGCGGACGCTGCACTTGCTACAAGGAGACCCGCCGACACGACGGAACCGCTGAGGAGTAGATTGCGGCGACTGAGGCCGGATTGCTTTGTCATGGTGTCGGTCCTTCTTCTCTTGGTTTCCAACCGCCGGGGGCGATGGTGACCATTGAAAGATAGACCGGGCGGCATTCAGCGATTAGGCGGCGCTTTTCGCATGGGCCTAGAAGGGCATTTTCTTAATCAAGTAGCAGAGAGGATAAGGGTCAATCCCGATACCGCAAGGCTTCCACCACGATCGAGAAGGCTGGCGAATGCTGACGCCGCGACGGGTAGTACAGATTGAAGGGTGGACGCGGAGGACACCAGTCGGCGAGGACCTGCAGCAGGCGTCCGTCGGCGACGAAATCGGCAACCTGATCTTCCGGAAGATACGCAAGGCCGAAGCCACCCAACGCGGCCTGCCGCATAAGGCTGATCGTATTGAACGCCGTACGGCCATCGATACGCACGTTCACCTCGCGGCCGTCCTTCTGGAAGGGCCATACGTAGAAACCGCCGTGGGTCGGCAGGCGAAGGCGAATGCAACTGTGTTCGGTGAGGTCTTCGGGCAAAAGCGGGCGTTCCCGCGTTTCGAAGTACGAGGGTGCGCCGACCACGGCAAAACGGGAATCCGGGCCGATACGGACGGAGATCATGTCCTTGTCCACCTGCTCCCCGAGACGGACCCCTGCATCGTATCGGTCAGCCACGATGTCCTTCAGCCCGTAGTCGCTGATGATCTCAATGTTGATGTCCGGGTATTCCTCGAGGACAGGCGCGAGCCTGGGCCAGAGGATCGTCTCGGCCGCATGTTCGACGGTGGTGATGCGGACGGTTCCGGCGGGCTTGTCACGGAGCGAGCTGATCGCCGCGATTTCGCTTTCAATCTCGTCGAAGCGTGGGCCGATGCTCTGGAGCAACCGTTCCCCGGCTTCCGTAAGGGATACGCTTCGTGTCGTGCGGGTCAGGAGCCTGATGCCGAGGCGAGCTTCAAGGGTGCGGACGGTATAGCTCAGGGCCGACTGGGAAATTCCCATCTGCGCCGCAGCCTTCGTGAAGCTGCGTTCGCGGGCGACCGCGATGAAGGCGAGGAAGTCGTTCACGTTTTCTCGGCGCATTCAGAACCCTGTTTTCTAAGTCCATGCGAATAATACCATCTAATTTCCCATTCTGGCAGGCGATATCTTCAGGCCATCGAACGAAAGGGAATGATCATGAGCAAGGTCTGGTTCGTCACAGGCGCGGGAAGCGGGATCGGCGCGGCAACCGCGCGGGCGGCTTTGAATGCAGGGCATCGGGTCGTCGCCACTGGTCGCAATGTCGAGAAGGTGCGCAGCGCACTTTCCGATGTCGCTGGGGAAAGACTCAAGGTCATCGCGCTCGACGTTGCCGACGAAGCGCAGACGAAGACCGCTGCCGACAAGGCGGTCCAGGCATTCGGCAGGATCGACGTTCTCGTCAACAATGCCGGGTACAGCGCTCTCGGGAACTTCGAGGAACTGACGACCGACGAGATCGACCGCCAGATGGGAACCAATTTCTACGGTGTCATGTATGTGATGCGCGCGGTTCTTCCGATCATGCGCAAGCAGCGGTCGGGCAGGATCGTCAACATCAGCTCGTTGGCGGGCGTGATCGGTCTCAAGCACTGTGCCGCCTACAGCGTCGCCAAGTTCGCCGTCGAGGGATTGTCACAGGCGGTAGCCGAGGAGGTCAGGCAGTTCGGTATCGAAATCGTTGTCGTCGCTCCCGGCTTCTTCCGGACAGACCTGCTCGCTGCCTCGAATGTTCGTTATGCAGAAAGCGTCATCGAAGACTATGCCGCCGAAGGGACGGCCGAGGCTATGTGGTCGCCGTACAACGGCCAGCAGACGGGCGATCCTGAAAAGCTTGGCGAGGTCTTGGTGAAGATTGGAACCATGGAGAACCCGCCGAAGCAGTTCATGGCAGGTGGCGACGCCCTGGATGCAATAACCCCGATTCTCAAGGATCGACTGGAAGAGTTGTCGGCGTTTGACGCGCTTTCCAGATCGACTGATGGCTCCTTGTGACCGAAGCGAGTGGACGTAGTTTGATATACCTCCACAATTTACACCCATAACGGCGGAGCCGATACGTCGCTCCGCCCTGTCTCCTACGTAACATTACAACGCAGGTGCGGGCGCTTGGTATGTCCGGAAAGGGCCAATTCCAGACTTCGGCGGCAAGTGCTCAGAAGTCCGCTTTTCGTATTGGATGTTCGTGGCAGCCGTCGGTCCGCTTGCGTGAAGAGTTTCGGGCGCCGGCAGGCGTACGAAAGTCCCCGAGGAAGGAACCCGCGGGCCACAGTTGAAGGCTATGGAGATTTCAATCTGCGGCTCATATCCGCGATCGCACGATCGCAGCCAGTGAGCGGGATTATGGACACTGACAGGCCGCTTCGTTGTACGTATGCGTGGTTCTTCTGGCCTGTCACTACTTTCGTCACGACCCTGTCGGCGGCGATGATCACCACGGACGCATGTGGGTCGGTTGCCGGAGGCGTGAGGCCTGCGGCTGAAGACTTGCCCATTCCATGCCGGGTCATGAAGCCGTCTCCCGGTTTGTCGCCGTCGCATCCGGTGGTCCGCGCGGCTGCCTCCAGCGTTCAAACACCTCGATGACGATCATTCGTCCGCCGCAGCAGGGGCATGAGGGGCGGAAGTCATCCGGTTCGCCCGGTGTGCCGTCATCGATCGGTGTGGCGACGTGCAGAAGTTCGCGCGCGAGCGCGAGGCTGGTCTTGCGGGCTGAGCCGGCGAGCATGCCGTAGTGCCGGATACGATGGAAGCCACGCGGCAAGAGATGGAGCAGGAAACGGCGGATGAACTCATCGACCGCGAGCGTCATGATCTGCTGCCGGTCGCGGCCGTCGCGGCGGTAGTCCTTGTAGCGGAAGGTGACGCCAGTTTCGTCGAAGGTGATCAGGCGGTGGTTCGAGATTGCGACCCGGTGGGTGTAGCGGGACAGGTAGGCGAGCACTGCCTCCGGCCCCGCGAACGGTGCCTTGGCATAGGTCATCCAACGATTACAACACTCCCCACGCCTGAAACCTCCCCCTCCCCGTCATCTCGCGAAGTCCCAGCTCCAAAACAATCCGCCGCGCCGCCTGCGGCGTGACCTCGAGCGTCTTCGCCACCATTCCGGCCGATACCAACGGCTTTGCCATCACCAGCTCCACCAGCTCCGGCAGTTTCGAAGATGTCCGACGCCCGTCCAGCTTTCGCTGCATCATCGTTCTCGCCATAGCCAGCCGGTCATGTTCTTTCAGACCGATCTCGGCGGCCGCGATCAGACCGTGGGCGATGGCGAGCAGCCGGGTCTCCCGATCACGATGCCGGCGCCGATCGACGGGAATGGTTTTGAGGCCGAGATTGATGGCGGCGAGATGGGCACCAGTCGTGATGCCCGCCTGGCGCAGGATCGAAGCGGCCAGCAGGCGGCCGAGCCAGGGCGCATGCTGCAGGACCGAAATTTCATTCCAGGCATCGAGGGCAATTATCGCCTGCAATACCGCTGGCAAGTTTTCGACTTGGCGCAACACCGCACGCCATTCGTCGAGCCGCGCATCCTCGTCCCAGTCGAGATCGTAGATCATCGGATCTTTCTCGTGGTCGTCCCTCCGGCCGGGCCGTGTCGCGTTCTCGATTGCCGCCTCCGATCGGGCGAGAACCGCATCGATGGCGGCATAATCGACACCGGGAAGACTTTCGCCATCGTCGGCGTCTTGCCCCTCGTCTTCCGGCTCGTTTGCGACCGCGCGCCGGATGGCATCGGCGGGCGTCGCCTCGTCCGTGTCAGCCGCCGTGATCTCCGAGGTCTTTCGCAGCGTCCGGATACCGTCGGCCGATAGGGCCCAGCCAGGCAACTGACCAGCAATGCGCCGACGCGTGCGCAGGACGTCGCGGGCGATGGTCAGCTCGTGGGTGGGCGTGCGAATATCTCTGACATGGTCGTGGAGGACGAGGTCTTCGAGATGCACGAGTTCGCCGTCGATCCACAGCGAGGCGCATGCGTCGGCGAAATGGGAACGTTCGATCCAGCCCCGGCCGACCTGTGAACGGGCGATCCGCTCGTCGAGACGTGTGAGCGCGATTGCCGCGTCGAAAGCCGGCCGCATCAACGCTGGTATGCTAATTTTCGCGAGATCGTAAACCATTGAAATCATGGTAAATGATTTGCTATAGGAACTCTATAAGTAATTTAGGGTTCGCTACATGGTGTTCTTGCCGGATTGATGTCTAACCATCGATAGAGGCCCAGTATCGATAGTTAGCCATCTAATGGCGATTTTCTTGCCACCTCAAGCCACAGTCGCTATATTTGAACAAGATTTCGATCGAGGAAACGCGATGTCCGAACCGCAACTGTCCGTCCGCAGCACCAAGGCCAGGGATCTGGCACACGCGCTGGCGCGCCGCACGGGCCAGCCGATCAACAGGCTCGTCGAGCAGGCGCTCGAGCACTACGATCTGGAACTGCGCCAGCAGTCTGCGCGGGCGCCTATCGATGTCCTATCGGATTTGATGGCCGAAGGCCGGCGTGCGGTCCCGGCCGGCACGACATCGGCGCATGACGATTTCTACGACGAACACGGTTTGCCGCGATGATCGCTGTCGATACGTCGGTCATTCTGGCGATGGCGTTGGCAGAACCGGAGGCCGAACGATTCACGGCGTTGATCGGTCGAGAGGCGGTTGCGATCGGCTGGCCGACCCTGCTGGAGGCGCGAATGGTGCTGACAGGCAAGGGATTCCCCAACGCTTCGGACATTGTCGATCAGCTTTTCCAGCTGCCCAACGTCAGGGCGATCGCTTTCGACGAGGCGCATTACCGGGAAGCGGAACGAGCGTTCGACCGCTTCGGCAAAGGCCGCCATCCGGCGACCCTCAACATGGGTGACTGTTTTTCCTATGCTGTTGCGAGGATCGCCAAGGCGCCGCTATTGTTCAAGGGCAATGATTTCAGCCAGACGGACCTGAAAATTCACCCAGCATCCTTCGGCTAAAGGACGATCGCCAACCACCCCCGACAGGATCCCATGGAAGAGCGCGTCAGATTTGCCCTCGAAAAGCTCCTGAACATCGCCCATGCCGATACCGGCCAGGCGCGTCGGGTCGCGAACTTCCTGCTCGCCTGGTGGAACGCCGACGCACTCGGCGGCTTCGACATCCCGGACCTGTTCGCTGTTGACCGCGACGTCTCTGAAGACATGGTGACAGTCTTCACCTATCTCGCGCGCGAGGAGGACGCCTTCTATCCGACGGAATACCGTGGCGAGATGGAAAGCATCATCCACCGCTGGCGGCCACAAACAGATGGCTGATCGCGGTAAGGGAAGGGTGATGTCGCCGGTCCGGGATGACGTGCTGCGGCGCGCTGAGCAGCTAGACGCCCTCGACGCCATCTTGCCCTTCGATCGCCGCGACCAGCTCGCCGCGCTTCTGACCGACGACGACGTCGATACCCTCAAGCACCTCGCCAACGAAGGCATGGGCGCCAATACGCTGCGGGCGCTTGCCTCCGACCTCGGCTACCTCGAGGCCTGGTGCCAGCTTGCAACCGATGGCACCCTCCCCTGGCCGGCGCCCGAATGCCTGCTGCTCAAATTCGTCGCTCATCACCTTTGGAACCCGGCCAAGCGCGCCGAGGATCCGAGCCATGGCATGCCGACTGGGGTGGAAAATGGCTTGCGTTCCCGACGCCTCCTGCGCACCGACGGACCACACGCCCCCGAGACTGTTCGACGTCGGCTGACGAGCTGGTCGATCCTCACCCGTTGGCGGGGCTTACAAGGTTGCTTCGACGGCCCTTCGCTCAAATCCGCGTTGCGGCTTGCGGTGCGCGCGAGCGCGCGACCACGACAGCGCAAAAGCAAGAAGGCCGTCACGGCCGACATTCTGGCCAAGCTGCTGCAGGCTTGCGGTGGCGAGCGCCTGGTCGATCTGCGCGACCGGTCCCTGCTTCTGGCCGCTTTCGCGTCTGGCGGGCGACGGCGATCCGAAGTCGCAGCATTGAGGGTCGAGGATCTCGTCGACGAAGATCCCGTTCGTGCCGATCCGAACGACATGGCCTCCCCTCCCCTTCCCTGCCTTTCGATCCGCCTCGGCCGCACGAAGACGACGACGAGTGACGACGACGAACATGTGATCCTGATCGGGCGGCCGGTGTTGGCGCTGAAACAATGGCTGGAGGTAGCCGGTATCACCGAGGGGCCGGTGTTCCGACGCATCGATCAGTGGGGGAATGTCGATCGGCGGGCGATGACACCGCAGTCGGTCAATCTAATCCTAAAAACCCGCTGCAAACAGGCTGGGCTCGATCCGACGTTGTTCTCGGCGCATGGCTTGCGGTCGGGCTACCTGACCGAGGCAGCCAATCGCGGCATCCCTTTACCCGAAGCGATGCAGCAGTCGTTGCATAAGTCGGTGACGCAGGCGGCGCGCTACTACAACGATGCGGAGCGAAAACTGGGGCGAGCGGCGCGGTTGGTCACCTAGTGACCCGCGCCACCCGTGCACGAAGCACGAAGGGTGGTTCATTCGTCCGTGTCGATCGAGGAGAACAACTCGTCGATATCGCGGTGTCCTTCGATGATATTGACCACCTCAAACCGTTCATCGACGTAGCGAAAGAAGATGACATATCCCTTGAACGCCGAGCTGCGGATATCGGCACGCAGTTCCGGCCGTGATCGGCCGATGGTGCCCGGCAGCCCGGCGAGTGTCCGGCATTTTTGCCGCAATTCTCCGACAAAGCGACGACCTGCAACCAAGCTGCCGCTCTGTCGCGTGATGTATTCGAGAATATCGACCAGATCAGTGAGCGCCGACGGCAGCATGCGAAGCTGCGGCCGCTTAATAGCCTTCCTTAGACAATTGAGCGGCCTTGGCTTCCAGTGCAGCGTCAATATCTGCATCCGATGCTTCACCGCCGTCGGCGATCGATTTGTTTAGCAGGCTGGTCAGAGCCCTCAGCTTCTGTTCCCGTTCCTCAACCAAGCGCAGTCCTTCACGCACAACCTCGCTGGCGGAACCGTAACGGCCGTCCTTCACAATGTTGGACACAAAACTTTCCCAACGGTCACCAATGGATACGTTCATGTAAAAGCCTCCAGTTGACCCTTAGCATGGCAGAATAACAGTCTTTGCGCAATTATTGACATTGGACAGCACATCAAATGCGAAATGCGACCGCTCAGTCCAACTTTCAAGAGGCTTTGGGGTGTTTCGCCTTCAGCGACTGCCGATGCGACTTTCGCGTTGCGCTAGATGCCAAGGAAGGTAGGTAAACTGCATGCCTACCTCAAATGCACAACACCACTCCTTGTTGTCAAAGCCGCACATTCGAGCGACGATACAGGCTTAGCTTCACTCAGCGGGTATTGGTCAAGCGGCGGCGTCACGCAGAGAGATTCCCGCAATCGAAGGCCGAGCAGAATGCGGTTCGTTGTTGGGACTATCGCGTTTTTTGGGGCTGTTCTCCTGCCATTCAATCTCGACCTCGTGAAGTTTCCGATCGTTCAGGCTCTTTCCTCAACTTGTTATCCGCCAGAAAACCCGGCCTCTAATGCCGGCCAACTCGTGTCCCTCGACCTGCGCTCGCCAGAAGCAAAAACCGGCTTCGTTTTGGGCTCCCCTAAGGAGTGGGCGAATGCCCAAGCAGATTCGCTCACCCCTCTTCAAACAGGAAAGGGGCATCTTATCGTCTACGTTCACGGATTCCGAACCAGTATGAGGAACGCCACCTGCGCCGCGAAGGCGGTGGCATTTGATCTGGCCAGGAGAGAGGCTGCGGCGGACAGCGTTAACCCGGATGTGCTTGTGTTCGGCTGGCCCGGTGAAACTGAGGCGCAACATTTCTCGCGCGCGCAGAGCGCCGCATTACAGGCGGCCGGGTATCTTGCGGAACTGTTGTGGCGACTCCGCGACCGCGAGATTGTTCTTATCGGCCACAGCCTAGGGGCCTCAGTCGTCATGGACGCTGTGTCCCCGCTCCCACTGGCGAACGATGCCGACATATCTTTTCGCGCCCTTATCCTAATCCAAGCGGCAATCCCGATCGCGAGCCTTCGCACATGGTCGTACAAGATCACATCTCGCAATCCGGCAGCTGAAATTCACGATAGGATAGCAGGGAGAAAGCCGCCCGATCCCTACGTCGAAGAAGGGACTGGTACTGGATGTTATGTCGTAGCGGCACTGAAAGCACAGGATCTGATCGTCACGTACTCAAAGGACGATATCACGCTAAGCCGCATGTACGCCACGGATGAGATTTTTCTCCCCGGTCGATGCCAAGGCCCACGGCTTTTGCCTGTTGAAGGAAAGCCGGTTCGCAGCCTGCCGCAAACCGTCGCCGTCGGACTGGGCATCGCTAAGGCTCAAAATGTAGGTATTCACCGCCTTCCGATGCCCCCGAGCCCATCAGATTATGCCGACAGGTTTCGAGAGAAGGAGGACTGGGATAAACCATCTCTGCGTCCGCCGGACGATTCGCAAGTGCGATTTGAGCTCACAGAGGCTTACGATTTCAGAATTGCGCATCCCTCCTACCACGAGCTCGACCTGGAGCAGATGCCCGGGTGGCGGTTTCTATTCGACTACCATTCTCCGTTGAACCACCCGACCATGCGCGCCTACGTCCTTGACCAAATCTGGCGCATTCTGGAGGAGCACGAGCCAAGCGATACTCGTCGTGGTCAGTGATGCAGATGCAGCCCACATCTTTAGAGCGTAGAATCGAGAGCACTCGGCGTTTGTTGGCCAAGTCGCGCAACGAACCGTTGCCCTGCAAAGGTGATGATCTCATGCACAGACATAGAGGCAACATGACAATCGACGAGTGGGCGCCGTCACACGCCAACCGTGCGAGCAGCCCTAGCCGGCGCCGATCGAGTCGACTGTTCAAAAATCGAGAGCGGCGTTGTCGACGACTTCCTTCATGACGAAGAACGTCCTCGTCTGTCGGACACCCGGCAGCGCGATCAGTTGCATTCCGTGGATGCGGTTGAAGTCGGCCATGTCGCCGACGCGGATCTTTAAGAAGTAATCGAAATCACCGGCGACGAGATGGCAGTCGAGGATGAACTTCAGCTTTTCGACGGCCTTTTCGAAATCGCGAAAACTCTCGGGCGTCGAGCGATCGAGCACCACGCCGACCATGACCAGCGCGCCGCGATCGACCTTCCGCGGCGCCACCAGCGCGCGCACGTTGGTGATGTAGCCCTCCTCGAACAGCCTCTGCGTCCGGCGGTGACAGGTGGCGGCGCTGACATCGACCATCTGCGCCAGTTCGGCATTGGTCAACCGGCCGTTCTTCTGCAAGAGGCGCAGCATCTTGAGGTCGATACGATCGAGTTCACTTTGCATGGAAGAATCTTCCTTATTTTAAGTAAAAGCCGGAAGTAACTTAGTATCAAATGCATGAAACCAGGAGAACTGTAAAATCCTGCCGGCGCATTAGAGAGCACCTTTCACGCCATGAGTGCTAGCTTTTTCCTCACTTTCAAAACGGAAGGAAGGGAACACCATGCTGGAAAAATTCGAACGCTATCCGCTCACCTTCGGCCCCACGCATATCGAGAAACTCGATCGGCTCTCGGGACATCTGGGCGGCAGGGTCGAGATCTACGCCAAGAGGGACGATTGCAATTCCGGCCTCGCCTATGGCGGGAACAAGCTGCGCAAGCTGGAATACATCATACCCGACGCGCTTCGCTCCGGCGCCGATACGCTGGTGTCCATCGGCGGCGTGCAATCCAACCACACCCGCATGGTCGCCGCCGTTGCCGCCAAGATCGGCTTCAAGTGCCGGCTGGTCCAGGAAAGCTGGGTGCCGCACGAGGACGCCGTCTACGACCGCGTCGGCAACATCATGCTGAGCCGCATCATGGGCGCCGACGTCCAGATGGTCGACGAAGGCTTCGACATCGGCATACGCCACAGTTGGGAGGCTGCGATCGAGGACGTCGAGGCGCGGGGCGGCAAACCCTACGCCATCCCTGCCGGCGCCTCCGTGCACAAATATGGCGGGCTCGGCTATGTCGGCTTTGCCGAGGAAGTGCGGGCGCAGGAAGAAGAACTCGGCTTCAAGTTCGATTACATCGTCGTCTGCACCGTCACCGGCTCGACCCATGCCGGCATGCTGGTCGGCTTTGCCAAGGACGGCCGCCAGCGGCGGGTGATCGGCATCGACGCCTCCTTCACGCCGGCGCAAACGAAAGCCCAAGTCCTCGACATCGCCCGCAGGACCGCCGCGCTTGTCGAACTCGGCAAAGATCTGGCCGAAGAGGACGTGGTGCTGATCGAGGACTATGCCTATCCGGTTTACGGCGTGCCTTCCGACGAGACCAAGGCGGCGATCCGCCTTTGTGCCCGCCTCGAAGGCATGATCACCGACCCGGTCTATGAGGGCAAATCGATGCAGGGCATGATCGACCTCGTCCGCAAGGGCTACTTCCCCGAGGGATCAAAGGTTCTCTATGCCCATCTCGGCGGTGCTCCGGCGCTCAACGGCTATGGCTACACGTTCCGCAATGGCTGACGTTACCGGCCATTGAACCTCTCGACGAGCCACGGCCGGATGACCGGCCGTGGCAAGCCCACCCTGCCCCCCAGGGCAACGCACCGTGGCCGTCGTTTTCGCCGGTCTCAGGCGAGCGCGAGATCGACTGCCGCGAGTGCGTGAAGCTCGGTGGTATCGAAGACCGGAACCGGGCTGTCGCCTTGAGAGATCAGCAGCATGATCTCGGTGCAGCCCATGATGATCGCCTGGGCGCCGCGGTCTACAAGCCGTTGAATGACCTGCCGATAGGCGTCACGCGACGCATCCTCGACGCGGCCGACCACCAGCTCCTTGTAGATGATGTCGTGCACGGCCTTCCGATCGGCCTCGGCGGGAACGATTACATCCAGCCCGTGTCGCTCCACCAGCCGCCCCTTGTAGAAATCCTGCTCCATGGTGAAGGCTGTGCCCAGGAGGCCGACGCGGCTAAGGCCGAGCGCCTTGATCTTCTCCGCCGTCGGATCGGCGATGTGCAACAGCGGAATGGCGACAGCCGCCGACACCGCATCGGCCATTCGGTGCATCGTGTTGGTGCAGATCACCAGAAAGTCAGCGCCGCCGGCTTCAAGGCGCCGGGCCGCATCGGTCATTTCTCCTGTCAGGGCCGACCAATCGCCAATATGCTGCAGCCGCTCGATCTCGCCGAAATCCATCGACCACATCAGGCTCTTGGCCGAGTGCACGCCACCGAGACGCGCTCGAACTTCCTGATTGACGATACGATAGTATTGGGCAGAGCTTTCCCAGCTCATGCCGCCGATCAATCCCATGACCTTCAACGCGATTCCCCCCGATTGCCAACAGACCTCAAGCTCGGCGTGCCAGAGGTTCTGCCACAACCCGCGATGCGCAAGCAACAGACTAACGGATCTCGTGCCAGACCTCCGCGCCGCAACGGAGACACGGCGGCATCACCTCTCCGGGCAAAAGTTCCAGAACCTCGGCGCATTGCACGCAGGCAAGACGGCGTTTCTCCCGAACAGTGGCGCCCGACCGAAACTCAATAGGCTTGCTGACATCCCAGGGCGGCTCAATCACCAGCCCCGGCCTCGCCGGCGGATCGTCGAACGTGAAGACCGACAGCAACCCGTTGGTTTCGAAATAGGCGGCCCGCACCTGCCCCAGATGCCGCACCTGCTTCAGGCGGAGCTGCTCGAACAGCTCGTCGTGACCGACGTTCATCTGCTTCAGCGCCTTCCACAGGATGCCACCATCGCGCACCACCTCGACGCTGACGCCTTCGATCACATCCTCAAGCTTGCTGTTGCGAGCGACGATGTAGCTCAAAGACTTGTCCAGCAGCACGACCACGGTGATGACGGCCATGCAATGGATAAGCGGAACGTCGGGATAGAACATGGCATCGCCGACCGCCGAACCGAGCGCGATCACCAGCAGGAACTCCACCAATGACAGTTGGCCGATCGACCGGCTGCCGATCCAGCGGATCAGGAACAGTGTGTAGGCGTAGATGATCACCGTCCTCAGCGCGATTTCGAGCAGGAAAAGCGGCGGCTCGTCTCCGATCAGCATCCGGCCGAGATCAAAAGCCACGACGGGCTCATTCATGGGTCACACTCCTCCAGGACGCGCCGCGAGGTTCGGGCGGCTGCACGTTGCTTATCTGTGGCGATCGGACGGAAAGACGAGAGGAGAACATCGTTTGGACGATCGCAACGAATTCTGCTCCCCGAACTTTTTTTGCCGCGGGGAGTGAACCAAAGCCGATACGAGGCGTTTGTCTCTCAGTACAACCACAACGTCAGGAGATGCGCAGATGGATTGGAATCGTGTTGAAGGCAACTGGAAGCAGTTCAAGGGCAAGGTCAAGGAACAGTGGGGTAAACTCACCGACGATGACCTCGACCAGATTGCCGGCAAGCGGGATCAGCTCGAAGGCAAGATTCAGGAACGCTACGGTATCGAGAAGGACCGTGCTCGCCGCGATATCGACGATTGGTATGGCCGCCAGCACTAAAGGTCAGTAATTTCAAAAACCCCGCTTCGGCGGGGTTTTTCGCGTTTAGGGGCAAGGAGAATGGGAACTTTGTCCTGCCCTGAGAGTTGTTGGCAGGGTCGCCAACGCGGCCATGTCGAAACCTCAGGGAGACATCGATCACAATGGCAAGATCCGCGCGAGAGAACAGGCCGGCGGTTCATAGAGATGTCGTCTATGGCTGGAGCGACATCTACGACCTGACCGAGTTCATTCGTGCCTATGATCTGCCGCCGCTGGAAGCGCGGCCGTTGTTTCAGCAGTATGGCCCGTCGCGACAGTCCCTCGACGCCGCCATGAAAGCACGCAAAAGTTGCAGCTAATGATGCGTTTCGCAGACCAGGAAATCCCTGCAAGGAGAACAAATGCGGCTCTTCCAGTGCGGCGCCTGCGGCCAGACCATCCACTTTGAAAACCGCAGCTGCATGCGCTGCGGATCCACCTTGGGGTTCGACCCCGGCGATATCGCGATGCATGCCCTGCTGCTACTCGACAACGGGCTCTGGCAGATCCACGGCGGCGGATCGCGTACCTTTCGTTTCTGCGACAACGCCGCCATCGATGTCTGCCATTGGCTGGTACCGGCCGATCAGCCCGATCGCTACTGCGTCGCCTGCCGCCACAACACCATCGTGCCAACGACAAACAGCGTCGGCCTTGAGCGTTGGCGCAGAATAGGCCTGGCACAACGCCATTTGTTCTATTCGCTTCTGCGCTGGCGGTTGCCGCACCCGACCCGAATGCAGGATCCGGACGGCGGGCTGGCGTTCGAGTTCCTTGCCGACACCGTCGATACCTACGGCAACACCGTGCCTGCCCGAACGGGCCACGAGAACGGCCTGATCAGCTTACGCGCGTCGGAAGCGGAGGATGTGGTGCGCGAAAGTGCTCGGGTTTCCATGAACGAACCCTACCGCTCTCTGCTCGGGCATTTTCGCCATGAGATCGGTCACTTTTATTTTGAGCAGCTCATCAAAGGTGACGCAATCCGGGCCGAGGCGCGCACGTTGTTCGGCGACGAAACGCAGGATTATGCCGCGGCACTGGAGCGCCATTACCAGCAGGGACCTCCCGACGACTGGCAGCAGCGGTTCATCAGCCCCTATGCGAGTGCCCATCCCCTGGAGGATTTCGCGGAGTGCTGGGCGCATCTCTTCCACATCGTCGATACGCTGGAGACCGGACGCGCCTTCGGCATGAACCTCGACCCAATCGGCCATGATGCACTTGAAACGCAGATCAACTTTAATCCGTATCGGGCAACGAGCGCAGAAGCGCTTGTCGAGGCATGGATACCGCTGAGCGTCGCCCTCAACGCGCTCCAGCGGTCGATGGGCCAGCCCGACAGCTATCCCTTCGTCCTGTCCCAGCCCGTTGTCGAAAAGCTGGATTTCATCAACCAACTGATCCTTCATGCAGCCACGCCAAACCGATGAGAGGACACGGATTGACGAAGCTGCGCACGGGAGTGGCACCCGCGCCAACAGTAGGCAAGCGGAACAAAATCGCATCGTGCCGCGTTGCCCTGCGTTAGCAAGCGCTTGCGGAGGGAACCATGAGCGGCGCAGAAGCATTGGCGGGAGCGGTGGGGTCGCAGACAATTGGATCCAAGGCGGTTCTCGATAACCTTCCGATCGCGATCTACACCACGGATGCAGCCGGGGTCGTCACCTATTTCAATCGCGCAGCGGCAGAATTGGCCGGACGCGAGCCACAGCTCAACGCCGACCGCTGGTGCATCTGCTGGCGCCTGCATCGCCCGGATGGTACAGCACTCCCTCTCGATCAATGCCCGATGGCCGAGGCGCTACGCAGCAAACGGGCCATGCATGGCGAGGAGCTGATGGTCGCGCGGCCCGACGGGGCGATGGTGCCGGTGCTGCCCTATCCGACACCGATCTTCGATGCCGAAGGCGAGATGATCGGCGCCGTCAACGTGCTCATCGACATCGGCAAGCGCAAGGCGGCGGAACTGGAACTGCGCTTGAAGACCGACCGCATTCAGGCGCTCGATCGCATCTCCCGACTTCTGGCCAGCGACCTTGATGTCGAGCATATCGTGCAGACAGTCACCGATAGCGCCACCGAACTCAGCGGCGCGAAATTCGGCGCCTTTTTCTACAACGTGGCCGACGAGACCGGAGAGCATTTTCAGCTATTCACATTGTCTGGCGCACCGCGGGAAGCGTTCGAAAAATTCGGTCTGCCGCGCAAGACGGCAGTGTTCGCCCAGACCTTCAACGGCGAGCGGGTCGTGCGCAGCGACGACATCCGCAAGGATCCGCGTTACGGATTGAGCGAGCCGCATTTCGGCATGCCGAATGGGCATCTGACGGTCGTCAGCTATCTGGCGGTTCCGGTGATCGCCCGCTCCGGCGCAGTCCTTGGCGGGCTGTTCTTCGGCCATGACGCCCCGGCTGTCTTTACCGATGATTCCGAGGATGTCGTCCTTGCCATCGCAGCCCATGCGGCGATCGCGATCGACAATGCCCGACTGCTGGCCGACAGCCAGCGTCAGGCCGAGAGCCGGCGGATCGCCGAGCTTTCCGCTCGCCATCTCGCATCGATCGTCGAATCCTCTGACGATGCCATCGTCAGCAAGGATCTGAACGGCGTCGTCACAAGCTGGAACAGAGGTGCAGAGGCCCTGTTCGGATACAGCGTGCAGGAGATGGTGGGAACGCCGATCATGCGGCTCATTCCGAAAGGGCATGAGGACGAGGAGATACAGATCCTCGACCGGATCCGCAGAGGCGAACGCGTCGATCATTATGAAACCCGGCGGCAACGAAAAGACGGCACCCTCGTCGACATTTCGCTGACGATATCCCCGATCCTTGATGACGACGGGCGCATTGTCGGCGCTTCGAAGATCGCCCGCGACATCAGTGAGCGCAAGGCCTCCGAAGTGGCACTGGCCGAGCGCATGCGTGAACAGGCCTCGCTCTATCAGTTTACCGAACGGGTACACCGCGCCCGGTCGATCACCGCCGTCTATGAAGCCGCGCTCGACGCCATTCAAACGGCGCTGCGCTGCAGCCGGGCATCGATCCTGCTCGTCGATGCAACCGGCACAATGCGCTTTGTCGCCTCGCTTGGACTTTCGGAGAGCTATCGCCTCGCCGTCGATGGCCATACGCCATGGAGCACGGAGGCGCAGGATCCCAACCCCATCTTTATCGAAGACGTCGAATTGGCCGATATTGAAGACGACCTGCGCAGGGCCGTTCAGACCGAAGGCATCGGGTCACTCGGCTTCATCCCGCTGGTTTCGGCCGGCCGACTGATCGGCAAATTCATGACCTATTACGACACGGCACACCACTTTGCCGGTTCCGAAATCGATCTCGCCTTGACCATCGCCCGGCAGCTGAGCTTCAGCGTGCAGCGCATCCGTTCCGAAGAGGCACGGCGTCGGGCCGAAGATCTGCTGCGGCACAACGAGGCTAAGGAGCGCGCCAGGGCGACGGAGGTGATGGCGCTGATGGAAGCGGTACCGGCACCGATATGGATTGCCAGGACCCCGGATTGCCAGGTCATCAGTGGCAATAGAAGTTCGTTCGAACTGCTCAGGCTGCCGCCGGACAGCAATCCTTCGCTTTCGGCGCCGCTCAGCGAGCAGCCTGCGCACTTCAAGGTCTATTCGCAGGACAAGCTGCTTTCACCGGACGAACTGCCGGTCCAGCGCGCCGCGCGTGGCGAAGAGGTGCGCAGCTTCGAGCAGGAGATCCGCTTTGACGACGGCACGTCCCGGCATCTTCTCGGAAATGCCACGCCGCTGATCGATGCCTTGGGCATACCGCAAGGCGCGGTTGCTGCCTTCGTCGATATCACCGAGCGCAAGGAAAGCGAGCAGGCGATGCGCGATGGCGAGCGGCGGCTGCAAATGGCGCTGGAAGCCGGGCGGATGGGCGCGTGGGAATGGAACTTCGAGACCGGCAAAGTGATCTGGTCGCCGGGTCTGGAGGTGCTTCATGGCCTGGAACCGGGCAGCTTCGGCGGCACGCTCGACGACTTCAAGGCGGACATTCACCCCGACGATCTTGCCATGGTCGAACTGGAGATCCAGGCCGCAATCGACAGACGCGAGGATTACCACACATCCTACCGCATCCGCCGCCCCGATGGTTCCATTCGCTGGCTGGAAGCGTTCGGGCGTTTTCTGCAAGGCGCTGGCTCGTCATCGCTCCGCCTCACAGGCGTCTGCATGGACATCACCGAACGCAAGGACGCCGAGGCGCAGCGCAACCTGCTGGTCGCCGAACTCAGCCACCGCGTCAAGAATACGCTTGCGACAGTCACCTCGATCGCACGGCAATCCTTCGCCATGACCCCCGATCGCAAGGACGCCGAACAATCCTTCCACGCGCGCATCCGGGCTCTCGCGCAAACCCATACCCGCTTGGCCGAGACCACCTGGGCCGGCGTTTCACTGGAAACGATCCTTTGCGACGAACTGGCGCCCTACCGGAACGAAAACGCCGGCAACGTCTCCGTCGGCGGCCCGGCGATCAGGCTGTCGCCACGGCACGCGCTGGCGCTCGGCATGGCGGCTCACGAGCTTGCAACCAACGCTGCCAAACACGGCGCGCTTTCCGTCGAAACCGGACATGTGGACGTCAGCTGGAGCCTCGACGCCGCCAACAAGGCGCTACACATCGATTGGTGTGAAACCGGCGGTCCCCCAGTCGCACCGCCTTCAAGAAATGGTTTTGGCAGACTGCTCTTGGAACGCGTCGTAGGCTCCGACCTCGGCGGCGACGTCGACCTGGATTTCGCAAGAACCGGGCTCAGATACACCATCAACATGCCTTACTCAGCAGGTGCCGACCGATGAATGGCGGACAGCGCAGCGTCTTTGTGGTCGAGGATGAGTTTCTGCTTGCGATCCAGATCCAGGACGATCTGTTGGCCGCCGGTTTCTCGGTCATCGGTCCCTTCACCAGTCTGCGCACCTCGATCGCTGCGGCGAAGCGAGAAACCCCTCAGGCCGCGACGCTAGACGTCAACCTCAACGGCGAGTTCGTCTATCCCGTGGCCGATGAACTGCTTGCCCGTGGCGTTCCCGTGCTGTTGCTGACGGGCTACGCCGCCTCCGACCTTCCCGAGCAGTACCGTACCCTTCCCCGCCTTTCCAAACCGTTCAACAGCTGCGACCTCATCCGAACCGTCGAAGGTTTGTTGGCCGGTAAATAAGGCCGGCCCGGATCATGTCGCATGCTTCTTTGCCCGCGCGGCATATTTGAGGAAGCGCAACAGTCGATCCTCGTCGGCACGCAGCAGGCCGCTTTGCCGTGGCTGCGCTTCGAACCGGCGCAGATTGATTTTGGCCTCCTTGTCAGCCAAGGCGATGATGGCAGGATGAACGTAGCTCTTGCGGCAGACGGATGGCGTGTTGTGCAGCACGTCGGCCGCAGCTTCGCACATCCGCTTGACGGAGGGGCGCCGTCCCTCGCCAAGCGCCAGGCGCGCCTCGGCAAAGGCGGCGACGCTTCCCGCCCAGGTGCGAAACGTCTTGGCCGAGATTGGTGCGCCGGCGATTTCGGCCAGATAGCGATTGAGCCGGCCGGAATCGATCGGATGCAATTCACCGTTCGCATCCCTGCTGACGAAAAGCTGGCGTCCGGGCAGGTCAGCAATATCTTCGAGCAACCGCTGCAGCCGCGGGCTGCGCAGCTTGCGAACAACACGTTTGCCGCCCTTGCCCATGAAGCGAAGCTCGATGCCCTCGTCGCGCAGCTTGAGGTGCCGCTTCAGGAGCGTCGTTGCGCCGTAGGTGCCATTTTCCTCTCGATAGGAGACATTGCCGACGCGCAGGCACGCCTGATCAAGCAGGGCCGCGAGCGCGGCCAGGACCGTGCGGGCGTAGTCAGGCGGCCCATCCATGTGGCGACGTAGGGTCCGGCGAAGTCTCGGCAGAACCCTGGCGAAATCGACCAACTGGTCGAACTTCTCGTAGTTGCGCATTTGCTGCCACGCATCGTGATAGCGATACTGCTTGCGCCCGCGCGCGTCGAAGCCAGTGGCCTGCAAGTGGCCGTTCTGCTCGGGACAGATCCAGACCCGCTCATAGGCTGGCGGCAGGCCGAGCGCCGCGATGCGTGCCCTTGCATCCGGGTCCTTGAGGATGGAGCCGTCCGGAAGGCGATAGCTGAAGCGCTTCCCCTTCCGGTAGCGCTTGATGCCCGGATCAGCGTCAGTCACGTAGATAAGTTCGGGCGACGCAGCAGACACGATTCACCTCAAGGTCAGATCCGCCCCATGAGCAGCAGGATCAGGAGAACGACGACCACGACACCCAGTATCCCTGACGGGCCATAGCCCCAATTCATCGAGTGCGGCCAACTCGGAAACGCACCGATCAGCAGCAGAATCAAAACGATAAGCAGCACAGTTCCCAGCATGGCATTCACCTTCCCTTTGTGTTGTTGCGTGCTCAGAAAATGCGGCGCAGGCGCATTGGTTCCGCCACCCGTCCGGCTGCAAACACACAATTTCCGACAGCGGCACAGCGTGCCCACTCCGGGTACCCATCTCCCTGCTTTGCTTCATCAGAGGAATTCCGCTGCGATTGGAACCGAACCCTTCCCTCGCGAATTGTAGCGGGACAGCAACCCCATGGACGAGGAGGAACGGGACCTGAATATGCTGACCCTGAAAGGTGAGCCGCTGACGGACGCTGACAACGACAGTTGGTGGACAGTGCATCGCGGCGACAGTCCCGTTGTCGCCACGGCGATACACGACGGGCATGGCCTGCGCGCCGATCTCCAGGCTCTGATGGCCCTGGCCGATGACGAGCGGCTGCGGGAAGAGGATCCTTATACGGCCTATATCCTTCAGGATCTGGCAAATCGGGTGATCGTGCACCGCTCACGCTTCGAGGTCGATCTGAACCGAGCGCGCGACGGCGCGGTCTACACCGATCCATCGCAAGCCTGGGGGCTTAACGTCTGGCGGGACGCGCTTCCGCGCGATCGACACGAAGCTTCGCTCGTTCTGCATGACGAATATTACCGCATGCTGCGATCAATGCTGCAGTCGATCGAGCGACGCCATGGCAGCTTCGTCGTCCTTGACGTGCACAGCTACAACCACCGCCGCGACGGCCCCGATTCTGACCCCACCGACCCGGCGGCCGCGCCGGAGATCAACATCGGCACCCATTCGATGGACCGCGGCCGCTGGGCCCATGTGCTCGAAACGCTGCTTGATGCCTGTCGTCGTTTCGAATTTCGAGGCAAGCGGTTCGACGTTCGCGAGAACGTCGCGTTCCAGGGGCGCGGTGAACAAACCCGTTTCATCCACGAGCATTTTCCCCAGACAGGCTGCGCCATCGCCATCGAGTTCAAGAAATTCTTCATGGACGAATGGACCGGCGAGCCGGATTTCGAGGTCCTGGAAGCATTGCGTGCGCTGATCGCGTCAACCGTGCCCGACCTCGTCAAGGCGCTGGATGGGCGCCAATGAAAAGCGCAGCGACGCCGAGGGACCGCGACACGCCGCATCACCGGGAGGCCGACCGCCCGGCACCTGATCATGCGTGGCTCGACGAAGTGATCGCTTGCCTTGCAGCCGGCAAGGCGGTGCGGCGGGAGTTTGCCGAGGGCGGGCGCCTACACATCGATCGACCACTACCGTTTCTCTGTGTGTTTATCGCCGAGGCGAAGCAAGCCGTCGTGGCGCGCGAGATCACCCAGTCCAATGCATCCTATCTCATCGCACCGGACGCTGCGACAGCCGCGATCGTCATCGCAGCGGTGGCGCGCGCCATCGAGGAGCGGCTCGGCGCTTTCTTCGTGCTCGAATATGGCGAACTCAACCACGACGATCCTCCCGCCAAGGACGCGCCCTATCTACCGCCATTCACCATCGAAGTCACCGCCGGCGAAGACCCGGCGGCGCAGGCTGCCGCGAAAGCGTTCCTCGGCGCCGTCGGCACGATCGAAGGCAAGTTTCGCACCGCCCACATGGACCTCCAGGAGCCGCATCCGCAAGAGCAGGCTGACGGCGAGCCGCTGACGACATTTCCTCAGATCAGTGTGCGCTTCGCGCCGATCTATCGCGAACCGGGTACGGAGCGGACCTACCCGGAACTGCGCGAACGGCTGATCGCCAACATCTTCGACGCCGGCCTCAAGGCGCTGGCGGCAGCGACGCAAAGCGCGACCGACACCAAGGTTTCGACGCACCGTGCCTTCGGGCGCAAAACCTTCGTCGAAACCGTGACCCGCACCGACCGGGCCATCGACGAGATTGCCTCAAGCTTCGATTTCCTCCTGGCGGTGACGCCGATCAACGCAGACGCAGCCTGGGCCGAGTTTACGTCGAGCCGACACCAGGTCGGCCCGAGATTGCTCTATCGGCCGCTGACGCTTGAAGTCGAAACAGCGAAGAAGAAGCTGTTTTCCATCAGCTTCGAGCACCTCGAGGACCCGCTGCTCTACGCGCTCTATCGTGAGAAACAGCAGGAGCTCGACCTGCAGCTTTCGATGATTTCCGCCCGCGAGCGTCGCACCTTTGTCGAGTTCGGCCGCGCGCTCTATGGCCCGGTCGAGGCAAAGCTGCTGGATGCGGCGACCGACATCCTGGCGCAGACGCAAAAGCGTGTGAGCAAGCCCGGGCAAAAGCCGGCGATTGACGACGTGGACTGCGGCTACGTTCGCAACCGGGCACAAGTGATGGTTTCGGCCTACAAGCGACAATATGCCGATTTCAATGCTTCCGTGGAGCTGCGTGACGACATTCCCGCCGGGTTGCTCGTCTCAAGAAGCCAGCTCCTGATCGCGCGCAGCACGGCCATGAGCCGGAACCGTGTCGAGGCTCTGCTCAGTCACGAAATCGGCGTGCACCTGCTCACCTACTTCAACGGCTCGGCACAAGGGCTCAGGCTCTTTCGCTCCGGTCTTGCCGGCTATGAAGGGATGCAGGAAGGGCTTGCCGTGTTTGCCGAGTACTTGAGCGGCGGCATGACACTTTCGCGCCTGCGTCTCATCGCGGCGCGCGTGGTTGCCTGCGCCGCGATGCTGAATGGCGCGCTCTTCCCCGAGACCTACCGGCTGCTCGTCGATCAGCACCGGTTTCAGCCTGACGATGCGTTCAACGTCGTGCTGCGGATCTATCGTGGCGGTGGGCTTGCGAAGGACGCGATCTATCTGCGCGGCCTGCTTCAGCTGCTTGCCCATCTGGCCGCGGGCGGCAGCCTCGAACCCTTCTGGATGGGCAAGATCGCCGCCTCGCATTTTGCCGCCATGCAGGAACTGAGCTTGCGTGGCTTGCTGGGTGCGCCGGCGGTGCGCCCGATGTTTCTGGATGACGCCCACGCACGCGGCCGGCTGGACCGGGCACGTGCGGGCATAACCCCGCTCGACATGGTCGCAGAATAGGAGATCTGATGCGCATAGCGTTCTTCGTCAATTCGATTGAGCTGGAAACGGCGTCCTACACGACGACGTCTCTGGCGCTCGCCGCGCTCTCCCGTGGGCACGAGATCTGCTACGTCACGCCGGCGGATTTCATCCTGCGGCCCGACGACAGGCTGATGATCCGGGCGCGCAGCCTCAACGGCACCAAGCCGAAAAAGCCGGAGACCTTCATTTCGGCGCTCAAGGCCGAAGATGCAGTCATGAGCGTGGTCGATATCAGCGAGGTCGATGTGCTGTTCCTGCGCAACGACCCGTCGGAAGATGCCGAGGGCCGCCCCTGGGCCGCCAATGTCGGCGCCAATTTCGGCCGTCTCGCCTCGGAACGCGGCGCGATCGTCGTCAACGATCCCTCCGGTCTTTCGCTGGCGCAGAACAAGCTCTATTTCCAGGACTTTCCCCAGGCGGTGCGGCCGACCACGCTGATCTCGAAGAACATCGAGGAAATCCGCGCCTTCATCGACGACCATCGAGGCGGCGTCATCCTGAAACCGTTACAGGGCTCGGGCGGCAAGAACGTCTTCAAGATAAAATCCAGCGACGAAGCCAATCTCAACCAGATCTTCGAAGCCGTCAGCGAGGTCGGCTATCTCATCGCCCAGAGTTATCTGCCGGAAGCCACCGCTGGCGACATCCGGCTGTTCCTGATGAACGGCCGCCCGCTGGTGCGCGGCGACGTCTACGCCGCCTTCCGCCGTGTGCCTGCCAAGGGCGAAGTGCGATCCAACATTCACGCGAGCGGCACCGCAGAAGCGGCAACCATTACCCCAGCCATACTGGCGATTGCCGAGAAGCTTCGCCCCAAGCTGATCGATGACGGCATGTTCCTGGTGGGGCTGGACATCGTCGGCGACAAGGTGCTGGAGATCAACGTCTTCACCCCCGGCGGGCTGCCGCATATTCAGGCTCTGCACAAGATCGATTTCGCCGAGGAGATCATGATCGCGCTTGAAAACAAGCTTGCCATTCGCGAGGCCTATGGTGGCGCCCTGTCGAACCGGGCGCTAGCGACCCTCTGAGTGGTCCTTTCGCTTGGTCGGGCCAGGCGAACACCAGGGCGTCGTAACCCGAGGTCACTCCTGGCGCGATGCCAAAAGCTTGTCGATGCGCATGCCGTCCATATCGATGATCTCGAAGCGCCAGTCCTGAAAATCGAAGGTTTCGCCCACATGCGGAAGATGGCCGAGGATCTGCAGCGCGAAGCCGGCAATGGTGTGGAAATCGCCCTCCGGCCGCTCGCGGATGCCGAGCCGCTCGAAGGCGTCGTGCGCCGACATCAGCCCTTCGATCAGAAGCGAGCCGTCCGAGCGGGTGACGATGTCAGGATCGCTCGCCTCCGTATCCGGCAGGTCGCCGGCGATTGCCTCCAGAAGATCGGTCTGGGTGATGATGCCTTCGAGACTGCCATATTCGTCGACGATGATCGCCAGGCGAACCGGTGCCGTCTTGAAGGTTTCGAGGACACGGAAGACACGTGCCGATTCGTGCAGCACCAGCGGCTCGCGCATCGCCTTCATCGGATCGAGCGTCTGGCCGTCGAGCAATTGATCGAGCAGATCCTTCTTCAGCACCATGCCCAAGGGATAGTCGATACCGCCGCGGCCGATCAGCAACTGCTCGTGGTGGCAATCCCGGATGGTGCGCAGGATCTCCTCCCGCGTGTCGTCGGCATCGATCCAGTCGATTTCCATGCGCGGCGTCATGAAATCGGAAATCCGGCGGTCGCCGATGTTGAAGATCCGTTCGACCAGTTCCTGCTGGGCAACATCGAGAAGACCGGCCTCCTGGCTTTCGGCGACGAGCAGCTTCAGTTCGGTGGGCGAATGCATCGACGCCTCGCCGGTGCCCGGCCGCAGCCCGACCAGGCGCAGCACGAGATTGCCGAGGCCGTTGAGCGTGAGGATCGCCGGACGCAACAGAAACAGGAAAAGCCCGAGCGGGCGCACGACCGCAAGGGCCGTGCCCTCGCTGCGCTGGAGCGCCAGGCTCTTCGGCGCCAGTTCTCCGAGCACAATGTGAAGCGCTGTTATGATGATGAAGGAGATCGCGACCGCGATCGCATGCGAACCGAACGATGCCCAGGCCATCGGCAGCGCGTTCAACAGCGGCTCGATCAGATGCGCCAGAGCCGGCTCGCCCACCCAGCCGAGTGCCAGGGACGATATGGTGATGCCGAGCTGGGTGGCGGCCAGATTGGCGTCGAGATTGTCGACGGCATGCTGGAGCGCGCCCGCATTCATACGCCGTTGCGCTACCAGTTCGGTCACCCGGCTACGGCGGACGGACACCAGGGAAAACTCGGCCGCAACGAAAAAGCCGTTGGCGGCAACGAGCAGAAACACGGCAAGTATTCCGAGATAATCGAAAATACTGCCATCCGAGCCGGACATGATCTCCCTTCGGGCGCGGGGCGCCTCGTGCCGTTGATATCGCGATCAGCCTAACACGCTCTTGGCGCACACGTCAGACGGGACGCAGGCAATCTTCATGATGCTGCCTACATCCCCGCAACATGGTAAGGCTTAGTTGGCACCTTCGAGAGCCTTGAGCGCTTCCAGATCCGCATGCGATACGAACTCACATGCAAGCAAGGTCTTGCCGGGAATGGCATCGCTTTCACGCGCAACGATCGACACGATCCCCATTTCCACCGTCGGCTGCTCGGCATCGGGCAGGACCCGGGCATAGCCCTTGGTCGACGTGCCGAGAATGCTGCTTTTCTCCGGCTCCAGCTGGTAGCGGGCCGCCAGTTCGTCGGCACGCGCCCCTTCGATCAGCACGCCGACGGAGCTCCCGGCAAAGACGACCTCATTGGTCTTGAAACCGTCTTGCCCGATGTCGGACGGCAGCTTGTAGACGTAAGCCGTGAGCAAGGATGTGTCGGGTTTCGTCAGCTTCTCGGCGGCGTCATAGAGTTCAGTTGCCGATTGCATCGTGTAGGGCGGCTTGCAAAGGGCACCATCATAAAAGGCCGGGGCATTTTCGGATGCAAAGGCTGCAGCCGGGCTTAAGAGGGTGACAACGGCGGCGGGCAGAAAAACTCTTGAAAACAATTTCATAACTCCAATTGGCCGATACTGGGAAGCTTCCCGGTGCGGCCGTTCTTCGATCGGGAGTTGCAGACATGGTCCAACGCCGACAAGGATTCAACCGACCATCCTCCAAGATCACAACATTCCTAAGCCTTGCTGCCCTCGTTCCCACGGGTCAAACCGTCGCAGCCCGTGAAGACTCTGCTGTCGATGGTTTCGTTCGCGAACCATCCGAATCTGCGCGCAAGGATAAGCGCGACCCCCTTGTTTGCCACCGTTTCGAGCTCGCCTTCCAACGCTATGTCGTTGCCTGCTGGCGCTGCTTGCCAGCAGTCGAAATGCGACATGACGTGCGACAAAACGGGACATGTCATATTTTAACTTGATTCTTTTACTCATGTTTCAATACAAGGCCTCGCATTGATTTTATTCAATTCTCGAGGGGTCGGGCATGGGGACTGCAACAACATTCGAACTTCACACCCTGGCGAGCAAGCACCGCCGGGCACTGTTGACCGGCGTCGCCGCCCTGGCATTGGCGCTGCCGGCGTATGCCCAGGCGCAGGACAAAACCGCCCGGCGCGTGCAGGAAGAAACGCCGCTCGAGCGCATCGTCGTCACCTCGACGCGCGGAGCGAAGAAGGTCCTCGATGTGCCGCAGTCGATCTCGGTCATCACCCGCGAGGAGATCACCGATCACAACGTCCGCGACATCCAGGATCTGGTTCGCCATGAGCCTGGTGTCAGCGTCAATCGCTCCACTTCGGCAACCAATCCCTGGGGCCAGCTCAGCGGCTTCACCATACGCGGCATGGGTGGAAACCGCGTACTTTTGACGGTCGACGGCTCGCGGGTGCAGGAAAGCATCACCGACGGCAGCCGCGACTTCTTCGATATGAGCAACTTCAAATCCGTCGAGATCGTCCGCGGACCGAACTCGGTGCTGTGGGGTGCCGACGCACTCGGTGGTGCCGTCATGTTCCAGACGCTTGACCCCTCGGACCTGTTGACCGATCCGACGAAACCCTGGGCGCTCGAGCTCAAGACCGGTTACGACAGCTCCGACAACAGCTGGCGAAAGCAGGTCACCGCCGCCTACGACTTTGGCGATATCGAAATCCTAGGCAGCTACGGCCAGGTATCGTCAAGCGAAGCGGAGCTGAGCAAGGCACGCGCCGATGGCGGCATCTGGGGTTGCACGCGCCTCACCATCGGTTGCGATCGCCTGTTCCCCGCCGACACCGACGTGGACAACGCGCTTGCCAAGGTCGTCTGGACACCGGACGCGCAGCATACGTTCAAGCTGACCGGCGAGCTTTTCGGCCGCGACACGCGAGTGCTGCAACTCTATGACATGTCGGCCTCCACCACCGGGATCCCATCGACGACGGCCTATGTGAACGACCCTTATGTTCGCGACCTGGAGATGAGCCGCAAGCGCATTTCGCTCGAACATGATTGGCAGGTCGGCGCAGTGTGGCTCGACAGCGTCAACTGGAACCTTTCATGGTCCCCGCAGAAGCGCGAGACCGATAGCCGGCAGCGCCGGGTCTACTCCAACCGCATCCAACTGCATGACCAGTATCGCAATTACAGCGAAGACTTCTTTGAAGCGGACATCCAGATGAAGTCATCCTTCGATCTGGGGTCCACGCACCACACGTTGACCTACGGCTTTGACGGTGACCGCACCAAGGGTGACTACGCCGGCATCAATACGACTTACAATTCGCTGACGGGCACGACGACCACGGCGATCAACCAGGGCTTCAGCTTCCCACGCGTCGACACCGAGCGCGCCGACTTCTACCTTGAGGACAGCATCGCGTTTCTAGACGGCCAGCTGACCGTCAATCCCGGTGTTCGTCTTGCGCACTACTCGATCGATCCGACGGGTGACGCCAGCTATCCGGGCCTACCGGGTTTCCGCCCGCAAAAGCAGGAGAACACCGAGCTCCTCAAGCGGGTTGGCGCCATCTACAAATTCGATGACACCTATTCGGCCTATGCCTCCTATGGCGAGGGCTTCAAGATGCCGACCTCGGCGCAGCTCTTCCAATCCAGCGTCGACCTGTTCACGGGCAGTTCGCTCGTGCCTAATCCGGACCTGAAGCCGGAATCAGTCGACAGCTATGAAATCGGCTTCCGTGGCGAGTTGGATCGCGGCTATTTCACCGTCGCAACTTTTTATGCCGACTACACGAACTTCATTCGCGGCTTTCAACCCATCACCGTCACGGGTCCTGGCGGCGTCCCGGTCGTAGGTTACACGTCCAACAACGTCGAAGACGTGGCGTTGTGGGGGATCGAGTTCGGCGGCGAATACGAAGTTCTCGACGACACGACAGCATCGGCGAACATCACCTGGACCAAGGGGCGTCAGCGCACATCTGCCGGGGCCGCAACCACGGCCTTCGATGGGGCAACGCCGCTCACAGCCGTCCTCGGCCTCAAACATGAACTGCCGGATTACGGCCTTCAGTTCGAAGTCTTCGGCACGTTCGCGGCGGGACGCACGCAGAACAGCGATCCTGCAGACTACCTCGTTCCAGGCTACGCCGTCTTCGATGCCTATGCGAAGTGGACGCCAAGGGAAAACGTCGAGTTGACCGCAGGTATCGAGAACATCTTCGATCGCCGCTACTTCCCCAACACGCTCACCGGCTATGATCGCGTCGCCGCATCCGTCGCCACAGCCAACGTCAATCCGCTCGAGCTGCAGACCGCTCCGGGCCGGGTGTTCAAGATCGGCGCCACGGTGCGCTTCTGATCGAAGAGCAAGGCATGCGCGGCAACCGCCGCGCATGCCTCCCTATCCAACGCAGGAGCGCAGCATGTTCAAGATCGCCGGTCAATTCCAGCGCCTCATCGGCCTCTGCGTCCGCTCGCCCGGCGGCAAGATCAATCTGGCGCTGTTCCTGCTCATCACCGCGCTGACGCTCGGCAGCGTCTATGCCAGCGTGCGCCTGGTCGAATGGACCGGGGCATTCTATTCGGCGGTCGAAAAGGTCGATGCACCTGAGGTCTTGAGGCAGATCGGCATCTTTGCCGTCATCATCGCCTTGAATTCGGCACGGCATCTGCTGGCAGAATATCTGCGCAAGATTCTCGAAATCCGCTGGCGCCGGACACTGACGGACATCGCCATCGACCGCTGGACCGCCAACAAGGCCTTCTGGCATCTGGCGCAGGCCAAGACCGACAGGATAGACAACCCGGATCAGCGCATCGCGGAGGATTGCCGTTTGTTTGTCAGCGGTCTGCTCAGCGAGACCCTCGATCTCATCTCTCGCGTGGTCGGCCTCGTTTCCTTCGTTGCCATCCTCTGGAGCCTATCCGACTTTCCCCTGTCTCTTGCCTTCATCGGCATCGACCTCGAAATACCGCACTACATGGTCTGGGCGGCGTTTCTCTATGTTGCTGTTAGCAGCGGGCTGACGCATCTGCTCGGCAGACCGCTCAAGGGCCTTTTCTCCGAGCAGCAACACCGCGAGGCCGACTTCCGCTATGCGATGGCCAGGTGGCGCACGAGCTTCGACGAGGTTGCGCTGTCCGACGGAGAAGACGCCGAGAAGCGGATATTCCGTGCCCGCTTCGACGCGCTTGCGGCCAACTGGAAGAAGCTGATCACCCGCGAGCTGATCCTCGGCGGCTTCACCTATCCGTTCAACCACTCCGTGCTGAGGATACCGCTCTTTGTCGCGCTGCCGGGTTATCTCGCGGGCCATGTCGCATTTGGCGGCCTCATGCAGTTGAGCACCGCCTTCTCACAGGTCGTGACCACGCTTTCCTGGTTCATCTTCTCCTATCGCGATCTCGCCGACCTCGTCGCCACCGCCTCGCGCCTGGATAGTTTCATGGAGTCGGCAACCGCAAGCGCCGGCCGGGAAACACGTATCAACCACACAGAGCGCGGCGATGGCGTTCAGCTTGACAAGCTTTCGCTCGACACGCCGGATGGGCGCAACCTTCTGGCCATCGAGAACCTGAAAGTGAACGCTGGCGAATGCGTATGGCTGCGCGGTCCGTCCGGCATTGGAAAGACCACCTTGATGAAAGCCGTTGCCGGCCTCTGGCCACATGGCACCGGCGAGATCAGGCGGCCGCTGGAAGGCTGGATGTTCCTGCCGCAAAAGCCTTACCTGCCACTTGGCACGCTGGTCGAAGCGGCCGCCTACCCATCGACGGTCGAATGTTTCGGCGAGGAGCAGGTCCGCGCTGCACTTTGCGACGTCGGACTGGAGCAGCGTTTGGCCGATAACGGGGCAGCCGGTCTCGAAACGCCCGAAGGGCTGTCCGGCGGAGAGCTGCAGCGACTGGCGATCGCCCGCCTGCTGGTACACGCGCCGCGCTGGGCGATCCTTGACGAGGCGACCAGCGCGCTCGACGCCGCGGCCGAGGCGAAACTCCTGTCACTCGTCCGGCACCGCCTGCCCCAGACCGCACTGATCCTGATCGCCCATCGCGCGCCGCAGATGTCCTTCGATATCCGGGCCATCGATCTGATGCCGACACAAGCCCTGGCCGCCGCTTAGCAACACCACCTATCCCGTTCCCTTCCGCAACAGCGAGACAACACATGACAGATCCTGCTACCGCAACCCGCCGCTTCGTTCTCGAGACACCGGAAACGGTCGTGCGCCGACTGCCCGATATCGGCAAGCTGATGATCATCGGCAAGCGCAATGGCGTCACCCACGAGCGCATAGGCCCGGTCGAACGTGTCGAAGATGACGGCGCCTTCCTCGTCTGTCTGGGACAGGATCACGACAGCCGCCTCGATCCGCGGCTCGTTTCGACTGTCGTCATCGACACGTCGAGCATCATGCAGAATCAGGTCTATCCGCGGATCGATTTCAACGGCGCCGATGGGGAACCCGTCTTCAGCGTCGTCGGCTTCGGCGGCCTCGAACCGTTCGAGACCGCACTTGCCGGTCTTCCGACCGAGGTCGACCCGGTTGAGCGGCCAAAGGCAGAAAGAACCGAACGAGCCGAAGTCGCCGCGGATGATCCTGGCCTCGTGCCACTCAATGCGGCACTGGCTTCTGCTGAGACCATCGTCATCGCCTTCGATCAGCCCGGCATTTCCCAGCGCTGGAGTGGCGTCGTCCCGAAGGTGAGCCCCGCAATGGGCTTCATCAATGTGATGACCTCAGACTTCCATCTTCATCTGCTCGGCGGCACCGTCTCGCGCTGGCAGGAAGAGGCGACCGAAGATGAGGTCGTGCTTGTCGCATACGGCAAGGACGATCGCCCCACCGGGCTCACCCTTCGCGCCAAGACCGCCGCGGCGTTTCGCCCGGCCAACTGATCGAGGATACGGCGTTGACTGCAATCGAACACAAGCCGGGCACATGGATCGTGCCCTCGACCGGCGAAGAAATCCGCCACAACGACCTGATGAACCACCTGTCCAGCAAGCAGGCGGTGCTTCTCGGCGAGACGCATGATCGCTACGACATTCATCGCTGGCAGCTTCACGTCACGGCCGGCCTCTACGCCCACAATGCCAACCTTGTCGTCGGCTTCGAGATGTTTCCGCGCAGCACCCAACCGGTTCTCGACGCGTGGGTGGCGGGGGACCTTTCCAATGCGGAGTTTCTGGACAAGGTCGGCTGGCAAGCCGTCTGGGGTTTTCCGGCCGATCTCTACATGCCGATCTTCGATTTCTGCCGGCAGTTCAGGATCCCGATGAAGGCGTTGAATTGCCGGCGGCCGCTGGTGACAGAGGTGGGCAAGCTCGGTTGGGAGGCGATCGCCCCCGAAGACCGTGACGGCGTCACCCCGGCAAAGCCTGCGACATCGGCCTATCGGCAGTATCTGTTCCATATCACCGGCGGCGGATCGCCGGCACGGAAAGCCACTTCGGCTGAGGACTCGGCCTTCGACCGCTTCGTTCGGGCGCAGCAGACCTGGGATCGCGCCTTTGCCTGCAACATCGCCGAGGCGCATGGTGATGGCGGCGCGCTCGTCGTCGGCATCATCGGCCGCGGCCATCTGGAATATGGTCACGGCACACCCTATCAACTGGCCGATCTCGGTCTCACGGACGTTGCCGTGCTTCTGCCCAGCGATCACGAGCAGATCATACCCGAGCAGCGCGACATCGCGGCGGCCATGTACCGGCTGCCGCCGGTCGAGCACGCGGCGGCGAAGCGCAATCGCGACGAGGTGTAATCGCTTCCGCCGTGCCGTCGGGTTTCCTGTCGTCCAACTGTTACACCCAGGTGCTCCTCGCCGCCTGCAAACTCATCCGCGGTTTTCGGATCAGGCCCAAATTCAGGAGCGTGCCACCAAGGTGCAACACAAGCCGGCGACAACGAGACATTCCTTCAACCTCAAGCGCGCACAATCCTGAGCGGCGCATTGGCCTTGCGCGCCTGCGCGCCGTTCTTCGCGCACAGCGCGGCTGCCCAATCGAGCTCGGGTGAACTGCGCATCAGCGCATCGGCCGGCTGCATTTCTCCGGAAATGCTCGCAGTCTTCGAAAAGGCGACGGGCATCTCCCTCCCGATCGCCGGAAAGGCCTGGATCGGAGGGCAACAGGACCGAAGCAAGGTCGCGTAGCGAAGGGCAAACGGGCTTATGCGTTGTGCTGCACCGAACCGGTCCGCTGCAGCCGCTTGGTAGCAGTATGTGCGACAGGTCGCACGTGGCGCAAGGCCGAACGGACAGCCCGCTCGAACGCCGTCACTGCTTTCCCGGATTGCTCAAATGCCGCTGCGCCATCAGCGCTGCTTCAACCCGGTTCTTCGTTCCGAGCTTCACCAAGAGCCGGCTGACATGGAACTTGACGGTCTTGATCTGGACACCCATTTCCTCGGCAATCGCGCGATTGGTATAGCCGCGACCGAGCAGGCGGAAGACGATCTCTTCCTTGGGCGAAAGCGCATCGATCAGCTTGCCGGCCTTGTGCTCCTCGGTTCTGTTGCGAATAACGCCGAAAAGCCGCATGCCGAGATTGGGGGACATATAGGACCGTCCCTCAGCGACGGCGACGATGGCTGCGACCAGCTCCGGTGCCGGCGTGCCCTTCAAGACGTAGCCTGCCGCCCCGGCGTCCAGCGCCTCCAGCACATCGTCGTCCTCCTCCGAGACGGTCAGCATCACGACCTTGGTGTCGGGCCATCGGCCGGTAATATGGCGCGCAGCCTCGATGCCGTTGCCCGGCATGGAGATGTCGAGCAATGCCACATCGGGCGACAGGCGCTCGACGAGGCCGAGCGCTTCCGCCTTCGAGCCGCCCTCGCCGATCACCGAAAGCCCCTCCTCCAGCCGCAGCGCCTGCAGCACGCCCATGCGAAACAGGGAGTGATCGTCGACGACGATGACCGAGGTCGTTTCACTCATCAAGCATGCCCCCTCCAAGATCGAGCGTCATCGTCAATACCGCCCCTGCCGGCCCCGGTTCGAACTCCAGCGTGCCGCCGAGGCTTTCGACCCGCTGGCGCAGACCGTGGATGCCAAGTCCGCTGTCGCCTGTCCCTTGTGGGGCAGGTTCGCCCGGACGCCTTCCGCCGTCACGCACGCTCAGCGTCAAGAGCGCACCATCGATGCGGCAGGTCACCTGTTGATCGTTGCCGGAGGCATGACGGTGGGCGTTGTTGAGCCCCTCCTGGACGAAGCGGTAGGCGCAGGTCTTGATGACGGTCGGAAGGGCGATGCGGGCGGCAGCCGTCTCGACGCGCACGGTCGTGGCCGTGCGCGCTTCGTGCAACTTGACGGCGCGCGCGACGACTTGCTCAAGGTTGAGCCTGTCGATGTCGGGCAAAAGCAGCGAGCGGGCGATCATGCGGATTTCGCGCAGCGCCTCCTCCAGGGTCCGGGTGATCGCTTCCAGCGATTGCTCCCGCTCTCCCTTGGTTTTGGCGCGGCGCGCCGGTTCGATCTGCAGGACGGCAAAGCCGATGAGCTGTGCCGGTCCGTCGTGAAGATCGGCGCCGATGCCGCGGGTCAGCTTCTCGTTGAAATCTGTCAATCGCAGAGAGGCCAAGCGCGCGCGGTCGCGCAGAATACGGATTTCTTCAGACACCCGCTCGGCCTCGTCGGCACGCTGTTCGAGCTTCTGGCGTTGGCGCTCGATTGTTGCGCTGCCGCGATGCACGATGCCGAACAGGCCAAGCATGATCAGGGCGGAGGCGCCGGCGACGATGATCCAGCTGCTGAGTCGCACCTCGAAGATTTCCTGGTGCAGAAGCTCGGTATCCTCATGCACCTCGGCAACCGCGACGATCGCCGCGCTGTCGGCGCGACGCACCGGGCTATAGATTTCCAGATAGCGCGTGCTGAAATGGCGAAGCGTGTGCTCACCGGCGCTCAGGTCGGCATAGTCGGCGGCAACCTCGCCGCCTAAGGCCCGCACGAGCCCCGCCGGCGGATTGAACCGGCGACCGATCAACTGCCTGGATGTGGAATAGGCCACAGTCCCGTCCGGGCGCCAGAGCTCGAAATAGGGAAAGCGGCTGCGGAATTGCTCGTCGGCGAAGAGGTGGTCGAGTTTCACGATCGTCGCCGGCGACAGTTCCTTCGCCTGGTCCAGCTCCTGGGCCATCGGCTCCAGGATACTCTGCATGAAAAGTGCCGTCGATGCCGCCCGGTCATGGGCGGCGTTCTTGGAAACCTCTTCCGAAATCAGATAGCCGGCGACCGCCGCAGCAACAAGGATAAGCACGCTGCTTGCGAGCAGAAACTGGACAGACAAGGTCTGCCGGTGGAACCATATGCCCGGCGACAACCACCGTCCGCGCGTTGCCGGATCAAGGTGCCGCTCCCGTGCCGGAGTATTGCCCGCTATGCCGCCCAGAAGATCAGTCAAACTGCGCCGGTCCCTCCTTCGGGTCGTGCGCGAAGTCGAAATTGTCCGCGCACAAAAAATCAAACCGCTGCCTTGCGGCATGATGATCGCAGTATTTTCATAAATTGAAAGAGCGCCAGCGAACAACATCTTTGGGTCGGACTATATCTGGACCTAAGTCCAGTATCCCTTGCGGTCCTATTCTACCTGCCGCACCGACAGTGGTCGGACTGCCGGTACGACATTCGTCGGCAATTTCGCCCGACTTTGCGACGTTTCTTTCTGCACCGTTTCCCCCGAACATCGAAGCATCAACAGAAAGGCCCTGATCGAGGGATCGGGCAAGCGAACGATGTTGCGGCCGACGGATGCAGGCGATGCCTGCCCGCCGGGCGGTGGAACTTTGGCAAAAACAGGCGGGCGCGGCTGCGTTACGGCCGACGGAGGGTAAGATGGTACAGCTTAACCGAAACGACCTCGACTTCATCCTGAAGCAGATCAAGATTGCCGAGGCGCACACGGCCGCCATCGAAGGCGGCGCCGACCCCAGGACAGCGCTCGAGCAGCTGGTATCAAGCCCGCTGCTTCCCTACGGCCTGCGCACCGTTGACGGCTCGTACAACAACTTCCAGCCGAACATGACGCATTTTGGTTCTTCGGACCAGGTGATGGCCCGGCTGCTGACACCAAACTACGCGGCCGCAGAAACCAACATTCGCAACGGCCTGCCGACCAGCTACGCAGATCTCAGCGGTTCGGTCTACGACAGCCAGCCGCGCATGATATCCAACATCGTGGCCGATCAATCCCTGAACAATCCGGCCGCCATTTCCGGCGCACTTGCCTCGGTAGGCATCACCGGCTCGCAGGCACTGCAGATTATTGGCGAGGTGATGCAGTTGCAGGCGGTGGCCCGGGCCGCCCATGCAGCCGTCGCCGACGCTGCGGCAGACGCCGACGTCGCTGTGGCCGCTGCCAACGTTATCGTCGCGAATGCGCAAACCGCGCAGGCCATAGCACAGTCCGCCTTCGATACGGCAGCGGCCGGACAGGCCGGCGCCACACAGGGCCTCGGCGCCGCCAACGCGACGCTGGCGTCAGCCGTCGCAGCACGCGATGCGCATGCTTCCGTCGTCACCGCGGCCCAATCCGCCGTCGCCGCCGCGCTCGTCGCCAGCCAGTCCGCTGCTGCGGCGGCGGCCGCCGCGGAAGCGTCCAAGAACATCGCTTTCGCCAATCTGGGCCTCGCCCAGCAGGCGGAAGCCAATGCTCTCACCGCCTTCCAGAATGACCAGAGTCCTGCCAATGCCGCAGCCTATGCGGTGGCTGTGGATGCCCGTGAAGATGCACAGATCGCGCATGCCCAGGCCGTCGAGGATCATGAGGATGCGGTCGCTGTGCTTGGTTCGGCCCAGTCGGCACATGCCGCGACGATCTCTGCCCTGCAGGACGCCATTGCCGAGCAGCAGGTGCTGTCCAACGCAGCCAACGTGGCCCAGGCGGAGGCTACGGATGCGGCTGCGGCTCTCGCCGACGCCGACGCAAGCTTGAGCGCTGCCACCAACGACCTCGCACAGGCGAACGACGCCCTTGCCGACGCGATCGAGGCGCGCGATGCCATTCCGACTGACAGTGCCGCAACGGCAGCTGCCGTCGCTGCCGCAGCGGCCGCCGATGCAGCCGTGATTGCTGAAGTCACGTCACACGGCGTGACGATGGACGGCGACAACGTCTTCATCAAGAACATTGCCGCCGACCTTGGCGACACCGCCTCTTTCAACGGGTTCATGACGATTTTCGGCCAGTTCTTCGACCACGGCCTCGACCTCACCGCCAAGGGTGGCAGCGGCAACGTCATCATTCCGCTGCAGCCGGACGACCCGCTCTACGTGCCGGGCAGCCAGACCAACTTCATGGTTCTCACCCGCGCGACCAACGACGCCGTACATGCCGGCCCCGATGGTCAGGTCGGAACCTCCGACGACATCCGCGATCATCGCAACGAAACCACGCCCTGGATCGACCTCAACCAGGTCTACACCTCGAACCCCTCGCACCAGGTCTTCCTGCGCGAGTATGTGATGGTCGGCGGCAAGCCGATGGCAACCGGCCAGATGCTCGAAGGTGCTGCCGGCGGGCCTCCTACATGGGCCGATATCAAGACTCAGGCAAGAGAGCTGCTCGGCATCGAGCTCAGCGACCTCAACGTCCACAGTGTGCCGCTACTCGTCACCGACCTCTATGGCGAGTTCGTACGCGGGGCGAGCGGCCTGCCGCTGATGGTAACGACGGCCGGGCCGGTAGAAGGAAATCTCGCCGTTCCGCTCGATGCCCTGACCAGTCTGAGTGCCGGCCGTGCCTTCCTCAACGACATCGCCCACAATGCCGTGCCGAGTGCGCCGATCGACCACGACCGCGACCCGACGACCGCGCCGGTGACTGTTCTGCCGGATGCCGACAACGTGGCCGGCAACCCCATCATCCCGAACCAGTTCGGCTTTAACCTCACTTACGATGATGAGCTGCTGAACGCGCATTTCATCGTCGGCGACGGCCGCGGCAACGAGAACATCGCGTTGACCGCGACCCACTCCATCTTCCACAGCGAGCACAATCGCCAGGTGGATGAGATCAAGGCGACACTTTTGGCCGAAGGCGATCTGGCGCTGCTCAACGAATGGCTGCTGGTCGATGTTACAAGCCTGCCGACCGACCTTTCCGGCTTGATCTGGGACGGTGAGCGCCTCTTCCAGGCGGCCCGCTTCTCCACCGAAATGGTCTATCAGCACCTGGTCTTCGAAGAGTTCGTCCGCGCCGTTGCCCCGCAGATCGATCCGTTCGTGTTCTCGCATTCGGTCGAGATCGACGCGGTGATCTACGAGGAATTTGCCCAAGTCGTCTATCGCTTCGGTCACTCGATGCTCGCCGAGAACGTCGAAATGCTGAAGCTCAGCAACAATGCGGCAACCCCTGAAGAAGTTGGTCTGATCGATGCATTTCTGAACCCGGTCATCTTCAACAGTGCGGGTGTCGATGCTCATGCCGCGTCCGGCGCCATCCTGCGCGGCATGACACGGCAGGTCGGCAACGAAATCGACGAATTCATGACCAGCGCGTTGCGTAACAACCTGGTCGGCCTGCCACTGGATCTGGCAGCACTCAACATGGCCCGCGCCCGGGAAACTGGCGTGCCCTCGCTCAACGAGGCCCGGCGTCAGATCTACGAGCAGACGAACGACACCTACCTAAAGCCCTATACGAGCTGGGCCGACTTCGCTCAGCACATCAAGAACCCGCTGTCGATCGTCAACTTCATCGCCGCCTATGGCACGCATGATGCGATCACGGCAGCCACGACTGCAGAGGCCAAGCGCGATGCCGCCTGGGATCTGGTCTTCGGCGTTGCCGGGGAGACGGCCGCCGAGCGTCAGGAACGCCTTGATTATCTCAACTCGACCGGTAGCTGGGCGAACACGGAAACCGGTCTCAACAAGGTCGATTTCTGGATCGGGGGCCTTGCCGAAGCTCTGATGCCGTTCGGCGGCATGCTCGGCTCCACCTTCACCTACGTGTTCGAACTGCAGATCCAGAACCTGCAGAACGGTGACCGCTTCTACTATCTGAGCCGCACACAGGGCCAGAACCTGCTCAACGAACTGGAAAGCGACAGCTTCGCCGATCTGATCCGGCGCAACACCGACACCGAAGATTCGGGTATGCATACCAATGGCGCCGCGTTCCAGACGGCTGATTACATCATCGAAATGAACCAGTCCCGGCAGTACAACGACGGCCTTGGCAATGCCGATCCGACCGGCGACTCCGATGTTATCTCCGCCATCACCGGCACAACCTCTCTGGTGGTGCGGGCAGCGAACTATCTCAGATTTACCGGTGGCGAGCATGTCGTCCTCGGCGGCACGAATGCCGGCGAAACGCTGATCGGTGGTGCCGGCGACGACACGATCTGGGGGGATGGCGGCGACGACCGCATCGAGGGCGGCTTCGGTGTCGATCACCTTCATGGCGGCGACGGCGACGACATCATCACCGACAGCGGTACCGATATCGGCGCCGCCGACGTCATCAAGGGCGAGGCCGGCGACGACATCATCAACGGCGGCATGGGCCTGGATCTGGTCTTCGGTGGCGACGGCGACGACGTTCTGGCTGGTGGCGAAGACCAGAAGACGCTGTCCGGCGGCGAGGGCAACGATTTCATCCGGGCACCCACAGGCGGCGGGGTCATCCTCGGCAACGAAGGTCATGACTGGATGGAAGCCCAGGGCAACATGACGACGCTGACCGGCGACAACTCCGAGCTGTTCTTCAACTCGCGCATCATCGGCCACGACGTGATGATCGCCGGCGAGAACGACACCGACTTCGACGGTGAATCCGGCGACGACATTATGGTGCAGGGCATCGGCATCAACCGCTCGAACGGCATGGCCGGCTTCGACTGGACGACGTTCCAGAACAACAACTATGCCGCCGATGCCAATATGAACATCAGCATCTTCGTCAACCAGCAGAACAACATCGTCAGGGATCGTTACGACCTGGTCGAAGGCCTCTCGGGTTGGGACTACAACGACCAGCTCATCGGTCGCGACGTGGTGATCGGCGGCTATGACGCCGACGGCAATGCTGCGCAGGTCGATGCAGATGCGCCGCTGGATTCCTATTCGAACGCGCTTCTGGAAAAGAACCTCAACCTCATCTCCGGGCTTGCGGCGCTAACCAACCACCTGACGCGCACCACCGTCACTGTCGCCGGCAAGACCGAAACCATTGTCATGCACACGGGCGATGCCTCCGACATCCTGCTCGGCGGCGGCGGCAGCGACATCATCGAGGGCATGGGCGGCAACGACATCATCGATGGCGACAAGTGGTTGAATGTCCGCATTCTGGTCTCGCCGGATCTTTCCCGCGGACAGGTCTGGCAACCCTTCAGCGTCGACAGCATCGCCGATATCCAGACACGCATGTTTAGCGGCGAGATCAAGCCGGGCCAATTGCAGGTCGTGCGAGAGATCCTCGACGGCGGCAACGCCGGTGACGTGGACACGGCCGTCTATTGGGACGTGCGTGCCAACTACACGATCACCGCCAATGCCGATGGCAGCCTGACCGTCGAACACACAACGGTCGGAGCGGCGATCGTCGACCCGACGACGGGACGCAACCGCGAAGCGGACGGAACGGACCGACTGTTCAACATCGAGCAGCTGAAGTTCGCCGACGGCATCATCGACACGGCAATCTTCTTCAACCAGCCGGCAACGGGCGCACCCGTCATCAACGACTTGACTCCGACCGAAGGCCAGGCGCTGACCGTCAACGTCTCGTCGATCCAGGATGCCAATGGCCTCGGGCCTTTCTCCTATCAGTGGCAGGCGCTCATCAACGGCGACTGGACCAACGTTGCCGGCGCAACGGCCGCAACCTTTGCGCCTCAGGATCTCGCCGGCACCCCGTTCGGTCCGCAGGCGGGTCTTGAACTGCGGGTCGTCGTCAGCTTTGCCGACGGCAATGGCCATGTCGAGACGCTCGCCTCGCAGCCGACGGGGCCGGTCGGTGCCAACTGGAGCGCCGGTCTGTTCGGCGCAACATTCAATGGCACGGCAGGTGACGACATCGCCGAAGGCTCGAGCGGCATCCTCGGCATCGGTGGCGGCGACACGCTCAACGGCAATGCCGGCAACGACGTGCTGAATGGCAATGCCGGCGGCGATACGCTGAATGGTGGCGCGGGCAATGACACGCTCAACGGCGGCGGCGGCACGGATGTTGCAGTCTATGCGGGCGCGGTCACCAACTTCGCGATTACCAGCAACGGCACGAACATCACTGTCGCCGATCTCACCGGCGCCGAAGGCACGGATACGCTCAATGCCATCGAGACGCTGCGCTTCAACGCAGCCGACTACGCCGTCACCACAGGGACCAATGGCACCAACACCTTGAACGGCAACAACAGTTCCCAGGCGATCTTCGGGCTGGGTGGTGTCGATGCCATCAACGGCGGCGGCGGCAACGACTATATCGACGCGGGCGACGGCAACGACACCATCACCCAGGTCGGCAGCACCGGCGGACGGGACATCGTCAATGGTGGCGGCGGCGTCGATACCTATCAGCTGAACGGCAGTGCCGGCACGGAGGCCTTCGTGGTCTATTCACGGGCGGCCGCGTTCGCGGCCCTGTCAGGCCTCGTCCTCAACGGCAATACCGAGATCGTCGTCACCCGCGATGGCGTCGTCATTGCCGAACTCGACAATATCGAGGAAATCCGCATCAACACGCTGCAGGTGACGTCACCCGGCGGTGCCGGCGGCGGCAACAACGGCAGTGACACGATCCAGGTCATCGGCGACTTCACCGGCACCAGCCTCAACTTCTCGACCATTACCATCGATGGCACTGCCGGGGACGATGTCATCGACATTTCCGGCCTGGAGTCGGCCCATCGTATCGTCTTCCGCTCGAACGGCGGCAACGACACGATCGTCGGGGCACTGCGGCCGCAGGATGTCATCGAGCTCATGGAGGGCGCGAGCCTTAATGATTACGACGCCAGCGAAGCTGGCGGCGTCACGACGCTGACGAACGGTTCGCACACGATCTCGTTTGCCAGTGGTAGCGCACCTGAGGTCCGGACCTGGTCCGGCGACGATCATCACGACGACGATGACGACGACACGTGCGGGTCGGACGACGACGATAGTGGCTCTGGCGATGGGGACGGTGGCGAGACGCCGTTGCCGGTTGCGGCGCGCACGCTGATCGGAACGTCGGCAGCGGATGTGTTGCTGGGCGGTGCGCTTGCCGACGTGCTTCTGGGCGGCGGCGGTGGCGACATCCTGTCGGGGGATGCGGGCAGCGACGTGCTGCGCGGCGAGGACGGCGAGGATGTGCTGTCGGGCGGTGACGGCGACGACGTTGCCTCGGGTGGATCCGGCGATGACGAGATCCACGGCGGTGCCGGTGCCGACATGCTGTTTGGCAATGGCGGCGAGGACCTGATCTACGGCGACGCCGGCAACGACGTCATCGAAGGCGGGGCGGGCGCAGACAAGGCCTGGGGCGGTGCCGGCGACGACATCGTGCTTGCCACCAAGGGCGACGGCTCCGACAGCTACTGGGGCGATGGCGGCATCGACACGCTCGACTACTCGACGGCCACCGGCACCCTGACGGTCGACATGGGCACCGGCTTCATGGGCCGCGGGCAGGTCTCGGGCGTCGAGGTGGGCACCGACACGGTCTACGGCTTCGAGAACTTCATCGGTGGCTCGGGCCATGACGTGATCACCGCGTCCAATGCCGTCAACATCATCGACGGCGGCCTTGGCGAGGACGTCTTCCGCTTCACCTCGGTGGCAGCGGCGAACGGCGACACGATCTACGGCTTTACGCCGGGAGACCGGATCGACTTCTCCTCGATCGATGCCAACACCGGACAGGCGGGCGTGCAGCACTTCACGCTTTCGGCCGGAACGACGCTTTCGGGCGCCGGCCAGGTCGTGGTGACGCATGAGACACAGGACGGCGCCGACGTCACCGTGATCCGCGGCAGTGTCGATGCCGACCCGGATGCCGACTTCGAACTGGCGATTGCAGGCACGCACAACCTCAAGGTCGCCGACTTCAATGGTGTCTCCTGAGCATGAAGCGGAATTCCCGGCCGGTCTGTGACCGGCCGGGACAGCATGCGGGCGGACAAAAGGGGATCTCATCATGAGCAAGAAGAAAGAGCCGCAACACAAGATCGGCGGCATGCGCGGTATCCTGATCTATCTCTTCGGCCTTTCCGGCCTGATCAACATCCTGGCGCTGACCGGCGCCTTCTACATGCTGCAGATCTACGATCGGGCGCTGACCAGCGGCAGCATCTCCACCCTGGTGGCGCTGTCGGTGCTGGCGGTCGGGCTCTATCTGTTCCAGGGCCTGTTCGACGTCATCCGCTCGCAGATCCTGGTGAGGCTCGGCGCCAGGCTCGACACGCAACTGGCGCCGCTTGCCCACAAGGTGGTGATCGAGATGCCGCGCTTCGGCTATTCGACGGCGGAGGCGACGGAACGCGGTCGCGACGTCGACACGCTGCGCGGCTTCCTTTCGAGCCAGGGACCGGTGGCGCTGTTCGATCTGCCATGGATCCCGATCTACCTCGTCTTCGTCTGGATGCTGCACCCGGTTCTCGGCTATCTCACGCTCGGCGGCGCCCTGGTTCTGGCGGTGCTGACGGTGATTGCCGAGGTGCTGACGCGGCGCCATTCCAGCTCGATGATCAAGGCGTCGGTGGCGCGCAGCTCGGTGGCCGAAAGCAATGCCCGCAACAGCGACGTGCTGCATGCCATGGGTATGACCGGCCGGGCGGTCGATCGTTTCGAGAAGGCCAATCGCCGCCATCTCGACTGTCAGACCAAGACGTCCGATATCGGCGGCACGCTGTCGGGCCTGTCGAAGGTGCTGCGCATGATCCTGCAGTCGGCGATCCTCGGGGTTGGCGCCTATCTGGCGATCCGCGGGCAGATGTCGGCCGGCTCGATCATCGCCTCTTCGATCGTGACGGCGAGAGCGCTGGCGCCGGTCGACATGGCGATCGCGCAATGGAAGGGCGTGGTGGCGGCCAGACGCAGCTATCACCGCCTGAACGAGACGCTCGGCGTGCTCGACGAGCGCTCCGGCAACCTCGACCTGCCGGCGCCGACGACGAGCCTGTCGCTCGACAAGGTGACGACGGTGGCGCCGTCGACCGGGGCGGTGCTCTTGAGCGAAGTGAGCCTGGAGCTGAAAGCCGGCCAGGCGCTGGGGCTGATCGGGCCATCGGGCGGCGGCAAGACGACACTGGCGCGTGCCATGCTCGGCATCTGGCCGGTGTTGCGCGGCGCGGTGCGCATCGACGGCGCCGACCTCACCCAATGGCCCGAGACGCTGTTCAACCAGCATGTCGGCTACCTGCCGCAGGACGTGGCGCTGATGGACGGCACGGTGTCGGACAACATCTCGCGCTTTGCCGAGGCGCCGAATGCGCGCGCCATCATCCGCGCGGC
>NZ_MUNW01000037.1 GCF_002002725.1 Sinorhizobium sp. A49 | reverse complement strand
ATAACGGCGATAGAGATAGTCGGGAAGGATGGTCAGCATCGAGCAGAGCAGGAATTCGAACATGGATCATGCCCTTCCGTCGGTCGAGGTCGAAACGACGCTGGTTTCGACAACGGGTGTCACCGGCTCGGCAACAACCGAATGAGCGGGCATGAGATGCCCATGGACGTCCAGCTCCGGCTCCGGCTCGCGGCCCGACATCTTCTCCAGCGAGCGCGCGATCGACTTCAACGGCGACCAGAAGTCAGGCAGATCGACCAGCGCCAAAAGCAGACCCGCGATCCAGAAGAGATGGTTGTGGGTGAACAGCGCGATCAGCGCCAGCACCGCCACGACCTCGAACTTCGCCTTGCTCCCTCCATGGGCCATCTGCTCCGGCAGAGCGTGAAGGCGCAGGTAGAAGGTGCCGATCATGAAGATGACGATGAGCAGAAACACGGCGACGACATTGAACAAAATGTCGGGCTGCCCCGGTGGCGTGATGAACATCGGCAGATGTTCGATCGCCTTTGGATGTATCAAATCCGCCATCTCCGTCTCCCCCACGCAGATCAGATCATGGCTCCAAAACCGGCCACCCATGAACGGATTCATGCGGCATGCCGGCCCCCTGGTCCCCATGCACATCGCTGGCTCGATACCGCTGCGCACGGTCGAGCGACATGCATGATATCAGAGACTTAGCATACAAATGATGCTTGTAAAGCAAAGACTTTCCTGCAAGCTGAACGATCGCCGCCGACCTCGGCGGGCAAGCCATGCCGAGCAAAAATGTCCGTCCGCCGCCGATCCATCGGGTGCGAATGCCCTGCCGCCATTGCCGCCGGGATTGCTCAGCCCGCCTGCCCTTGCTGCAGCGCTACTGCCCGTCGCGCAAGGTTTCCTTCTGCGTAATCAGCCGGGCGCTGTGCTGGCCGCTGAGATAGGTCCAGAACCAGCTCCAGGCGACCGCAAAGCGGCTGCGCGTGCCGATCAGGAAGTAGATGTGGGCAATGCCCCAGATCCACCAGGCAAGCGCCCCCTTCATCTTGAAGCGGCCGAAATCGATGATCGCCGCGCGCCGGCCGATCGTGGCCAGGCTGCCCTGGTGGCGGTAGCGAAACTCGCCTGGCTGCTTGCTTCCCGTTAGCCGCGCGCGGATGACCTTGGCGACATAGGCGCCCTGCTGCTTGGCGGCCGGCGCTATGCCCGGAACCGGCTTGCCGCCGTCATAGGTGACGGAGGCGGTGTCGCCGATCACGAAGATATCGTCATGGCCGGGCGCCCTGAGATCGGCATCGACGATCGCGCGCCCCGCGCGGTCCTCGGCAATGCCGAGCCAGCCGGCGGCGGGTGATGCCTGAACGCCTGCTGCCCAGACGAGCGTGCGGCTGGCGACAAAGGTTTCGCCGATCGTTACCCCTTGCGCCGTGCAGGCCGTCACCGGCGTTCCGGTCCGAACTTCAACGCCTAGCCGTTCCAGCTCGCGCCGGGCATAATCGGACAGATCCTCGCTGAAGGCGGCCAGAATGCGCGGCCCCGCCTCCACCAGGATGACCCGCGCCTGGCGCGTATCGATGCGGCGAAATTCGGAAGGCAGCGTGCTATGCGCCATTTCGGCGATGATGCCGGCCAGCTCGACGCCCGTCGGCCCGGCGCCGATCACGGTGAAGGTCAAAAGCGCGTCGCGGACCGCCGGGTCCTCTTCCAGTTCCGCCTGTTCGAAGGCAAGCAGCACGCGGCGGCGAATGGTGGTTGCGTCCTCCAGCGTCTTCAGTCCCGGCGCCACCGGCTCCCATTCGTCATGGCCGAAATAGGCATGCGTCGCGCCGGTGGCGATCACCAGCGTGTCGTAATCGATCGTCTGCCCGCCCTTGAGCGACACGGTCCTGGCGCCGGCATCGACGCCGGTCACTTCGGCGAGCAGCGTCGTCACCTCCGGCCGGTCCCGATAGAGGTTGCGGATCGGCCAGGCGATCTCGGAGGTGGCGATCAGCGTGGTTGCGACCTGATAGAGCAGCGGCTGGAACAGGTGATGGTTTCGCCGGTCGATCAGCGTGATGCGCACCGGCGCACCCGCAAGACCGTTGACGAGCTGCAGCCCGCCAAACCCTCCACCGACGACGACGACATGATGCCTGTCCTGCATGGTCCTGATCCCGATTTGACTTTTTTGCAAATGTGGAGCACCGGCACACCGGCACAACCTCCGGCTTCGCATTTCGCCCGTGCAAAATCGGGCATGGCGCTTGCGCCGGCACTGCAATAAGGTGGTGAACTACATGCTCTGCGCCCGAATCGGCTGGCGCCTTCCCTACTTTCCCTCGTTGGTACGCCCCTGCCGCTCCCCAAAATGCGGCAAGGATATCGAAGTAATGTCCGTGCAATCTAGTGTTTGCAGATGTCACCATGCGGTAGAACAACGTCGACCGCAGGCGCAGGAACGGGCGAGATAAGCGGATGCACCGCGTTGCCGGTCTAACAATAGGGTGCAGATGGTGAGAATGCTCTGGCCCCGGTCCCTCAAGCAACGCCTGATCGCGCAGCTTCTGGTCTTGCAACTGGCGATCCTTCTCGTCTTCGGCCTCTCCTTCGTCACCCTGCTTGTCGTCGCCGACGAAGGCGGTGTGCTCATCGGCCCGGCACCGGTCGAGACGGCGTTCGCGGCGATCGAGAGAGGCCCGGACGGCAAGCTTGCCTTCGCCAAAACCGAAAAGCTGGCGGATGTGCTCGTCAGACATCCCAAATTCTGGTTCATCGCCCGCAGCGACCGGGGCGAGATCCTGCAGCTTGGCGAAGTACCGGAGATCTACAAAGGCATCAGCCAGACACTCGACAGGATGACCTATTCGGATATTCGGGATGTCGGCGATCCCTCGCCCTATCTTGCGGTCCTCAGGCGTCGTTCGAGTCCGGTAGGCGATTTCACCGTCTTCGGACAGGGCGAACTCCTGAGCGAGCAATCCCTCATCCTCACCTTTTCACGCGTGTCGCTCGCCCCGATGCTGGTGCTGCTCGCGATCGTCACGGTGATCGGCGTCCCCTGGATCGTCAATCGCGCCATCAAGGGAATTTCGCAGCTCGCGCGCGAAACCGACGGGATCGATATTGCCCGGCGGAGTTACCGGCTGACGGAAACGGCCATTCCGAGCGAGGTCCGGCCCCTCGTTCAGGGCATCAATGGCGCGCTTCACCGCCTCGACCAGGCCTATGATCGTCACCAACGTTTCATCCTCGATGCGGCGCACGAACTGCGCACCCCTGTCGCGATCCTTCAGGCGCGGCTCGACTCGCTGGCGCCCGGCCCGGATCGCGACAGGCTGATCGCCGATTGCGAGAGAATCTCGGCGCTTGCCGAACAGCTGCTCGACCTGCAGCGGCTTGAAGCCAATGCGAAACCGTTGACGCCGGTCGATCTGGTCGAGCTGTGCCGCGACGTCGCCGCCGACCTCGCGCCACTGGCGATCGACCAGGGCTATGAACTTTCCTTCGAGCCGGAGGTGGAGCGGTCGCCGATCCAGGGCGATCCGGCGTCGCTGTCACGCGCCATCACCAATCTGATCCAGAATGCGATCGAGCATGCCGGAAATCAGGGAGCGATCGTCGTCCGGGTCGCATGCGACCGGGTGATCGAGATCTGCGATGACGGGCCCGGCATTCCGGAAGCCGAGCGGGAACGCGTATTCGAACCGTTTCACCGGCTGAAGCCGCGCGATCGCGGCGCTGGTCTCGGCCTGAACCTTGTTCTCCAGATCGTTCAGCGCCACGGCGCGCAAATCCGCATTCTGGCCTCGCCAAGCGGCGGAGCGTGCTTCCGGCTGGTCTTTGCCGAGCAGGCGGCTTGAACCACCAAACGCGATTGGCATACCGCCCAGGGCGATCGCGCCCTCCCCGTTCGAAGCGGCTATCGGCACGTGAGCGCGCAGATTCCATAGAGCACCGGCCTGCGCATTCAAACGGCACGCAGACGTGCGCCAAACACATCGCATCCGATTAAATCGCATTTTGATTGACATTGGAATTCCCTTTCTGTATTTGCATCGTATCCGAGTTAATCGGACATGACTTAATCCAGAGACGGGATACAGCTATGACTGAGAAGCTTCTTTTCACCGGCAAGACACACAACATCGGCGGCCATAATGGTGGCACCCGCAGCAGCGATGGCCAGCTGGACCTGCGGCTGTCAGCGCCGCATCCGGCTGCGGAGCGCCTGTTCGGCGCCGCCTGGTCGGCCTGTTACATCGGCGCGGTTCAGGTCGCCGCTTCTGAAAGAAACATTACGCTTCCCGCGGGCGCCGAGGTCGACGCCGAGATCGACCTCAATGTCGATGACGGCAATTACTTCCTGCGCGCTCGCCTCAATGTCAGCCTGCCGGGCCTCGACCGGGATATCGCCCATCAACTGATCCATGCCGCCCACAAGATCTGTCCCTATTCCAAGGCGACGAACGGCAACATCGACGTCGCGACCAATCTGATCTGACGCGACCAGCCGAGGTCCGCCGGCTCGCCCGGCGGACCTCGCGTCCCCATACCGACCGGGAACACATAATGCACAGCGAACACGCTCAGCCACCGCAAGCCCACAGCAAATTCTCCGATATGCTCGACCCGGCCATCTATGAGCCATTGCCCGGTGATTGGCTCATCGCCATCACCGATGTCGTCGACTCGACCTCGGCAACCCGGTCGGGCCGCTACGAGGACGTCAACTTTGCCGGCGCCGCCGCCATCGCCGCCTTCGGCAATGCCTGGGGCACGTTCGATTTTCCCTTCGTCTTTCGCGGCGACGGCGCGGCATTCGCCTTGCCGCCGGAGGCCGCCGGAACCGCGACATCGGCGTTGCGGCAGGTCGCCGCCTTCGCCAAGCGCAGCCTTGGCCTCACCCTTCGAACGGGGTTGTTGCCCGTACGCGAAGTCCGCGCCAATGGGCGCGATGTGACCATCGCGCGTTACGCGGCATCGCAGGACGCGACCTACACCATGTTTGCCGGCGGCGGATTGAAGTGGGCAGAACACGAGATCAAGCGCGGGCGCTATCTGGTCAAGCCGCACGAGGATGCGGCGCAGCCGAACCTCACGGGCCTCCGGTGCGAATGGAAGCCTTTTGCCAGCCAGCGCGGCGAAATTCTATCCTTGCTGGTCGAGCCGACAGCACAGACAGGCGCGCAGGACTTTGCCGCATTGGCGAGACGCGTTCTCTCCGTGCTCGAGGCGGGGCCGCGGCAATCCAATCCGGTGCCGGATGCCATCGGCATACCCAAGGACGAGCGCAGGCAGGTCGATCCTGCTCGCTGGTTAGCGGTTGCGGCCAATTCGGATTTTCGCAAATACGATGACGGCCTGCGCCTGACGCTCGATTGCACCAGCGAACAGATCGACCGGGTCGAAACCCTTCTTGTCGCCGCCAGGCACCGTGGCGAGGTCAATTTCGGACTGCATCGCCAGTCTCACGCTCTGATGACCTGCCTGGTCCCCTCGGGCCGGCCGGATTCGCACCTGCATTTCCTCGACGGATTGGACGGCGGCTATTCGAAGGCTGCCGAAATGCTGGCGCCGGCCAAGCGCTCTGCGGCGTGATCACACGACGCCACGGGCACGAAGCGACAGACGCATGATCAGTGGCCGGGCAGAGACGGCAAACGTCATCCGTTCACGCCTCAATCCCAGGCATAGCAACGGCAGTGGCTTTGGCAGGCAACAGGCGCAGACCACCGCAACGCCCCTTTCCGTTGGCAATACGCCCGCAGGCGTGTGGGGTTCCGGGAGTATCATTTTGGGCACCGATCGCATGCCTCGCGCAGCCGCCATCCAGCGAGCGACCAATTCTTGGCCGGATTTTATTGCGCCGCCCCACGCGGCTCTTGTCTCGACGGCCAAGACTCTCAGCCGACCATCACCCATCAACAGCTGCACCTGACGCACGCCAAACGCGCGTACACACTGGCGAGGCGGTCCTTCCCGGTCAATTCAAGGCCTAACGGTCGCTCGACCGCGATCCCCTACCCTTTCCCGGAGCCGCCCTGCGTCGCCTGCAGCAGGTTGTCGCGCAACCTCACCACCGTCTGCTGCACGACCGGAAAGTCGTCTCCGAGACCGATCACATCCGTCAGTGCGGAACCGGGGTCCATTTCGACCAGCTTGCGGCCGGCCGGCGTCAACGTCACCCGCACCTGCCGTTCGTCGGCCGGGTCGCGCCGGCGCTGCAGATAGCCCTCGGCTTCAAGCTTCTTGAGAATGGGCGTCAGCGTGTTCGATTCCAGGAAGAGCTTTTCGCCGAGCGTGCCGACCGTCTGGTCGTCTTCTTCCGACAGCGCCACCATCGTCACGTACTGGGTATAGGTCAGGCCGAGCTTGTCGAGGATCGGCTTATAGGCGCGACCGAAGGCGAGGTTGGCCGAATAGATCGCGAAGCACAGAAAATTGGAAAGCTTCCTGCCGCCGTTGTCGGCCTGTGCTGCGGACGGCTGAGCGGTTTGCGCAGCTTTTGCTGTCGGGGATTTGGGCATCGGTATATCCTGTTCCATTGTCCTCTTTCTCTCCACCTATATAAATCGCATCCGATTAAATCGCAACACTATTGACATCCCGCTTCAGTTGGCATATTTATATCGCATCCGATTGAATCGGATGCGATAAAACTTAACCAGAAAGGATACCACCATGACCGAGAAGCTTCTTTTCACCGGCAAGACCCACAACACCGGCGGCCGCAACGGCGGCACCAAGAGCAGCGACGGCATGCTCGAACTTAAGCTGGCGCAGCCGCATCCGGCCGCCGAAAACCTCTTCGGTGCTGCTTGGTCCGCCTGCTACATCGGCGCGATCGAGGTTGCCGCCGCGCAGAGAAAGATCAAGCTCCCGGCAGGTCTCGCTGTCGACACCGAGATCGATCTGAACGTCAACGACGGTTCCTACTTCCTGCGCGCACGGCTCAATGTCAGCCTGCCGGAACTGGACCGCGACGTCGCCCACGAGCTGATCCATGCGGCCCACGCCATCTGCCCCTATTCCAAGGCAACGCACGGCAATATCGACGTCGAGACCAACCTCGTCTGAAACAAACCGCCTGCCCCTAAGGCCAAAACTGCCGGCACAGACATGTGAATGCGCCGGAACACTCGAAGGACAACGCATCAGGCCTGTCGCTTTAAAGCGCACGATAGCCTGCATGCCAACACAGGCGGCCCCGATCGGGGTCGCCCGAGACCCGCCCTAGCGTCAGGGCACACCAAATTCATCCATTCTGCGTGACGGACCCTTGGAACCAGAGATCATGGTTCGGGTCCGTCATTTTTTTGGCAGCCTCGAATAGACCGTGATCGCATCCGGTGGGATAATCGCCGCGCCCGCCCATGGAGCTTATTGTATTCGGGCTAACCCGAAATAGGGGCAGACATATCTTTGGGATGACAGGCCGAAAACAGCCACACTCGCCCTGTCATTGAAGTGAAGGCAACAATCGCAGCCGTGCACCTGGATTTACGTCCAATCCCGAAGGGAGGCCACCATGCCCACAGTCATGGTCTATCACGATGTCAAGGACACCAAACACTGGCTCGCTTCACCTCTGCGCAAGAAGGTGCTCGAACCCATCGGCGTGACGAACATCCGCACATTCGTCGACAACAAGGCATCCAACCGCGTCGGCCTGGTCATGGACGTTGCCGACATGGAAAAACTGGACGCCTTCATGCAGACCAAGGCGGCAGCGGAGACCATGGCGCATGACGGGGTGCTGCCTGAGACCTTGGTCTTCCTCGTCCAATCGTAACGGCAGAGGTCGTCGCCTCCGCGCAGTCACTCCGCATAATCGACCGGCACCGCCGTGCCGCTTTTCAGGATTTCCATCGAGATCGAGGCGGAAACGTCGAAGAGTTCCACCTTGCGCACGATCTGCTTGTAGACCACGTCGTAATGCTCGACCCGCGGCAGCACGACCTTGACGATATAATCGTAGTTTCCCGTCAATCGATGCGCCTCGACGATCTCGGGAATGTCGCTGATTGCCCTCCGAAAGGCCTCGATCCACTCGTCGGAGTGATGTGCGGTCTTGATCATCGCGAATACGGTGGTCGGCACGCCCATGCGCTCACGGTTGAGCACGACGATGCGCTTGGCGATGTAGCCCGCCTCCTCCAGCCGCTGGATGCGGCGTGAACACGCGGAAAGCGAAAGGTTCACCCGGTCGGCAAGTTCGCCGACCGCCATGCTGCCATCCTGCTGCAACAGCGCCAAAAGCTTCCGGTCTCGCTCGTCGATCACGCTCATCACTCCCATTTCAATTCCCACGCACGCGGCATGTTTGCACAATCTGCCAGGAGGGCGCAATTCGTTCGCGCCAAAATGCCATTCTCGCGCCATCAAAGCAAACCATTGCGGATGAAGGTCCGGCATATTTCCCTCAATCGAACGACAGCCGCGGAGCACCAATGCGCGTGGCGACAGGCACAGGGAAAGCGATGATGGAAATGCGCAAGATCGGCCTTATCGGCGGTATGAGCTTCGAAAGCTCGGTGGTCTATTACCGCATGGTCAACGAGGCCGTTCGCGAGCGGCTGGGTGCGTTGCATTCGGCAGAAGTGCTGCTGCATTCCGTCGATTTCCAGTCGATCGTCGACCTGCAGAAATCAGGCCGCTGGGACGAAGCCGCGAAAAGGCTCGCCGATGTTGCCCGCGGGCTGAAGTCCGCCGGTGCCGACTGCGTGCTGATCTGCACCAACACCATGCACCTGATTGCAGACGCTGTTCAGGCGGCCGTCGACATCCCGCTGATCAACATCATCGACGAGACCGCGGCCCGCCTCAAGGCCGCCGGCATCCGCAAGCCGTTGCTGCTCGCCACCCGCTACACCATGGAGCACGGCTTCTACGCCGAGCGCATGAAGAGCCACGGCATCGAGGTGATGGTGCCCGACGCTGCCGGCCGCACGCTGACGCACAACGTCATCTTCGACGAGCTTTGCGCCGGCAAGGTGCTTGGCACCTCGCGCAGGGCACTGGTCGAGCTGATCGACAAGGCCGAGGCCGAAGGTGCTGACGCCGTGATCCTCGGCTGCACCGAGATCTGCCTGATCCTCGACCCCAAGGCTCTGCCCCTGCCGGGCTTCGATTCCACCGCAATCCATGCGGACGCCGCCGTCGAATTTGCCCTCGGCCGAGAGGATTTCCGTCGGGCGGCGTAAGCGAAGCGCAAGCCCCGGACCTGAGCCGGTGCCACGATCCAGTCCGATGAATAGAGCCCGTGGCCAACGCTGCGGGGCGTCCGGAGGACCGCAGGCCGCGTCGCCCACATCTCGCGCGCACTAATCCCGCCTTAACGCCTTGGCAGATAACGTCCCTCTGCAGGGATTGGGGATTGCGTCAGCATGGCGGGGATATCGGGGTCGGAGCGTCAGCCGCAGAAGTTGCGGCTTGCGGAAATCGTCAGCGCACTCAGCTACGCGCTCGACCTGACGGACGGCCAGCCGGCGGGCCACAGCGTGCGCTGCTGCTGGATCGGCATGCACCTTGGCGAAAAGCTCGGCCTTTCCGACGCCGAGAAACATGATCTCTACTACACCCTGCTTTTGAAGGACCTCGGCTGCAGCAGCAACGCGGCCCGCATCTGCAAGCTGTTTGCCACCAGCGACCATGATTTCAAGCGCAACGCCAAGCTGATCGACAACAGCTTCACCCAGGTTCTCGGCTTCATCGCCGCCAACACCGCCGTGCGCTCGGGCCTCGCGGTCAAGCTGCGCACGGTGCTGAACCTGGCGATGAGCGGCGGCAAGATCGACCGCGAACTGATCGAAACCCGCTGCGAGCGCGGCGCCGAGATCGCGCGACGCATGCGCTTTTCCGAACCGGTCGCTAAAGCCATCCTCGATCTCGACGAACATTGGGACGGTCGCGGCCAACCGCTCGGGCGCAAGGGCGCCGAGATTTCGCTGCTGGCGCGCATCGCGCTTCTCGCCCAGGTCGTCGATGTCTTCTTCATTACCTCCGGGCGCAAGGCGGCCTGCCGCGAAGTGCGGCGCCGTGCCGGAAAATGGTTCGATCCGCATCTGGCTTCCGTCTTCGAAGACGTCGCGGCTGACCCCGATTTCTGGTCGGCGCTGGAGGATCCCAAGCTCGACAGCCGCGTCTTTGGGCTTGAGCCCGCGGGGTTTTCACAGGCCGTGGACGAAGACCTGCTCGACGACATCGCCGACGGCTTCGCCCAGGTCATCGACGCCAAGAGCCCGTTTACCAGCGGCCACAGCAAGCGCGTGGCGCTCTTTGCCGACCTGATCGCGACGGAACTCGGCTTCAGTCGCGCACGCAAACGCTGGCTGGTCCGCGGCGCATTGCTGCACGACATCGGCAAGCTCGGCGTTTCCAATGAAGTTCTGGACAAGCCCGCCAAGCTCGACCCGCAGGAATGGCAGGCGATGAAGAGCCACCCCGATCTTGGCGCGGCCATCCTGGAGCGGATCGACGCCTTTCGAAGGCTCGCCACCATCGCCCGCAATCATCATGAGAAGCTCGACGGCAGCGGCTACCCCAATGGCCTGTCGGGTAGCGAACTCGATCTCGAAACACGCATCGTCACGGTCGCCGATATCTTCGATGCGCTGACGGCCGACCGGCCCTACCGCGCCGCCATGCCGGCTGCAAAGGCGCTCGCGATCATGGCAGCCGATGTCGGGACCGGCCTCGACCCCATCTGCTACGACGCCCTGACCCGCGCCCTTCAGGGGCTGGAATCCAAGGCCGCATAGCCTCCAGAAAACGCTTAAAAACAAGAAGATAAAACGCTTTCGCGACTCATTTTGCGAGCGCCGAAACGAGCCCCTATACCTCCGGCGCGCCGGCACGCGGCCCGCGAAGGCCGATGCAATTGCCCCAGGGATCGCGAACCTGGCACATCCAAAGACCGTCCTCGATCGCCAGCGGCCCGCGATAGAGCGGCGCGCCCAGATCGTTGAAATGGTCAAGCGCCCGATCGAAATCCTCGACCTGCCAATAGACGACCGAACCGGCCGCGCCGCTTGCCACTTTCTCATCCGCCGGCACGATTTCCAGATGGGTCGAGCCGATCTTCAGATAGTCGAAATCGAAGGCGTCCAGCCGGCGCCGTTCGGCGCTCGGAAAGGCCCGGTGGTACCAGGAAAGTCCGGCCTCCACATCGGCGACATGCACCAGAACGGCAGACACAAAATCGGTCATCGCAACACCTCGCCAACGCAAACTATTATCCCGTAACGGCGTCGTCGCCCCCTTGAGGAAGCGGGCCTTATACATCGTTTCGCATGACGTCCAAGAGGCTGTCGGCCCACGCGTGCGGCAATCTTGCGATGGGCGCAGGCAGGTCGCGACCTATCACTATCGCTTGGTGCACCTTGCCGTCATTCTTTCGCGCATACCGCAATCACAAGACCACTTCACCCTCTTGCGCGACATGAATTAAGCCGGCACTGCGAGAGCGCTTTCGGCGACGGGTTGCGCGCGAACGGCGCGCCAGTTGCATTCCTTGAGCCCGGCCGCCGCGAAAGGATCGATCAGCGTGCCAGAGACGATCGAGGCGAGCAGCGCCGGCGCCGGAGGCATGCGGGCGATCGTCGCCACCAGCCGGTCGCGCAGCCAGGCAAGGGCAGCCGAATCCGACTGGTAGAAGGGCGTGAAGGCCAGCGACAGCATCTGGAACAGCGCCATATGGTTGCGCCTTGCCCGGCCATAGGCGGCAAGTGCTGCGTCGATATTTTCGGTAAGCGACAGCGCATGAGCAAGCGTCGCCGCGTCGATCAGCGCCATGTTGGCGCCCTGCCCCAGTTGCGGGCTGGTCGAATGCGCGCTGTCGCCGATAAAGACGACGCGGCCCGACGCCGGCGGGCGCATGGTGCGGTGGGCATAGCGCGCTAGCGTCAGTTGGTCCCAGTCGTCGATCTGGTCGAGCAAGGGCGCGCAGTCGGGCCAGTAACCGCGAATGCCCGCCTTCCATCCGTCGAGGCCCGCGCGCTTCACGGCGTCGGCATCGCCGACCTTGACGCTCCAGAAGAAGGCGACGCGGTCGCGGTCCCCGGCTCGCGCCCGGCCCGCCGGAAGGATGCCGATCATCACCTTGGCGCGGTCATAGCGCTGCGTCAGCGCGTTTGGGTCATGGGCGAGGCCATCGCTGTCGAGCGTCGCCCAGAAGGCGCCATAGGCAAGCTCGCGCACACCGGGCGCCGTCGCGCTCCCTGCCGCTATGGTCGAGCGTGCGCCGGTCGCATCGATGACGAGATCGTAGCGTCCGACTTCTTGGCCCGAGGCATCCAGCAGCAACGCCTTTTGGCCCGAGGTGGTCGCCGCGGTCAGCGTCGCCCCCGTGCGGATGGGAATGCCCGCCGCAACGACGGCATCGTGCAGCACGCCGAACAAAGCCGCCCGCTGCACGGCCAGCCCGAAGCGGCCACCGGCAAGCGCATCGTAGCGCACATCGAGCACGGTCCGGCCGGACTTCGCGTCCGCGCCATGAAGGCGGTCAATCCGGCTGCCGAGCGCCATCATCGGCTGCAAGAGGTTCAGCGCATCGAGCACCGTGAGGCTGGTCGGCTGCAGCATCAGCCCGGAACCAACGGGTGACGCCTCTTGGAAACGCTCGAGCAGTTCAACCCTATGGCCCTGCCGCGACAGCAACAGTGCCACCGCAAGACCCGCCGGGCCGGCCCCTGCGATGCCGATACTCAGTGTCTTCATGATCCCTCGGCTGGCACGCGATCGGCGCGCCGGATACATTTCATCGGCAAACTATAGGGAAAATCAACGCGCTACGGCAAGCTTGCTTCGCCGGAACACGGCGTCGCGCAGGATGTGACACGTTTGGACTCAATGCCCCTCATCCGCCTGCCGGCACCTTCTCCCCGCCTGGCGGGGAGAAGGACCATCGCGGCATGCTTTCGTCCCACGACAGCGTACCTCGGTGACACCGCTCCTTGACGATTGATGCGAGCGACGGTGCAACCGTATCGCTCGTCCCCTCTCCCCGCCTGCGGGGAGAGGGTTAGGGTGAGGGGCAGACCACACCCTAAGCTTGGACGGTAAAACGGCCCCTCCAGCAGACCAGATCAACACCCCTCAGGATGCCGCGTCATACACGCCCCGGGCCGAACGAATGGCCCCGTGGTTGGCCACCGACCAGTCGACAAAGTGCTTCAGCAGGCCCAGCAGCGAGCGACCGAGATCGGTCAGCGCATATTCCACGCTCGGCGGCTGCGTCGGAAACACCGTCCGGCTGATATAGCCGTCGCGCTGCAGGTCGCGCAGCGTCTGGGTCAGCATGCGCTGCGAAATATCGGGGATCAGCCGTCTCAGTTCCGAAAACCGCAAAGCACCGTCTGCCAAGGACAGGATCATCAGCGAATTCCACTTGCCGCCGATATTGTCCATGACGTCACGCACCGGACAGTTCTCGACATCCATCGGCACGCCGCAGACCATCGCCACGCGCCTGCCCTTCACATCACCGGTCAGCTTGTTCATCTGAGTTTGCCCTTCTCGGCCTGATCAACGTGGGGGACGGTACCCTTTTTGTAACCACAGCAGGAAAAACTGCCTCCTTTACAGTTCCTAGCAGATTACTAGATTAGAGCAAGTCTCAAAAAGAGACCATCAACTGGCAGGCGTGCTTTCCCTCCCGAAGCGTCGGCTGGCATCACAGAGAAAAAGGAAAATCCATGTCCGATACATTGCTCGTGACCGGTGCCACCGGCCAGCTCGGCAAGCTCGTGCTCGATGCGCTGCTCGCATCCGGCAAGGTCGAACCGACCGATATCATCGCCACCAGCCGCGATACGGCCAAGCTGTCCGACTATATCGGCAAGGGCGTGCAGGCACGCGTTGCCGATTTCGACGATCCGGCCTCTCTCGACAAGGCTTTCGCCGATGCCGACCGCATCCTGATCATTTCCACCGACGCGCTCGACCAGCCGGGCAAGCGCCTGCGTCAACACCTGGCCGCCGTCGAAGCCGCAAAGAAGGCCGGCGCCAGGCACATTCTCTACACGTCGATGCCGAACCCGGAAACCTCCGTCATCCCGTTTGCGCCTGATCACCTCGGCACCGAGAACGCCATCAAGGCAACCGGCATCCCCTACACGATCCTGCGCAACGGCTGGTACATGGAAAACCTGTTCATGGCGCTGCCGCATGCGCTTGAAACCGGGCAGTGGTATTCGTCCTCCGGCGATGGCCGCCTCGCCCACCTCGCCCGCGCCGACGCCGCAAAGGCCGCCGCCGCCGCCCTGCTTTCCGCCGGCAGCGAAAGCCGCACCTTCACCTTGACCGGCCCGGAGCTGCGTTCGACCGACGAGATCGCCGCGCTCGTTTCCAAGGCAGCCGGCAAGCCGCTCGACGTCGTGCATATTTCCGACGACGCGCTGGCCGGCGGTCTGAAGGGTGCCGGCCTGCCCGACTTCCTCATCCCGATCGTCGTCTCGTTCGATGCCAACACCCGCGAGGGCCATATCGACATGGTGACGAGCGACGTGACGGCCCTGACCGGCACCACGCCCCTGCCGCTCACCGCCTTCCTCGACGCCAGCAGGGCAAGACTTGCCGGCTGATAGGCACCCATAAGACCGAAGTGGGCCCGGCCGATCGCGCCGGGCTCATTGTTTGCGGCGAAGTCCGCAAAGGAGCGTTTCAGGTCTGCCCGCCCTGCCGACGACCGGTCGGGATCTTCAACCGGGAATCTTGCCTTCTTTTGTGTTCTTGTTACGTTCACGAGGACGCGATATAGATCCCCACAGTTCCGCAACCGTAAAATGGGGAAATCATGACCGTTTACATGACCGTTGGCGCATTGGATTCCGACAAGTCCAATGCCTTTTATGACGCAGCCCTGGCGACTATTGGCTGGAGCAAGCACACGGATTTTCCGGGCTGGCGCGCCTACTCCGAAGGTGGAGCAGGCCTAGGGCCTGTCCTGTGGGTCTGCAAACCCTTCAACGGCGAACCGGCCACGGCTGGAAATGGCGGCATGGTCGGCTTCATGGTCAAATCCCGCGGGGAAGTGGATGCCTTTTACGACGCTGCCATGGCCCATGGCGGAACGGATGAAGGTGCACCTGCCTCACGCCCACATTACGGGCCGACGTGGTACGCCTCCTACATGCGCGACCCTTCGGGAAACAAGATCTCCGTCGTCCATAACGACTAGCGGTTCAGCCGGTTCGCGAAACGGCCGCAGCGCTCCATCAGGCCTGCGCGGCTTGTGTCGCAGTCTATCGTGCGGCCTCCACGGGCGCAGCATCTCCGCGCACAGCAATCTCCGCCAGAACAAGCGCGCTGACACCCGCGATAAAGAACCCAGCCGACAGGTTCAGCGTCGTACCGTCGTAGAAGGCGCCCATCGCGATCGCAAACAGGGTCGCCACAAGGCTGGATCCGGAAGCGATCAACGATGCGCCCAGTCCCGCCACATGGCCAAGCGAGCGCATGGCCATGGCGTTCAGGTTGCCGAACAGCACCCCGATCGCAAAGAACGCCGCAAAGCCGAGTACCATCAACACAGCCAGGGGCGGCCGCCCACCCCAGGAAACGGAGACCGCCAGCATCACCAGCCCGTCTGCGGCCAAGCCGAGAAAGCCATAGCGCGCCATTGTCTCCGCCCCGAAGCGCTGCACCAGCTTTGCGTTGAGGAACGAGGCAAGCCCGATGCCCGTGGCCAGCATCGCGAAGTACAACGGGAAGGTCTGGCCGATGCCATAGGCATCGAAGAACAGATCGGCCGCGGTGCTGAGATAAAGAAGCTGCGCACCGAAAACGAGCCCGGTCGCCACGATCAGCAGCGTCACGCGCCGGTTCGACAGGATCCGCCGGCCGTTCAGCAGGAGAAGCCTCGGGCGAAAGGGGATGCGTTTGGCTACGGGCAATGTTTCCGGCTGCCGCAACACCAGCCATACCCCGAGAAGACCAGCCACCGCGAGATAGACCACGAAAACGCTGCGCCAGCCGCCAACCGCGATGATGCCCTGCGCCAGGCTCGGCGCCAGCATCGGCACGAGAATGAACAGCGTGAACATGAACGACATGACGCGGGCCATCGCATCGCCCTCGAACTGGTCGCGGATCATGGCGCGCGTGGCGATCTTCGGCCCGGAAACGCCCACCCCTTGCAGAAACCGGCCGACGATGACCATCTCCAGCGAACCGGCCCCCATGGCGATGACCGTCCCGAGCGCGTAGACGCCAAGGCCGAGAACAAGCGCCTTCTTTCGCCCCATGGCGTCGGAGAGCGGCCCGAGCAGCAACTCCCCGAACGCCATGCCGAGGATGAAGAGCGAAATGATGTGCTGGGTCGAAAGCGGTGGCGCAACCCCGACATCGGCGCCGATCTGGCGCAGACCCGGCAATAGCGCATCGATGCTGATGGAAGTGAGCGAAGTCAGGAGGGCATAGAGCGCGATGCGCTCGCGGAAACTGGTCTGGGATGTCATTGGCCGCACAGATGGGAAAACATTGGCTCAACCTATAGCAGTCTTGCGACAGGATGGGTGCGGTCAGATGCAACTTCGGTCGCAAAATTACCGCTGGCCATCGTGAAGGATGGCTGATGCGCTCAGCACCTCAGATGCGAGGCATCCGCGAGCCTGACAACAGCCCGATTCCGGAAGAATTCGTCCTGGCGCAGATGCGTGATGCTGCCGGATTTTTCCGGGAAGCTGAGGAAACCGCAGGCGTCGATCGGGATCTTCATCCAGGCCGCAAGCACCAACGTCAACGTGAAGCCATGAGTGACGATGATTTGCGTCTCGCACGGCCGCGCGACGATCGCGTTCACGCACGGATAGACCCGGGCGGCCACGTCGCGGCGCGTTTCCGCGCCATCGATCCCGCAGGAAAAATCGAGCCGGTTGTCGTCCGGCGCCGGGCTATAGCGTGCGTCGAGCCACGCCTGGGGTTTGCCGCCCGCCACGCCGTAGCTGATTTCCCGGAGATCGGCGGTCTCGGCCACCGGCCGTTGGAAACGTTTTGCAATTGCAGCCGCCGTCTGCGCGGCCCGACGCAGATCGGAGCTGTAGATCTCCACCTCTTTCTCGCCGGCGAAGGCCCGCAGCCGCTCGGCCGTTGCCGCCGCGTCCTCCTGGCCCCGCGCCGTCAGCTCGGTGTCGTACCAGCCTCCCACCTTGTCCTCTTCGTGATGGACGGACTGCGTGTGGGTAACGACGAAAATGTCTTTCATATCGGCTGTCTCACGAATTTCGCATCAGCGGCAGGCGGCAAGGAGAAAGGTCTCGCACTGACGTCCCTGGAGCCGGCGGGCGCGACGCCTCCCCCGACGGCCGGGCTTGCTGTTTCCTTTACACGGATGTTCGCCGGGCCGATCTGCGCGCAACGCACTTTGCGGGCGGCGGGCAGCAGCGGCATGCCGTTCAAGCCGGTCCTGGTTGCCGGCAACGTCGGGCGTTACCGGCAACGTCGGGCGTTGCCGGTAAATGATCAGATCAAACCGTCTGCCCGCAGGCCCGGCGGAAGCGGCGCACGCTTTCGGCCATGCCGTATTCCAGCGCGTCCGCCGTCAGGCCGTGGCCGATCGACACTTCGGCGAGGTTAGGGATGTGCCTGGCGAGAAGCGGCAGGTTGGCGACCGTCAGGTCATGGCCGGCATTGACCTCGAGCCCGAGGCTGGCGGCGATTTCTGCCGTGCGGCCGAGTTCGGCTGCAATCTTCTCCGCCTTGTCCGGGTCGTCGTAGCAGCCGCCATAGGGGCCGGTATAAAGCTCGATACGGTCGGCACCGGTTTCCTTGGCGATGCGCAGCGCTTCCACGTCCTCGTCGCCGTCGGCAAACAGCGAGACGCGAAAACCCTTCTTCTTCAGCCTGCCGACGACGCTGCCGAGCAGGTTGTGGTTCTTGCGGAAGTCCCAGCCATGGTCGGAGGTCGCCTGTGCCGGATCATCGGGCACCAGCGTCACCTGCTCCGGCTCATGGGTTTCGACAAGGCGCAGAAACTCCTCGTTCGGATAGCCTTCCATGTTGAATTCGGTCGCAGAAAATTCGTCGTCGATGAGATCGCGGATCGGCTGCAGATCGGAAAAGCGCACATGGCGCTGATCGGGGCGCGGATGCACCGTCAGCCCGCTTGCGCCGGCTTCGAGAGCAATGCGGCCGAGCGCAGTGACGGACGGCCAGGGAAGATCGCGCCGGTTGCGCAGCATGGCAACGGCATTCAGATTCACGGACAATTTTGCGGGCATGTCGGAACTTTCCAGAGGCGGGCAATGTCAATGCAATCTTCTACTGCATAATTGCAAAAACCGAAAACGGTTTGAGACCAAGATTATGCAGCAATTCCAAAGAGTACGTCCGCCAACGAAAGTCGTGGCCCCGCGTCGCTTGATTGCTGGCAATCTCTTGACGAAACCTCGACATTAGTGGGACCTAACATGCAATCAGACACATGGGGTTGGCTCGACCCAGGGTACTCGACCGGTATGAATTCCGGCGGCGCAGGGCCCGCAATCACGGTACCGCTACGTTCTGCCACAGGGAGATGGTCGCATTTCTTGCTTTTATTTCAGATAAAACTCAAGTTTGGCGCAAAGCACTCCTGACAACAGCTTTTTTTGAGCCTAAATTTCCGAATCACATCGAATGGCCATAGTCTGCCCTTCGATCACCTTCATAAAGTTCGCGGCGAATGAATCTGGAGCAACAACCGATGACGACGGTCGAAAGACCCTGCAACGAGACGATCCGGCAGATGCTGCGCCGCATCCTCGAGAGCAAGGCTTTTGCACGTTCCGAACGCCTGCGCGCTTTTCTCGCCTATGTCGTCGACAAGGAGATGATCGGCGAAGGCCCGCAACTGAAGGGCTATTCGATCGCCATCGACGTCTTCGATCGCCCCCAGGCGTTCAATGCCGACAGCGACCCGCTGGTGCGGGTGCATGCGGGCAAGCTGCGCAAATTGCTCAAGGTCTACTATGAGACCGACGGCGCTAGCGACGAATGGCGTCTGGTCATTCCCAAAGGCACCTATGTGCCCGAATACAGCCGGCAACGGATCGATGCGGCCAGTGCCGCCGAGCCGCATGCCCGCCAGCCGAAGCTGACCAGGAAGCGCCTTCCCGGCCAGAAGACGGCTTGGCCGCCGGCGCCGTTGTCTTCGCCACTGGCCGTTCTGTCCGTGCTGCCGCTGCTGTTGTTTGCGCCCCTGCCCTCGCCGGAGATGACGCTGGATATCGATGCGCAAGCGAAGCTGTTCAACGGCCGCTATGCGACCGAGCGTGTGCTGCCGTCCGTCAACGTCATCGTTTCAGGCGACCAGAACAGCGATCTCAAAGCCTTCGCCACCGCCCTTCGCACCGCTGCCCAGCGCCACAAGACGCTGGCGCGCGCCACCGATGGCGACACGGGACGGCCGGTGTCGCGCAATGCCGCGCTGTCGTTTTCACTCGACCTGACCTGGTACGATGCGCCGGCGGCCGGTGTGCGCGTGACGCTCAAGCATGACGGCGAAGGCGTGCCGCTCCGGCAGGATTTCATCACCAGCGAACGGCTGAAGAGCGAACCGGACCTGCTGTTCGAAAGCATGTCGCTGGCATCCGAACTGTTCTCTCTGGATGGCGAGATCTACACCCACGCCAGCGAGGAACAGATCCAGAGCCCGCTGATGGATTGCATGACGGCGACTGCGCAGTATCGCAAGCTCCTGACCCGCGACAGCTTCGAAAAGGCCTGGTCCTGCCAGCAGCAACTGGCGCCGCTGCGCGGCGATGAGCCTCTCTTCATCCTCAGCGCCAAGAGCCCGCTCAAGGTCGTCGGCCACTGACGAAAGCCATGGTTCCGGGCGCCGGGGAGGCTCCGCCGCCACAGCTCGAACCAGCATTTCTCCTGCAATATTAAGCACTATTCATATATGCGATTCGCGTATACGGTGTGGCCATGCGTTGGGAATTGGTGCCTGGTTGCTCGTCAGGCAAGCACAATTGTCAGCAGTAATCGCGCCCTTGGCGCGGTGTGCCCCAGCCGAGCAGCAGGCGCTATCGTCGACGACAGACGGTGGCTTCGGAGTGCGGATCCGTTCCGCTTCCGGTCACGGACGGTCGTGACGGCATCCTGATGCGTGCGGCATAATTCCGTAAATCGGCAGCGATATCGGGATCAATTATGCAGCAAATCGAAGCGTGACGCCGGCCTCCTCTGCCTTGAACGGGCGCGCGGCGGCGTCAACCGGGGACCATCGATATGCCGCGAGACCACTGGAAATACGAGGGCGTGCTGGCGGCGCCCGAACGTGACGGCTACCTGCCCAAACTGCCGCTGCCTCACCACGACCCTTCAAGCCCGCTTGCAATCGCCGATATGGCCGATGCCTTCGGCGTCACCCACCGCACCCTGCATTTCTATGAGGAGAAAGGCCTGCTGATCGCGGCCCGCATGGGGCCGATGCGGGTCTATGGAGCGGACCACATCCGGCGCATGGCCGTCATCAACGCCTGCCGCGAAATCGACATGCCGATCGCCACGATCCAGGAGCTGCTTTCAAGCCTCGCCGCTGCCGATGACCAGGCCGAGGCCGACCGGCTGTTCAAGGAGGCGCTGCTGTCGCGGCGGCGGGAACTGGCCGCCCAGCAATCCAATCTTCGCCGGCAGATGCAACGCATCGCCGAACTTCTGGAAAGCGAAGCCGGGAATGGCGAGCCACAGTCCGACGACACGGCACATGTGCACCTCTCGCCGATCGAAAGCGAATGCCTGACCTTCATGGCCGAAGGATACCCGGCCTCGCGCATCGCCCGGCTGATGGAGATGGATCTGGCCGCAGCCCTCACGCTCGAAGCCGGAATCATCCGCAAATTCAATGCCCACAACCGCTTCCAGGCCATCGCCAAGGCGGTGCTGTCAGGCATGATCGCCGCGGAGTAACAGGGGCGTCATCAGCCGCGCTGGCAGGCTTTTCGCCTCGTCATCCCGTGCCCGCCTGGGGATGAGACGATGCTGCGTCTGCGCCCGCAGATGCGGGGTCAATTCGGGCGCAATTCCCGAGGGATCATCGATAATGTGATGTCTTCAATGCCACGCTCATGTTACGAGGCGCCCAAACGACGCAAGTGAGAGACCCCGATGCTTCCCTGGATCCAGCTAGACCGCGCAACCATTCCCGGTGACGGTGACGAGTTGCGCCTGAAGCAACGCGGCAGCGAGTTTTCCATCATGCTCGGCTCGACGGAACTGATGAACAGCCGGCTGAGCGGTTCGGAAGAGGCACTGGCAACGCTGAGCTGCGAGCGGATCGCCGGCCGGAAAAACGCCTGCATGCTGATCGGCGGGCTCGGCATGGGCTTCACCTTGCGCGCCGCCCTCGGCGCCCTGCCTGAGGATTCCAGGGTGGTCGTCGCAGAGCTCGTGCCTGCCGTCGTCGAGTGGGCGCGCGGGCCGATGGCGGAGCTGCACAAGGGCACGCTCGACGATCCCAGGGTCGATATCCATATCGGCGATGTCGGCGCGCTGATCCGCTCGAAGACGGCCGCTTACGATGCCATCCTGCTCGATGTCGACAATGGCCCGGATGGCCTGACGCGCCCTTCCAACGACAGTCTCTACAACCACACCGGGCTGCGCGCCGCCAAGGCGGCGCTGCGTGCCAACGGCGTGCTTGCCGTCTGGTCGTCGGCGCCGGATAGCGCTTTTACCCGCCGATTGCGCGAGGTCGGCTTTGCCACCGACGAGGTCAATGTGCGCGCCAACGGCAAGCGTGGCGGCGCACGCCATGTCCTGTGGATGGCAACCAAGCGGTAGAAGATCTGGTCAGCCGAGCATCTGCTCCACCGCCAAGATGGCAGTCACCCGTTGCGGAAGGCCCGGCTGGAAACCGAGATCGGATTGTCGCTCGGGTCCTTCGCGTTGGCGAAAACATAGCCATCGCCCGCATGGATCGCCCCGAACACCAGCCCTTCGGCCGCTGAGCGCGCGCAAAAGGCCTCGACATCCCGGATATCGAACACCAGCTTGACCAGGGACTGGCCGCGCCGCTGTCCCTTGGCCGCCGGATGGATCATCAGGCTGGCGCCGCCATCCCCCGGGATCAGCTCGACGATCCGGTCTCCCGCCTCGCGCGATGCTCGAAAGCCGAAGTGCTTCTCGTAGAAGCCAACGGTCGCTTCCACCTCATGGGCGTAAAGGATGATCCGGTTGATCGGCACGCTGGTCTCCTCGCATCGAAACCCCGGTGCACGCCGACGTCAGCGAACGATCGTCAGGCGCTCGGCGGCACGGGTGATGGCGGTATAGAGCCAGCGCTCGCGGGTATCGCGGAAGGCCCAGCTCTCGTCGAACAGCACGACGTTGTTCCACTGCGAGCCCTGCGCCTTGTGTACCGTCAGCGCATAGCCGAAGTCGAACTCGTCGTAGCGCTTGCGGGTCGTCCAGGGGATTTCGCCCTCGACCTCTTCGAAGGCCGCCTTCAAGAGCTTGATCTTGGCGGCACCGCGATCCATGTCGTCGTCCTCGGGACGGATCATCAGGTTGATGCCGGGCTTCACCGTTTCCTTCGACGAACTCATGACCTGCCAGAGCGAGCCGTTGAGGAGGCCCTTGGCCGGATCGTTCCTGAGGCACACCAGCTTGTCGCCGGATTGCGGATATTCGCTGGTAAAGCCCTTGAGCTCGCGAAGCCGCTGGTTGTAGCGCCGCCGGGTCTTGTTGGTGCCGACCAGCACCTGGTCGGCCTCCAGCACCAGTTCCTGGTTGACCTGCCCGCGACCGATCACCTGGGTGGTGCCGTAGTCGCCGTGCATGATCTCGTTGCCTTCGCGCACCTGCATCGCGAGGCGAATGATCGGGTTGTCGCGGGCCTGGCGATGAATGTCGGTCAGCAGGTAATCCGGGTCCTGATTGGTGAAGTAACCGCCGCCGGTCACCGGCGGCAACTGGCCGGGATCGCCCAGAACCAGGATCGGCGTGCCGAAGCTCATCAGGTCCTTGCCGAGCGCCTCGTCGACCATCGAGCATTCGTCGACGATGATCAGCGCCGCCTTGGCGACCGGGCTCTGGCGGTTGATGGAAAACATCGGCGCGATCGAGGTCTTGCCGGTTTCCTCGTCGGAAACCTCCTCCTCGCCGCGTGGCCGGTAGATCAGCGAGTGGATGGTCTTGGCGTTGCTCGCCCCCTTGGAGCGCAGGACCTGGGCGGCCTTGCCGGTAAAGGCGGCAAAAAGCACGTCGCCATCCACATGCTCGGCGAAATGGCGCGCAAGCGTCGTCTTGCCGGTGCCGGCATAACCGAACAGCCGGAAGAGCGGCGAGCGGCCTTCCTTCAGCCATTGCGAAACGGCCTTGAGGGCCTCGTCCTGTTGCGGAGCAAATTGCATGACGCGAAGTGTCAGGATTCGGGGGTGACAAGCAAGCCCGGATTTCCGGCCGGCAGCCGGCGGCCGCACTCTGACCGGGCCGTTTCGCCAAATCCTGCACCGGAAATGCCTGATATCGCAGACCTTTCAGCCGGAGGAGCGCCGCATCTCGACCGCTCAAAGGCACGGGCGCCGCTCCAGCACTGTCCAGCCAGCGATCCCGATCTCCCGCCGTGTCGGCTGTGGCCAATTCTTGCCCTGTGGGTTGCCTGCCGCTTGAATGCCCGCGCGCAATGCTGCTAACGAGCGGTTGCGCGGCGTATCGCCCCATCGACGGGACTGTCCGCGCCAAACTGATCAGGCGGAGGCGAACGCGAACGCCGCCTGAGGCAATGCCGGAGAATGCCCTTGAAGCCCGACCAGCCCGCAATGCCCACCCCTCCGGCACCCGTCGGTATCGGCCGCCTGGCGCCGGCGCTGCAGTGGCTGCTTCTCACGCTGGTCTCCCTGGTCTTTACGGTGGCCCTCGAATTGCTTGGCATCCCCGCCGGATTACTGATGGGGCCGATGCTGGCGGCCGTGCTCTTCGGCATGAACGGCAGCACCATTCGCCTGCCCAAGCAGGTATATTTTTGCGTGCAGTTCATTCTGGCTATGATGATCGCCGGCGCGATGACACCGGGCATGCTCGGCACCTTTTCCGGCAACTGGCCGCTGTTCCTCGGGGTCATTCTTTCCGTTATCGCCGTCAGCACGCTCTGCGGCTGGGTGATCACCCGCATGCGCATCCTGCCGGGCACGACCGCAATCTGGGGCTCGTCTGCGGGTGCCGCCTCGACCATGCTGATGATGGCGGATGCCTATGGCGCCGATGCACGCCTGGTCGCATTCATGCAGTATCTGCGCGTCATCTTCGTGGCCAGCACAGCGACGATGGTCGCCCATCTCTGGGTAACCGGCGCCGAGGCTGAAACCGCGATCGTCTGGTTCGAGCCGGTCTCTGTGCTCCCGTTCCTGGCAACGCTTGCCGTCGGGCTCGGTGCAGCCTTTGCCGGCCGGATGCTGCGCGTGCCTGCCGGCGCTTTCCTGATGCCGTTCCTCGTCGGTGCCGTGCTCAATGTCAGCGGCGTCATGACCACCGAACTGCCGCAATGGCTGCTGGCGCTCTGTTACGGCCTGCTCGGCTGGAACATCGGCCTCGGCTTCACCCGCTCGATCCTCGCCCATGCCCGCCGCGCCCTGGTGCCGACGGTGATCTCGATCCTCGTGCTGATCTCGTTTTCCGGCCTGCTCGCCCTGCTGTTGATCAAGGTCGCCGGCATCGACCCGCTGACGGCCTATCTCGCCACCAGCCCGGGCGGCCTCGATTCCATCGCGGTGATCGCGGCGTCGAGCAATGTCGACCTCTCCTTCGTCATGGCTTTGCAATCCGCCCGCCTGATGATCATCACCATGATCGGCCCGGCACTTGCCCGCTTCGTCGCGGATCGCGCCTGAGCATTTCGCGCCGAAACGTGAGAATTTCGCCAAGGTGCAACAAAGCCGGGAATAATTCCCACCCTCCTCGTGTCTCTTCTTCGGATCCGCGCGCTTGCGCATTCCGTTAGAAACACCTTGAGGAAGGAAAGCTCCCATGAGACCGTTACCCCTAGCGATTGCCATTTCCCTTGTTGCCGGCGTCGCCTTTGCGGCCCCTCCGGTCAAGACGGTCGAAACGGCAAAGGGCAATGTGCTCGCCGCCGCCAACGGCATGACGCTTTATACGTTCAAGAACGACAAGATGGGCGAGTCGAGCTGCTACGATTCCTGCGCCACCAACTGGCCGCCATTCATGGTGGAAGGTGACGCCAAGGCCGAGGGCGCCTTCACGATCGTCGAGCGCAAGGACGGAGCCAAGCAATGGGCGAAGGACGGCATGCCGCTGTACTTCTGGATCAAGGACAAGAAGATGGGTGACGCGACCGGCGATGGCGTAAAGGGCGTCTGGGATGTCGTCAAGCCGTGACCGCATGAGCGAGGGTGTGGAGGCGAATGCCGCCGCGCCCGACCGCTTCGAGGAGGACGTGCTGGCGCTGATGCCGGCACTCCGGCGCTATTCGCGCAGCCTCGTACGTTCGGATCCGGATGGTGAAGACCTGCTGCAGGATTGTGTCGAGAAGGTTCTGGCGCGCCGCGCCCAGTGGCGCGGGGTCAACCTGCGCGCCTGGGCCTTCACCATCATGACCAATCTCAGCCGCAACCAGCACCGGCACACGGCACTCCACCCGCAGGTCGAACTCGACGACGACCTCGGGCTGCAGGCCGAAACCTATGAGAGCGATCCACTCGAACGCTCCCGGCTCGAACGCGCGCTCAACGGGCTTTCGGCGGAAAACCGCTCCGTGCTGATGCTCGTGGTGATCGAGGGATACCGATACCAGGATGTGGCCGACATGCTGGCCATACCGATCGGCACGGTGATGTCGCGCCTGTCACGCGCGCGCCACCAGCTGGCCGAAGCGATGAAGGACGATAACGTGATCAGCATGCGGAGACCGAAATGACGGACGAACGCAACACCGTCTCCGAAGACGACCTCAACGCCTATGTCGACGGCTTCCTGAGCGAGGCGGATCGGGCGCGGGTAGAGCAATGGCTCGAGCGCAATCCGGCGCGCGCCGAGGACGTCCGCCAATGGCAGGCCCAGGCGACCGAGCTTCGCGCCATGTTTTCCCCCTATGCGCACAGCGACGAGCGCGACCGCGCGCTTCTGTCGGCCACGAATGTCAGGGAAGTTGCTCATTCGGGCGATCGCTGGACTGAACGCCTTGGCAGCCGTATTGCCGCCGGCCTCCTGCTTTTCGCCGCCGGCGCCCTCACCGGGCTCTATGCCCCGCATATTCTCGCCCCCGAGCGCTCCGGGCAAGTTGCCCAGGTGACGGAAAGCCTGCCGCGCCAGGCGCAATCGGCATTTCTCATCTATGCAAGCGAAGTGCGCCACGCCGTCGAGGTCGGGCCGGACCAGCAGACCCACCTTGCCAACTGGCTCGGCAAGCGGCTCGATCATCCGCTCAACATCCCCGACCTGTCGAAGCTCGGCTTCTCGCTCGTCGGCGGCCGGCTGCTGCCGGTCAACGGCAAGGCCGGCGCGCTGTTCATGTATGAGGACACGAGCGGCCAGCGGCTGACCGTGCTGCTCGGCCGCAATCCCGACAACCGCGAAACCAGCTTCCGCATCGACAGCAGCGGCGGCGTCGAAACCTTCTACTGGATCGACGGCCCGATCGGCTACGCCGTCACCGGCGAGGTGCCCCGCGCGCTTCTGCAGAAGGTCGCCGACGAGTGCTACCGCCAGTTCGAGAAGCCGGCTGCGGCCAAAAGCTGAGCGCGACCAGCCAGGCACCACCCATATGACCCGTATGAAGAGTGGCCTGACGGCGAATTTATCAGGATATCAGGGCTCTACGGCGCTATTTGCATGAGCGGTTCACGTTACGTGACGGAGCCTTTGCCGCCCACATCCTATCTGCCGGCCCGCTTTTCGCAAGCGGAGAACGCGCCCCTCATCCGGCCTGCCGGCCACATTTCCCCGCCCGCAGGGAGAAGGAAATGCACGGCAACCGTCCACCCGACAACACCAGTCGTCGATCACTGCCCCCTGACGACAGATGTCGGATGGTGACGCAGCCGCCGTGCGCGTCCCCTCTCCCCGCCTGCGAGGAGAGGGTTAGGGTGAGGGGCAAACCCGCGCGCTTAAAGGAGATGGGGTAATCCCGCTCACGCTCCAAGAGGGGCACCCTTACCGCAGCGGATCGTTCTCGATCACGATCGGATGCCCGTGCGGGGTCGCCTCGGCCGCGCGCTGCCAACTCTTCGTCAGGATATCCAGATGTCCGCCGGATACGATCGAAAGCTCGGTGACGAGCCGCGACAGCGCCGCCACCCAGCAATCGAAATAGTCGCTGGCATCCGCCTTGCGGCCGGGCTTGTAGAGCTCAGTCGAAAGTGCCTCGGCCCATTCCGGCCAGGAGAACACGCCCTTTTCGTGCAGGCGCACGGTCATGGCGAAGGCGGCTGCCTGCCACGGCTCGGCAAAAACAGGATCGCCTTCCGGCGACTTCGGCAGCTCTGCGGAAGCAATAAGCGGCGACGCCACCTTACACGTGTTCAAGATAGCTCTCCCAGGCATCGATAGAGATCGTCAGCGTCGGGTCGGCGCCCTCGCCCCAGATCTCAGCCCCGTCAAACACCACGGTATAGAGCCACTGCGCACTCTCGCCGCGGCCATGGGCGTTGTCGTCGGGGAAGACGAACGAACCCTGCACCGCCTCTATTCGGCCGATCTTGGCACGGGCATAGCGCGGCAGCCGCGTATGGGTCGTCGGATTGAAATTTTTCGTGCGAACCTCTTCGCCGACGACGAAGCGCGGGCGGGCGTCGACCGGGCGGTCACAGGGGCCACCCTTGGCAAGCACGCCCGGCACCATCTCGGCCTTCAGCACGCGCTTGGGCTCGGCACCCTTTTCCAGCATATGGCCGCCATCGAGTTCGGCCTGGGTGACGAAGCCATGGCGCTTCAACAGCGTTTCCAGTGCACGCGTCCAGATCTCGTAATAGCTCGCCGAGAGATAGGTGGCCGGGGCCAAGTTTTCGCGCGCATGCCGGCTCTCGTCGATCGTCCAGGCGCCGAAGGCGCCGCAGGAGAGCGTCACGCCGAGCGCCCGCTTTTCCCATTCGGCGTGAAAATAGGGTTCATTGGCCTCGGGCGCTACCGGACCCATGCCATGCTGGCCGCCGAGATCGTGTGGCCCGTTCATCGCAGCGCCTCCGGGGCAAGCGCAAGTCCAGTGCCGATCATCGCATCGCGGGTCACAAGGTCGGCAAGTTGTTCCTCGTCGAGCCCGTCCGTTCCCGCCGGCCGTTCGGGCACCACGAGATAGCGCAGCTCCGCCGTCGAATCCCAGACGCGGATGCGCGTGTCTTCGGAAAGCGTCAGCCCGAATTCCGCCAGCACCCCGCGCGGGTCGATGACCGCGCGCGAGCGGTAGGGCGGCGCCTTGTACCAGACCGGTGGCAGGCCGAGCACCGACCAGGGGTAACAGGAGCAGAGCGTGCAGACGACGAGATTGTGGGTATCGGTGGTGTTGAACACGGCGCGCATGTGCTCGCCCTGCCGGCCGGTATAGCCGAGACTGGCGATCGCCGCCGTCGCGTCGCGCTTCAGCCAGTCGGCAAATTCGGCATCGTTCCAGGCCTTGGCGACGACGCGGGCGCCGTTGCGCGGGCCGATCTTGGTCTCGTAGGTCTCGACAATGGCATCGATCGCCGCCGGATCGATGAGCCCCTTTTCCGTCAAAACGGTCTCGAGCGCCTTTACCCGCGCTTCCATATCGGTGAAATGGTTGTCGTGGTGATGATCGTGATCATGGTGATCGTGACCATGATGGTGTTCGGACATTGCCTGGCTCCTCGCAGCACGGTGCCCTTGGGCGCGCAGATGGCGCCGCTGTCTCCCTGAGGCAATAGTCGTAGCGAATAAACGCCGATTTCGAAATCGATTTTACCAGCGGCCGTGGACCGGAATTGTCACCGTAACAAGTCCGGTTCGACGCAGTTTGCCACCGCTGTCGACATGGCCCGTTTGACTGCAAGCAATCATCGGGAAAACGACGAAGGCATGATTGCACACCACCTCCGTCACAAGTCTGAAGTTGCGCTAAGGTCTTCGCATCGGAGTGATTCGACGCGACGACGCCTTGCGGGCGGAAGGCAGACAACGAAGCATTGAGGGAACTGGCAGCGCATGACGACACCAATCGAAAGTGCCTTCCCGCCCCGTGCTATCCGCGTCGTTGCACCCGTCTTTTCCCTCGGCTTCTTTTTCCTCTTCCTGGCACTTTTGCCGCTGCCATTGGCGGTGGGCCTGCTCCGGCTCCCGATCGACGACATCATGCGTGATTACGCCATCAGCCGGAACCCCGTTCTCGTCAGCGGCGCAGAGATCTGCTCGATCGATTGCCTGCCTGGCAGCGACGAGCCCCAGCTGTGCAGCACGCAGGTTCGCTTTCAGCACGACGGTCGGCCCCATGAGCAAATCTTGAACACCCGTTCGGTCGGTCAACCCGGCCTTTGCCGACAGGGCAACATCACGATCGCCGGCGACAGCCCCGAACATGTCAGCCTCACCCATGATTATCGCAGCGTCATCCGCACGACGGCGCAACGGCTCATCCTCGGAGCCGGCCTTGCGTTGTTCTGCCTGGTCATGCTGCGCAACGCCATACCCATTCTCCTTGCCCGCCGCGCCGCCGGCCGGCGGTATCTGCTCAAACCCATCATCGTCGACCTGAGCGGCAGCCAGGTCCTGCGCTACGCCCCGAGCGTTCCCTTTACGCGCGGTACGATCAAGACAGGCTATACACGGATGAAGCCGGGCCAGCGCCCGCTGTACCTCCGGCCGACGAGCGACAGATGTGCACTGCCGACAACCGACTTTGCCGGCCACGCCTATCCGGCCCTTGCCGTCATTGCCGAAGGCGCCGCGTTGCCGATCCTGCTTGACGAGAAACTCGCCCGGCTTGAACTGAGCGAGCCGGAGCGCAGCCGCATTCGAGCGGCAATCGATGAAACCATAGGGGCGCCCGTCGGTGAAGCCGTATCCCCCGCGTTCGTCCGCGAGAAACTCATTCAGCCCTTGCGGAAAGACAATCCGGTCGACAGGCCACGACTGCCTTCAAATTGGGCGTTCCGGCTTGCCATCACCGTACCGCCAATGTTCCTGCTTGCTGTCGTAATCGTTATCGACGAGTTCTTGTGACAGGTTTGCAGCCCCTTCCGCGCCTGTGGGCACCCAGCAATCGGCGGCTTGTTTTGATACCCGCAGCAGCCTCTGCCGTTGCATGGTGTCAACTCCATCCAAGGCGCGAAGTCGTGCAGTCCACATTTGCTGCTCGATCATTTTACCCGCCGATTTTCGCTGGCAGCCCTGTAACGTGACCTCATGAAAATTCTGATTCTCGGCGCCACCGGCTTCATCGGCTCGGCCAGCCTCCAGCGGCTGCTTGCCGATGGATACATCGTTACCGGCCTTGGCCGCGCTGTCGCCCGCGCCCGTCTGAGGATGCCCGATGCGCAGTGGCTTACGGCCGATCTTGCGACCATGCGCACGCCTGAGGATTGGCAGCCCCTCGTCCAAGGCTACGACGTGGTGGTCAATTGCGCCGGTGCGCTACAGGATGGCCTGGCAGATGACGTGGCGGCGACACAGGAGACGGCGATGCTGGCGCTCTATGCCGCCGCCAAAGACAAGCCGTCGATGCGCATCGTGCAGATTTCCGCCCCCCGCGGCGGTGCCGGCGCGGAGCGAGCCTTTCTCGCCACCAAATTTCGCGCGGATGACGCACTTGCCGCAAGCAGCATATCGCATGTCATCCTGCGGCCGGCGCTGGTGCTTGGCCGCAATGCCCATGGTGGCTCGGCCCTCATCAGGGCGCTTGCCGCCCTGCCCTTGGCGATCCCGCTCGTCCACGCAGAGAGCCGCGTCGAGACAGTTGCCTTGAGCGATGTCACGGAGGCCGTCAGCGCCGCAGTCGCCAATCTCATGCCCGATCGAAGCGATCTCGTGCTCGGCCACCCGGAGCGGCCAACCCTTGCCGAACTCGTCGCTCTGCACCGTCAATGGCTCGGCCTGTCGCCTGCCCGGGTCATCTCGCTGCCGGCCCCGCTCGCCGGACCCGTCGGGCTCCTTGCCGATATCGCCGGACGGCTCGGCTGGCGTTCGCCGCTGCGCTCGACCGCGCTTGCCGTCATGGCCGGCGGCGTCTCTGGCGAGGATAGCGCTCACGCCGCGGTGCCGTTTCTGTCGGCCCGCCAGAGCCTTTCGTCTGCGCCATCCGGCGTGCAGGATCTCTGGTTTGCAAGGCTCTACCTCCTGAAACCGCTGATGATCGTCGGGCTTTCGGCATTCTGGCTGCTGTCGGGCTTGATCCCGCTGCTCGACCTCGATGCCGCGCGCCGGCATTTCCTGCGGCTCATGGGCGAAGGACCGGCAACGGCAATGACGCTCCTGACCTGCCATGCCGATATCGTGCTCGGCTTGGCGGTGCTGGTCCGCCCGTGGGCGAAACTAGCCCTCTTCGGCATGCTGGTGCTGACCGCCGCCTATCTCGCCTCCGCGACCCTGGTCGAACCTGAGCTCTGGCTCGATCCGCTCGGACCGCTCGTCAAGGTTCTGCCGTCGATCCTGCTGACGCTGGCGACCCTCGCCATCCTGGATGAACGCTGATGCTGACCGAGGATCTCCTGCGTCTTGCCCATGTCATCGGCGCCGCCGTGCTCTTCGGCACCGGCGCGGGCATTGCCTTCTTCATGGTGATGGCGCGGCGAACGGGCGATGCGCGGCTGATCGCCCATGTCGCCGGCACGGTGGTCGTTGCCGACATGGTCTTCACCGCCACCGCCGTGGTGATCCAGCCGATCACCGGCTATCTGCTGGCGACCAGGATCGGCTGGTCGCTCAGTGAAGGCTGGATCGCGCTGTCGCTGATCCTCTATGTCGTCACGGGGCTATTCTGGCTTCCCGTTGTCTGGATCCAGATCCGGCTGCGCAATCTGGCGCGGCTTGCAGCGGCAGAGGGTACGCAGCTGCCGGCGGCCTTCGATCGGCTCTATGCAATCTGGTTTGCCTGCGGCTTCCCGGCCTTCTTTGCCGTGATCGGCATCTTCTGGCTGATGCTGGCAAAGCCGCAGTTCCAGCTATTTTAGCATCGGCCACAGGCTGACGACGAGCAGCACCGCCATGGTGATGTTGAACCATTTGAGCCGTGCCGGCTCCGACAGCCATTGGCGCAGCGCCGAGCCGAAGCCGGCCCAGGTGGAGACACTCGGCACGTTGACCAGCGCAAAGACGAGACCGACGACAAGCACGCTCATGAGATAGTTCGCGCCGCCGGTATAGGTGGCCATCGCCGAGACGGCCATGACCCAGGCCTTGGGGTTGACCCACTGGAAGGCGGCGGCAGCCAGGAAGCTCATCGGCGCGGCACCGGCCTTGCCTTCGCCGAGGGAACGCGAGGTGCCGATCTTCCAGGCAATCCAGACGAGGTAAGCGCCACCGGCAAATTTCAAGGCCGTGTAAAGCAACGGCACGGAATGCAGGAGCGCGCCGAGGCCGAGACCGACGGCGATCAGCAGCGAGAAGAAGCCGACGCCGATCCCCAGCATATGCGGGATGGTGCGCACGAAGCCGAAGTTCACGCCCGAGGCAAACAGCATCATGTTGTTCGGACCCGGCGTGATCGACGTCGTGAATGCGAACAGAAACAACGCCAGAAGCGTATCGGCCTGCATGGTCTTTCTCCGATTGAATTAGGTCAACATAATTGACCTAATTCCGACGCGAAGCCGGATACTTGTCACGGTGACAAGATCGACCGATGGCCTGTGCGATGCAAGCCTGCTTGCAGTCGAAAATTGCGATAGCCGGGTTGTTTACGATAAGCATTCCCTGCTTGTTTCTGGAGGAGCTAAAACATGGACCGGTTCACGGGCGGTTGCCGGTGCGGCAACGTGCGGATCGTGGCGTCGGGTCGCCCCTATCGCGTCGGCCTTTGTCACTGCCTTGACTGCCGCAAGCATCATGGCGCCCTCTTTCACGCTTCCGCGATATTTCCGGCGCACGCGGTGACGATAGATGGCGAAACACGTGACTATGCCGGTCGGTTTTTCTGTCCGCGCTGCGGCTCGCCCGTCTTCTCGCGCTCGGCAGACGAAATCGAAGTGAACCTCGGCTCCCTCGATGCGCCGGACCAGTTGACGCCGACTTATGAACTCTGGACCATTCGCCGAGAATCCTGGCTGCCGCCGTTCCCGCTCAAGCGACGATATGAGCGCGACCGTGACGACACGAGCCGCTTCGAGGCCGAGACGTAGGCCGCGCGGGCGGCTGCCCTTGGATCCGGCGAGCGCAGCGCGCATGTTTCCCAGATCCATAAACTGCAGCAATGCAAAGTGCTGCAACGACGACTGCGCCGCGCGGCGCAGTCGTCGGATGGTTCAACCCCACTTCATCTCGCCCTTGGCCACCTTTGCGCCAAGTTCAAGCGAGGAAACGTCAGTAAAATCCGGATAGAGCTTGGTCATCGCAGCGATCAGTTCGGCGCTGTCCTTGGCCTTGGCTTCGGCATTGTTGAAGGCGATGAGATAGTCGCGGGTAAACAGGATCGCCTCGATGCCATCAGGCCCGCCCGCGCCCTTGTGCGCCGGCACGACGATGGCAGGCTTGCGCGCCGCCATGGCGTCAAGCGCTTCGATCCATGTCTTCCGGCCTTCCGCCGTCGGTTCGTCGGCGACCCAGACATGCGCGCCGGAATAGACGAGCACGCCGCCGAAGATGGCGTTGAGAGCGGGCACATGCAGGTAGCGGCGATCCTTCAGGCCCTCGATGGTAACGATGTCGATCGCGTTGCCTTCGAGCGTCAGGGACGAAAGCTCCGACACCTCGGGAATGACCACGTCGGCCAGCACCTTCGGTCCGTTGTCGCCGAGCTGCGGGCTCCATGTGTCGAGCTTGGTCTGGACATTGGCGTTGATCGCGTCGATGGTCGCCGGTGCCGCCAACACCTTGGCATCCGGTAACGCCTCAACGATCGGCCGAAGGCTGAAATAGAAGTCCGGGTCGCTGCAGCTGACATAGATCGTCGTCAGCCTTTTGCCCGTTGCCTTGATGGCGTCTGCAACCGCCCTGCCGTCGGAAAGCGTGAAACCGCCGTCGATCAGGATGGCCTCCTTCTCGCCGGTCAGAAGCACCGGCGTGCGGCTGAATCCAGCCTCGTCCGCCTGGAAAAATGTCCAGTCGAGCTTCGATGCGGCATGGGCTACAAGGCTGCCGGCCGGCTGCAACAGGGCAACGGCGCCAGCAGTAACGGCCGTCTTCAATGCGGCGCGCCGCGTCATCACGATGTGCATGGGGTCTCCTTCGCGAGGCCAATGGTCGATGGCGCGACAATGCCCAGCGAAACCCTCTTGAAAAAGCCCGCCAGCTTGAACAGATTGTCTGATCATTTCAGACAATCACGAGGAAAACCGATTGACCGTCAACCTGAACCGGCTTTCCCACTTCGTTGCCGTCGTCGAAGCGGGTTCGTTTACCGCCGCTGCGGAAAAACTCGGCCTGGCAAAGGCGGCCGTCAGCCATCAGGTGGCGCAGCTCGAAAGAGAGCTCGGCACCACCCTCCTCATCCGCACGACGCGTCGGCTGCGGCCGACCGATAGCGGCCTTCGATTTTACGAGCGCTGCGTACTGATCCTGCGCGACGCCGATGAAGCGGTCGGCGCAGTCTCTGAGGAAGCGGAAATTCCAAGTGGCACGCTGACGCTGACCGCGCCGCTCGACTATGGCATGCGCGTCGTCGTCGATGCGGTCGCCGCCTATGTCGCGCGCTATCCGGCCATGCAGGTGAACCTGTCGTTCAACGATATCGTCTTCGACATGATCGAGAAGCGGCTGGACATCGCCATCCGCGCCGGCTGGCTGGTGGATTCCAGCGAGCGGGCACGCCGCATCGGCACCTTCGAGCAATATCTCGTGGCATCGCCCGCCTATGCCGCCCGCATCGGCACGGTCGACCACCCGCAGGAGCTGTCACAGGCGAGCTGGATCGCCAATGGTGCGCTGAAGGCGCCACTCCATTGGACCTTTTCCCACTTTGGTGGCGAACAGGCACCCGTCGTCGGCAGCAGCGTCGTTGCGGTCGACAGCACGGATGCCGCCTATTGCTGCGCGCTTGCCGGTATCGGCCTTGCCGTGCTGCCGGATTATCAGGTCCGCAGCGAGCTTGCCGATGGCCGTCTCGTCCGCATCCTTGCCGACTGGACGCTGCCTTCCGGCGGCATTCACGTCGTCTACCCGCCGTCTCACTACCGCCCCGCCCGCGTGCGCGCCTTCGTCGATATCCTGCAGAAGCTGGAAAAGGAACGCGGCCGAACGACCGGCTGACCCGGCCTTTCCTTTGCCTGCAAATGACATCTCGAAAGACAGCGCGATTGCGCTAGATTGCCACGCGAACAACGCTGGCGCACCCCCCGCGCCAGATCCTGCGCCGCTTCCGAAAGCGAGGAAACCGAATGCACGACCCTATCCCGAGCACCCCCCTCATCGACGGCCGCAGTGTCCCGGTTCTCGGCCAAGGCACCTGGCGTATGGGCGACGAGCGCTCGCGCGCCGCAGACGAAATCAAGAGCCTGCAGGCAGGCCTCGACCTCGGCATGACCTTGATCGATACCGCCGAAATGTACGGAAACGGCGCTTCCGAACGCATCGTCGGTGAGGCGGTCAAGGGTCGGCGCGACGAGGCCTTCATCGTCAGCAAGGTGCTGCCGTCGAACGCCAGCCGCGATGGCACCGAGGCCGCCTGCGAGCGCAGCCTGAAACATCTCGGCATCGACCATATCGATCTCTATTTGCTGCACTGGCGCGGCGGCTATCCGCTCGCCGAGACGGTGGCCGCCTTCGAAGCCCTGAAGAAGGCCGGCAAGATCGGCGCCTGGGGCGTCTCCAATTTCGATGTCGATGACATGGAAGAACTTCTGGCGGTCCCGGATGGCAGACAAGTCGCCGCCAATCAGGTGCTCTACAACCTCTCGCGACGCGGCATCGAATACGATCTCCTGCCCTGGTGCCAGAGCCAAGGCGTCGCGGTCATGGCCTATTCTCCGCTCGACGAGGGCCGGCTGCTGCGCAATGTCGATCTCGTCCATATCGCCAAGGCGCATCAGGCAACCCCGGCGCAGATCGCCCTCGCCTTCCTCAAAACTCAGCCCGGCGTCATCTCGATCCCCAAGACCGGTTCGCCGACACGCGCCCGCGAAAACCGCGACGCGATGGACATTCACCTCACCGCCGAAAACCTCGCCGCCCTCGACACCGCCTTTCCGCCGCCAAGGCGCAAGCGGTCGCTGGAGATGATCTGACGGCTTTCTGGTCTCACCGCACGCATCGCTTCCGTCGAGAGCCGTCCGCCTTCGTCATCGACAGGCAGGGACATCGCCCTGGCGGGTTGAGGCGCCTCAAACCGACGCGCCGCTGGGTGTTGGACGGCAGCTTGATCCCTGACGCCAGCCCCAAGAGCGAAAAACGGTCATCATGAGCTACCGTTACCAGCCGCAGAACGGTTGTTAACGGCCAGACCAGTATTCTTTGTGCAATTGCGCCGCCTCGCTCGCAAGCATCGGGCCGACAACTTCCGTTGGGCGTTGGCCGGCGGCGAACACGATGTGGCAAGGGAGATCGAGCGTCGGATTCTCTTCGCTCTCGCCTATCTGTTGTTTCATCTCTTTCTCGGACTGGCCAAACACGACCCGGCCTATGCCTGCCCAATAGATCGCGCCTGAGCACATGGCGCACGGCTCGGCGGATGTGTACATCGTGCATTCGGCAAGGAAATCCAGACCATAGGCTTTGCCGGCGCGCGTGGCCAAAAGCCGCTCCGCATGGGCCGTGCGGTCGCCACCTTCCGAAGTAGCCATTGCACTGTTCCAGCAGAACGTTGCCGTCACGATCGGCGAGAATGGAACCAAACGGATGATCCCCGCCGTCGCGCGAACGCCGCGCCACATCGAAGGCCTTGCGCAAAAGTGACTCATCGTAGGGCCGCTTGGTGCTTGCCATCTTATGAGCTCCTGAGAACTATCGAGCGTTCATTCACCATCCATGTTTGCCGGCAACGGAACGGGCAATTTGTGTTCTCGGCCAGGTGAAAGGTTGCCGGCTTCCCGGCGCTGGCTGGCTGATTTCCGCCGATGAACAGGTATCAAAAGTGGATCCTGATCCCTTTTGACTTGCGCAGCAAGACCGAGCGAAGGTGCAAGCCCGTCGGGCAAGGATCGGGAGACCGGCGCAGTTGCTGCCGAATGGCGCAAACTCAAGGCTGCCCCTCCGCCCGCCTGCGAGGAGAAGGTCGGAGTGAGGGCAAACCCACCCGCCTAGCTCAGACAAGCCAGAGAAGAGCCGCCCTGCGGGCCGCGGCCCTCGAAACGCTGCCGATACGGCAGACGCTTATAAAACCGAGCCGCTAGCAATCTCCACCACCACCTTGCCCTTGGCGCGGCCGGATTCCAGGTAGGCAAAGGCGTCAGCAACATCCATGAGCGGAAACACGCGGTCAATGACCGGCCTGATCGCTTTTGCCTCGATGAGACCGGCAAGCTCCGCAAGCTCGCTACCATCAGGATGCATGAAAAGGTAGCGGTAGGAGACGCCATGTTTCCTGGCAATGGCGCGTATCCGGTAGGACGCAAGCCAGAAAAGCGTCCTCAAGAACAGGCCCCGGTCGAGATCTTTGCGCGCCGTTTCCGGCTCGGGCATGCCGGCGACGGAAACCACTTTTCCGCCGCGCTTGACGACACCGAATGACTTTGTGAGCGTTTCGCCGCCAATGAGATCGAAGACGCCGTCCATGTCGCGCAGATGCTCTTCGAAACGGCCTTTCGTGTAGTCGATCACCACATCAGCGCCGAGTTCTTCGACAAGCGCCCGACCACGAGAAGATGCCGTGGTCGTCACCTCTGCGCCCAGCCATTTCGCCAGTTGAATGGCGAAAGTGCCGACACCCCCGGCGCCGCCGGGTATGAACACCCTGCTGCCTTGGCCGACATGAAGCTCGTCGCGCAGGGCCTGCATGGCCGTGAGACCGGCAAGCGGCACGCCGGCTGCCGTGCAGAAATCGATCGATGCGGGCATCTTCGCCAGAAACGTTTCGGGCACGACCGCATATTCGGCCAAACCGCCCATGGCTTCCTTGGGCATACGCGCAAAGACACGGTTTCCCGGTACGAAGGCGGTGACGCCTTCCCCAAGCGCCTCGACGACACCGGCAAGCTCGTTGCCCATCACGATCGGCAATGGATACCGTTGAACGACCTTGAGCATGCCTTCACGCGTCTTGTAGTCGACCGGATTGAGACCCGCGGCATGCACCCGCACAAGCACTTCACCGCGTGCCGGTCGCGGACGCGGCACGTCACGCAACTGCGCGGCATCGGGACCACCATATCGTGTCAGAACCAATGCCTGCATCGTCGTGGAACTCATCCGGCACCTGCCATCATCGACCATTCTGTCAGGGATTAGTCGGCGAGAAGTGCTGGCGAAGTCAACAGCGGGTGTCCGGAAGCTTCGCCTGCCCCTCATCCGGCCTGCCGGCCACCGTCTCCCCGCCTGCGGGGAGAAGGACACGCGCGGCAACCGTCGGGTACAATTTCACCACCTCAATTGTAGAGACGCTGTTTTCCTGGAAAGTCTGCAAGGACGAGGCACACTCGGTGCCAGTCCCCTCTCCCCGCCTGCGGGGAGGGTTAGGGTGAGGGGCAGCCCCGGCACGAAGTGCAAGGGGGCAATCCCGGCTTAAAGGACAAAGGCAGCCCCGCGTGAAGCGCGGGGCTGCCCAAGTTTGAAGTGCGATGGCAGCGACGGGACAGCCTGAGCCACCCTCACTGCGCGGAAATCACATGCCCTGCGGGCCGCGGTTCATCGCGGCGATGCCGGTGCGGCAGACTTCGATGAGGCCGAGCGGCTTCATGATGGCGATGAACTGTTCGATCTTGGCCGGCTTGCCGGTGATCTCGAACACGAAGTGATCGATGTTGGCATCGATGACCGAGGCGCGGAAGGCATCGGCCAGCCGCAGGGCCTCGACGCGCTGGTCGCCCGAACCATGCACCTTGACGAGCGCCAGTTCGCGCTCGACCGGACGGTCATGACCGAGCGTGGCGGCGCGCACGGTCAGATCGACGACGCGGTGCACCGGAACCAGCCTTTCCAGCTGGTTCTTGATCTGGTCGAGCACGTGCGGCGTGCCGCGCGTGACGATGGTGATGCGCGAGAGGTGCGCGGCATGTTCCGTTTCCGAAACGGTCAGGCTTTCGATGTTGTAGCCGCGGCCGGAGAACAGGCCGATGACCCGGGCGAGAACGCCCGGCTCGTTGTCGACGAGAACCGATAGCGTGTGCGTTTCGGCGACTTCGGTTTCCTTGGTGATGAAATAGGCGGAACCGGTCGGTTGAAGGTGTGCGCTCATTTTGTTGTTTCCTGTCCCTATCTCAAACCAGCTGACGGCCCTTGGCGTCGATCGCGTTGGCGACGGCTTCGTCCGTGGCCTCATCCGGCAAAAGCATCTCGTTGTGCGCCTTGCCCGATGGGATCATCGGGAAGCAGTTGGCGAGGTTGGCAACGCGGCAGTCGAAGATCACCGGGGCCGGCGTATCGATCATCTTGCGGATCGCAGCATCGAGTTCACCGGGCTTGTCGCAGCGGATGCCGACGCCGCCATAGGCTTCCGCCAGCTTGACGAAGTCAGGCATCGCCTCGGTGTAGGAGTTCGACAGGCGGTTGCCGTGCAGCAGCTGCTGCCACTGGCGCACCATGCCCATGTACTGGTTGTTGAGGATGAAGATCTTGACCGGCAGACCGTACTGGACGGCGCAGGACATTTCCTGGATGCACATCTGGATCGAGGCATCGCCGGCGATATCGATGACGAGGCTGTTCGGGTGGGCAACCTGGACGCCGATGGCGGCCGGGAAGCCGTAACCCATGGTGCCGAGGCCGCCCGAAGTCATCCAGCGGTTCGGCTGTTCGAATCCGAAGAACTGGGCGGCCCACATCTGGTGCTGGCCGACTTCCGTCGTGATGTAGGTGTCGCGGCCCTTGCTCAGCTCATAGAGACGCTGGATGGCGTATTGCGGCATGATGACGTCGTCGTTGGCCGCATAGGCCAGCGAGTTGCGCGCCCGCCACTTGACGATGCCTTCCCACCAGTCGGCCAGACGCGCCTTGTCGTCGGCCTTCTTGGCCGCGCGCCACAGGCGAACCATGTCTTCCAGAACCGAGCCGACATCGCCGAGGATCGGCACGTCGACGCGCACGTTCTTGTTGATCGACGACGGATCGATGTCGATGTGGATCTTCTTGGAGTTGGGCGAAAATGCGTTGAGGCGGCCGGTGATGCGGTCATCGAAGCGCGCGCCGATGCAGACCATGACGTCGCAGTCATGCATCGCCATGTTGGCTTCGTAGGTGCCGTGCATGCCCAGCATGCCGAGCCAGTTCTTGCCCGAAGCCGGGTAGGCGCCGAGCCCCATCAGCGTCGAGGTGATCGGGAAGTTTGTCAGCTCGACCAGTTCGCGCAGCAGCGTCGAGGCTTGCGGGCCGGAATTGACGACTCCACCGCCGGAATAGATGATCGGACGGCGGGCCGTCCGCATCAGTTCGACGGCTTCCTCGATCTTCTTCAAGTCCCCTTGCGTCTTCGGCTGGTAGCTCTTCTGGGCCGGAACGGCCGACGGCGGCGTATAGGTGCCGGTCGCAAACTGCACGTCCTTCGGAATGTCGACGACGACAGGACCCGGACGGCCGGTCTGGGCGATGCGGAAAGCCTCATGGATGACGCGGGCGAGATCGTTGACGTCACGGACCAGCCAGTTGTGCTTGGTGCACGGCCGGGTGATGCCGATCGTGTCGCATTCCTGGAACGCGTCCGAGCCGATCAGAGAGGTCGGAACCTGGCCGGAGATGCAGACGAGCGGGATGGAATCCATCAGCGCATCCTGCAGCGGGGTGACCGCATTGGTCGCGCCCGGACCGGAGGTGACCAGCATGACGCCGACCTTGCCGGTAGAGCGGGCATAGCCTTCGGCCATATGGCCGGCGCCCTGCTCGTGGCGAACGAGGATGTGCTGGATATCCTCCTGCTGGTGGATTTCGTCGTAGATCGGAAGCACGGCGCCACCGGGATAGCCGAAGATATGCTCGACGCCATTGTCCTTCAGTGCCTGGAGAACGATCTCCGCGCCTGTCATCTGGTTCTCTGTACCGCTCATTGACTTGCTTCCGTCCCTTTTCCCAGTTGGGTGCTTAGCTTGTTTGAAGGCATAAAAAAAGGCCCCGTCAGGAGCCTCGTTTAGCGCATGGGTGGCTACCGCCGGATGGTTACACCATCCTGCCCATGCGCCGTCCCACCACAAGAATAACCGCAAAATTTATCATGGGACGATTTGATAAACACAAAGCGCTAAAGCGTCAACGCTTTTTCCGGCGGATATCCAATCGCCGCGGAACGGACCGGCGCCGCAGCGGCCGGCGCCGATGACGCAGCCACGCGCCGCGGCCGCGCAAACAATTCCGTTTACCATATTGTTCCACTTAAATTTAAGGGGCCTGAGGAAAGATGGCCCTGCTGCATGATGCAGCGCTTAAAAACAAGGCAATGATATGCTTGATCTTTCCGTACTCTCGCCGCTGGTCATCAGCGCGGCCGCAATCTACCTGTTCTTCCGCTGGGTCGTCTTCGACATGAACTCCCACGAATAGAGCGGTTGCGACAGAGCCGGCCCGGCCGCCCTCGGCCAAAGCCCAGCAAGCCCGTCGAAACACGCCTCTGCAGATTTCCGGCGTCAAATCGCTCCCGATGCGATCGGCCCGATGCGATCGGAATGACGCAGCGACGTTGCTGGCTTTACCGCGTGCCGATCGATTGCGACCGAACTCCAGCCGGCGTCACTCATCGACCAGCCTTGCCACGAGATCGCCAGGCAGCCGCTCGCCCTGATCGGTGCCGAGCGCATCGAGGCCGATGATCTGCACGCCGGCCCGATCTTCAGCGTCGACATCGCGGGCAGGCTTGAGATCAGGTCCCGACACGCCGGCTGCAGCAAGCCGGCGCTACCGGCAGGCGATGGCGAGCGCTCCGCCGCTCGTCCGGGCGGAGCGGGTCTTCTTCCCGGTCAGGCCGGCAGGCGTTGGTCGTAGTCCTTCATCAGCCGGCTCCAGCCGTCCCAGAAGGGCATCGGCTCGGCACCTGTCGCACGGGCAGCCAGGATGTCGAGATGCATGTGCCAGCCGGCACCGAACATCAGCATGGTGGCGCGGTCGGCAATGCTGCGGTGGGTGACGGTCAAAAGCACCTTGTTGCCCACCGGCTCCAGCTCGAAGGAAACGTCGCCGCTGCCGGTCCAGCTGATCGAGAGTTTTCGCGGCGGATCGAGTTCGGTGATCTGGCTTGCCATCCGGTGCTCGTCGGGAAAACCGGCCGGGCGCTCGCCGGGTGGGTTTGTGAGTTCGTCGTTGCGCCAGACAAGCTCGACCGGCGCACCGACCTTCATCTCCATCTTACCCGAAGCCAGCCACTGCCTGCGCAGGTCGCTGTCGGTCAGATAGGCCCAGACCCGCTCGATCGGGCCTGGCAAAAGCCGCGTCATCTTCAAGGTGTCCGGTTCGCTCAGCACGCCATAGGCGTCGAGGGTCGCAAGATCATTCATCTGCCGTCTCCTTCTTGGGTTTGTCGTGCTTCGGTTTTTCTGGCTTGGGTCCAGCGGGCCTGAATGGATCGGGCCAGCGTCAGTCGGGTGAGGTTCGATTGAACGGGCGTTGACCTGTCCACCGCCGGTAAGGCCATGGCCTTCTGCCGATGGGGGCCCGCGCTGGCGCAGCACCGTCTCAAGCCTGTCGAGACGAGCGATCCAGAAGCGTTCTTGGGCATTCGGCTGGTGGTCAGGATGAAAGACGAACAGCATCTCGGGTACCTATAATTCAACCATTTGGTTGAATGTACGCCCACTCCGCCGGATAGTCAACCAATTGGTTGAATTACATTTGCGACAGGACGCATGGTTCCCCGAACGGTTGGCTGCGCGGCAGGCGATCCCCTCCTCCTCAGCGTCGGTTTTCTCGCCGTTGCCAACAGGTCAGCCCCCGGGCCATCAATCAGGCTGTTGCCCCGAGGTCCCTTTCGTTCAACGCTGCGGAGCGGTGAGCCATGCGCGCGATAGAAGGATGGAAAAGGTGGCATGAAGCACGACGACAGGCCACAGCAGAACACCGGTCAGCTCAGCGGCGACGGCGAGATAGGCGAGATACAGCGTGACGCCCACATTATAGGCGAGCATGCCGACCAGAGGCGAATGCCGCCAGCAGGCAAGCCCCAATGCGATCAGGGCGATCCCGGCCACGCGAGCGGCCGCCGCTCCTGCGCCGGCCAGAGGCTCACCGAATAGCAGCTCCCCCACAAACGACGGAACGACGAGCAGCGCCATCCCCGTGGCCACCTCGCAGACGGCGGCGAACATCAGAACCGTTTTCGTCGAACTCATCGGCATCGACCTTTCCTACAACCATGTGCTTCACGGCCGCATGAACAGCCTAGGGTTTCGCTGCCGACTGTTCGTTCAACCTGAAAGTCAGCCTGTTGATCTTGCCCGTGAACCTGAAAGGTGGATCGTAGCGATACTCGATCATGGCGACGCCGGAGCGCGTATCCAGCCCGATGTCGAAAGCTTCGTCTTCCGGAAACGTAATCGGCGTGGTGTGATCCATCGAATTCCTGGCCACTTCCTTGCCGTCCACTGTCAGGATACCCGTGCCACCCTGCCCCAATGCTGGCCCGTCCGACTTGAAGTCGAAGACAATGGTGTGCTTGCCAACACCCAGTGCAGGCCCTTCCCATGTGGTCCGTTTGAGATCGAGCAGATTATAGAGGAAGACGACCTTTCCGCCGCCGATACCCAGGTCTCCCTTGCTCAGAAACAGCCCGTAACCACCGAACCGCCCACCCTCGGTGACGATCATGCCTTCCGCCCCGCCTTCGGGTATCTCGACTTCGACCGTGATCGTGTAGGACTTGTCCAGTATTCTCGGCGCGGCATTGGCCGGCACGCCGCTGAGTTCGCCGGAATAGGTGAATTCCGTTCGTCCCGCCGTCAGGCTCGGACGGGGCGCGTTCCAGCGGGCGAGCGTGGAGTTATCCAGCGGCAGCACGTCATGCTTTGCGGCCTCCGAATAAAACAGCGTCTGCATTTCCTTGAGCTTGTCTGGCATCTTGGCGGCAAGGTCATCGAACTGGGTGGGGTCGTCCTTGACGTTGTAGAGCTCCCATTCGTATCCGGAGATCACATCGGGAGGCGTCTTGGAGCTCAGTTCCCACGGCAGGGTCGCTGGCGTCGTCGCCGCCACCCAGCCCTCGTGATAGATGGCGCGATTGCCGAGCATCTCGAAATATTGCGTCTTGCGCGCGGATGGCGCCTCGGCATTGGCCTTGTCCCACGTATACGCCATGCTCACGCCATCGAAGGGGCGTTGCTGGACACCGTTGATCGTGTCCGGCGCCTTGATGCCGGTTGCTTCAAGGATGGTCGGCACCACGTCGATGAAATGGTGGAACTGCCGGCGGATGCCTCCTGCGTCAGCAATGTGGCCCGGCCACGACATCGCCATGCCCTGGGCGGTCCCGCCGAAGTGCGACGGCACCTGCTTCATCCACTTGAATGGCGTGCCCAACGCCCACGCCCAGCCAGCGGAAAAATGCGGGAATGTGCGGTCCGAGCCCCAGAATTCGTACCAGAGATACTGGTCCTTCACCGGCACTGGAACGCCGTTGAATGTCGTGAACTCGTTCGGCGTGCCGTTGAGCGTGCCTTCCGCACTCGCACCGTTGTCGCCGCTGATGTAGATGATCAGCGTGTCATCGCGTTCGCCGAGATCTTCGACCGCCTGGATGACCCTGCCGATCTCGTTGTCGGTATAGGCGAGATAGGCTCCATAGACGTCCGCTTGCTTTATGAAGAGCTTCTTCTGTTCGATATTGAGCGTATCCCATTCCGGCAGTTGCTTCGGCCAAGGTGTCAGCTTGGCGTTCTCGGGCATGATGCCCAGCCGCTTCTGGTTGGCAAAGATGGTCTCGCGAAGCTTGTTCCAGCCCTCGTCGAAGAGGTGCATGTCGCTGATCTTCTTGATCCATTCCGGCGTGGGGTGGTGCGGCGCATGGGTGCCGCCGGGCACGTAGTAGACGAAGAACGGCTTGTCCGGCGCGATCTCCTTCAACTGCTTCATGTACTGTATGGCATCGTCGGCCATTGCCGTGGTCAGGTTCCACTCGGGCTTGCCTTCGAACGGGTAGATGGCCGTGGTGTTGCGAAACAGGTTCGGTTGCCACTGGCTGGCGTCGCCGCCGACGAAGCCGTAGAAATACTCGAAGCCCATTCCGCTCGGCCATTGATCGAACGGGCCTGCCTGGCTTGACTGATAGAAGGGCGTGTTGTGGTTCTTGCCGAACCACGAGGTGGCGTAGCCATGGTCCCTGAGAATGGTGCCGATTGTTCCGTTCTCCTTGCGGATAACAGAGTCGTAGCCTGGGTACCCTGTCGCCATCTCGCCAACGACACCAAAGCCGGCGACGTGATGGTTGCGGCCGGTAATCAGTGCCGCTCGTGACGGTGAGCACAGCGATGTGGAGTGAAAGTTGGTGAAACGCAGGCCCTCGTTGGCGATGCGATCAAGAGCAGGCGTCGGGACGACGCCACCAAAGGTGCCGGGCGCACCAAACCCCACATCGTCCGTCATGATGAGCAGCACGTTTGGAGCGCCCTGCGGCGGTACGATGCGCGGGGGCCACCAGGGCTGCGACTCCGTGGCCTTTTGCTTGATCACGCCGCCGAAGCTCGGATCCGATCGGGGAAGCTGTTTGCCGTCAATCGTGGTTGTGGCCTCAGGAGAACCCGGGACGCCTTTGACCTCCTGCGCAAAACCGGAGATGCAACCCATGGCGAGAAAACCTGCGCCCACCAGCATGCTGTTACGAATTTTCATGATGGAAATCTCCCGTGGCAGGCAGATTTTTGGATTTTCTACATTAGCGTACGCGCATAAATTGATCCGAGCAATGCGCCAGGTCGGGCCTGCGTCGCTCGCAGCCACCGTCGAAACCAGTTGTTAAATCCCCAGCGCTAACATGTAGGACCGTTGTGCCGGGGTTTTGCGTTGCTGAACAATGATCTTCATTCCTCGATACGTGCCGGAGAGCAGGATCGCCGCGACGGCTTGAAGCCCGGAAATCGCTTCCTTGGCCGTGTCGTTGCGTGCAGCGGTTCGCGCGCTACCATCGCCGCCGTCGCCGAACAGGGCGAAACGTCGCTGACCGAACTCTGGTCGGTCGGCCGGCTGATTTCGATCACGGTCGGCAGGAACCGCGTCGTCGCGCTGGTCTATTCCATGCAGACAGTCGGCACCGAATGGGGCGAAGACTCCAACAACACGTTCCGTATCGAAGTCGAGTTGATGGGCGAAGTCCATCCGGGCCCAAGCGGCCGCGAGGAGTTTTCCGCCGGCATCAGCGTGTATCCCTACCTCGGTGCGGTCGCCCATCGCATCCGCGCCGCAGACCTTGCCCGCATCTATGATTCCGGCCAGGACGACTGTTGCATCATCGGCAAGCTCACGCAGGACGAGAGCCTCGACGCGACGATCCACGTGCCGTCGATGCTCGCCAAGCACTTCGCCATCGTCGGCACCACGGGCGTCGGCAAGTCGACCGCCGTGACGCTGCTGCTCAACAAGGCGATTGCCGCCGATCCGAAGCTGCGCGTGCTGATCCTCGATCCGCACAACGAATTTGCCGCCGCCTTCCCGGAACTTTCCGTCGTCATCGACCCCGAAACGCTCGACCTGCCCTTCTGGTTCTTCCGGCTGGAGGAGTTCGCCGAGGTCATTTTCCGTGGCCGGCCGGCCGTGCCCGAAGAGCTCGACATCCTGCGCGATGTCATCCCCGACGCGAAGAAAGCCTTCAAGGGCAGTGCCGAATCCGGCCTGATGCGGCGCCAGACGGAAAAAAGCTCCGTCACCGCCGACACCCCTGTGCCCTACCGGATCGCCGATCTGCTGGCGCTGATCGAAGAGCGCATCGGCCGGCTCGAAGGGCGCAACGACAAGCCGCATCTGCGCTCGCTCAAGGTCCGGATCGTCTCGGCGATCAACGACCCGCGCTACCATTTCATGTTCTCGTCGAACACGATCTCCGACACGATCCAGGACACGATCGCCAAGGTTTTCCGCATTCCCGGCGAAGGCCGGCCGATCGCCACCTTCCAGCTTGCCGGCATCCCTTCCGAAGTCGTCAACTCCGTTGCCTCGGTGCTCTGCCGCATGGCGTTCGAAATCGGCCTTTGGAGCAATGGCGGCATCCATATGCTGGTCGTGTGCGAAGAGGCTCACCGCTACGTGCCCGCCGATCCCTCGCTCGGTTTCCTGCCGACGCGCCAGGCGATCGCCCGCATCGCCAAGGAAGGCCGCAAATACGGGGTCTCGCTCGGCATCATCACCCAGAGACCGGGCGAACTCGACCCGACGATCCTGTCGCAGTGCTCGACGGTCTTTGCCATGCGGCTTGCCAACGACCGCGACCAGGACATCATCCGCTCGGCCATCCCCAACTCGTCGATCTCGACCACCAGCTTCATCTCGTCGATCGGCAACGGCGAAGCCATCGCATTCGGCGAGGCAGTGGCGGTGCCCATGCGCATGCGCTTTGACCGCGTCAAGGAAGAGCGGCTGCCCCGCGCCCACGGGATCACCGACCGGATCGACGAGGATGCGCCACCGACCGTCGACATCCGCTCGATCGTCAACCGCATGCGGGCGATCACCGGCCCGAACATCTCCAGCTTCCAGCAGAGCTATCTGTCGGCAACCGGCCCCAGTGAACAGGAAGAGCGGCTCTGGGCCACGGAACTTGGACCAGAGGCCCACGACGAGCCGGAAGAGACCGGCTTCAAAGAAGCCCCTGACGAAATCGAGCCCTACCGCCCCGATATGCTGCCGCGCGCACCTGAGCCCGGCAATCCGCAGCTCGAGCGCTTCAATCAGATCCGCCAGCAGCTTTTGGCAGAAACACCGGAGCCGAAGGCCGGTTATCGCCCAGAGCCGGCGGCCGATCCCCATGCCGCCCGCCCCGCCGCTGAGCCGCGGCGCGAAGGCTCGCTCCGCGACAGCCTGCTCAAGCGCCCGCTCGGCAGCATCATCCGTAAACCCTGACGCCGGGCGCGCTTGGCAAAGCGTCGCCCCTCATGCCTTTGCGTTGCTCGGCCGGAACCTGAGCGAACGGCAAACGTCTTGCTCTGTCGCCGACATCGGCGAACGTCCCAAGCGACGCCCCCCTGATTTTGCTCCTGCTTTATTGCAGTTGCTAAAGTTGCATCCCGCGGCCAGACTGCGCGTGTGCTGGAGTCGCCCACGAGCACCGCTCCGGCATGCAGCTCAGGAAGCGACTGAGGGGGTCGATCATGCGATATGCCAGGTTGAAATACGCCACAGCCTTGTCCGCCATATTCGCGACGACGGCGCAGGCGCAGGATTCGAATGCGGATCTCGCCAAGAAGCTGTCGAACCCGATCGCCTCGATGATCAGCGTGCCCTTCCAGTTCAATTATGACCGCGGCTACGGGCCTGACGACGGCAACAAGTCCACACTCAACATCCAGCCGGTCATTCCCTTCTCGCTGAACGCCGACTGGAACGTCATTTCGCGCACCATTCTGCCGGTAACCTCGCAGAACGACATTGCCGGCCCGAGCGGCTCGCAGTTCGGCCTCGGCGATACGCTGCAGAGCTTCTTCTTCTCGCCGGTCAAGCCGACGGAAAGCGGGATCATCTGGGGTGTGGGGCCTGCCTTCCTGATCCCGACTGCAACCGACGACCTGCTCGGCGGCGAAAAATGGGGCGCCGGCCCGACCGTCGTCGTGCTCAAGCAGGAAGGCGAATGGACCTATGGCGCACTTGCCAATCACATCTGGTCGTTTGCCGGCAGCGACGAGCGCAACGACATCAGCTCCACCTTCCTGCAGCCGTTCCTGTCCTACACCACCGCGGACGCCTGGACTTTCGCGCTCAACACCGAATCCACCTACGACTGGAAGGCGGATGAGTGGACTGTCCCGATCAACTTCAACATCTCCAAGCTGATCACCATCGACAAGCAGCCGATCAGCCTTGGCGCAGGCGTGCGCTATTGGGCGCAAGCACCCGACAACGGCCCGGAGGGTCTCGGTGTCCGGCTGACGATGACATTCCTGTTTCCGAAGTAACGCCCGAGATCGGGCGCGCCGCAACGCCGCGCCTGTCGTCGGCATGCGTACCCGCGCGTAAACTCACGAAAGTACGGGTGGCAGCAGATAGAGCGTCATGGCGAAAATCAGATAGACCATCAGCATCAGCACGCCCAAAAACCACGCGGCACGACCGCTGTTTGTGATGATGATGGCCGTCATCGTGGCGACCAATACCATGATGACGGCACCCGGCCAGAACTGCAGGTCCATCGGCGTGGGCCCGATGACGTAACTCAACAGCACGAGAACGGGAGCAACGAAAAGGGCGATCTGGGCCGCACTGCCCAGCGCAATGCCGACGCTCAGATCCAGCCGGTTCTTGCGCGCACCCGAAAATGCCGACGTCATTTCTGCGGCTGCCCCGACAAGTGCGACGACGACAAAGCCCACGAAGGCGGGCGTCATGCCGAACGTTTCTGCCGCCTGCTGCACCGATTCCACGAACACTTCGCTGACCAGAGCAACCATAACCGTGACGGCGGCAAGCGTTGCAAGCGCGACACGCAACGGCCAGGGAGCCTCATCCGAGGCGCTGGCGTGCTCGACGCTGCCGAAGAATTCGCGGTGGCTCTTCAGGGAGAAGAACAGGCCCAACCCGTAGGCGATGATCAGAAGGATCGATAGACCGAAGCTCAGATCCTGCATGAAATCCGGTGCCGCAGCGAGATTGTCGGCATCGGCCATTGCCGACGGTACGATCAGTGCGACCGTTGCCAGGAAAAGCAGGCTCGTCTGCAGGCGCGCACTGACGCGGTTGTAATCCTGAACATGGTATTTGAGGCCGCCGAGCAGGAACGAAGCCCCCAGCATGAAGAGCGTGTTGCAGACGATGGCGCCGGCGAGCGAAGCCTTCACCAGCGTGTATTGACCAAGTCGCAAGGCGGCGAGCGCAATGATGAGTTCGGTCAAATTGCCGAGCGTCGCATTGAGAAGGCTGCCGACCGTGTCGCCGGTCCTGGCGGCGACGGCTTCCGTTGCGTGGCTGAGCAGGGTTGCCAATGGAATGATCGCCAACACCGAAAGCAGGAAGAGCAGCGTGTGCGCTTCCGGTAACGCGCTATGCGCCACCAGCACCACCGGCGCCAGAACGAGCAGCCAGAGAAGCGGCGTGTGCCGAATTTCATTCCAAAGCTGGCTCATGACATCTCCCGGAAAGCATTGAAGTTTCCTGGCCGCGCGGCTGAAGGCGACCCTTGAACGAGGCTCAGTCCGGCGGCTTTCGGTCGTTGTGTTCACGGGCGGTCGCCTGCAGCGCCTGGACACTGACGGCTGCAACGAGGCCGGTGAGGATAATCCCGGAAAAGCCGATCAACATGGCCAGCACGCGCGAAGACAAATGGCTCGGCGTCAGATCGCCGTAACCTATGGTGAGACCGGTGACGAAGGTGAAATACAGGGCGTCCATCACCCGCCACTCCTCTATTCGCCCGATCAACAGGCCACCGCCAACCATGATGCAGAGAATGGCGGACAGGATTGGCCAGACAACGCCAAGCTGGCGATAGAACTCGCCGAAGAAGATCCGTCTTGTGAATTTAGACCCCATCGGACCCGCCTCGAAAAAGAATAACCTGACATCCCCATGATGACCGCCTGAACGCCTGTTCCGGATGCCGCCGACAACCGGATCGCTACAGCAGTCCAGGTCGCAATTTAGGGTGATCTAATGTGGATGAAAGTCAACTCTGTAACGGTAACGATGGAGGGCTCATCGAGCAGATTTGTCGCCTCCCTGGTGCACCTGAATTCTCTCAGGCGACCGCACACTGGGGCATCGCAAGGTCAACCGACGGTCGTTGCCTTGGCAGCCGCAGCATACTTGCGAAAATTCTAAAAAAGACGAGACTGCGCACCGTGCCCCAACAGGGCACGGAATGCCAGGACAGCCATCGGGTTTTTTGCCGCTCGGCCTATCCGGCCGGGCTGCGCCTATTCCCGCCTATCTCGTTCGCAGTCACATCCATACAACAGATGAGGACACTGATCATGATAGACCAAGCTGATCAACCACGTTCATTGACAAGCCGCAGGTTGGGCCTTGGAGCCCGAGGCAGGCTTCTCGCAACAGCCGCTGCTGCGCTTACGTTCGTCGCCGTCCCCTGGGGGTCGGCGGCAGCCCAGACAACGCAATCTGCCAAACCGAACATTCTCATGATTGTTTCCGATGATACCGGCTTCGGCGATCTCGGGCCGTATGGCGGCGGCGAAGGCCGCGGAATGCCGACGCCGAACATCGACAAGATGGCAGACAATGGCATGACGTTCTTCGACTTCTACGCCCAGCCGAGTTGCACACCCGGCCGTGCAGCGATGATCACGGGGCGCATTCCCAATCGCAGCGGCATGACGACCGTCGCGTTTCAAGGCCAGGGCGGTGGCCTGCCTGCAGCCGAATGGACACTTGCGTCCGTTCTCAAGCTTGGCGGCTACGACACCTACTTCACTGGCAAGTGGCACCTTGGGGAGGCTGACTACGCGCTGCCAAACGCCCAGGGCTTCGACGTGATGAGATATTGCGGGCTCTACCACCTGAACGCCTACACCTACGCCGATCCGACCTGGTTCCCGGACATGGACCCGAAGCTGCGGGCGATGTTCCAGCGCGTAACCAAAGGCGCCCTGTCAGGCAAAACGGGTGAAAAGGCCGTCGAGGAGTTCAAGATCAACGGCCAGTACGTCGATACCCCAACGATCAACGGTGCACCCGGTGTTGTCGGTATTCCGTTCTTCGACAGCTACGTCGAGAAGGCCGCGGTCGGCTTCCTTGACGACGCATCCAAATCCGGCAAGCCCTTCTTTATCAGCGTCAACTTCATGAAGGTGCATCAGCCGAACATGCCTGCACCGGAGTTCGAGCATAAGTCGATGTCGAAATCGAAGTATGCCGACAGCATCGTGGAACTGGACACCCGCATTGGCCGCATCATGGATAAACTCCATGAAACCGGCTTGGACAGAAATACCCTCATATTCTACACCACCGATAACGGCGCCTGGCAGGATGTGTATCCTGACGCCGGCTACACGCCATTCCGTGGAACCAAGGGCACCGTCCGCGAAGGCGGCAATCGCGTTCCCGCTATCGCTGTGTGGCCGGGCAAGATCAAGCCTAACAGCAAGAACCACGATATCGTCGGCGGGCTCGATCTGATGGCAACCTTCGCCGCGGTCGCCGGCGTCGCCCTGCCGGACAAGGACCGCGAAGGCCAACCGATCATCTTCGACAGCTATGACATGTCGCCGATCCTGCTCGGTACGGGCAAGTCGGAACGCACCTCCTGGTTCTACTTCACGGAGAACGAGCTTTCGCCCGGCGCTGCCCGCGTCGGCAACTACAAGGCCGTGTTCAACCTGCGCGGCGATGACGGCCAGGCGACTGGCGGACTGGCGGTCGATTCGAACCTTGGCTGGAAAGGTGCATCCAAATATGTCGCAACGGTCCCGCAGGTCTTCGATCTCTGGCAGGATCCGCAGGAGCGCTACGACATCTTCATGAACAACTATACGGAGCGCACCTGGACGATGGTCACCATTAGCGACGCGATCAAGCAGCTGATGCAGACCTATGTGAAATATCCGCCGCGCAAGCTGCAGAGCGAAACCTACACCGGTCCGCTCGAGATCTCGAAGTACCAGCAGTTCCAGTGGCTACGCGAAGAGTTGTCAAAGGACGGCTTCAAGATCTCGCTGCCAACAGGCAACTAAAGCATGTCGCGCAAAAGTGTGCAGCGGTTTTGCGATAACGACATGCGTGAAAACAAGAACTTAAAGCGCGTCATGCGAATCTGAAAGATCGCGACGCGCTTTAGTCACATCTCCCGATGTGGCCTGAAGAAGAACGAAAGCGGGTCTTTGCGTGGGCGACCAGACGACACCCAGCACCAAACGCCCGCACCAAACGACAAGGCCGCCGAGGACGGCGGCTTTGTCCTGCACGGCAGAATTTCTGATCGCAAATCCAAACGCCGAACGTTGCCAGGGGCGCGATCCCCCGCCAGAAATTCACGCCATCTCGGCAGCACTCTCGATAAGGACACATTCACAAACCGGGTATGGAGTTGACCAAGATGCAGCCCACCAGAGCCTTCTTCAAGATCGGCGTTCTCGCCGTAGCCCTCGCAATGGGCAGCGGCAACATTGCTGCCCTGGCCGCGGACAAGCGCACGCCCCCGCCTGAGCTCGGCAAGATGGAGGGCCGAGAAGCACAGGCGTTCTATCTCGGGCTGAACGCGGTCATGTGGGGATATCCATCGGTGTTCTTCGAGGACTTGATGCGTACACGAGCCGTACCGGGCAGCGAGGCCACGACGGGCAACCCCCGCTCTGTCGTCAATCAGTTCGGATTGGTGCGCCATCTTCGCGGTCCCGAATTCAAGCAGATCGCGACACCGAACAACGATACGCTCTACGCACAAGCGTTCACGGATCTTAGCCGCGAACCTCTGGTTCTGTCGGTCCCCGAAGTGGAGCCGGATCGCTATTACGTTTTCCAGCTCTGGGATCCCAATGGCGATACCTTTGCCTATGTCGGCTCGCGGACCACCGGTCGCGACGCCGGAAACTACGCGTTCGTTGGCCCCGACTGGAAGGGCCAGTTGCCGGAAGGCGTCAAGCGGATCGACAGCCCGTACAATGCGATGGCCGTGTGGGGCCGTATCGGCGTCAACGGGCCGGATGACGTTCAGAATGCACAGGCAATCCAGGACAAGCTCCGCCTGACCCCGCTTAGCCATTTCGGCAAATCGGACTCGCAGGTCCCGCCGGACATGGCCTTTTCCGAACAGCGCCTCGTCTACGAAAAGCCGGCCGACCTGCCGGAAGGGATCGAGTTCTATTACAAGCTCGCCAACGCCTTGAAGCACACGCCGCCGAAGCCTGTGCAGGATGCCGTGCTTGCCGACAGTCTGAAGCAGATCGGTTTCAAGAAAGGCAACACCGAGTTCGACTACAAGAGCCTTTCGCCGGAAGAGGTCGCCGGTCTGAGCAAGGCCTATCAGTTTGGCCTTCATGTCATGGACGTCAATGCACAGACGGTCGGCACCAGCGTCAACAACTGGCGATGGAATCCGAAGTCCGGGATCATTGGCACCGACTATCTGTTCCGCGCAGCCTGGGCGAAATGGTACACCGGCGGCAATGCGCCCGAAGAAGCCATCTATATGGATGGCCGAACGGACGACAAGGGACAGCCCTTCGAAGGCTCGAAGGAATACACCATGCGCTTCGAGAAAGGCCAATTGCCGAATGTCAGCGCCTTCTGGTCGCTGTCGATGTATCACCTCTCGGATGGGTCCTTCGTGGAGAACCCGATCAAGCGCTACTCGATCGGCGGACGCACGCCGGGCTTGAAAACCGCCGAAGACGGTTCTCTGACGATCTACATCCAGCATGAGGCCCCCAAGGACGCGGTCGAAAAAGCCAATTGGCTGCCGTCGCCGGCCGAAGGCTTCTATCTCAATCTTCGTCTCTACGGACCGGATGACAGCCTTCAGAAAGGAAGCTGGGCGCCACCTCGCGTAAAAGTCACGGAAGGCGGCTGAAAACCACGCGGCGGGTCGGGTTCGGCCGTCGTCGCTTCCACGGGGATTGCTGATGCAATCTGCTTGCTTGCGGCAACGAGATTTCGCTCGTTCTGGCCGCACGCATTATGCCGTGTTCAGAATCGCCCCGTAAACGCGCACGCCGAAATCGATGACATCATCGCACCCAAAGTTCAAAGCGCCTCGGCAGCACTCTCGATGCGCCTCCAGCTGTCGTCGAGCTGGTTGCGAAACCAGGTCATCTGCCGCTTGGCATATTGGCGGGTTGCGGCGGAGCCGGTCTCGATCACCTCGGCCTCATCGATCTCGCCGCGCAGGAGCGCTGCAATCTGGCTGACGCCGATCGCCTTCATTACCGGCATGGTCTGGTCAAGGTCGAGTGCCATCAGCGCCCGCACCTCGTCGATCGCCCCACCCGAAAGCATCAGGCCGAAGCGGCTATTGATGCGGTTGTGCAGCACCTTGCGATCCGGCAGCACCACCAGCTTGCGCGCCCGCTGCTGATCGATGATCTGCGGACCGTTTTTCTGCTGGTAGACGCGGATCGACTGGCCGGTCGCCTCCACCACTTCGAGCGCCCGCACGATGCGCTGGCCGTCGCCGGGCTTCAGCGCCTCCGCCGTCTGCGGATCGCGCGCCGCAAGCTCTGCATGTAATCCTTCCGGCCCCTCCTGCCTCAACCGCTCGCGCAACCGGTCACGAAGGACAGCGGGAATTTCCGGCATGTCGGCAAGCCCGCCGGTCAGCGCCTTGAAATAGAGCCCGGTGCCGCCGACGAAAACCGGCAGCCGGCCGTCCTTGCGAAGTGCAGCGACCAGGGCTTCGGCCTCGCGCAGCCACACCCCGGTCGAATAGGCCGCGCCTGCCGGCACGTGGCCGTAAAGACAGTGCTCGACGCCGCCCATGTCGACCTCGTCGGGGCGCGCGGTCAGCACCCGCAAGGAGTCGTAAACCTGCATGCTGTCGGCGTTGATGACCACGCCGCCATGCCGCCGCGCCAATTCGACCGCAAGCGCGGACTTGCCGCTGGCGGTCGGCCCGGTTATCAGGATCGCGTCCGTATCGGTTTCAAGGTTGTTGTCCATGGCTCTCGTTGCCACGCTTATCGCCAATCCGTCAAATCCTGTTCTGACGCCAGCGCTCGCGGAAGCCGCCGCTGACGCCGTCAAGGCATCCGGCCTCTATTGGCTCGCCGACGGCATCGCCTGCGACCTCGCGCTCAGGGACGGCACAGACCCCTTCGCCGCCGAGGCCGCGCTGCGCGGTGCGCTCAACGGCGTGGCCGTCGACGTCGCCGTCCAGGACGCCGACACCAGACGCAAGAAGCTTCTGATCGCCGACATGGATTCGACCATGATCGGCCAGGAATGCATCGACGAACTTGCCGCCGAAGTCGGCCTCAAGGACAAGGTCGCCGCGATCACCGCTCGCGCCATGAACGGCGAGATCGCCTTCGAGCCGGCGCTGATCGAGCGCGTCGCGCTGCTAAAGGGCCTGCCTTCGAGCGTCGTCGGTGATGTCATCGCCCGGCGCATCACCCTGACGCCTGGAGGCCCCGAGCTGATCGCCACCATGAAGGCGAAGGGCTACTACACCGCCCTCGTTTCCGGCGGCTTCACCGTCTTTACCGGGCCGGTCGCCGACATGCTCGGCTTCCAGGAAAACCGCGCCAACACGCTGATCGAGAAGGATGGCACGCTGACCGGCGAGGTCGCCGAACCGATCCTCGGCAAGCAGGCCAAGGTCGACGCCCTGCTCGAAATCGCCGGTCGCCTCGGCATCTCCACCGACGAAGCGCTTGCCGTCGGTGACGGCGCCAATGATCTCGGCATGCTGCAGCTCGCCGGCACCGGCGTCGCGCTGCACGCCAAGCCCGTGGTCGCCGAACAGGCGAAGGTGCGCATCGACCATGGCGACCTCACGGCCCTTCTCTATCTTCAGGGCTATCGCAAGACCGACTTCGTGCGATGATCATCTCGGAGACCGAACGGCTGCGCATCCGCGCCTGGAAGGAAAGCGACCGCGATCTCTTCTTCGAGATCAACAACGATCCCAAGGTGATGGAGTTCTTTCCCCATCGCCGCAGCCGGGAAGAATCCGACGCGCTGTTCGACCGCGTCGGCCGTGGCATCACGGAGACCGGGCTCGGCTTCTTCGCAATCGCGCTGAAGCCCGACGACCGGCCGATCGGCTTCTGCGGCCTCGCCTATACCGACCTCGCCCCCTACCTGCCGAAAGGCACCGTCGAGATCGGCTGGCGGCTTGCCGTCCCCTTCTGGGGCAAGGGTTACATCACCGAGGCGGCGCTCGACCTTTTGCGTCACGGGTTCGAGGAGAAGGGCCTGCGCGAAATCGTCTCGTTTGCCATTCCCGAGAACACCCGCTCGACGGCGGTGATGACACGCCTCGGCATGCACCGCGATCCCACCCGCGATTTCAACCACCCGCGCATCCCCGCCGACAAACCACAGCTCGTTCGCCACGTGCTTTATGCGATGACACGGGCGGACTGGCAGGCGCAGCGGGCAAAGGCCGGGGCGTGATCGCGTAGCGGCGTCCGTAAGCTGCGGCTTGCCGCACGCCCTTGTCGTTCAACCGCCTCCCGCTCGTTATTCGTCGCTTGCCCCTCACTGTCCTGCCGGACATCTCTCCCCGCAGGCGGGGAGAAGGTGGCGGCAGCCGGATGAGGGGCAGCGTCAAGCCGAAGCGCCCGCCATGGAGCGGACCCAGCGACACGTCTTCAGTTCCCGCGCCCTGCCCCCGGATAATTCTTCTCGACCCAAGCGGCGAACGCCTGCGCTGCCTCCGACAGCGCATCAAACCGCCGCGCCACCAGAAAGAAGGCACCGTAGGGCACCGAATTGTCGAACGGTTGCAGCAGGCGTCCGGTCTTGAGTTCGTCGCGCACATGGTCGCGGTCGATCAGTCCGACGCCGTTGCCGCGCAGCGTCGCCTGCAGCACCATCGCGCCATCATTGAAGATCGCGCCGCGCTCGATGCGAACCGGCCCGGCCCCGGCCGCGGCAAACCATTGTTGCCATGCCTCCCGGTTGTCTTCGTGCAGCAACGCATGCTGCATGAGATCGATCGGTGTCGAAATTGGCCGACCGGAACGAGCCAGCTCCGGTGAAATCACCGGAATCATCTCGACATCAGCAAGTCGGCGTGCCTCGACGCGCGGCCAGGAGGAAAGCGTCAGACTATGGCGGATGGCGATATCGGCTTCGCCGCTGCGAAACTCCACCAATCGCGGGTCGGCATCGATCAGCAGATCCACATCGGGATGCGTGTTCTGGAACTCTGCCAGATGCGGCACCAGCCAACAGCCGGCAAAACACGGCTCCGAGCTGACCTTAAGCGTGCTCGCAAGCTTGCGCCCCGACAGCGCCGCCAGGCTGTCTCCCACCATATCGAAGGCCGACGTCAGTACAGACAGCAGCGACCGCCCCTCTGCGGTCAGGCGGACGCCACGATGCCGCCGCTCGAACAGCGGCCGACCGACGAGGTCTTCCAGCTCGCGGATCTGCCGGCTGATCGCCGCCTGCGAGACGAACAGCTCGCCCGCGGCCAGGGTGAAGCTTTCGAGCCGGCCCGCCGCCTCGAAACTCCGCAACGCTGTCAGGGGTAAACGGCCGCGCTTCATGCATAACCTCAAGTCATCCGAAGGCGACTGTAAACTCGTTTGAGCCCTTGCGACAAGTGCGTTGAAATGCGGAAACAGAAAGGAGGATCCGGCCATGCATGCCATCCTCGAGACCTTGATCGACGCGCTGCGCCTGATGACCTTCCAGCCGCCAATGCGCCAAACGCACCACACCCGGACGGGAGAGATGGAGGGTGCTGGCTTGCGCTGTTGCACAGAATGATCGAGTTGGCCGGCCACAGAATATTAGCCGCAGGATGGGTTGGTGCCATCGTTGGCGTGCGTTCCCGCCTGAGGCGGAATAGCGGCACGGCTCATCTCAACGTTATTTTCGGCAGAACCGCTTCGCACCGTTCACGGTCACTCGCCAAAGCAATGGCGCATGCGCCAAGCCCGCGCAGATCTGTCGGCAGTCAAAACCCGCCGTGGCGCGCTCCAATGCGCGAAGTGACCTGCCGGGCCATCGCTCTCAATCCATGGCGATCAAAGAAACGGGCCGCCTTGAATCAAAGTCTCAGGCGTCGGAATCGGACTGTGAGAGAGCGGCGTGATAGGCCTGAAAGGATTCAGGAAAACACCATCGCGCCGCGCCGTCCTATTCCATACGCACGGTGACGAAGCGCAGCTCGCCGGTCTTGTTGGAAAGCATCAGCAGCGCGTTGCGCCGGCCGTCAGACTTCAGCTCCTCGACGCGGTCGGAGACGTCGTCAGGCGTATCCATCGCCTCCTGACCAACCTCGACGATGACGTCGCCCGGCTCTACCCGGCGCTCGGCCGCAGCCGACCCTGCCTGCACCTCGGCGATGACAACGCCTTCGACATCGTCGGCGATGCCGAACTTTTTCCGGCTTTCGGCATTGAGCGCCGTCAGCTTCATGCCGAGTACCGTGTCCGAGGCAGGCATCTCGGCGGCTGGCGGCTGATCCGTCTTCTTGTCCTCACCGCCTTCATCGCTCGTGGTTGCCGAGGCACTGGCAATGTCTTCGCCATCCTCCAGCCGTCCGAGCGTGACCTTGACCGTCTGCTCCTTGCCGCCCCGGATGATCACCACGTCGACAGCCTTGCCGACGCCGCTCTCGGCGACTGCCCGCTGCAGGTCGCGCATCTCGGCAACATCCTTGCCGTCGAACTTGATGATGACGTCTCCGGCCTTGATCTCACCCTTGGTGATCGGCCCGCCCTCGATAATGCCCGAGACCAGCGCGCCGCGCGGCGCGGCCAACTTCAGGCTTTCGGCGATATCGTCCGTCACCGGCTGGATGCGCACGCCAAGCCAGCCGCGCCGCGTCTCGCCGAAATCTTTGAGCTGCAGGACCACGTTGGCGGCAAGTTCGGTCGGCACCGAGAAGCCGATGCCGATCGATCCGCCCGACGGCGAAATGATCGCCGTGTTGATGCCGATGACCTCGCCCTGCATGTTGAACAGTGGACCGCCGGAATTGCCGCGGTTGATGGCGGCGTCCGTCTGGATGAAGTTGTCGTAGGGGCCGGCATTGATGTTGCGGCCGCGCGCCGAGATGATGCCGACGGAGACAGAGCCGCCAAAGCCGAACGGATTGCCGATGGCCATGACCCAGTCGCCGATGCGCATTTTGCGGGAATCGCCGAAGGGTACCGCCTTGAGCGGCGCTTTCGGCTCGACCTTGAGCACCGCAAGGTCCGTCTTGGTATCCTTGCCGACGAGCTTGGCCTTCAGCTTGCTGCCATTGGCGAAGATAACCTCGATATCGTCTGCGCCCTCGATCACGTGGTTGTTGGTGACGATCACGCCGGCGGGATCGATGACGAAGCCGGAGCCGAGCGAATTGACGGTGCGCTGGCGGTTGCCGCCCTTGTCGCCCTGCCCCTTGAAGAACTCGTCGAAGAAGTCCTGATAGGGCGAGCCCTCCGGCACCTGAGGCGTCGGCGCATCGTCGTCGTTCTTGACGCGCTGGGACGTCGAAATGTTCACGACCGCATCAAGCAGGCCCGCCGCGAGGTCGGCGACGGATGCGGGACCATTGCTCGGCGGGCGAATGGCGGTCGTCTGTGCCATCGCCACGTTGGACAGAAGCAGCGTGGCGGCCAGCGCCAGGGCGCCGAGGGATTTCGATCGAGTGGACAATTCGCGGAGCTCCTCACATTGTCTCGGCGGTGCGATACCCCAAAGGATAGCGCGTCATGCTATGCTCTGCAGCCCCACGCGTCCAAAGAGGCGCAAGGATCGCTGCAGCGACCTTGATTTCCAGCATAACCCAATCCTTAGACCGATGCCGGTCGCAGGCGTTATGCAGCTGGTGACAGCAACGCGATCCGGAGATCCCGTTCCGCCCGATCTTCCTGTGAAGATACGGCGGAATTCAGAAGCGTCCAGACACGATTTTCTGATCCACCCGAAAGAGCGGATACGGACCGGCGATCAGATGGTGATCTCGTGCCCATGTTCTTTCAGCGCCTGCACCGCCTTGTCGAGATCGGAACCGGGCACGAAGATGTAATCGGTGCTGAAGGTCGAATTGGCAAAGACGCCGATGCCTGCGGCCGAAAGCGGCCTGAGCACGGAAGAAAGCACGCCCGGCACGTCAACGCTGAAATGCTGTTCGATGCGGAAGCAGCGCCAGCCGAGCGAACTCTGGGTGCTGGAAGGAACGCGCGCGGCGCGGCAGACGAGGGTCATTTCCTCTCGCGAGCTGGACACGGTCCAGAAACCCGGCCCCGGCAGCCATTCCGGCATCTGGGAACCGACATTGAGACGGGTGATCGCATATTCGGCGTCGACCAGCCGGATCAGCAGTTTATGTGGCATTTCGCATTATCCTCGAAGCAACCAGACAAGTCCGACACCGGCGGCAACGGAAAATACCCCGGCCAGTCGAAGCTGATGCTCCGGGACATACGGCAAACGCTTCGCCAATTCCACTAAAACCAAAGGGGCCAGTGCGTACACCAGCCCCTCGATGATCAGGAAAAAAGCGATCCCGGTCAGAAAGTCGGACATAGTCCGCTTAGTTCCCGGTCGCTGGTTGCGTTGTTGTCGCAGCCGGCGGGTTGCCTTCCGAGTCATTGAAATAACGGAAGAACTCCGAATGCGGCGACAGCACGAGCGTCGTGTCCGAGCTGCCGATCGACTCCGTATAGGCGGCCATCGAACGGTAGAATTCGAAGAACTTCGGATCGCGTGCAAATGCGTCGGCAAAGGTCTTCGTCCGTGCGGCTTCGCCTTCACCGCGCAGGATTTCCGATTCGCGCTGGGCGTCGGCGACGATCTCGACGACCTGACGGTCGGCGATGGCGCGGCGACGTTGACCGGCTTCATTACCGCGGGCGCGAATCAGTTCGGCTTCCGCCAGACGCTCGGCCTTCATGCGGTCGAAGGTCTGCTGCGAGACTTCCTGCGTCAGGTCCGTGCGACGGATGCGAACGTCCTCGATCCTGAGGCCGAGCGTTTCGGCATCGGCCTGGAGGTCGGCACGAACTTCGCGCATCATCGATGCACGCTCGTCGGAGAGTGCTGCCTCGAAGCCGCGCAGACCGTAGACGCGACGCAGCGATGCGTCGAGACGGGTGCGCAACCGTGCCTCGGCCGAGTCACGGTCGCCCGAAACGGTTTCGCGGAAGCGGCGGGGGTCGGCGATCTTGTAGACGACGAAGGCGTCGACTTCATAGAACTTGCCGCCCGAGACCTGGACGCGGATGTTGTCGAGATCGAAGCGCAGGGCCTGGTCCTCGACATACTGCACGCGATCGGCATCCATGAAGGCGAACGGCAGCTTGAAGTAGAGGCCCGGTTCGGTCTTGACGTCCTGGATCTGACCGAAGCGGACGACGACCGCCTGCTGGCGCTCGTTGACCACGAAGACCGACGAGTAGAGACCGACGAAGACGACCGCGAGCAGGATCAGGATGATTGAAATACGATTGTTGATCACTGTGCGGCTCCCGTCTGTGCCGGCCGGCCGATTTCATTCAGCGGCAGATAGGGCACGACGCCCTGCCCGTTCTTCTCGTCGATGATGACCTTCTTCGACTTGCCGAGCACGCCCTGCATCGTTTCGAGATAGAGACGCTTGCGGGTCACGTCAGGCGCCTTGGAATATTCGTCGTAGACCGAGATGAAGCGCTGGGCTTCACCGTCCGCTTCCTTGACGATGCGATCCTTGTAGGCGGCTGCCTCTTCGCGGATCTGCGCACCCTGACCGCGGGCCTTGCCGAGGATCTGGTTGGCATACTGGTTGGCTTCTTCGACGAAGCGATCTTCGTCCTGCTCGGCGCGCTGCACTTCATCGAACGCATCGGCGACTTCGCGTGGCGGAGCCGCATCCTCGATCGCCACGGTGTTGACCGAGATGCCGGCACCGTAGCTGTCCATTGTCGCCTGGATCGTGCTCTTCACGTCGGCGGCGATCGCCTGACGGTTATCGCGGAAAATGTCCTGGGCCGGACGACGGCCGACCACTTCGCGCATGGCGCTTTCGGCAACCTGCTGCAGCGTGTCAGCCGGATTTTCGACATTGAACAGGTAGTGCTTGGGGTCCGTGACGGAATAGAGCACCGAGAACTGGACGTTGACGATGTTCTGGTCGCCGGTGAGCATCAGGCCGGCATTCGACTGACCGCTGTTGCGACCGCCGATGTTCTGCTGCTGCTCGGTAATCTTGACGAACTCGACGGTTTCGAGCGGCCAGAAATGGTAGTGCAGGCCCGGCATCGAGATCTCGTCCTTCGGCTTGCCGAAGCGCATTTCCACGCCCCGTTCATCCGGTTGGACGGTGTAGATCGAGTTGATCAGGATGAAGCCGACGATCAGCAGGCCGACGATGGCGAAGACGCCGCCGTTGAAACCGCCGGGAACAACGTTCTTCAGCTGGTCCTGGCCACGACGAATGATCTCTTCCAGATCCGGCGGGCCACCTTTGCCGCCTCCGCCGCCACGTGGGCGGTTCGGCCCCTGGCCCCATGGACCCTGATTGCCTCCGCCGCCGCCGCCACCCCACGGGCCGCCGCCGCCATTCTGATTGCTCCAGGGCATCAAAACCTCTCTTTTGAATACTGCTCACGATGAACTGCCGCGCGAATGCACGGACGTCCACGATGTGAACCCGTTATAGGTATGACATGCTTCGCTTTCAACGCGATAGGCCAGAGTTCACCGTAAATGGTTCAAAATAGTTGACGAATGGACCATTCCGGCGCCGCGCTCCATGCATGACGCACCAGGGACGCCGGAGCGCTTCAAGCTCGCGGCCTAGCTTCGCCTCAAATCGATCCCGATTTTGGGAATTATGCAGCTGAGGGCGTGCGGCGGCGCCAGGTCACGAAATGCATGGCATGGCTGTCCTTCTCGCCCTGCGGCAGATCCTCTTCGAACACCTTGTCGAAAACGGCAGGATCGATATGCGGAAACCGAGCATCGCCTTCGATATCGGCCGGGACCTCGGTGATGTGCAGGATATCGGCCACGCCGATCGCCTGACGATAGATCTCGCCGCCACCGACGACGCAGACCTCGTCCGCGCCGGCTGCCGAGGCTTCTCGCCGCGCCACGCTCAAGGCTTCTTGCAGCGAATGCACGACGATCGCGCCCTCGGCGAAATAATCGGCGCTGCGGCTGATGACGATGTTCGCCCGGCCCGGCAGCGGGCGGCCGATCGAGGCCCAGGTCTTGCGGCCCATGATCACGGGCTTGCCGATCGTCAGCGCCTTGAAGCGCTTGAGGTCGGTCGGAAGCCGCCACGGCAGGTCGCCCTCGCGTCCGATGACGCCGTTGGCGGCGACCGCGGCGATGAGGGAGACTTTCAGTTCGTTGGTGCTGGTATCAGTCATGGAACCCATTCGGTTTGCTGTCGATTTCGCTTGCCCGGACAAAAGCCGGCCGGTCGGTCACCACTCGGATGTAGCGGTCGACGACCTCGCTCTCGGGCAGGATCTTGCGCATCCATTGCAGCGCACTGGCCAAAAGCAGATCGGCGGCACTCATCGTCGCGCCGAGCAGATAGGCCTGCCGGCCGAGCACGTCGATCACATGGGCGCACATGTCGCTGTAGAGCCGCGCCTGCGCCGGATTGTTGATCGTCGCCCCGGTGATATGCGCCAGCGCCGTCGGCTCGATCACGCCGGCATAATAGGCAAGCCAGGAGAGATAAGTGCCGCGCTCGGGATGGCCGGGTGCCCGCCCAAGACTGCATTCGGGATGAAGGTCGGTGAGATACTGCACCACGGCGGCCGATTCCCAGATCAGAGCGCCCTTGTGCAAAAGCGCTGGCACCTGTTTGTGCGGATGCGGATTGTCGTCGTCGGGCGCACCGGTCCCATCCCAGCGGCGGATCGAGACATAGCGGATCTCGTATTCCGCACCGATCTCCTCGAGCAGCCAGACGATGCGCGAGGAGCGCGACTGCGGTGCGTGGATGAGCGTCAGCATCGAAACCTCCCGACAGCGCGGCGTCGAACAGAATACGCCAAGGTCGCTGCAACGCTTGAATTACGTCGGAGGCGGAAGACCCTCCCGGTCTGCCGCCGTCACGCGAATGCCCGTATCGATCACCCTGACCGCGCCGTGCGAGGCGGCGACGTGTCAGACGGCGATCGGCGCCTTGATGGTTGAATCAGCTTCGTAGCCGACAAGGGTAAAGTCTTCAAAACGGAACGAAAACAGATCCCTGACATCTGGATTGATCTGCATGGTCGGCAATGTCTTCGGCGTGCGGGCAAGCTGCAGCCGCGCCTGGTCGAAATGGTTGTGGTAGATGTGCGCGTCGCCAAATGTATGGACGAAATCGCCCGGCTTCAGCCCGGCCACCTGCGCAACCATCATCGTCAGCAGCGCGTAGGAGGCGATGTTGAAGGGCACGCCGAGAAAGATGTCGGCCGAGCGCTGGTAGAGCTGGCAGGAAAGCTTGCCGTCGGCGACATAGAACTGGAAAAGGCAATGGCACGGCGGCAGCGCCATCTCGTCGACCAGCGCCGGGTTCCAGGCCGAAACGATATGCCGGCGCGAATTCGGATTAGTCTTCAGGCTTTCGACGAGGCCGGCGATCTGATCGATGTGCCGTCCGTCCGGCGCCGGCCAGGAACGCCACTGGTAGCCGTAGACCGGCCCGAGATCGCCGTTTTCGTCCGCCCACTCGTCCCAGATGCTGACGCCATTTTCCTTGAGATAGGCGATGTTGGTCTCGCCCTTCAGGAACCAGAGCAGTTCGTGAATGATCGAGCGCAGGTGCAGCTTCTTGGTGGTCAGCACCGGGAAGCCTTCCGACAGATCAAAGCGCATCTGGTAGCCGAAGACCGAGCGTGTGCCCGTCCCCGTCCGGTCGCCCCGGTCGGTTCCGCTGGTCATCACATGGTCGAGGAAGTCGAGATATTGCTGCATGGTCTGGCGCCGCCGATTCGTGTTGTCCCAAATTTAGGTTGAAGCCGGCGGCAAACCAATGTCCTGGCGATGTTTATCCCGCAAATTTAGCCGCGTTCAAACCGGGATCTTGAGGAAAGCCTGCGCGTTTTCCGCCGGCATCCCGCCTCAAGGCATCGGTTAGGTTGATGAATCCGGGTCAATCCGACCCGGGTTCACCGCAACTTACAGCGTCTGCAGCTTACCGAGGTTCTTGGCCACCAGATAATAGAAGGTCACGCGCGACTTCGAGCGGTCCGCAGACATCGCCTTCGCCGTGGCCGAGATGGCTGCGTCCGCGTCCGCGCCCGCGACGCCGAGCTTCTTCTCGCACCATTTTTCCCGGACGCGATCGAGTTCCTTCGGGTCGGTGGCCGACACGAGCGAGGAATCCTTGTTGCGAAGCGCAATGCCGAGATGGCGCACGATCTTGTTCACAACGGCTTCATCGGCGCCGCTGTCATACTTCTGCACATCTGCGAGATAGTCGGTCATGATGCCTCCACATTGGGATTGCTCAAAAAACTGCAGCGTGCCCCGCATGCCCCAGCGGCCCGCCTGCAGCAGCCGGAGTTTTTCATGGCTGCCAATCCTGTCAAGCGTTTTGGAAAAGCAGCGATTTATCCGCGTCTTCCCCTTTTCTTCGGCGCCGGAAAGACCTATATGACAGGTGCCGTCTTCGGGCGGCTATGGCAATAAACGGGCGGTGAAATAAACCCATTGGACCCGGGGGCGGTACCCGGCGCCTCCACCAAAAACCGGTCGACACTTCGATGACCGGCTTTTGATGGGGGCGAAATAGGATCGACAAGGGCGTAAAGATCGACTTTTTGCTCGGCATTGTACCACCGTTATCGGGCTAAACTTATAGTTGCAAACGACAACTATGCTGAAGCACGTCTCGCTGCCTAACGGCGGTGCGACACTTCAAATCAAGTCCTTCCGGGTAGCACCGTAAGGCGGGGTCCGAAGGCACCTGGCAACAGAAGCCTTCACCTTCTCCCCCGCTTCGAAATGGTCTATAGATGCTTGGATAATTGACTCGTCATATTCTGACGGGCAATGGAAAGCCGACAGTAGAATTGAGTTCGAGAAAGACGGGAATCCCATGGGCCAGGACCACATTCGCTACGACATTCTGGCGCAGGACGCGCTTCGCGGCGTCATCCGCAAAGTGCTGACCGAGGTTGCGGCCACCGGCCACCTGCCTGGCGAGCACCATTTCTTCATCACCTTCCTGACCGGAGCGCCGGGTGTTCGCATCTCGCAGCACCTGAAATCCAAGTATCCCGAGCAGATGACCATCGTCGTCCAGCACCAGTTCTGGGAACTCAAGGTCTCCGATATCGGCTTCGAGATCGGCCTTTCCTTCTCCGACACGCCGGAGCGGCTCGTCATTCCATTCAATGCCATTCGCGGCTTCTACGACCCCTCGGTCAATTTCGAACTCGAGTTCGACGTGGCCGCGGCCGAAGAGGAAGAACTCGAATCGGCGGAGATCACCGCCTATCCCGTGCCTGAAACCGACGGCGAAGTGCCGCCCAAGGACGCGGAGAAATCCGGCGAAGCCAAGAATGGCGGCGGTTCGGTCGTTTCGCTCGATTCCTTCCGCAAGAAGAACTGAGGCAGCTGAAAGGCCGCGGCATGAGTGGTGACGTCGTCAATCTACGCCAGTTCCGCAAGCGCAATGCCCGCGCCGAAAAAGAAAAGCAGGCCGAACAGAACCGTATTTCGTTCGGCCGCACCAAGGCTGAGAAATCTCTGACCGACGCCTTGAACGCGAAAGCGGCAAAAGCCCTCGACCAGGGGCGCCGCGAGCCCGCAGCCGATCGACCCGATGAGGCCGAGGACTGAAGCACAGGACGCGTAAGCGGCTGCGGCCTTCTTCAAATCATCATCGAAACAGATTGTGCGGAACGTCTCACGCCTGAATGCGTTGCTAGAGCATCAAAGCCGGCGCACGGTTCGGCAAAAACGATTCTGCGTCAAGGACTTGCAGCAGCGTCCCGAATCAAACCGCCAACGACTTGAATCAATTTGCGAGCTCCGGCGATGATCCGAAAGCACTCCGCCACCCTGCACGGACACCGCACCAGTTTTTCGCTGGAGGACCCGTTCTGGCTGGAACTGAAGACGATCGCGGCGACCCGCGCCATGCCGATCGCCCAGCTGATCGTCGAGATCGACGACGCGCGCAGCAGTGACAGCAACCTCTCCTCGGCGCTTCGGGTCTACGTTCTCGACTGGATCAAGTCGAACGTACCGCGCTCAGCAGCCGGCGACACGTGACGGCTCGTCGCCATGGCGTGCGAACCCGTCCGTCGGGGCGCCGACCAGGCCCTCGCGTAGCTGGGTCGCCATGGCCCTGACCCCACCCGGCAGCCGCGAATACTCGATCAGACACACCCGATTGCGCCCCGTGTTCTTGGCAAGGTAGAGCTGGTCGTCCGCGATCTTGAAGATGTCCTCGTACTGTACCGGATAGGTAAACAGCGCCACGCCGATGCTGACCGTCACCGGATCGGCATCCGGAGCAATCGCCTGCCCGTGCTCGGCCACCGCCAGACGAATGCGCTCGGCCATCGCCCCGATCGTTGCGGGATGGGCATGGTGGACGAACACGCCGAACTCCTCACCGCCGAGACGGCCAATCAGACCGCCATCGCCCACGGCCAAGCGCATCTCGGTCGCTATCGCCACCAGCGCATCGTCACCGGCGAGATGGCCATGGCGATCGTTGATGCGCTTGAAGTGGTCGGCATCCAGCACCATCAGCGCCGAGGTCGTGGGAAAGGGCTTGAGATCCTGTTCGGCAACGAACGCCGTGACATCCGACGTGAACGCGGCACGATTGAGACAGCCGGTCAGGCCGTCGTACCGGCTCGCCAATGTCAAGAGATCGTTGGCGCGTGCCAATTGCTGCAGCTTGATGCCGATGAAGGCGAAAAGCGGGATGGCCAAAAGCAGCGGAATGAACAGGGCAAGGCGCATCGACATCGCCATCACCTCAGCCCCGAAGGGCGCGATGTAGTAATAGGTAATGAGAACCGCAACGGCCGTGCATCCAGCGGTGCCCGAGAATGTCCAGTTCGTGATCCATATGATCGCGCGGCGATCAAGGCCCTCATCCAGTGACGTCATGCCACCCCCCGTTGCAGACCGCACTGTGAAGGCAGGATGCTAACTCCCGCTCAATCGATCCATTAGGATTTTAAGGGTTTTGCGTTTCGCCGCAGCCACGACGGGCGCTTGCAGCCGAAGCAGATTGGTCTTCGATCGCTGAAGCGGGGCCTGCCCCCGGCTGTCTATAGGCTCGACACCGGGCAAGACAGGCCGCGTCAACCCGCCGGAACATAGACTTTTGATTGCAACGGGAACCCGCCCCTCGCCTTCTGTGTGCCTTGCGCCACACCTCGCGCAATTCCCGCGTGCCGAAACGGAATTCGACGCGAATATACTTGTTTAGCATCACCTAATTTCGAACAATCCAAGTGCCGCCAGCGGCCGCAGCCTCTGGCGCTCATGAATTATGTGAGGGAGGAAGGCATGCAGCTCTATGCTCGGATCGGTCTGGCCACGTGGTTGACCCTGTCATCGGCCGCGGTCGCCAGCGCCGCCGACATCGCGCCACTCCTTGCGCCAACCGCCCAGCCGCAGGAGACGGAAAGCGGCTGGCAGTTCACCGTCGCACCCTACTTCTGGATGGCAGGCCTCACGGGCGACACAGCACAGTTCGGGCTGCCGGATGTGCATATCGATTCCAGTTTCAGCGATATCTGGGACAATCTCGATTTTGCCTTCATGGCGATGGGCGAGGCGCGCAATGGCCCCTACAGCATCTTCGGCGACGTCATGTACTCGAAGCTATCGGCCGACGGCAGCACGCCGAACGGCATCCTCGCCAACAGCGTGGATGTGGACTCGACGACTTTCGCCGCGCTGCTGGGCGTCGGCTATACCATTTACGAAGACCAGTCTTCCCATCTCGATATCGTCGGCGGCCTGAAAGTCTGGTCGGTCGACACCACGCTTTCGTTCTCCGGCGGCCCGCTGGATGGTATCAGCCGGGATGACGGCGCCACCTGGGTCGATGCGGTCGCCGGCTTGCGCGGCTCCTACTACTTCACGCCCGAGTTTTATCTGACCGGTTGGGGGCTGGTCGGCGGCGGCGGCGCGGATCTCGATTGGGATGCGGCACTCGGCCTCGGCTACAAGTTCACCGACACGATCTCGGCGGTCGCCGGCTATCGCGCGATCGGCGTCAACTACAGCAACGACGGCTTCAAATACGATACGGTGGAGCACGGACCGATCCTGGGGGTCGCCATCCACTTCTGATCCGACGCGGTGCGGCGGTCGGGGACGAGCGATCTATGGGAAGGCAGGTGTTCTGCTTCATTTTGATCTGTGGAGACGGCAGAACGCCTGAAGTTCGACAGCAGCCTTGGCCCGTCACATCTGACACGTGGCACCCGCAAGGCCCCCGGACGCGTCAGCCACGCACCGGCAATCAGGCCGCTGCCGCGACATGGAGAGACGTACAGCATCTCTGCCTCTGCACTCCGCTCCACTGCCGCAGCCCAGGAAAAATGCAAAGCGTGGCCCAGCAGCAAAGACGTGAAAACAACGCGATCGAGCGTTTCCCTGAACTGCCTTCTGCATGTTTCCTAAAATCGTACTTCGCTTGACGATAAACATGCGGCAATTCAAAGCGCTATAGCGACCTTTGCGCGTCCGGCCAGGGTCGTTTCCGTGCAACACGGAGCCTTGGAAACCCTCTGGACGTGCGGCGCTGTGGGACATAGCGCCCTATTGCACCGTGACATCGGGCAAAACGTCGAAATTCAGCCCCTGCCCGCTCGGATTCTGTAGGCCTTCGCCGGTCCCCGGCGGCATCTGCGACGGGGCGCCAAGTTGCTGTTGCTGCTGGCGTTCACGCTCGACGCGCGCGGCTTCTTCCGCTGCCTTGCGCGCGGCCTCTTCCGCCGCCTTACGTTCCGCCTCCGCGCGGGCCGCCAGATCCGCCTTCACCCGTTCCGCTTCAACAGCCGCCGCCGCACGCCGCCGCTCTTCGGCGACTGCCCGCAGGCGCTCGACTTCACGCTGCTGTGCCTTTGCTTTGTAAAGTTGCACCTCGCGACGCAGCCGTTGCTTCTCAAGCACGTTGGCCTGCAGCGTCTCGACGCGCCGGCGCTCGCGCTCAAACGCGCGAAGCGACAGGAAATTCGAGAGATCGGCAACATCGAGGTTCACGCCCGGAGACGAAAGCAGGCCGGCATAACTCAGCCGCACCCGCGGTTCGGCCCCGGCCAACGCCTCCTCGCCCGGCCGGAAGGTCATGTCGATGTTCGCGTCGAGACGCTCCGCCGCCAAATCCAACGATGCTTCGCCGACAAAGGCTGCGTTGCCGTCGGCAGCCGTGACGTTCTGCGCCCTTAGCACGCCACCGGCGATGCTGAAGGGGACCTTGACCACACCGACGACCGACTGGCCGGAAAACACCGCTGCCTCTGCCGCCTGGCGGATTGCGTCGGCCGAAATCTCCGTCTTCATGGCGTCGGCAGTTGCCATCAGTTGCGGCAGCGCCGCGCTGTTGACGCCGTTGAGCGTCACGCCATTGAAGGTGGCGGTGCCGGAACCGCTTGCCGAATGGGCCATGGCTTGCGCGTTCGCGCCCGATGCCTCGAGCGCGACCGAAAGGTCGAAGGTGCCGGTGGCGACCGGGGCGCCCGCACGCGTCCAGCCAGCCTGCGCCAGATCCCCGCCCTTGACGTCGAGCCGCGAGCGCAGGAAGCCGGAGCCATTGGCATTGCCGAGCTGCAACCGGCCTTCGAGCTTGCCGCCGAGCCAGTCGCCGGTCGCATCGGTAAAGGCGATCTCGTCGCCCTTCCACTCCAGCTTGCCGGCAAAGTTGCCGATGGCGCTGTAGAGCCCCGGCCAGAAGTTGGCGGCCTGCACATCGAGCACCACGTTGAAACCGGTCCAGGCGGCTTGCGCCACGGGGGTTTTCGACAGCGCTCCGCTCGACATGTCCTGAACGTGGCCAAGGATGCCCTCGGCCAGCCAGGCGAGATCGAGCGTAGCAACGCTGATCTGGCCTTCGGCCTTGCCCGGCACCGTGCGGTCGATCGTCAGAGCGCCTGCAAAGCCGTTGTTGTCGGCCTTGCCTTCGACGGTCGTAAAGGCGATCGCCTCCGGCGTCGTCGCCACGTCGGCCGAAACCGAAATCGGCAGGCCGGTGCCCGTCTGCGGCAACGCGATGCCCTGCTGCAGCAGATAGGGCTCAAGGTCTTCCGTCTGGAGTGTCAGTTTGGCCTGGCCCTCGAGGAAATGGTCCCGCGAGAGATCGAAGCTGCCTTTGGCTGCAAGCGACGTCTTCTCGGTAGTAAAGGTCACCGTACCATTGGCGTTGGAGCCATCGGTGCTCTGCAGCTTGACGGAGAGAATGCCGTTGGCATCGGCATCGAAAGGCAGCGGGTCGAACCCGGCCTGGCCGAGCAGCAGCAGCGTTTGCGGGTTTTCGAGCGTCGCTTCAAGCAATATGCCCTTGCCGGAAAGCGCCTGGGCCATGTCGGGCGCCTGATAGCTGGCGGCAATCTTGGTGCCGTTGGCCGTGCCGAAAATGCCGAAGGTCGCCGGCGCGTTGCCTTCCTTGTTGCCGGCCGTCAGCGTCACATCGAATGCGGCATCGGTGAAGTACGGGCCTGCCCTGGTCAGGCGACGAAGGGCCGGATGATCGACGGCGTGCCGGCCGATCATTTCCAGGAACGGTGTCAGGTCCTTGGCCGCAAGCTTCATCTTGGCCGAAATCACCGGCTTTTCGAGATCGCCGCTGGCACGACCGGAAAAGGCGAGCTGGGCGCCGGCAAGCGAACCGATCGCCACGCGCTCGGCCTGAAGCTGGCCATTCTTGAATGTCACTACCGCCTGAACGTCGCGCGCCTCCTCGCCGAAGGCGGAGAACTCGTCGGCGGAAAGATCGGCGGCAATCGCATGCTGCATCAGCGTCGAGGCCGAGGCATCGCCGGCAACCAGCCCCGCCAGCGCCTGCAGGGCTTCGAGGTCGATGCGATTGCCGTTCAGCTGCAGCGACAGGTTCGGCTGCTGTTCGGCGAAGGACTGACGCTCAAGCCGCCCCTTGAGGCTGGCGTCGCCGGCCGCCACTTCGAGGTTTTCGAACTGCTGCAGCGTGTCGGTCAGGTTGACGGTTGCCGAAAAGCCCGCGGTCTTCAGCTTGCGGATCGCCGGATCGACGGATCCCGCCAGCCAGCTCGCCAAGCCCGAAGGCTGGTTGGACGCGAGAAGCAGGTCGCCGCGGAACGAGCGCTGGCCCTTGAGGTTGAGCCGCCCCTTGGCCTCAAGCTGGGTGCGCCCGGGCAGAAGGGCAACCACATTGTCGATCACCCATCCGGCACCATCCGGCTGCACGTCGATGCGCACATCGCGCACGGTCGTATCGCCGATGACGATCGCCGGCAGTTTCAGGCTTGCCCGCCCCGGCACCTGTGGGATGGGAATGTCGGCGGCAATGGCCAGCATCGCTTCGAGCCGCTGGCGCATGGAGATCGCCGGGTCGCGCCCGGTCTTGCCGTTGCTGCCGGAATTGCCGATGCGGCTGACGTCGATCTGCTGGCCGTCGGCAATCAGCAGGAATTTCTGGTCCTTGCCGGTGTCGAGCGTCGCCTCGCCGGTCACGACGTAAGGATCGTCCGCAGGGCCGATCTCGAACCGGTATTCCGGCACGCGGATACTCTCATTGGTCAGCTGGAAATCGCCGTTGATGCGCAGTGGCGCGTGGCCGTCCGCATCCTTGGCCTCGCCCTGCGGGCGGTTTTCGGTCAGCGTGAAGCGACCGCCGTAAACCGGCTTGAAGTCGACGATCTTCAGTGCGCCGTCGAGCTCGACGCCGAAGGGACGCTGGTCCGGCGTCACCCGCGCCTTCAGGCTAAGCGCACCCGTCTCGTCCACCTCATTGCTGGAAAAGGCGAAACTGCCGGCCTCGCCGTCGAGCGCAGCCCGCCCCTCCACCTTCCAGGGGCCAGCCAAGGTGCGGGCGGAAAGATCGGCGGAAAGGTCGGTGACGCGTCGGGTGCGGCCGGTCTGCTCATCGATGAATTCGATCTCGCCATGGGTGATCTCGACATTTTCGAGCACCACCGTCTTGGCCGGGATGGCCGTACGGGTGCCGCGCGCCCAATCGAGCGTGCCGTCCGGGAGCAGCCTCACCTTGGCCTTCGGCCGGTCGAGGCGCATGTCGAAGATCAGTGCTTCGCCGCTCAGGAACGGCGCCAGCTCCGCACTCATCGAGAACTGCGCCACCTGGATCAGCGGCTCGCCCTTGTCGCTGCCGCCGACGCGCACATCGTTGAGCGTGACCGTCGGGAACGGGATCAGCCGTGCGTCGACACTGCCGTGGACGACGACGGGCTTGCCCATGATGCGGCTTGCCTCGCGCTCGAACTCCTTGCGGAATCCCGTCCAGTCGATGAACCACGGGGCGATCAGCGCCGCAAAAAGCGCAACGACCACAAGACCGCCGATGGCAACCAGAATTCGCGAAAGCACCGTGCCTACATTCCCATCAAGTTCAAAGGCGCCCGTCGGCGCCGTCTGCGTCCATATGAACGCCAAAGGGACGTCTTCGTCCATTACATTTGGACGTCTTCGTCCTTAACAATTGCGTCGGCGTTGCCTGCCGCCCAAGGAGCGGCCGCATCCCCGCTCTCCCCTCGCCCGTCCATTCGCGTCAAGCGAAGATCTTGCCGGGGTTGAAGATACCCTGCGGATCGAGGGAACGCTTGACCTGCCGCATCAGATCCAGCGCATCGCCAAGTTCAGCCTCGAGAAACGGCATCTTGCCCTGACCGATGCCGTGTTCGCCTGTGCAGGTCCCGTCCATCGACAGCGCCCGCGCATTCAGCCTTTCAACGAAGGCCTCGGCGCGCGCCACGTCTGCGGTGTCCGTGTCATCGAAAAGCAGACCAACGTGGAAGTTGCCGTCGCCCGCGTGCCCGACAATCGGGGCCGTCAGGCCGTTCGCCGCGATATCCTCATGGGTCGCCGCAACGCAATCGGCCAGCCGCGAGATCGGCACGCAGACATCGGTGGAAAGAATGGCCGCTCCGGGGATCAGGCTCTTCTGGGCCCAGTAGGCGTTGTGCCGCGCCTTCCACAGCCGCGCGCGCTCTTCCGGGTTGGTTGTCCAGATGAAACCGCTGGAACCGAAATCGGCCGCTATCTCGGCAAAGTGCCGCGACTGCATCTCTACGCTCTCGCTGTTGCCGTGGAATTCGACGAACAGCGTCGGGGTCTCTTCGTAAGAAAGGCCGGAATAGGTGTTGCAGGCCCTCATCTGCAGCGCGTCCAGGAGCTCGATGCGGGCAACCGGAATGCCTGATTGAACCGTCAGGATCACAGCATTGCAGGCATCCGCAATCGTCGGGAACGGGCAGACGCCACCGGAGATGACTTCGGGAATGCCCTGCAGCCGGAGCGTGATCGAGGTGATGATGCCGAGCGTGCCCTCGGCACCGACGAACAACCGGGTGAGGTCGTAGCCGGCCGACGACTTGCGCGCCCGATGCGCCGTGCGGATTTCGCGCCCGTCGGCCGTTACCACCGTCAGGGCCAGCACGTTGTCCTTCATCGTGCCGTAGCGCACCGCATTGGTGCCGGATGCCCGCGTCGAGGCCATGCCGCCGATCGAGGCGTTGGCGCCGGGATCGATCGGAAAGAACAGGCCGGTGTCGCGCAGATAGGTATTCAGCTCTTCGCGGGTGATGCCGGGTTCGACCCGGCAGTCCAGGTCCTCCGCATTGACTTCAAGCACCCGGTTCATGCGCATCATGTCGACGGAGATGCCGCCGTTCGGCGCGTTGACGTGGCCCTCGAGCGAGGAGCCGGTGCCGAAGGGGATCAGCGGCACCGCACTTGCAGCGGCGATCGCGACGATCTCGCGCACCTCGTCGGCACTTTCGGGGAAGACGACGCCATCGGGAAGCTGCGCCGGGATATAGGTGGTGGTGTGGGCATGCTGGGCACGGATCGCTTCGCCCGTCTGGAACCGGTCGCCGAATCGGGCGGCAAGCTGCGCCTTTGCGGTATCGATCCCGGTTTCGTTTCGCGAGCCAGCTCTGATCGCCTTCAATGCCACGGAAAACGTCCCTTCTTCATGCCATCCGCACCGCTCCGTTCCGACATTGGGGAAGCGCTTTCATTTCAAGGCGCTACTGTGCAAATCGGAATCACTTTGTCCAGACATTGACGCAGTCTCTGGCAGACTATCGCGTGAAAACGCCGGCGGTGAGACCTGAGTGTCACAAAGCTTTCGTCTCGTGACGGAAAACGCCGATCAGAACGCCCTGCCGGGATCGATCCTTGAGCAGGAACCTGTGCAGTCGATGTTGTGCCGACGACACTGGCCTGTCACAAGATCCTGACAAGACGACGCTCGCCGCTTCCTCCGCGAACAGATGGAATCGACGAGAAGACGCCGGTCGTTTGGCGACCCTTGGCGCAAGAGGAAAAGGTCATATGCTCGGACTACTCGCTTTGCTTACCTCAGCCGTATTCTTCGGCGCCGCCATCTACATCAACGTGGCTGAACAGCCGGCAAGGCTTGGCCTCGACAATAGGGCAGCTCTTGCGCAATGGGTGCCGGCCTACCGGCGGGGCTTCGCGATGCAGGCCTCGCTCGCGATCATCTCGGGCCTGCTTGGTCTTGCCGCCTGGTGGCAGAGCGGCAATGCGCTCTGGTGTCTCGGGGCAGCAGTCATTCTCCTGAACTGGCCCTTTACGATCCTCTTGATCATGCCGATCAACCGGCGCCTGGAGGCAACGCGACCGGAAGAGGTGAACGAGGAAACCCGCGGGCTTCTCGTTCACTGGGGCAGGCTTCACGCCGGCAGGAGCGCGTTCGGCGCTATCGCCACAGTGGTCTTCCTCGTCGCCGTCTGGCTGGAGCTTCGGGGCTAGCGCATCCCGCTTGCAAGCGGAACCACGGAAAGCCGACAAGCTGCTCTATAGCCACAGCGCTGGAGTATTCTTGGGCCGCCAGCGCCGCTCGGGCCGGCGCTACTTCACTTCGAGCGCGGCGGCGGCCTCCATCTCCTCGTGCAGCTTGCGCTCCTCGTCCGCATGCGGCTTGGTGAACCCGGCAATGACGAGATAGGCAACCGGCGTCAGATAGAGCGTCACGACCACGGCAAGGCCGAGACCGCCGACCAGCACCCAGCCAAGCGCGATGCGCGCTTCCGCACCTGCACCGCTTGCCATCACCAGCGGTACCGCGCCGACGATGGTAGCGATCATCGTCATCATCACTGGCCTCAAGCGAATGTTGGCGGCATTTTCGATTGCGGTTCGCACATCTTGGCCGCGATCGCGCAACTGATTGGCGAACTCGACGATCAGGATGCCGTTCTTCGCCATGATGCCAACGAGCATCACCAGGCCGATCTGGCTGTAGATGTTGAGCGTGTTGCCGGTCAGGATCATTGCAAAGACCGCGCAGGCAAGCCCGAGCGGCACCGTCGCCATGATGATCAGGCCGCTGACGAAGCTTTCGAACTGCGCTGCCAGCACCAGGAAGATGATGACCAGCGCGAAGCCGAAGGTGACGATGAGCCCGTTGGCATTCTCGTTGAGGGTCGCGGCTTCCGCGAGCGGCATGATGCGCGAGCCCGGCGGCAGCAGCGGCTCGGCCATCTGCTCGACCATGGTCAAGGCTTCGCCGAGCGCCAGGTCGGATTTGAGCCCGGCCGAAAGCGATACGGCGCGAAGCTGCGACTCCCGCGAGAGCTGTGGCGCGACGGCCATTTCCTCGACGCTGGCAATCGTCGACATCGGCACGATCTTGCCGTCACCCGCCTTCAGGAAGATGTTCTGCAGATCGGTCGGGTCGTTGACCGGATTGGTCGAGGACAGGAGCTTGACCGGATAGGACTCGCCATCGACGAAGACGTCGACGACGCTGTTGCCGTCGAGCATCGCCTGCAGCGCCCAGGCGAGACCGCCGATATCGACGCCCATGTCGGATGCGCGCTCGCGGTCGATGGTGATCGAAAGCTGCGCCTGGTTGGCCTCATAGTTCAGCCGCACGTTCTCGAAGCGCCCCGTGTCTTCCATCTGGCGCACGAGCTTGGCCGCGGCATCGCCGAGCTTGGTATAGTCGTTGCCGACCAGCGCCACCTGCAGGCCGCTGCCGGCGCCGCGAATGCCGAGGCTGTTCGGCTGCATCGCAAACACCCGCACCGAGGGGATGCGCGCCGTCACTTTGTTGATCTCGGAGACGATCTGCTGCTGGCTGCGCTCGCGCTTGTCCCAGGGCGCCAGCGTCAGCACCATGAAGCCGCTATTGGCCGAGCCGCCTTGGCCGGAGATCGAGAAGATGTTGTCGATCTCGCCGGATTTGACCAGCGGCTGCAGCCCGTCCTCGATCCGGCGCATCTGCGCCTGCGCATATTCGAGCGACACGCCCTGCGGCGCATTGATGCGCATCATCACCTGCGAGCGGTCCTCGCTCGGCGTCAGCTCCGATTTCAGCGTCATGAAGCCGATACCGCCCATGGCGGTGAAGAAGGCGGCAACGACGAAGACGATCAAAGGCGCGTTGAGGCAGCCGCGCAGAGTGACGCGGTAGAATTCTGAAGCGCGCGCGCCGAACCGGCGCATCGGTCCGGGTTTCGAGTGGTTCTCCTGCGTCAGCATGCGCGATGCCAGCATCGGGCAGAGCGTCAGCGACACGAAGGACGACAACAGGATCGAGAAGGCAAGCACGAAGCCGAACTCGCGGAAGAGACCACCCGTCTGGCCCGGCAGGAAGGAGAGCGGCACGAACACGGCGGCAAGCGTTGCCGTCGTCGCCAGCACCGCGAAAAACACTTCGAGCGTGCCGTGCACGGCTGCAGCCCGGGGCCCAAGCCCCTCTGCCCGTCGTCGCACGATGTTTTCCAGCACCACGATCGCGTCGTCGACCACGAGACCCGTCGCAAGCACAATGGCGAGCAACGTCAGGATGTTGATCGAGAAGCCGGCCATGTAGATCGCCGCCACGGTGCCGATCAGCGCGATCGGCATGGTAATGGTCGGGATCAGCGTCGCGCGCCAGTCGAGCAGGAACATGTAGATGACGAGCGTGACGATGAAGATCGCCACGACCAGCGCGATCTCCACCTCGTGGATGGCGCCGTTAATGAACACCGCGTCGTCGCTGGTGATCCGGAGTTGCGTGCCCTCGGGAAGGATCTGCGTCTGGATCGTATCCACGACCTTGCGCACGCCCTCGGAAATATCGACCGTGTTGGATTGCGCCTGGCGGATGATGCCGAGGCCGATGCCCTGGCGGCCGTTGGAGCGCAGCGCCGTCGTGCCTGAATCCGGCCCAAGCGTCACCGTGCCGATGTCGCGCAGCCGCACATTGTTGACGAGGATCAGGTTTTCGAACTGCTCCGGCGTCTGCAGGTCGGCGGTCGCGCGCACCGAAATGTCCTGGCTGGCGCTCGTCAGCTTGCCGGCCGGCACGTCGTAGGAGGCGTTGGCAAGCGCGGTCCTCAGGTTTGCCACCGTCACCCCTCGCCCGGCGAGCTTGGCCTGGTCGAGGTCGATGCGGAAGATCTTCTCCTGGTCGCCGTAAACGGCGACATCGGCAACGCCTTCGACGGCGGCGAGCCGGTCGCTGATCTCGTTTTCGACCAGCAGCGTCATGTCTTCCATCGACATGGTGTCGGAGGTCAGCGCCAGGCGCATGATCGGCTGGCTGTCGGCATCCGCCTTGACGATGCTCGGCTCGTCGACATCCTCCGGCAACTGGTTGCGCACGCGGCCGAGCGCGTCGCGAATATCGTTCGCCGCCTGGCCGATATCAGTCGTGTCGGAGAACTGCAACGTCACCCGGCTGCGGCCGAAGTTGGACGTCGAAGAAATGTCCTTGATGCCCTGAACGCGCGATACCGCGCCCTCCACCACCGAGGTCACCTCGCGGTCCATTGTCTCGGGAGCGGCGCCATCAAGCGTCGTCGTCACCGATATCACCGGCTGGTCGACCTGCGGCAATTCACGAATCTCGATGCCGTTCCAGGCCGCAAGGCCGGCAACGACGATCAGCGTGTTGACCACCAGCGCGAAGATCGGCCGACGGATGAAGAGAGCCGTAAAGCCGGTCTTGCCGGCTTCGCGCGCGGTCTGGTGGCCGGGTTCCTTCGCGCCGCTCACTTCACGTCCTCCGCGACCTTCTGCGTGGCATCGCGGCGTTCGCGCCCGGCAATGCGGACATCGCCGCCGTCACGCAGCCGCTGCACGCCTTCGGTGACGACTTCGTCGCCTTCGCTCAAGGCAGCATCGACCAACACCTTGTCCGGGTTGCGCTGGATGATCTTGACCGGAACACGCTCGCTCTTGTCGGCGCTCACGCGCCAGACGTAGGAGCCGTCGGAGCTCCACTGGATGGCGAGCGGATCGACGGTCGGATAGGTGTCGCCGTCGAATGCCATGGTGACGGAGAAGGACATGCCGGCCCGCAGCGTATCTTCGGGGTTTTCGAGCCGCGCCCGCACCCGCAATGTCCGGCTTGCCTGGTCCAGCCGGTTGTCGATGGCGTGGATGACACCGTCGAGCTGGCTCCCAGGCTGGGCTATGGCTTGCGCCGTCACCGGCTGGCCGACGACGATCTTGTTGGCGAAGCGCTCCGGCACCCAGAAATCGACGAGGATTTCCGAACGGTCGTCGACCACGGCAATCGGCGTTGTCGTGGTGACGTAATCGCCGACATTGACGGTGATGATGCCGACGACGCCCTTCGACGGCGCGACGATATCGCGGCGCTTGAGGTCGAGCTCAGCGGTCTTGAGTGCCAGTTCGGCGGTCTGCATGGCGATTTCGGCATCGCGCACGTCGACGGCCGTCACCGCGCGCGCAGTGCTGAGGTTGCGATAACGCTCCACCTTTTCCTTTGCGCTGTCGCGTGTCAGCCGCGCCTGATCGGCGGCGATCTTCTGGTCGTCGCTGTCGAGCTTGGCGATCACCTGGCCCTGCGCCACCCTGTCGCCGGAACGCACGAGAATTTCGGTGAGGTTGCCGGTGGCCGTCGGTGTCACGGTGACGGAGTGGATCGCTTCGCCATTGCCGATGGCGTTCAGCCGGTCGTTGACGACGGCCGTTGCCGACGGACGCACCATGACGAGGACGGCGTCGTTGCCGCCCTGCCTGCGTGCGCCGCCACCCTGGCCGCCCTCGCCGCCAGCACCGCCGTCCTGCTTGGAGAGAGCATCGATCAACGGGTGCGAAACACCGATCGCCGCCAGCGTTTCACCTGCCCCGGGCACGAACCGCACCCAGACGCCGGCACCCACCAAAAGCACAACGGCGCTGACCGCCAGCTGTTTCCAAACCCGCATTCATGTCTCCAAATATGCAATACACGCTCCAGCGCGGCAGGTGCCGGCGGAACGTTCCGATTTGCCCTGAGTATCGTTGTTCGGACCTTTGGGGGCAACGACGGAATGCCATCATTACGCAATTGTAATAAAAGCGAATTTGTTGGCCGCATGATGACATCAGGGCATTATAGCACCGGTCGCCGCGGCTACCGCGTTATTCTCCAGAAATACACTAGACAATCACCGTTTACAGTCACGGCGACTGAGGTATCCTGCAACCGCCGGCAGCCATTGCCATCAGGTTTCGACCGGTTCTGGAGAGGGGAAAAGACATGTGCGATGCGTGCGTCATGGAATCCGTAAAGCAGAAAATGCTGTCTCGCCGCAGCTTCTTTAAAGCAACAGCCGTCGGAACGGTGGGGATCGCGGCCGCAAGTGCGGGCATCGCCCCGCCGGCGCTGGCCCAGGGACATACTGGCGTTACCGACCTCACCCACGAACTCTACGAGGAGTTCCCGACCTTCTTCGGCCAGCAGCAGTTCTTCCGCGAGGAGAAGTTCAACTACGCCAAGGACAAGTTCAACATGTTCGAGCTTAGGGTGAACGAGCACACCGGCACCCATATCGACGCGCCGCTGCATTTCTCCGCAGACGGCCTGTCCGTCGCCGAGCTGCCGGTCGAAAAACTGGTCGTGCCGCTCGCAGTCATCGACATCCGCCAGAAGGCGTCCGCCGACGCCGATGCACAGCTAACGCCCGACGACATCAAGGCCTGGGTCGCCGCCAATGGCGAGATCCCGGAAAACGCCTGCGTCGCCATGCTTTCGGGCTGGGGAGCACATCTCGGCACCGACAAGTTTCGCAACGCCGATGCCAACGGCAAGCTGCATTTCCCCGGCTTCCACGTCGAGGCAGTGAAGTATCTCTTGGAAGAAACCAAGGCCGCCGGCATCGCGGTCGACACGCTCTCGCTCGACTACGGCCCCTCGCCCGATTTCGCCACCCACTATGCCTGGCTGCCGGAGGGCCGCTGGGGGCTGGAGGCAGCCGCCAATCTCGACAAAGTGCCGGCCAAGGGCGCAACCCTGGTGCTCGGCGCGCCGAAGCACCGCGGCGGCACCGGCGGCCCGGCGCGCGTGTTCGCACTGGTCTGATCCCTTTTCCTACCGATCCGGCGACCCGCGTCGCCGGACGACCCACTTGGAGACGTCATGAGCACCATCACCCCACCCGCCAACCCGGAGGCCGATCCGCGCGTCAAAGCTGTGTTCGACGACATCCGCGCCACGCGCAAGTCGGACTTCATCAACAATATGTGGCTGTGGCTCGCCTTCGATCCGGATCTGCTGGAGCAGACCTGGCGCGACGTCAAGACGGTGATGGCAACGCCCTCGGCACTCGATCCGTTGGTCAAGGAAATGCTCTACATCGCCGTTTCCGTCAGCAATGGCTGCGGCTACTGCGCCCATTCCCACACGGCGGCCGCCAGAGCCAAAGGCATGACCGATGCCGAACATGCCGATCTCCTGCGCGTGATCTCGCTTGCCGCCAGAACCAACCAGTTGGCGACCGCCTTGCAGGTGCCGGTGGATGCGGCCTTCGACAGGACGGCCTGACGGCGGCTGGCGGGAGAATAAGCGGCTTCGAAATCGCCTGTCTTTCCACAGGCTTGGTGCGGCTGGCGCAGAAAACGGAATAAAAGAAGAACATCCTTTCTGGCCTTTCGCCTCCGAATCACTACATTGAGCCGCATGATGAGTGGTTTCGACGACATTCCCTTCTTCGACGAAGAGCCGGCCCCGCGCAAACAGCAGCCCCCGGCGACCGGCGGCATTGCCGCGCGCGCCATGGCAGCCCGCGACCGTCAGCAGCGCCCGGACTATCTTTCCGGCCTCAACCCGGAGCAGGCCGAAGCGGTGGAATCGCTCGATGGTCCGGTGCTGGTTCTCGCCGGCGCCGGCACGGGCAAGACCCGGGTGCTCACCACCCGCATCGCCCATATCCTGTCGACCGGCCGCGCCTTCCCCTCGCAGATCCTGTCGGTGACCTTCACCAACAAGGCGGCGCGCGAGATGAAGGAGCGCATCGGCGTGCTCGTCGGCCATGCGGTCGAGGGCATGCCCTGGCTCGGCACCTTCCACTCGATCGGCGTCAAGCTTCTGCGCCGCCATGCCGAACTCGTCGGCCTGCGCTCCGACTTCACCATTCTCGACACCGACGACGTCATCAGGCTGATCAAGCAGATCATCCAGGCCGAAGGTCTCGACGACAAACGCTGGCCGGCCAAGCAGTTCGCCGGCATGATCGACGGCTGGAAGAACAAGGGCCTCGACCCGGCCCAGATCCCCGAGGGTGATGCCCGCGCCTTTGCCAACGGCAAGGGCCGCGAGCTTTACGCCGCCTACCAGAACCGTCTGCGCACGCTGAACGCCTGCGACTTCGGCGACCTGCTGCTGCACCCCATCCGCATGTTCCGCAGCAATCCGGATGTGCTGAAGGAATACCACGACAAGTTCCGCTACATCCTTGTCGACGAGTATCAGGACACCAACACCGCGCAGTACATGTGGCTGCGGCTTCTGGCGCAGCGCCCCAAGGGCGTACCGCAGAACGTCTGCTGCGTCGGCGACGACGACCAGTCGATCTATGGCTGGCGCGGCGCGGAGGTGGACAACATCCTGCGCTTCGAAAAGGATTTCCCGGGCGCGAAGGTCATCAAGCTCGAACGCAACTACCGCTCGACCGAGCATATTCTCGGCGCTGCCGCCCATCTGATCGCCCACAACGAGGGGCGGCTGGGCAAGACGCTGTTTACCGAACGCACCGACCCGGATGACGAGAAGGTGCAGGTTCACGCCGCCTGGGATTCCGAGGAGGAAGCCCGTGCCGTCGGCGAGGAAATCGAACAGCTGCAGCGCAAGAGCCACAAGCTCAACGACATGGCGATCCTGGTGCGCGCCTCGTTCCAGATGCGCGAGTTCGAAGACCGCTTCGTCACGCTCGGCCTCAACTACCGCGTCATCGGCGGCCCGCGCTTTTATGAGCGGCTCGAAATCCGCGATGCCATGGCCTATTTCCGGCTGGTCTGCCAGCCGGCCGACGACCTCGCCTTCGAGCGCATCGTCAACACGCCGAAGCGCGGCCTTGGCGACACCACCATCCGCACCCTGCACGACTATGCCCGCGCCCGCGACGTGCCGATGCTGGCGGCCGCGACCGATATTATCGAGACCGACGAGCTGAAGCCGAAGGCCCGCAAGGGGCTGTTCGACGTCGTCGCCGACTTCCGCCGCTGGCAGGGCTTGCTCGAAACCACGCCGCACACCGAACTTGCCGAGCAGATCCTCGACGAGAGCGGCTACACCGCGATGTGGCAGAACGACAAATCGGCCGAAGCGCCGGGGCGGCTGGAAAACCTGAAAGAACTCATCCGCTCGATGGAAGCTTTCGAGAGCCTGCGCGGCTTCCTCGAACACGTCTCGCTGGTGATGGATGCCGAGCAGAACGAAAACCTCGATGCCGTCTCGATCATGACGCTGCATTCGGCCAAGGGTCTGGAATTCGACACCGTGTTCCTTCCCGGCTGGGAGGAAGGCCTGTTTCCGCACCAGCGCGCGCTGGACGAAGGCGGCCGCTCGGGTCTCGAGGAAGAACGGCGCCTTGCCTATGTCGGCATCACCCGGGCAAAGCACCGCTGCCACATCTGGTTCGTCTCCAACCGTCGCATCCACGGCCTGTGGCAATCCACCCTGCCATCACGCTTCCTCGACGAACTGCCGATCACCCATGTGGACGTCGCCGAAAGCGAGCAATCCTATGGCGGTTACGGCCGCGGCGGCTACGGCCAGTCGCGCTTCGACAAGGCCGATCCCTTCCAGAACAACTACTCCACCCCCGGCTGGAAGCGCGCCCAGCAGAACCGCTCGGACGCGACGCGCGACAACTGGGGCTCACGCTCCGGCCACGCCGTCGAGCGCATCGGTTACGGCGAAAGCGGCCCACGCAGCCGCACCATCGACGGCGAACTGGTGGCAAAATCCACCAGCACCGAGCCCTCGCGCTTCACCGTCGGCGACCGCGTATTCCACATGAAGTTCGGCAACGGCAACATTTCCGCGATCGAAGGCAACAAGCTGACGATCGACTTCGACAAGGCCGGGCAAAAGCGCGTGCTGGATGGGTTTGTGGAGAAGGTGTGATTGAGACGCTGGCTGGTGCCTCCCATCTGCCTAAAGATGCTCGACGCGCAGCCGTCCGCCCCAGCGGTCGTTGAGATATTCGCAGACGAGCGTGCGGTGGCAGCGGTGCGGTTTATCCTCGGCGCAGAGCAGGCAGGCGCCCTGCAGCGCCTCCGGCCTCACCTGCTGCTCGATCTTGCGCTCCGCCATCAAGTCCAGAAAGTCGCGCGAAAAAGTCTTCCAGTCGCCCTTGTCGGTCTTGTAGGCCTTCATGATCGCCTCGGTCGGCGCAAAGAGCGGCTGGTGCACATAGTCGATGCCGCCGATCCGTTTCAGGAAGAAGGCGAGATCAGTGGCCTTGGCAAAGCCCGCGAGCTGCGATGTGTTGTGCAACCGCACATCGACAATCGTCTTGACGCCGGCCTTCTGCAGCCGATCGAAGAAATCTTCTGCCGATGATTTCGTGAAGCCGATCGTCGAAACCTGCACGTTATCCGTGGTGCTCATCCCGATCCCCCCGCTGTTGCGAGACCTTCTCCCGATCTCAACCTAGACCATCTTGCGGTAGACGAGAAAACCCGACTTCTCCGCGACCTTGTCATAGAGCTTCATCGCCATCTCGTTGGTCTCGTGCGTCTGCCAGTAGACCCGCGCCGCGCCGGCTGCGCGTGCGGCATCATAGACGGCTTCGATCAGCGCTGCGCCAACACCCTTGCCGCGTGCGGCCTCAGTGGTGAACAGATCCTGGAGATAGCAGTTCGGCCCGATGGCCGTCGTGCTGCGGTGAAAGAGGTAGTGGGCGAGCCCGATCAGCCGCCCCTCGCTTGTCGCCACCAGCGCATGCACCGGCTCGTAGGCGTCGAAGAAGCGCGACCAGGTCATCGTGGTGATCGCGGGGTCCAGCGCGGTTGCGCCGGAGCGGCCATAAAAGGCGTTGTAGCCATCCCAGAGCGGCAGCCATTGCTCGTAATCATTGCGGGCAAGTGGGCGGATGCGAAGTGCGTCGGTCATGGCGGTTCCTGTTTTTTGGCGGCGCATGGGTCTTTGGCCGACAGCATCTGCGAATTGTGCGTGCAACGCATCTTTGAGACTGACTTTTCCCCCGCAAATTGAAAACATTAGCCACGACTGATGTTGTTGCGAACTGCCTGTCTCGACGATCAAGCGGCGAGATGCCTTGGGCAAGCACGATACGTGGAATAGCGGAACTGAGCCTGCGTGAGCCATGCGCGGCGGACCGGCTGGAATCCGGTCCGCTGACGGCGGATCTTCGCGCCGGACACCGGGCTTTGCGGGCGGAAGGCCGTCAGGCGACGCGCCGGCTCGTTGGCGAACCCCTTGCCATCTCCCCGATGATCTCGTCCACGCCAGTCAGGATCGCGTCGCCCATGAAGGCGATGTTGTCCATCGAGCGCTCTCCGGCCTCGTGATGCCCGGCGCCGCAGGCGTCGCGGATGACGACCGGCACGAGCCCGAGATCGGCGCCGTGGCGAACGGTCGGGTCGATACCGATTTCCGTCGCAATGCCACAGATGGCAAACGAGGTTAGCCCGAGGTCGCGCAGGATGATGGCAAGCGGCGTGCCCTCGAAAGCCGAAAATGTGATCTTGTCGAGGATCGCTTCGCCCTCGCGCGGCGCCAGTTCCGGCACCAGTTCGAAGCCGGGCGTGCCGCGCAGGAACCAGGGCTTGACCGCATCGGGATCATCGGTGCGCTGCCAGGCCATCGCCTGGCGCATCTGGAAAGCGCCCATCAGCGGCTTCGGCATCGAGAGGTGCCTGAGGAAGATGACGGGATAGCCGCCGGCGCGCGCGGCCTCCAGCACCTTCAGCACCTCGGCAAGGATCGCCGGGCCATTCTTGACCTGGTTGGCGATCCCCACCTGCATGTCATAGACGACAAGCGCCATCCGCTCCGGCCGGCAAAAATCGGCAAGCGTTTTCCCAATGTCTCGTGAAACTGCCATCATTCCCCTCTTTCGGCCCCCTCTTCAGGCGGCCGTCCCCCACGCTTCAATCAAGCACTGGGAATGTGGCGCGGCGGTTGCAAGGTTTCAATACGCTCGCAGCAGAGGATGACGGCACCACCGTTTCAAGCGCCCTCGCCGTACCTCGCCTTGCGGAGCAAGGCCATCACTTCGGCATCCGAGGTCTGCTCGAAGTCGCGATAGTGCAGGCCGACGGCGCGGAAGAAGGCTGGTGTCGAAAGGCAGACGATGGCCTCGACCAACGGGCGCAGGCTTGCGATCGCGCTCGCCGGCGCGACCGGAACCGCCAGGAGCAGGCTGCGCACACCGGCGCGGCGCAGCGCCTGGATCGCCGCCCGGATCGTGCCGCCGGTGGCGATACCGTCATCGACCAGCACCACGTTGCGCCCCTTTGGCGATAGCGGCTCGCGGTCGCCACGATAGAGCACCCGCCGCCGTGCGATCTCTTCGCGCTGGCGTTCGGTTTCGGCGGCGATGTAATCGCGCGCCGGCCTGACGAGGCGCACTGCCTCGGGGTTCAACACCAGTTCCGCCTCATCGCCATCGACCAGGGCGCCGAGGCCGAACTCCTGGTGTCCGGGCGCGCCGATCTTGCGCACGATCAGCACTTCGAGCGGTGCGTCGAGGTGCATGGCGATCTCGAAGGCAACCGGCACGCCGCCACGCGGCAACGCCATCACCAGGGGAGCCGGCGGGACTACGGCCGCCACCGCCAGTGCCAGCCGGCGGCCGGCATCGGCCCTGTCTTCGAAGAACACCGGTCCCGTGAACATATCCGCCTCTCCCGGCCGGCAGAAGGCCGCTTGAACCGCCCGGCGCAGGGCTGCCACCGGCAAAACACCGCAGCGTCCGTCAGTTGTCACGCGGCGTCCGTGGACAACCGTGCCAATGACGGCAATCGCTAAAATTGCAGCGATTTTCGCCGGATTTCATTAAGGCGCCAAAGCTACCAATTGAGCCTGTATATCTGACTTTGCAGCAAGCCGCCTTCCTCGATTTTAGCACGACAGGCCGTTTCGAAATGAGCTTTCTTCCTGCCTTATCGATCATCTCCCTTTTGGTGATGCTGCCGGTGCTGCTGTCGCTGCGGAAAGCCTCGACGCCGGGCGCTGCGGAGTTCACTTCGGGCTGTGTAACCACGGCCGTGGCCATGGCGTTGGTGATGGTCTCCGGGCTTCCGTCGCTCCAGCCGTTGGCCCTTGTCGGCTATGCATTTCTGGCCGTCGCCTGTCTTTTCGTGATCGCCGGCTTCCGGGCGTTCTTCGCGCTGCCCAGCTGGTGGCCGGCAATCCTGTCGCTCGGCACGACCTTGGCTGTCACCCTCTCGGTTCTGGCCGGTTCAGGCCCGCACAGTTTCGCGGCTCGGGCGCTGATTGCACTCGGCATCGCGGCCGCCGTGTTAGTGATCGCCTCGATTTCCGTCCTGAGGCTGCGCACGGCCAGCGATCCGACGACACGACGGGCGATCATTGTCGGCGCGGCGGTTGCCGGCGCGACGCTCCTGCATATCGCCGCAGATGTGCCCGCCGCCATCGTGGACCGGCCTGGCCCGGCCGCCGAGGTCGCCTGGAATTTCGCGCTGTCGGCCATGTGGCTGCTCTATATGCCGATCCTCTATCTCGGCGTCATCCTCATGGCGCATGATCGCGTCATCGCCGATCTCAAGACCACGATCGCCCGCGACGAGTTGACGGGAGCGCTGTCGCGACGCGCCTTCATCGATCTCGGCGAGCGCCAGTTCGCATCGTGCCTGGCCCGTACCCGCCCGGCCACGTTCCTGCTGCTCGACCTCGATTACTTCAAGCAGATCAACGATCGCTACGGCCATGCCGCCGGCGATGCCGCGCTGGGTCACTTCGCCGGCATCGTCGCCGCCTGTCTTGCCGGGCGCGGCACTTTCGGGCGCATCGGCGGCGAGGAGTTCGGCATTGTCCTGTCCGATCATAGCGAAGGGGAAGCCTTTCTGCTGGCCGAGGAGATCGGGCGCACGGTGCGCGACACGCCGGTCGGCCGCTTTGGCCAGCCGATCCGATTGACGGTCAGCATCGGCATCGCGAGCGCGAGCACCGGCGATACCATGACCGACGTGATGGTGCGAGCCGACATGGCGCTCTACGCTTCCAAAGCCGACGGCCGCGACCGCTGCACCATCGCAGGCCGGCTGCAGCCGGACGCGAGCGCCCGCGTGCTGGCCGCCGCCGCGGCACAGCTTCGCGCTGCCGAAGACTATTCGCACGCGCCGCAGTTGCTGCGCGATACCGGCTGATGAAAACAAGCGCGCCCAGCCAGTCTTGCGCTTTCCACCTTGCCTTGCCCTTCTTGCATTGACCGCGGCAGAACCTATGTGAACGGTGCAATCCACCGGAGGAAGTCCATGTCCCGTTCACACCGTGTCTCGATGCTCGTAGGCCTTGCCGCCCTCATGTCGACCGTCGTTCCCGCCCGCGCCGAAACCGTCGGCGAAGTCGGGGTCGACTGGCTCGGCAACGACATCATCGTCGACGCGGTCAGCGACCCCAAGGTCAAGGGCGTCACCTGCCACGTCACCTATTTCGATCGCGGCGTCATCGATCGGCTGAAGAACGGCAACTGGTTTGAGGACCCCTCAAACAACTCGATCGCCTGCCGCCAGACAGGCCCGATCGAGATCGGCGACATCGAGCTGTCGAAGGAAGGCGAGGAAGTCTTCCGCTCCGGCCTGTCGCTGATCTGGAAAGACCTGCTCGTCACCCGGATCTACGACCGCAAGAACGACACGCTGATCTACCTCGCCCACTCGCGCGAACTGACCGACGGCTCGGCCAAGATGTCGATCACGACGATCCCGCTCTACGGACAGACCGTCACCTGGCAGGAAGGCAAGCCTGCGCCTTGATCGCGCGTCCCGTTGCCTATCCTTCAGGCGACCAGGTTGAAAAAGAGCCCCCCGAAACCACGTTCCGGGGGGCTTTGTCACTGGCCAGTCCCCACAACTGGCCGAAAATCTTCAATGTTCAGTAGGAGGAAGGAGGGACGATACCCTGGTAGTATTCGCCGTCGCCGCCTTGATAGCTTTCAAAACTCGGCTGCTGGTAGATGACACGCGGCGGAGCGGTCCTGTAGATGCTGCCGGTCGACATGCGGTCAACGGATCCGTTGTCATACATCATTCTCGGCTGCGCCGCCGTCGTGCGCGGCTTGATGGCGTGGGCGTCGATACCCTGGTAGTAGCTGTCGGCAAATGCCGGAGCTGCGATGCCGGCGACCGCCGTCGATAGAACCAGTACAGCAAGCGAGTTTCTCAGAGACGTTTTCATGACATAACTCCTATGTCGTTGTCCTTGCACCACCCGGCCTCCGTTGGGGTACGCGCAGGAACGTACCATACACCCACTTGTTCCTCTGATGTAGTTGACGTTTCGCTCACATAATCTCGTGCAACCGTGATGGACATTGCGCAACTGTAACTTGACCGGTTCGCACGCCAAACGCCTCCGGCGAGGGGTCGGGCCAGCAAGCGTCTGAAAGAGCGCAATTTTTCGCAGCCGAGATGGAGCGCGGAAGCGCCGTGCTACGGTCGATGTCGCCGGCATGACGGGCGATCTCGCGGGAGACCGCTCGCCGTCGTCGAAGGTTCCCGAAAAAATAAATGAAAACGGCCCGGAACAATGCTCCGGGCCGTGGCGCAGAAAGAAGCGACTGGCTGCGATCAGGCCGCCTGGGCCAGCTCGTCGGCAATCACGGTGTCGAGGTTGAGGAAGCAGACCATGGTCTTCTCCAGGGCGACGATGCCGCGGCAGAAAGCGCGCTGCGCTTCCGGAATGATCTCCGGCGCCGGCTGAAGGTCTTCGCTCTTGATGGTCATCATGTCGGACACCTGCTCGACGAGCAGGCCGACCAGCTTGCCGGCGATATCGGTGACGATGATCGCCGAACGTTCCGACGGCTCGGTCATCTTCATGCCGAGGCGGCAGGCCATGTCGATGACCGGGATCACCGCGCCGCGCAGGTTGATGAGGCCGAGCACGTAAGGCGGCGTGTGCGGCATCGGCGTCACCGGCGCCCAGCCGCGGATTTCGCGGATCGCCATGATGTCGATGCAGAATTCCTGGTCGCCCAGATGGAACGAAACGATTTCGAGGTAGGCACCGGACTGCTTGATTGCGTTGGACATGATCAGAATTCTTCCCAATTCTCACCGGAGGCCGAAGTCGATGGCACGGAGCCCGGTTGGTTGCCGAATGCGCCCGCAAGCTTGCCCATGAGGGCCTTGGCGGGGGATGGAGCTGGACGCGAGGTCGATTTTGCCGAGGCAAGGTTGCGCAGGGGCACGGCCCTGTCGGTGCCCCTGGGCACCAGCCTTGCAGATACCGGCGTCGTCGATGCCGGCGGCGCTGTTGTCTTCGTCTGGACAGGAGGAGGCGTTGCCGGCTTAACGCCGGAGGCCGCCTGCGATGGCGCGCTGGAGCGCATCGATGCGTGAACGGTGCGGCCTTCGTGGAACTGGCCGACGAGCTGCGTCAGCTTTTCCGCGTCCTGCGCCAGCGTGTGGCTGGAGGCATTGGTCTGCTCTACCATCGCGGCGTTCTGCTGGGTCATCTGGTCGAGCTGGCCGACGGCCGTGCTGATTTCGTTGAGCCCGGTCGACTGCTCGCGCGCCGCCATGACGATGGAACTCATGTGTTCGTTGATGCGCGCGACATCGACGCCGATGCGGCCGAGCGCCTCGCCCGTCGCCTGCACCAGCCGGACGCCGGTGCCGACCTCGTTGCCGGAGCGGCTGACGAGCGTCTTGATATCCTTGGCGGCACCGGCGGCACGCTGCGCCAGCTCGCGCACTTCCTGCGCAACGACCGCAAAGCCCTTGCCGGCTTCCCCTGCCCTTGCCGCCTCGACGCCGGCGTTCAGCGCCAGAAGGTTGGTCTGGAAGGCGATCTCGTCGATGACGTTGATGATCTTGCCGATCTCTTTCGACGCGTCCTCGATGCGGGCCATGGCATCGATCGCCTCGCCGACGATGCGGCCGGATTCCTGCGCATTGGTGCGGGTATCGTCGACCATGCGGCTTGCTTCTTCGGCGCGCTGTGTCGCCGTGCGCACGGTCACCGTGATCTCGTCGAGGGCGGCGGACGTCTGTTCAAGCGATGCGGCCTGCTTTTCGGTGCGCCGCGCCAGGTCGTCGGCGGCGCTGCGCATCTGGCGGCCGTTCGATTCGATCGAAAGGGCATTTTCCTTGACGTTGAAGAGCACGTCGCGCAGGCGCTCGACAGTCTGGTTGAAATTGCGGCGCAGCGTGTCGAGATTGCCGTCGAACGGCCGGTCGATGGTGACGGCCAGATCGCCTTCTGCAAGCTGCGTCAGCGCCAGGCCAAGGCTGTCGACGGCCGCCTGGATGCGGCGCACCGCTTCGTCGCGCTCGCCCTGCTGCTGTTCGCGCTCCTTCTCGATCTCGCAGCGGCTGGCCGCCGCATTTTGCTCGAGCGATTGTTTTTCGATGGCCGAGACGCGGAAAAGATCGACCGAACGGGCCATGACGCCGATCTCGTCTCCGCGATCGAGCGCCTCGACCTTGGAGCCGAGCTCGCCCTTCTGGATGCGCTGCATGCTGTCGCGAAGCCCAAGGATGCCGCGGCGCAGCGTGGCGCCGTGGAACCAGAGCAGGCCAAGCAAGGTCGCCATGGCAAGCAGGCCGGCGGCAGTCTGCAGCAGAAGCGCATCGGCCGAAACGGCGCGCGCTTCATCGACCCGCGTCTGAACAAGTTGGGTCGCAGCCTCCGAGAGCTGTGCAAGCGCAGCACCGAGCCGTTCGCCGGCACCGTCGATCGCGTCGTCGATCTTGCCAAATTCTTCCGTCGAGGCCTTGCCCTCGACCAGCGCCTTCAGGTCGACGCCGATGGCCTGGCGAAGTTCGGCCAGATCCGCGTCGAAGGTCGAAAGCGCATCGGCACGGCCAAGCAGTTTCGCCAGCGTCTTAATATCGTCCTTGCTCGCCTCCAACAGCCCGAGCGTGGTTGCAATGCCGGCGGCACGCTCCGGATGAACGACGCCTTCGTCGCGGTCGACGATCGTATCCATGGCGTTGAGCACGAGGTTGGTGGTGGCGAGCCGCATCTCGTCGACGGTGGTCAGGCCGCGTTGCGCGGTGATGGCGCCGTTCAGCGCCTCGTTCGAGCGCATGTCTTCGTACCAGCCGACGCCAAGCACCGAGCCGAAGCCGACGAAGGCGGCACCGGCAAGCGTTGCGAGCCGCTGGCTGACGGAGAGGTTCTTCTTGAAAGGAGCAGACGTTGCGGTCATAGAGCAGTCCATGGTCACGGACCTGCCTAAAGCCAGGCGAAGTCCTCCGTTAAAATCGATGCGGAAAGCCGGGCTCGATCAAACCGGATGACGTCATGTCATGTAGAGGTGAAGCACTTCACCCGCGTTGTCGAAACACTGGCAAACAGACCTTAAGCATTCGCTAAGACGGGCACGCAAGTCTGGGGACAAGCGTGGTTCACCACCCCTTCCCCGCGCAGTTTCAGATGCTATGATGGGGCCATGGACACGAGACCGCGAAGATCTATCCGGCTCCCGCTGCTTGCGGCTCTCGCGATGGCACTCGCCATCGTGTCGGTTCTTGCGTTCCGCGGCTGGATGGCGAACGGCGCCGATATGTTCCTGGCGCTTGCCCAATCCGGCCTTGCCTGGTGCCTGTGAGCTGACAAGCCGGGCTTCCGGCGCATTTCCGGGACGGAGGCGACACGGTTTTCCACCGGGAAATGCCTCAACATGAAGTGATTGCCTGCGGCAATTCTCCCATTTGCGTGGCCGCGATGGAGACGGTATCAAAAGCCGATCACGCTGACATGGCCGGCTCAGGCCCCAACAAAATCGGTAGCACGCATGAAAACCATTCGCATCGCCCTTTGGGCCGCTGTCGTCGTCATGGCCGGCGTTCTCGGCTGGCTGACCTACGAGATGACCCAGTCGAAGCAGCAGGCCGCCTCCGGCCCCTTCGGCGTGCCCTTCACGCTGGTGGCGCAGGACGGCAAGGAAATCACCGAAAAGGCCTTCACCGGCAAGCCGACAGCACTGTTCTTCGGCTTCACCCATTGCCCGGAGGTTTGCCCGACCACGTTGTTCGAGCTGAACGGCTGGCTGGAGAAGGTCGATCCGGAAGGCAACAAGCTACAGGCCTATTTCATCACCGTCGACCCCGAGCGCGACACGCCTGACATTCTCGGCCAGTATGTTTCCAACGTCTCCAAGCGCATCACCGGCATTTCCGGCCCGGCCGACAAGGTGCTGGATATGGTCAAGGGCTACCGCGTCTACGCCAAGAAGGTGCCGCTCGACGAGAAGCAGCCCGATGGCGACTACACCATGGACCACACAGCCTCGGTGTTCCTGCTCGACGCCGACGGCAAATTCTCCGGCACCATCGCCTATGAGGAGAACCCCGAGACGGCGGTGAAGAAGCTCGAGAACCTCACCAAGGGTTGAGGACGAGCCCAGCCTCAAATCCATACTTTTGCAAGCGCCGGCATCGCCCGGCGCTTTGCGTTTGCCTGGCATTCATGCTAGCGGCGGGGCTTGCAGCGCCGCGCGCCGGATCGGGACCGCGCGCCGTATGTGCAGTGACAGCCGAAGGACAGGGCCTTGAGCGAGATCAGACTTTTCGTCACCACCACCGAGAAGCAGGCGGAAGCCGTGCTCGACCGCTTGAGCGAGGTTTTCGGCGAAGAGGATTTTGCCATCGGCACAACGGAAGTCGACGAAAAGCGCGACGTCTGGGAAGCCTCGATCTACATGATGAGGGTTGACGAGGAAGGCGTGAACGAGCGCTTGACCGCCGCGCTTGCCGACGGCTTCGCCGATCTCGCCATTACGCGCGAAGTGCTGCCGGATATCGACTGGATCGCCAAGTCGCTTGAGGGCCTCGCGCCCGTGCGTGCCGGCCGCTTCGTCGTGCACGGCTCGCACGACCGCGACAAGGTCCGCACCGGCGAAATCGCCATCGAGATCGAGGCCGGACAGGCCTTCGGCACTGGCCACCACGGCACCACCGCCGGCTGCCTCGAAGTGCTGGCGACCGTGGCGCGCACCCGCACGGTGCGCAACGTGCTCGACCTTGGCACCGGCAGCGGCGTGCTGGCGATCGCCGCCTGGAAGCTGCTGCATGTGCCGGTGCTCGCCACCGACATCGACCCGATCGCCACTCGCGTCGCCGAGGACAACGCCCGCCGCAACGGCGTCGTCACCGGCATGACCTTTGCAACCGCCCCAGGCTTCCACTCGACAGCCTTCAGCGGCAACGGCCCCTTCGATCTGATCATCGCCAACATCCTCGCCCGCCCGCTGATGAAGATGGCGCCGCATCTGACCGCCAACCTCGCACCCGGCGGCTCGGTGATCCTGTCGGGCATTCTCGCCGAACAGCGCTGGAAGGTGCTTGCCCACTATAACGGCCAGCACCTGCGCCACGTGCGCACCATCTGGCGCAACGGCTGGGTCACGATCCACCTGGAGAAATGAGCTGCCAGCGGCTCAGTCACAGGCCTTCGCCTGATGGCCTGAAGAACTGTGACGTGCCCGTCCCAAGTATGTCTCTTCGCGCGGCCGACGCCGCACGGCTGGATTCCTGTGACAAGCACAGGAATGAGGGTTGAGTTTTGGGCGCGCTGGCTGCTCTTCACGATGGTCGAATGCATGCGGCCCTGCGGTAGCTTCCAGAGATTTGCCGAAGAGCAATGGGCCTACATCGGCTCACTGACCCTGCTCCTTGTCCCCGGTAACAGCCCTACATCGTCATCCAAGCCGTCCCTCCTCTCCCTCATTCCTGTGCTTGTCACAGGAATCCAGCCACGGCGCGTCCGCACTGTGAAAGGCCCCTCTCCCGACGGAAAGCCTTAAGCCGGATTCGGGCTCCACGCGCAAAAACTGATGCCGAACGAAACGACGGCGTCCTGCAGCCGAGACCAACCAAACCGGAAAAACGAAAAGGCCGCCACGTCCATCATGACGGGCGGCCCTTCGAAACAAAGGCGATGCCAGGGGCATCGCCTGCTGGTTCGGCTTGAGACCGAACCATGCCCGCGAGCCTGAGGAGGAGGAGCGCTCGAGCGGGCGTCTACCGTTCCGAAGCTGACCACCCTTGAGGGAGGAGGAGAACAGAATGATCAACTATTCTCGGAACTGCAGGCTTTTGAACCACCGGATGTTCGTCCGTGTTCGTTGAGGCGGCTTATAAACTATTATTCCGATAGAGATAGCGGCTTCTTGGCATAGGAGCCATGCACAAAGCGCATATGTATGGTGAATGAGCAATTGCCCTCTAATTCTGTGCACGCCTTGCCGCGCAATTGGTGGGCAGGATCTCGCCTCTTTCCTCCCAAGGGGGCTTTCCGCTAAGATCGCCCATCTTTCCCGCGGTTCTCCGCCCAATCTACCGGAAATCCCTCATGTTTCAGTCCTTTGAAGTCACCTCTACGCCCCAGTTTGGCAAGGAGCGCGCGCAAGCCTTGCGCGCGTCCTTCGCCAGCCTCGGCATCGACGGCTTTCTCGTGCCGCGTGCCGACGAATTCCAGGGCGAGTACGTGCCTGCTTCGTCGGAGCGGCTGTCCTGGCTGACCGGCTTTACCGGCTCTGCCGGCGTCGCCCTCATCACGCAGAGTCAGGCCGTCGTGTTCGTCGATGGACGTTACGTCACCCAGTTGAAGGAACAGGTCGATGGTAGCGTCTTTACCGGCGGCGACCTCATCGGCGAGCCGCCGCATCTCTGGCTGGAAAACAACGGCACCAAGGGCTTCAAGCTCGGCATCGACCCGTGGCTGCACACCGGCGCCGAAGTGCGCCGGCTGGAAAAGGCACTGGCCACCCTCGGCGGTTCGCTGGTCTTCCTCGACCATAACCCGCTCGACCGCATCTGGACCGGACGCCCGGCAGCCCCGCTCGGCCGTGTTTCCATCCAGCCGATCGAACAGGCCGGCGAACTGGCCAAGGACAAGATCGCGACCATCGCCGCCGGCCTCGGCAAGGCCGGCGCCAGCGCCGTCGTCTTGACCGACCCCTCCTCCGTCGCCTGGACCTTCAACATCCGCGGCACCGACGTGCCGCACACACCGCATCCGCTGGCCCGCGCCATCATCCACACCGATGGCCGCGCCGAGATCTTCCTCGACAAGCGCAAGGCCGGCATCGAGCAGGAAGCCTATCTCACCCAGATCGCCGAGATCGCAGCGCCCTCGACCTTCGACGATCGGCTGAAGGCGCTCGGTGCTGCGGGTGCTGCCGTCATGCTCGACCCGGATCTCGCTTCGTTTGCCATTTCCCAGCTGATCCGCGGCAACGGCGGCAAGGTGGTCGAGGCCGTCGATCCGGCCCGCCTGCCCCGCGCCCAGAAGAACAAGGCCGAGATCGAGGGCTCGACCCGCGCCCATCTGCAGGATGGCGCCGCCATGGTCGAATTCCTTGCCTGGCTCGATAAGGCCGAACCCGGCACAGTCACCGAGATCGGTGCTGCCAACCAGCTGGAAGCGGCCCGCGCCACTGTCGGCGAGCGCATGCAGAACCCGCTCAAGGACATTTCCTTCGACACGATCTCCGGCGCCGGCTCCCATGCGGCGATCATGCATTACCGCGTGACGACCGAAACCGACCGCGCCATCGAGGCAGGCACGATGTTCCTGATCGATTCCGGCGCGCAATATATCAACGGCACCACCGACATCACCCGCACGGTGGCGATCGGTGCGGTTCCGGAGGAGCAGAAGCGCTTCTTCACCCTGGTGCTGAAGGGCATGATCGCCATCAGCACCGCGCGCTTCCCCAAGGGCACGCGCGGCGTCGACCTCGACCCCTTGGCGCGCATCGCGCTCTGGAAGGCGGGCGCCGACTACGCGCACGGCACCGGCCACGGCGTCGGCTCCTATCTCTCGGTGCACGAGGGCCCGCAGCGCATCGCCCGGCTTTCCACCCAGGAACTGCTGCCCGGCATGATCCTCTCGAACGAGCCGGGCTACTACCGTCCCGGCGCCTTCGGCATCCGCATCGAAAACCTTGTTGTCGTCGAGCCGGCCGAAGAGATCGCCGGCGGCGACTTGCCCATGCTCGGCTTCGACACGATCACCTACTGCCCGATCGACCGCCGCCTGGTGCTGCCGGCGCTCCTGACCGACGAGGAACTGGCCTGGTTCAACGCCTACCACGCCGAGACGCGTGAAAAGCTGATGCCGCTCCTGGTCAGCGACGAGACCCGCAACTGGCTGAAGGCCGCGACCGAGGCGCTGACGCGCTAAAGGCGGCGCCCGGCGCTTGCGCCGGGTCGTCGTCCAAAAGAAAACGCCGCGGCTCATCAGAACCGCGGCACATTTGTTTTTCGGGCCAGCCTTGACGTGCACGTTGCCGCGAAAAGGCCACCCCATTCTCCTCATCCTCGCCCTTGTGGCGGGGATCCAGCGCCCCGACGTCCGTCGGGGCGAAAGACTCTCCAGCCCAAGGACTTGGGCTACTGGATTTCTGTGACAAGCACAGAAATGAGGGAAGAACCGGCGATCCCCGGCCCAATTCACCGAACCAGAAATATTGGAAGCCGTGGCAACGCTTCCCTTTCGGTAATCGCTGCGCTCTTAAAGCACCAGATGCCGAAGCAGCATCACCACCACCCAGCCGATGACCAGCATACGCAGGGTGGAAAGGTTGAGCCCGAGCGCAATGGCGAAAGCGACGAACATCGAGACGGCCACGTCGAAGCCGCCATAGACGAAGGCGGGCGCGACCAGCGTCGTCAGCACCGCCGCCGGAACGGCGTTCAGCGCCGCCTCCAGCCGCGGCGGGATCTGCTTCATCTGGGTGATGAGCACATAGCCGCCGATGCGGGTGACGAAGGTGGCAACGGCTGCCGCGATGATGAGGTAGATGAGATTGAGGTGTTGCGGATCCATGCTCAGGCCTCCTTCTCGATGGCGACGGGCGGTGCCGCCACGGCCCCGGTCGGCGGCAGGCAGGCGGCGAGCAAAACGCCCGCCAGTGCCCCGATGCTGACATGCCAGGGCGAGCCGACGAAATGCATGCCGGCGACGGAGGCGACGGCCGAAACGGCGACGATCGGCAGGAAGCGATCGCGCTTGCGGAAGCCCATGACCAGGCCGAGGAAGTAGATCGGCAGGAGCACATCGAGGCCGATCGCCTTGGGGTCGCCGATCATCTGGCCGAAGATCGCGCCAAGCAGCGTGTTGAAGATCCAGGGGAAATAGATCACCAGCCCGAAGCCGAGATACCAGGGAAAGGTCACCGGCAGGCCGCGCTCGCCACGCTTTTCCGTCTCGGCATACTGCGGATCGACGAGCAGGAAGAAGGCGAAAAACTTCTGGATTGGGGTGAAATGCCGGATGTATTTGGCGATAGAGGCGGAATAGAGCACATGGCGGAAGTTGACGGCAAACACCGAAAGCACCACCAGCCAGGGCTGGACATGGTTGCCGAAGAGCTCGATGCCGACCATCTGGCTGGCGCCGGCATAGACCGTCGCGCTCATGAACACGGTGTCGGCGATGGTAAAGCCATTGTCGACCGCGAGCGCACCGAACAGCGCGCCGAACGGCGAAGCGGCCAGCATGATCGGGAAGCCGCCGCGCACGCCCTCCCAGAATTCGTCTTTTCTCATGGGTTCCTCCCGCGGCGCCAGGTCTCGGCGCCCGCGGCATGCGGCCTTCGATCGAGCTCGATCAAGGCGACATGCAGCATTTCAAACTTGATGTAACGGTCGTCGCGCGCCCCAAGGCGTGCACGGCTGTCGTACTGTGCCGGACAGATAGGCGCTTCGCCCCTGCCCAACAATTCAATTGCGCTTATACAATGATTGAATTTTATGATGCCTGGCGGCGGCAGGCTTGAATGAAATGCGCACTGGGCCGGCAAGTGCGGGTAAATCGTCACCGCCGACATCGCTTTTCCCGACAGTCGCCAGGTAGATCCGAGACCCATGCGGAGTCCCCGGCGGGACGGGGCGCAGGCCGCATGGGCCTGCACCCCCAAGTCACAAGCGCCGTGCCTTCAGTCGGCACGGGCCGCGTGAAGGCGGAACGCCTTAGCGCTTGACCTGGAACGTATGCTCGATGCCTGGGAAGCTGCGCGCCTTCACTTCGGCCGCATATTCTTCGGCAGCCTTCGAAATCGCCGGCGCCAGCTCGGCAAAATGCTTGACGAAGCGCGGCTTGAAGTCGTTGAAGAGGCCCAGCATGTCGTCGGAGACGAGGATCTGGCCGTCGCAGGCCGGCGACGCGCCGATGCCGATGGTCGGCGAGCGCAACTCGCCGGTGATCTCGCGGGCAACCGGCTCGACAGTGCCTTCGACGACGATCGCAAAGGCGCCGGCATCGTCGATCGCCTTGGCGTCGCGACGGATTTTCGCCACTTCCTTCTCGTTGCGACCGACCGAGCGATAGCCGCCGGTGGTGTTGACGAGCTGCGGCATCAGGCCGACATGGCCGAGGACCGGAATGCCGCGGCTGACGAGGAAATCGACGGTCTCGGCCATCTCGGCGCCACCTTCGAGCTTCACCGCGCTACAGCCGGTTTCCTTCAGGATGCGCGCTGCGCTGCGGAAGGCCTGTTCCTTCGATTCCTGATAGGAGCCGAACGGCAGGTCGATGACGATGCAGGAGCGCTCCGAACCGCGCATGACCGCCTGGCCATGGGCGATCATCATGTCGAGCGTGACGCCGACGGTGGTGTCGAGACCGTAGAGCACCATGCCGAGCGAATCGCCGACCAGCAGGAAATCGACATGCGGATCGAGCAGCCGGGCGATCGGCGTCGTATAGGCCGTCAGGCTGACGATCGGGCGTTCGCCCTTCAGTGCTTCGATGCTGGCGGGGCTCAGGCGGCGTTTGGTGGATTGTACGCTCATTCTCAGGCAACCTTTGCAAAACGTGCGGATTTGGACGCAATCACGCGGTTATCGAGCAGCTTCGTCGTGCCGAAGCGGACGAAGAGCAACAGGAGGACCGGCTTGTCGCCGACCTCGTGAATGGTTTCGAGCGTGTCGGGGTCGCGCAGCGCCACGACTTCGGGCCGGGCGAGCGGCTCGGTCGAGAGAAAGGCGGTAACCGCCTTTTCCACTTCGGCAGCGTCGGTGATCCCGGAAGCGATGAGGCGCTCGGCCTCGGCAAGCGCCCTCGGCACGATGGCCGCCGCCTGGCGTTCTTCTGTCGTCAGATAGACATTGCGCGACGAACAGGCGAGCCCGTCGGCTTCGCGCACCGTCGGCACGCCGATGACGGAAACAGGCTGAGCGAGATCTTCGACCATGCGGCGGATGATTTGCAGCTGCTGGAAATCCTTCTCGCCGAAATAGGCACGGTCCGCCTGCACGATGTTGAACAGCTTGGTGACGACAGTCGACACGCCGGCAAAATGGCCGGGACGCACCGAGCCTTCGAGCTCGGAGCCAAGCTTCGGAACATCGACCACCGTTTCCATCGGGCGCGGATACATGTCGGACACGTCAGGCGAAAACAGGAAGTCGACGCCGCCCTCCTCCAGCATCGCCTGGTCGCGCGCGAGATCGCGCGGATATTTGCTGAGGTCTTCGTTGGGGCCGAACTGCAGCGGATTCACGAAGATGCTGGCAACGACGACGTCGTTGTCTTCACGCGCGCGTCGCACAAGTTCCATATGGCCGACATGAAGATAGCCCATGGTCGGCACGAGCCCGACCGTCCTGCCCGCCCGCCGGTGTTCGGCAAGGGCTGCGCGCAGCTCGGCAATGGTGGTGATGGTCTTCAAATCCGGACCCTCCAATCCGCGAAGGCGCCGATCGCGCCCCGCCCCGCGGCATCTGGCGCTTGGCCCGCTCCGCGAAAAGGCAATTGCACAAAATTTGGCTGCAAACCTCTATCTTGTGCAGCGCAAAAAGACAAACGGAAATGGTGCCGCTGCGAATGGGAAGAAGCCGGTTATTGGCGGCGCACCGCGCAGATGCGAGACTGCCGCGCCGCTGGGCCGAACGTGCATCCCCGCGGCACGCGCAGGTTCACTGGGCTGCCGTCGCCGGCACCCGCCAAGGCGGATCAAGCCTGTTGGTTCCGGCGAAATAGAGAACGATGCGGTTGCCGGCCGGATCGAAGACTTCGGCCTCCCGCCAGAGCCAGCTCTTGTCGGCGGGGCTGCTGGCAAACAGGATGCCGGCCTCGATCAGACGACTGACGGCCAGATCCAGGTCGTTACACTCGAAATAGACGGTGGTCCCGCCACCTGTTGCCTCGCCCTGATGCAGCGAAAACGAACTGCCCCCATCAGGGCAGACGAAGCGCACATAATGCGGCCGCGCATCGACGATCGGCTGCAGCCCGAGCGTGCCGTAGAAAGCCCACCCCGCATCAAGATCCGGCATCGTCACCGTCACCTGGTTCAAACGCATGGCACCCCCTTCAATGTCGAACGCATGAACAGCGGGTCGGCACCGGCCGGCATCCGACTAGCCGGCGAATATCATGTCCGCGGGCGCGGCACCCCAAGCACATCCGCTGTAACGTCGATGTTTACTGTAACGTACTGGCGCTTTTCGGCGAAGGTTTCAATATTTAGCCCGGAGAAGGTCGAAGGACAACGTAACGTCGGATGCCCATGATGGTTTGATGCATTGGCGAACGCTTGCGGGGTTGGCGCGACTGATTCATCAGGCGCTTCCCCGCCACATCGACCTGATGAGATGGCGCGAAAAGCGTTGGTGTGCCTGTTGGCTTCGAACTGAAAGGCGCGCTGGCATTCGCGAAGAAACGCCAGATGGTCCCCCTTCACTGGGGTGCGCTCGAAGAGCATTTGATTGCCGCATTTCATGCCGGATTCCGCGATTGAAAATACCGCCGCCTGCTTTCAACTTGGAGGAATGCAATGTCGCCATCCAGAGGCCTGCGTTTCGGGAGCGCTGCAGGAAGGCCGCTCCTGCCGCTCACCCTGTCCCTCGCCTTATCGCTCTCGGCATTGGCGCTACCGGCCCATGGACAATCTGCCCCCGCCGATGGCTCCGTGCTGCCGTTCCCGGCCGAGCCGATGAAGGGCGTTGCGAAGCCGCGGCTGCAGGATTCGACGATGCAGTGGCCCGCCGCACCGAGCCGGCTGCCCGACGGTGCCCCCAACATCCTGATCGTTCTTCTCGACGACGTCGGCTTCGGTGTTTCGGAAACATTCGGCGGCGAGGTTCGCACCCCGACACTGTCGAAGCTCGCTGCCGAAGGCATCAGCTTTACCGGCTTCAACACCACGTCGATCTGCTCGCCGACCCGCGCATCCCTTCTGACGGGCCGCAATCATACCCGCGTGGGCTCAGGCACCATCGCCGAACGCGCCGTCGCCTTCGACGGCTATACCGGCGTTATCCCGAAGACGGCGGCGACCGTCGCGGAAGTGTTGAAGAATTATGGCTACCACACCTCCGCATTCGGCAAATGGCACAACACGCCGGCGATCGAAACCACGGCGATCGGCCCGAAGGACCGTTGGCCGAACGCCTATGGGTTCGAGCATTTTTACGGCTTCCTGGGTGGCGAGACATCGCAATGGGAACCGCGGCTGACGGAGAATTTCGACGCTGTCGAGCCACCGCATGACGACCCGAAATACCACCTGACCGAGGATCTGGCCGACAAAGCCCTGACCTGGCTCGACAACTATCGCGCCTTCGATCCCCAGAAGCCCTTCCTGATGTATTGGGCGCCCGGCGGCGTGCATGGCCCACATCATGTCTTTCCGGAATGGGCCGACAAGTACAAGGACAAGTTCGATAGCGGCTGGGACGCCTATCGCGAGCGCACCTTCAAGCGCCAGCTGGAAATGGGGATTATCCCCCCTGACACGAAGCTGACCGAACGCGACCCCACCATGGCGTCGTGGGACAGCATTCCTGAAGCCCAGCGCCCATTCCAGGAGCGCCTGATGGAGGTGTTCGCCGGTTTTGTCGAGCACACCGACGCCCAAGTCGGCCGCCTGATAGACGGCATGGAACAACGCGGCCTTCGCGAAAATACGCTGATCTTCTACATCTTCGGCGACAACGGCTCGAGCGCGGAGGGCCAGCAGGGCTCGATCAGCGAACTTCTGGCCCAGAACAACATCGCCAACACCGTCGAGCAGCAGATCCAGGCGCTTGACAGGATTGGCGGGCTGGCTGCGCTCGGCACCGGCAAGACCGACAACATGTATCACGCCGGCTGGGCCTGGGCCGGCGGCACGCCTTTCAAGGGCACCAAGCTGATGGGCGCCTATTTCGGCGGCACGCGCAACCCGATGGTCGTTTCCTGGCCCGGGCAGATCAAGCATGACGGCAAGGTCCGCAGGCAGTTCCAGCACGTCGTCGATATCGCGCCGACCATCTACGACATTCTGAAGATCAAGCCGCCGCAGATGGTGAACGGCTACGAGCAATTGCCGATCGACGGCACCAGCCTTGCTTCGACCTTTACCAATGCGGATGCGCCGTCGCAGAAGAAGGAACAGTTCTTCGACAACAACGGCAGCCGCGGCATCTATCTCGACGGCTGGTTTGCCGGTGTCCCCGGACCGTTCATTCCCTGGGACACGCCAGGCTCCGCCAAGCGCCTCGCCACCTGGGATTCAGCCAAGGACGAATGGGAACTCTACAACGTGAGGAACGACTTCTCGCAGGCGACCGATCTGGCAGCCAAGAACCCGGACCAGCTTGAGAAACTGAAGAAGCGCTTCCTCGAACTTGCCGAGGAGAACAAGGACTTCCCGATCGGTGCCGGAAACTGGCTGCGCCTGCATCCGCAAGACCGGATCAAATCGTCCTACGACAAGTGGACGTTCAGCCAGAACACGCGCCGCATGCCGGAGTTTGCAGCGCCTGGCGTCGGGCGGGAGAGCAACAACGTGACAATCGACGTGGATCTGTCCGAAAATGCCAGCGGCGTGCTCTACGCGGTCGGCGGCGCCGGCGGCGGCCTCAGCGTCTACATGGACGATGGTCACCTAGTCTACGAATACAACATGATGATCATCGAGAATTACCAGGCGCGCACGGACAAGATCCCGGCAGGCAAGCATCTGATCCAGATCTCGACCTCGATCCCGAAACCCGCCGGACCCGCCGAAGTCGTGATCGCAATCGACGGCAAGGAGGCGGCGCGCACCACGATCGCGCGGACGGTTCCCGCAGCCTTCACCGCCACGGAATCCTTCGACGTGGGCGTCGACCTCGGCTCTCCGGTCTCGCAGACCTATGCCGACAAACGCCCCTTCGCGTTCAACGGCAAGATCGATGAAGTGCATGTGGAACTCACCCACTAGAGTGGTCGAGCGCCTCGAATTTCCCGGGAACGACGTGCCTGGAACCCCAGGGCCGATCGCGGCATCGAGCCGTCGGACCCGGCAGGCAAAATGGCAAAGGGGAGAATGCGGCATGAACCTGAAGAAACTCCGAGCCCTGGTGCTGCAGACCGCGGTGCTGGCGGCAATCCCAAGCTTTGCGCTCTCCCAATCAGTGCTGAGCAAGGCAGAGCGGGTCAGCGAAAGCATGGAGCCCGCGCTGGTGCACTCCGAACAAGCCGGTGCGGCGCAGAAGAAGCTTGATGCGCTCTTCGACAGGATGGGCAAGCGGCCGAACATCGTCTGGCTCGTCGTCGACGACATGGGCTATGGCGATCCCGGCGCCTATGGCGGCGGCGCGGCGATAGGCGCCGCAACGCCGAATATGGACCGGCTGGCGGCAGAAGGCCTGAAGCTCACCTCTGCCTATTCCCAGCCGACCTGCACGCCGACGCGCTCGGCGATCCTCACCGGCCGGCTGCCAATCCGCACCGGCCTGACACGGCCGATCCTGGCAGGTGACAAGATCACAAAGAACCCCTGGGCGGACGAGATCTCGCTGCCGAAGCTGCTCGGAGAGGCCGGATACAAGACCGTGCTGTCGGGAAAATGGCATGTCGGCGCGGCGGAAGGCATGCGCCCGCACGATATCGGGTTCGACGAATTCTACGGTTTCTACGAGGCCGAGAAGGAAATCAGCCAGAGCGTCGACAAGCGCCGCTATCCGGACCTCGTCCTCAATCCGGAGCGGCTTGAAATGCTTCGCCGCACCGGCTCCAGCGACAGCCTCGTCCACGGCTTCAAGGGCGGCGAGACATCCGACGTCGTCAAGATCGACAGCATCGAGACGATGGCCGAAGGCGACCGGATGACGAAGGAATTCAGCGTAAAGAAGATCAAGGAGCTGGCGTCGGGCGGCGCTCCCTTCTTCCTCGAGCACGCCTTCATGAAGGTGCATGCCGACAACTTCGCCTCGAAGGCGTTCGAGGGAAAGAGCGCCAGCAAGTATCCGTACAAGGACGATGTCGTCGAGGTCGATGCCTATATCGGCGAAATCGTTGCAGCACTCGATGCCGCAGGCGTCTTGGAAAACACGTTCATCTTCGTCACGTCGGACAATGGTCCGCAACTGGATAGCTGGCCGGATGCGGGCTACACGCCCTTCCGTGGCGCCAAGGCGTCCGCATGGGAAGGCGGCGTGCGCGTTCCCGGTATCGCCTACTGGAAAGGCATGATCGAGCCGGGCCGCCAGAGCGACGACCTCTTCGATCTCATGGATCTTTTCAACACCTCGCTGCATGTCGCCGGTGCGGCCGAGAAAACTCCGACCGACCGCTACATCGACGGCATCGATCAGACGTCCTTCCTGCTTGCCGACGACGGCCGCTCCAATCGCGAGAAGGTCTATATCTGGTCCGAGCACAACCTGATGGCCATGCGCATGTACGAGTACAAGATCCACGTGAAGGTGGTGGAAGAACACGCCCAGTGGCTGAACATCGACATGACGACGATCAGCGATGTCGGGCTCGCTCCGTGGCTGTTCAATCTCTACATCGATCCGAAGGAGCAGTATCCGGTCGGTCACCGCATGAATGCCTTCCTCGCCTCCATGGCGGCAGAGATGAAGGGACATGCGGCGACCCTGCGGAAATATCCGCCGAAGGATATCGGCCTCGGTCGATAGTTGGAGAGGCCGCCGTTGCGCGCTCTCAGCCGAACTTGACGAGGTTGAGCGCCGGCAGCGGCCCGCCCGGGAACTGCGCGAGCCTGCCGCCAACCGCAAGCGAGCCGAGGTCGATGCCGAAGAAGCCGAGGCGGTCGATCAGCCGGGCGACCTCGGCCTTTGCAGTCTCGTCGTCACCGGAGAAGAACAGCACGCGGCTGCCACCTTCGGCCTTCGGGTCGCTCGAGACGAGCTGTGCCTGCAGATGGTTGAAGGCCTTGACGACGCGGGCGCCTGGCACGAGGTCGGCGACGATATCGCTCGAAAGCCGGCCATCAAGCTCGGCCAGCTTGAACAGCGGCGCCTCGATCGGGTTGTTCGCGTCGATGACGATGCGGCCGTTCCACTCGGGCAGACCAGCAAGTGCCGTCGGCAGCTTCGACCAGTTGACGGCAACCAGCACGATATCGGCGCTTGCCGCCTCCTCCCGCGTGCCGGCGGTGATGTAGGGTGCGAGTTCACCTGTGAGTGCCTTGAGGCTTTCCGGGCCGCGACTGTTGGCGATGGTTGCGGGGATCGACGCTCTGGCGAGCGCTCGGGCGAAGGCCGATCCGATATTGCCGGATCCGATGATACCGATGGACTGGGACATGGACATTCTCCTTTGCGCGCCGCGGAGGCAGCCGATCGCAAGGGGCTGCAGCGACGCTGATGGGGGGGGGA